>DDGG01000001.1:389-20222 GCA_002337525.1 Alphaproteobacteria bacterium UBA1908 | reverse complement strand
GGAGAGTGGGATGTACTCCTTGTGAATGACAGGAGGGAAGCTTTGATTGAATAGAGTTCACACAAGCAATTCACTTTCTCTACAACAAGTGGCATACTGCCTCTGTGAATTTTATGATAATACATACATCAATATTGATACATTAAAGGCTCAAATATGGATCCAAAATACATTTCCGTTCAGGGAGCACGCGAACATAACCTGAAAAATATCACTGTTGATATTCCCCGCAATAGCCTAACTGTTATTACGGGCCTAAGTGGTTCCGGAAAGTCTTCTCTGGCCTTTGATACGATTTATGCCGAGGGTCAGCGGCGCTATGTCGAAAGTCTTTCCGCCTACGCGCGCCAGTTTCTGGAACTGATGCAAAAACCGGATGTTGATGCCATTGAAGGTTTATCTCCTGCAATTTCCATCGAGCAAAAGACAACCTCGAAAAATCCCCGATCAACGGTTGGGACCGTCACGGAAATATACGATTATCTGCGACTGCTTTTTGCCCGTGTGGGTATTCCTCATTCCCCCACCACAGGATTACCTATTGAAAGTCAAACGGTATCTCAGATGGTGGACCGGCTTATGACTTCTCCCGAAGGGACACGCTATTACTTGCTGGCCCCCATTGTTCGGGGACGCAAAGGGGAATATCGTAAAGAAATCTCTGATTTAAAAAAGCAAGGTTTCCAGCGTCTAAAAATTAATGGAACCCTTTATAATATTGATGAGACTCCCTCTCTTGATAAAAAGTTAAAACATACGATTGAAGTCGTTGTCGACCGCATTGTGATCAAAGAAGGTATGGCTCAACGCCTGGCTGAAAGCTTTGAAACAGCTCTTCACCTAACAGAGGGACTTGTTCTTGCAGAACAGGCTGATACAGGTGAGATCACAACATTTTCATCCAAGTTTGCCTGTCCTGTTTCCGGATTCACGCTCGAGGAAATTGAACCTCGACTTTTTTCCTTTAACAGTCCTTTTGGAGCCTGCCCCGCCTGCGATGGTCTTGGATTCAAAACCTCTTTTTCTGAAGATCTTGTTGTCTGTGACCCGACAAAGTCTCTCAGGGAGGGTGCTATTGCTCCCTGGTCAGGAAGCTTTTTCTTTTACTATATCCAAGTCCTTGAAAACGTTGTCGCCTTTTGTGGTGATGATATCAATAAAGCTTTTCAAGACTTATCACCCAAAACAAAAGACGTCATTTTAAATGGCTCCGGCCGTGAAAAAATCCCTATGATATTAGAAGATGGCAGTCGAAAGTTACGCTCGGAAAAACCCTTTGAAGGCGTTTTACCAAATCTGGAACGCCGCTATCAGGAAACAGACAGCCCCCGTCGTCGGGAAGAGCTAACGAAATATCAAACATCTCATCCCTGTGATACGTGCCAAAGTGCCCGTCTGAAACCAGAAGCCCTGTGTGTTAAAATCTCCGATAAAAATATTTCCGAAATAACAGATTTCTCAATTGCAGAAGCTGAACACTGGTTTCAACAGCTAAGACCCGCCTTGTCTGAAAAGCAACAAGCCATTGCAGAAAGAATTTTAAAAGAAATTCAAGAAAGACTTGGGTTTCTAACCAGTGTTGGGCTCGGATATCTTACTCTTTCCAGAGCATCTGGCACGCTTTCGGGCGGTGAAAGCCAGCGTATTCGCCTTGCCTCACAAATTGGATCAGGCCTCACCGGTGTTTTATATGTTCTGGATGAACCCTCTATTGGCCTTCATCAACGAGATAATGATCGTCTCCTGGCAACCCTGACTCGCCTTCGGGATCTTGGCAACAGTGTTTTGGTTGTAGAACATGATGAAGATACCATTAAAGCCGCAGATCATGTGATTGATATGGGTCCGGGAGCCGGTGCTCTGGGAGGCGAAATTCTTACAAGTGGAACACCTCAACACATTTGTGAAGATCCTAAAAGCCTGACAGGTCAATACTTAACGGGCAAAAAAAATATTCCTGTTCCCCAAAAATTACGTACCGGCCATAAAGGCAAATCTATAAAAATTACGGGAGCTCAGGCCAATAACCTGAAAAATGTTTCTGCCGAATTCCCTTTAGGCAAATTTATTTCTGTTACAGGGGTTTCAGGAGGTGGAAAATCATCTCTTGTCATAGAAACTCTCTATAAAGGCCTAAACAAACTTTTAAATAAAACAAAAGATCAGCCGGGTCCTTATAAGGAGATTTGTGGCGCAGGCTATCTGGATAAAATCATTGATATCGATCAATCTCCAATTGGGCGCACGCCCCGATCAAATCCCGCAACATACACGGGTGCCTTTGGCCCTATTCGTGACTGGTATGCCAACCTGCCGGAAGCCAAAGCTCGCGGGTATGCGCCCGGGCGGTTCTCTTTCAATGTTAAGGGGGGCCGCTGTGAAGCTTGTCAGGGTGATGGCGTTACCAAAATTGAAATGCACTTCCTGCCTGATATCTATGTAGAATGCGATATTTGCAAAGGCAAGCGTTATAATCGGGAAACCCTTGAAGTCAAGTATCGTGACAAATCTATCGCTGATGTGCTGGATATGACTGTTGCTGAAGGCCTTGCTTTTTTTGAAGCGATACCCTCGATTCGCAACAAACTTCAAACTCTTGATGAAGTGGGACTTGGCTATATCCACATAGGTCAGCGCGCGACAACGCTTTCCGGGGGAGAAGCCCAACGCGTCAAATTATCAAAAGAACTATCACGACGCGCAACAGGCAAAACCCTTTATATACTGGATGAGCCCACTACGGGGCTCCATTTTGATGATGTCAGAAAACTGCTTGAAGTCCTGCACTCTTTGGTAGACCAGGGCAACACAATTGTTGTGATTGAGCATAATCTCGAGGTTATTAAAACATCTGACTGGATTATTGACCTGGGCCCTGAAGGTGGTGATGGAGGAGGCGAAATTATTGCAACAGGAACACCGCAAGATATTTCTAAAGTTTCCAGGAGTTACACCGGGACCTATTTAAAGCCCTATTTGGCAAAATAATACCCTGCAAGAAAGAGTTTATATGATACACCCTCTAAATATTCAATTTTCCTTCCAGTATAACCAATAAGTATAAGGCCTGTTTATACAAAGTTCCCTCAAAGACAAAAAAACCACTTTATTTTTCATATTTCAGATATTCTTTCTTGTCTGATATTAAAAGAGAGTGTTTAATAAATCTTGTTCAAGAGAAAAGTTTAACGGTATAAAAATGACAATCAGGGGAAACAATGACAGGTAAGAGATATAGAATTTTTAACTTTATTAAAATGCCTCTCTTGCATTCTACGGGTTTTTTCGTACTCAGCCTTTCTTTGTCACGCTTTTTTATTTTCTTCCAGAAAGTTGACTTTAAGGCAAATCATCCCCGACCCATTTTGTCTTTACTTTCTTTAATAACAGAAAGCCGATTTATTTTATTACGCAAAAAAACAAGTCTCAATAATACTGTCTTTAAAAATATCAAAAACGTTGGAAGTTCTTTTTCTGACAACGGCATCAAGAAGGAAGCTTCAAAATGTTAAGTCGGCTTAATCTCGCACATCTTAAATACTTTATGGACGCCTCAGAACTGACAAGTGTTACGAAAGCCGCCCATCGTAATAATGTCAGCCAATCAGCAGTCAGTCAGGCTATTTCAAACCTTGAACGTGTCACAGGGAAAAAATTACTGCGCCACCATCGAAATAAATTTATTCTATCATCAGAAGGCCAGCTTCTCGTTGAGATGTTAAAACCGGTTCTCAGGCAATTACGGGATGTAGATGACAGCTTTTGTTCTGATGATAGCCAGCCCCAAGGGGACGTCGAGATTGCCTGCCCTCGAAGTGTCGCCCTTTCTTTGCTGATTCCAAAGCTCAAAATTATGAAAGATAGGTTTCCCAAGCTTACACCACGATTGCGTATGTTCACACCTGACCTGGTACGGGATCGCCTTTTGAAATCTGAAGTAGAACTCGCCATTTTGATTGATAATGTAGATTTAATCCCTTTTGAAACATTTTTACTTCACGAAGGTCATTTCCGTCTCTTTCGCCATAAAGATGCAACCCACCTTAAAAGTGATCGCGCTATATTTACCGAAAATCGACGTGAGGTTATTCTTTTTAAACGGGCATACGAAGCTGCTTTTGAAGAGCCCATAAAAGTTTTTATGGAAGCCAGCAGCTGGGATGTTATCGCCAGGTTCACTCAATCCGGAATGTCTTGTGGATTTTTGCCGGATTATGTAGGTCAAAGTTACCCGGACCTCGTTCCCATGGATTTGGCCTTGCCACCGCTTGATTACAAAATTTATGCTGCTGTTAAATCCACAAAACAGCTCTCCCGTAATGCAAAGGCTGCTCTTGATTGTATCCATCATATACCACACGGAGAAGCCACAGAATCTCTGGCAAGAGCATCCTAGTTCTTATCAAGAACCAAAGCGTAAAAAAAGGGGAGAAAACTACTCCCCTTTTTAGCTAGTAGTAACTTTAGTATTAATGTCCGTAAAGAACAGCCGTACCATCCATTATTTTAACAAGTTGTGCTGCATTTGAAAAAGCTTTTCCTCGTTCATACAATTCACCCCCGGAATACTCTTTAAGCTTGCCTTTATGCAAGACTGTATATTTTCCTCCTGCATACACAGAAACCTCTCCATTTTTAAGAGACTTCGTACCAAGAAGAGTCGCCGAATCAAAAGAATGTTCAAAGTCTATTTTGTTTTCTCGGGCATTTTGAGCCGTGATCATAACACTTTGCGAAATATCGCCTTCTCCATTATCATACATTTCCAGGAGTTGCCGTTGCCTTTCTGTAAGGCCTGCATATGGATCTGTTGCTGGAGTATCTTCATCTTCAAGGACATCCGCTGCTTTCATATCATCGCCATGTTCTTCTACAGCTTCATCATCCTTTACATCCCCGGTATCACTGGCGTTAACAGCTGTCGCAGCAGGTTTTTCATCACCATCGTTACTTGAGGAAGCTCCCCAACTAAAAGGCCACCAGCTTCCCGAGCTCTGTTGACCTGAAGAAGCTTCCGAATCCTCGATTTTTGGTGTCACGTCTTCGTCAACAGCCCCAGCAGTTTCAGCCATTTCCTCTTCATCCACAAGGCCTTCAGCACCAGAACCTGTCTCCCCCTCAGAATCTGATTCTTCAGCATCGTCATCTCCATCAGTTTGTTGCACTACTGCCCCTGTAGCAGGAGGTTCTTTCGTTTCTTGCTCTGTAGAAGCTCCACTAGAAAACCAGCTACTAAACCAGCCGCTGGATTTTGAAGGTGCCTGTGTCGATACAGCCGTTGTTGTCCCGCTCTCTCCCTCTTCAAGAAGGTCTGATGCCCTGAGAGAACTTGAGAGCGAGAAAGTAAGGACAAGAGCGGATGATGCAAGTAGAAGTCGAGAAGATAATTTTGACATGAAAGCCTCCATAATTTCTGTTTTCAAAACGCCTTTATTAAGAACGCTGAGACAAAGGATAACGTTTCTTTTCCAAATTGAAAAGAGGCATAAGAGTCTGATTACCTTGAATAAAATAGCCAATTAGGATATTTTTGACACATTTTTTTGCATCCTAACCATCTAGTTTCTAGGAACAAAACCCCGTTTTTGACAAAAGTCAAAAATCAGCAAAAAAATTATAAAAAATATATTTTTTTGGGATGAAAAACTCTTCTATCCCAATAAGAAAAATACGACGGTGAGTAGATAGCAGGTCGAGATTTATGTAATAAGTTATCCTAAAACTTGCTGCCCTTCCAAATAACAAAATGAACAGCAGGAACTTTGGATATTCCATCAAGAAAAAGGGGGCCTTCCCTCAAGAAACAAGGCAACATTATAAGACAGTCAACTAGGACAAATCTTCCAGGCTTTTTCTAAGAGTAGCATAGGCCAGATTCACTTTCTTAAAACGTTCCTCGGCTTTTTTTGACCCTTGATTCAGATCAGGGTGATACTGTTTAGCCAACTTCTTATAGCGGATCTTAAGCTGATCTTCTGAAAAAGGATACGTGAGCTTCATCAAAGTCATGGCTTGAACTTCTTCCGGGTTTAACAGAGCTTCCTGGGGAGATTTCGGAGCATATTGAGCTGTTCCTCCGTTCCCGTTCATAAAGCCTAGAGGGTCCCTGAGTTTATCTTCAAAAAAGGCTTTCCCGTCGCGGGTTGCAAAAGACCAGGTGGGCCGTTCCCAGGTGACATCCTCCCGGCGACTTTGTTCAACGGCTGCCGGATTCATACCCGCATAGTAATTCCACTTTTTGTTATAAGCCCGCACATGTTCTAAACAGAACCAGTAGTAATCCCGTATTTTTTTTCGGCTACGCGGGGCAGGATAAAGTCCCTCCTGATCACAATCTTCGTGTCGACAAGGTCGCCGCGACGTATCAGAAGTCTCTTCAAAAAAGGAATGAAGGGTATATTTTTTCATGACCGCAGTATGAAACTTTTTGCCAAACATTACAATATCTATAAAGAAAGTGAGTTAAAAGTTTTCTTCCTCACTTTGATGCCTCATAAATTCAGAAAAAGGATGCTCTTATTAACCCAAAAATAATAAAAATTCTGTAGAATGTTATATGAAATAAAAAAACAGGAATATCGGGATATGTTACGCCATCTTTTTATTTATAGTGAGGATGTCGCCGAAAAGGTGGATCACTTTTTTGAGACGAAAAAAGCGCATCTTTTCATTTCGATACTCGTTGGTCTCAATGCCCTTATTTTTGGTGCAGAAGCGATCCCAAGCGTCAAGGAGCGTTTTGAAGAACTTCTTGAAATTGGGGATATGATTATTCTGACGATCTTTATTATCGAGCTGGTCGCCCGTATGATGGTCACACGTGGTAAATTTTTCAAAAATTACTGGAATGTTTTTGATTTGATTGTCACGTTTATTTCAATTATTCCGTCTTCCTATGGCCTTCATACCCTCCGTGTTCTCCGTGTTCTTCACTCTATGAGGCTTTTGGAAATTGTCCCGAAAACAAAACATATTATGGATGGCCTGGCACATTCTCTGCCTGGTCTTCTTAATGTAATTCTTTTATCAGGCGTTTTTTATTACGTATTTAGTATTATTGGGGTGGGACTTTTGGGAGAACATTTTCCTGATAAATTTGGCGATCTGGGATCTGCCATGTACTACTTATTTATTGTCATGGTTACAGGAGAATGGTTGACTTATAGCAGTACACTGCCTGACGTGGCTCATGTATGGGGTTTCTTTGTCATCTTCACGATTTTGATGGGGTATTTTATCGTTAATCTGTTATTGGGAGCAATTCTAAGTGCCATGTCCCGAGCAGAGCGTGAAGCAGAAGGCCCCGGACTTTTAGAACAAAAAGTGGACCGCCTTTTACATCTTGTAGAAACGCAACAAAAAGAACTGGCAACTTTAAAAAAATCTCTTGCTGTTACAAAGACAAAATCGTCCACAAAATCAAAGGAAAGCTCTAAAAAGAAACCATAATTCTTGAAAAGGGTTTTGACTTGGCGGGAAGGCTGTGACACACTTGGAATTGTTTTGTGAGGGTATCTGTTGTGAGTCCCAGTACTTTTCTAAAAATTGTTTTGGCAGGTGTTATTCTTGCGGCAGGTGTTTTTTTGACCCAGTCATTTATTTTTAGTAATAACAAGACTTCACCTCCGACAACTGGAAAACCCTTTCTTCAAAAACACAAAACACCTCAAAACAACTCTTCGTCTCTTTCTAACATACCTTCCTCTTCTACTCCTGACACAGTGGCCAAAGTTCATATTAGGAAAAAAAAGGAAAAGCCCTTGATCGGGGGGCGCTTCGTCTTAACAGATCATAAAGGCATTCAACGCTCGAACCGTGACTTTCGGGGTCGCTATATGCTTGTTTATTTTGGATACAGCTTTTGCCCGGATATTTGCCCAACAGCTCTTTATAACATAACAGAAGCCCTCGAAGCACTTGGAAATAATGCCAAGAAGTTTCAGCCTATTTTTATAACTGTTGATCCAAAACGAGATACAGTCCAGGAACTGGCTAAATATGTACAACATTTTCACCCCAGCCTTATTGCCTTAACAGGATCAGAAGAAGCCATCACCGATGCCAAAAAAGCATATCATGTTTATGCCGCCAAAGTTGATGCCAAAGACGAAAGCCCTGACTATCTTCTTGATCATTCCTCTATTATTTATGTCATGGATCATCATGGGCGTTATGTGACCTCATTCAGTCATGCAACACCACCTGAAACCCTTTTAAAAGGCCTTTTGACACTTTTTTAAGTTTTTTATGGCGATACTGGCAAAACGTGCCCTCATAGTTTTCATATCAAGGGCCAAAAACATTGAATAACATTTTGGAGGCCATAGATTAAAGAGGATTCGCATGCAGACTCAAATTGATCGACGTACAGCCTTTCAAAGTCCCTGGGGGCTCCGTCGTCAGGGGGATTTTTTTTATAATGCCGAAATGACATCATTATACTACATGAAGGATTTTCAGGATTTTACCGTCCGCCCCCTTAATAAAAGTAGCCAATTTTGGCGCCTTTTATCACAAAACCCGCTATTACCTTCTTCATACTCAATGACAGGCCGCCGCTATGGAGCAGGGTTAGAGTTTTTAGAACGCTTAACAAATCGTTATGGAAAACCCTCTTTTGATATCCAGTCTGTCCAAACAGAATCAGGGTGTATCTATGATATTGAAGAAGAGACTCTGCTTCAAAAACCTTTTTGTCGCCTGCTTCATTTCAGAAAGTCAGATGCTCGTAAAAAGACTTCTTTTACAAAACGTTGTGTTTCGCTGAAGCAACCTAAACTTCTTATTGTCGCTCCTTATTCTGGCCACTATGCAACGTTACTACGAGATACAGTGAGACGCCTTTTATCCTGTCATGATGTCTATATTACGGACTGGAGTAATGCACGAACAGTTCCTCTTTCTTGCGGTGTTTTTACCCTGGATACCTATATTGACTATCTTCTTGAGTTCCTAAAACTCCTGGGGCCAGATACTCATATTTTAGGGGTTTGCCAACCCGCAGTCCCTGTTCTTGCAACTGTGTCTCTCCTCGCGCAGGACAACTCCCCTCTCCAGCCTGCTTCGATGACATTGATGGGGGGACCAATTGATACACGCATTAATCCCACAAAAGTTAATACAATTGCAAAAAACAAGCCCCTTGAATGGTTCGACAAATCTGTGATTGCCAATGTCCCTCACTATTATCCAGGAGCAGGTCGACGTGTCTGCCCTGGTTTCCTTATGCTTCAGGGGTTTATGAGCCTCAACCTGAAAACGCATCTTGGGTCTCACAAAAAGCTATTCTCTCATTTAACCCGGGGAGACGAAGATAGCGCAGATGCGCATCGCAAATTCTATGATGAATATAGAGCAGTTCTCGATTTACCTGCTTTGTATTTCCTGGATTCTGTTCGTGTTGCTTTTCAAACTCATGCACTGCCCAAAGGAAAGATGACCTGGAGAGGGGACCTCATTACCCCGGGCGCTATTGAAAAAACCGCTCTCCTCACTATTGAAGGCGCCCGCGATGACATTTCAGGAGTTGGACAAACAAAAGCTGCTCATGAAATTTGTAAAAGCCTACCCCAAAACAAGCGCCATCATCACCTTCAAAAAAGTGTTGGGCATTATGGCGTTTTTAATGGACGACGATGGCGTGATGAAATTGCCCCCGTCATTGAAACTTTTATCAAAAAACATCAAAGGACGAAATAAGCTGTCTTTTAGAAAAATCAGGGGGTTGACCTAATCTCAATAGAGCGATACATTTTGCAAGCCTTTGGTAGAAGGCCGGGTGGCAGAGTGGTTATGCAGAGGACTGCAAATCCTTGTACGTCGGTTCGATTCCGGTCCCGGCCTCCAAATATTTTTTTTCACTAGCCAAGGCATTAAGAGTCTGATATACAGGCTTTAAGTTAAGTCGAAATCAAGATTAATTCTAAAAAGAATTGCCTTTTTAAAGACAAAACTTTATAAAAAGGACTATGTACTAGTCGTGTTCCCCGGTAGCTCAGTTGGTAGAGCAGGTGACTGTTAATCACCCTGTCGCTGGTTCGAGTCCGGCCCGGGGAGCCATTCTTTCGGCTTTTTATCTCTATTACCCAAAACATATTTCTATACGTAAAAGAAAGTCATTTAATATTTGTGGACATAATAGAAAACTTATGTTTTTATTACGAACCCCAAAAAGGAACAGAAAATTACAAAATGTTAGAAGAAAGACTAGGCTCTTTTATAAAAGTCTTTAAATCAAATATAGTTTTCGTTATGTGCGCCTTACTTTCAGGATGCCTTACAACTGTATCCCCCGATACTTATGATGCAAAAAAGTTTTACAAAGAAGAAAAAGGGATTGCCATTTTATTAATGACAGAACATGCTCCTGAAACTATGGGATCAACAGATATTGCCCTAAACTATACTATTAAAAAACTTGGTAGTGATCAAACATATCATATCGATGGCTCTAACTCTCTGTTGCCAGGAGTCTATAATAATCATAATTACTCTCCTTACGTCATGATGCTAGATCCGGGTATTTATTATATAGATAGCATCAATCTTAGGAGAATTGGCTATCTAATACGCTGGTATCCTTCACCGGGCCTTAAGGTATTCTCAAAAGGCGTAAAAAAGAAATATTTATTTACTCTAGGGGTTTTTGAAGTCAAACCCGGAAAAGTATCCTATTTTGGACACTTAAAACATTCGAAAACTTTTCCATTCAAAATCGTTAACGAATTAAAAAAAGTAAAAGCTGACCTCAAAAATGCCGAGATGGAAGACCTTGCTCATAAAGTGGCGTTTGATGATCACTTTTATCAAGCAGGAAGCTTTATGGTTGAAGGCAAAGATGGCAAGAGAACCTTTATTCCGCGAGAAAAATTTGAGGAAAAAAGAAATCAATTCTTAGGGTCTGTTCTTGATTTTATTATTTCAGAAAAAGTAAGAAATAAAAAAAACAAATCAAAGCCAGAGAAATAGACTCGTAGAAGTATTGTTCAGAAGGAGCACCTCCTTCGTCATTCAGACTAAGCGACACACCCCACCGTCATTCAGACCGAGTGAAGCGAGGGAAGAATCCAGAATACTTTTCTCGATGGCTCTTGCCCTTCAAGTCCTGGATCGTCACGTCGACCTCTGGTCTCCTCACGATGACGCAGCAATAAAATCATCTTCTTACGATGACGGTTTAGCGCCATCCTTCAGGAAATACACCCCGTTCATTATTCAGAAGGAGCACACCCCCGCCCATCGTTCAGAAGCGTCACCTCCCAACTCCATCATTCACAAAGAGTCCTCCACTCGTCATTCAGACCTAGCAATACCCCACCGTCATTCAGACCGAGTGCAGCGAGGGAAGAATCCAGAATACTTTTCTCCATGGCTCTTGCCCTTCAAGTCCTGGATCGTCACGTCGACCTATGGTCTCCTCACGATGACAAAACAATAAAATCATCTTCTTACGATGACGGTTTAGCGCCGTCCTTCAGGAAATACACCCCGTTCATTATTCAGAAGGAGCACCTCCTTCGTCATTCAGACCAAGCAACATATACCCTCTGGCCTCTTCTGGGTAATGAGACAATAAAAAAGATTTTCCAGAATAGAGAACCCTTTTCATTTACCACACCATCTCGTGCAACAAATAAGTGGGCATCACTCCCTTATTTTGACAATGCCGATATAGCCGTTCTTTATCAACAAAGCCCCCCGGTGAAAGACCAAGCGCCCTTCCTTCAAGTCCGCTGAGGACTAAAACAGAAGAAACACCAAAACGGTTAGCCCCAAGAATATCAGTTGTCAAAGCATCACCCAATGCAAGGGCGCGTTCTTTATCAAAGCAATTATATGTTTTCCATAGATGCTGATAAATATCTTTGTAGGGTTTCCCATGATAGCTGACAATCCCGCCAAGTTGCTCATATCTTTCTGCCAGGGCCCCCGCACAAAAGATAACTTTACCTCCTGAAACAACTGAAATATCGGGATTCACACAAATCATGGGGAGCTTTAATTGATACGATTTTTGTAAAAGAGTTTCGAACCGGGAAAGATGCAACGATCCAAGACCTGTATTAAAAAGACAGTCAGCCTTTTCAAGATCATCCGTCACTTGCGCACCACTATCTTTTAGAAGATCTGAAAATCCAGAAGATGGGACAGGAAAACAAACTTTACCCCTGCCCTGCTTCCTAAGTGTCTGATACGCATCCTCTCCGGATGAGTAAAGATCAGTATAAAGGGACGATGGAAGGCCCAACCCTTTTAGTTGTTTCATTAAAGGCTCTTTTCGTCGTGGAGAATTTGAAAGCAAAAGGACTGTTCTTTTAAGATCTTTGAGTTTTTTCAATGTTTTCAAAACGCCTGGAAAAAGATCAACCCCATCATGAACAACTCCCCAGAGATCAATAATAAAAGTCTCATAGGTATCAAAAACCTCTTCAAGACCATCCAGAACTATCACAGTTTTATTCCACTAAAATTACATTCAATTCCACAATACAACCCACTAGAAAAGATAGCGAGTCTCTTTAGGATTTAATACGAATAACCTTGATACTTTCTGCAATTTTTGTGAACATCCCTTCAAGATCTGCATCTGTTTCTGCATCAAAGTAATTTGCAGGTCTTGTTGCACAATTACGGTATAACTTTTTAGTACTGTCGCTATTGAGTTTGAATGTTACTGTATAAATTTCAATATTCTTTTTCTTGATTTTTTTGCAAATCTGGGCCATTTCATTATCAAGTACCGACTTTGAAATACCGTTTGTCCCCACAATAGAATAATAAGCCGTATAATTAGTATCGGCACTATTTTCACCATCTGTCATCATGACAATTGCTTTACGATTATCAGGGGCTTCGTAGTCTTTTGCTTCAACACCCGTCCATTTTCCTTGCCATCTTGGAGAAATCATGCGCCACCCCCAAACAAGACCAAAGGGCCCTACCGTTGAACCACTTGCAACCATGTTATTGATATGTGATTTTAGGTCATCATCATTATTACTAAGGGGCATCATTTTGAGAGGACAATAGCGATTTGGACTTAGAAATCCACCTCCAAAAAGCAAACCCTTACGATAATTATAGTGAAAAAACTTTGTATCATCTGAAGCAGAAGGCGGCGAATCATTCCTCCTTAGGGACTGGACTTGTCGAACTTCAAGGCACCCCGCCCATTTTCTATTATTACCATTAAAAGGCCAGACATCCCTCATCCAGCTTTGGTATTCACTCACTGTGGGATCAACGGCAACACTTGATGAATAAGGCACGATTGACAAGGCAATACTATCAAGATCGTCTGATCCTTCAAAAAGCTTTGTAATCAATGCATTAGAGGCATTTTTTAGAGAGGTCATTTTGGATCCACTCATTGATCCACTATTATCCAGGACAAGAGCAACTTCAACTCCCCCAAGCTGCCTTTCAATCACTGATGAAATTTCAAAAGGCACACTGCTAATACCTAATACTTCTGAAAAATAAGTCGCAATATCGCCATTCACACGAAGAATAAAATTCTTTTTATCTTCGCTAATCTCGAGATTTGTTTCGAGCGTCACATTAAAGCGATCCCTGTCAAAATTGGCATTAAAAAACTTCAGGGCATTTTCTTCGGCATCTTCTGTTTTATAACGTGCCGCTGCAAGAGCTGCAGCATCAGCCGCATAAGCAACCTTTGTTTGCGCATGGGATACACGAGTTAGCTCAATCCCAACGCTTGAAAAAGTTAACAACGGGATAAGAGTTACCCCTGCAATAACGGCAATGCCTCCCTTTTCATCATGATAAAAATCTTTTGTCAAAGAGAGAGCAAACGTCATGACTTGATCAAGCCACCTTCTGAATTTATTTTTTACCTCCATTTGTTTATCCTCTCCGTTTTTCTTTTTGCTAGCCTAATTGAATGGAATCAACAAAGTTAGCGACTTATTCTCCCACTAATCTATCCATTTTTGAACTTCTGGGGGCAAAAACACTGGTTTCGCGGATTGTCTTTGTCCCAAAAATAGAGTCGATGAAAACTGGTTTATAGACATAGCTGACTTCAGTCAAAATCATGGATTGATCTTCTATCACTGTTATATCTCCAGGCAAATTTTCTGGTGCCCCACCTGCCATACCATAGTCACTTGTACTGCCTGATAAAGACTCTTGCCAGGAAATCACCATATTAGCCGGATTTGTTGTCTCTCCATCATTCGTAACTTGTGTGACAATAACGTCTCCACTTCCTTTAACAAAATCATAGGGTCGTGCCATTTTATCAGCTGTTCCCATAATAGCCCTGAGTTTAGTGCGCGTTAAATCATCCCTGGAAACGGTGTCTCCAATCACACCCGCGATACGTGTTACCTTGCTACTTAACATTCCAAAGCTGGCAAGATCATAGATTCCACCCATCACCATCATAAAAAGAGGCAGCACGAGAGCAAATTCTACGGTGACGGACCCTCTTTCCTGTTTGAGCTCATCTTTTGTAAAATACTTCATCTGTCCTAAAACTCCTCATTCATAACAGCCACACGGCCTTCAAGTGTTACTGTTTCCGCAATCCCCATCAAAGAGACAATAGAGTCCCAATTATAGGTGATGCGATAATCAACAGCCTGACCACTTAAACCAAATGAATCTGAAAGACCTTGATCCTCATCATAAGAGCCATTGCCATTTACATCTGTATAAACTTCTCCCACGTCATATAAATCATTATCATTACCATCTTCAAAAGGCTCAGGTTGAGCCAGGTTTTCGAGTTCATCATAAGCTGAAATACTAATCACAATATTTTCTGGCTTGGCAATGCCCCCACTTAGGTTTTGAACAACTTCAATAACACGATCCCGAATTGCCTCTTCCCGTTCAGCAGCATTAAGTGTCCCGGATCCTGTAATTCCAAGCCGGCTTGCCTCTCGAGCCGCTGCATCCAGAGAATTCTGGATAACCATCATGATGCCAAGTTCCATCATGGCAACAATCATCATTAAGAAAATTGGTGCCAAAAAAGCAAACTCAATTGCCGAGGCTCCTTTTTCACTTTTCAGGGACTTCAATGCTTTTTTAAATCGCAAATTCACAGACCCTCCGACTCGAACAAAACTAACTACTCATAATAATAGACTATATTAGCTAATATTAAGTAAACAAATCGGAAGAATTTAATATTATTTTAATAATTACTAACGGAATTAATATTTAAGAAAAACTCACAAGAGATTAAGGTCGCAAAAGCTCGTTAATAGCAGTTTTTAAGCGTGTCCGCGCGTCAACTTGCTTAACAATGACAGCGCAAGGCATCGATAGGCCCTCTTTTTTTGTTGCCAAAGAACCAGAAACAACAACTGAATAGGGGGGAATACTTCCATAAGAAATATCTCCCGTTTGACGATTTAAAATAGGCGTTGACCCACCTATCTGGACCCCCATACCGATAACAGCTCCCTGTCCAACATGGATTCCTTCAACAAGAACAGATTGGGCCCCCAGGAAACAATTATCTTCAATAATAACAGGATTCGCCTGCAAGGGTTCAATAACACCTCCAATAACTACTCCTGCAGATAAATGACATCGAGCCCCTACCTGAGCACAGGAACCAACTTGCGTGCCGATATCTACCATTGTTTCCTCACCAAGGTAGGCACCGATGTTCACAAAACCAGGCATCACAACACATTTTGGAGCAAGATAGGTTCCATATCGAACATGCGCACCAGGGACGATACGCACTTGCGCAGCCTCAAAATCTTTCTCGACCCAGTGTTCAAATTTGCTTGGGACCTTATCATATCCTGCAGACGGGTACGTAAAAAGAACATTTGCCTGCAAACGAAACGATAAAAGCAGCGCTTTTTTAATCCAGTCATGTGTTATCCATTTGCCTTCGTGTGGCTCTGCAACACGTAACTGACCGTCATCTAAACCCCTAAGAACAGATCGCACAGCTTCGGGTATTTCACCCGTATCATGACTCGTTAAATCCTGACGCTTTTCCCAGGCATTTTCGATAGTCTCTTTAAGGGACATATTCTTTTTCCTTGTAAAGGGCTTCCAGCCCTGTAACTTTCATACCTAACTGTAGACCAAATTTTTTGATGGTACCAGACGGTACTTCGATTGCCATATTAACAGGGTTAGAGGCACAGCGGGGTTTTAAAGAGTGAGGTTGCATCCCCGAGATCATTCCTGAAAGGCTTCCCCCGGAATCCAGAAAAAGAAGATCCAGGGGAACCAGCGTATTTTTCATCCAAAAGCAATACCGATCCGGATTTGGAAAAAGAAACAGCATTCCTGTCTGTAAGGGAAGAGTTTTCCGATTCATCAGACCTCTACGAAGAGCCTCGGGAGTACGGGCAACCTCCAGAAAAAAATGATGCCCCGCAAGAGAGAGACTTAAGGCAGGAGATTGGTCTGCAAAAAGAGCAGTCTTTCCCAAAAGAAATCCCCAGATCAAGAAAGAATAAAGTCTCATCCCCCAAAACTTTCTAGTCCTGGAGCATTTCTTGTTCAATGCGGCGACGTTCAACTTCCTTTTCAACATCACTCATATCAAGAACCTGAACTTGCTTTTGTTTTTGGCGAGCCCATTGATCATGGGGTTTTTGCCACTCATTACGGGAAGGCGGTGACGACTGTACAGAAGGCTCCATTGACGGTGGTACCACAACGACTGTAGAAGGTGCTGAATGAGAAGAAGCTTTTTTCTGACGTTCAAAGACAGCCTTTTTATGACGGAGCTTTTCTTTTTTATAAGCCAGTTTCTCACGTTCTCTCTCGATGGCCTGACGCTCTGTCTCAAGAGAATTCTCCGGGTTCAGACGTCGTGCTACACACCGTTTAAAAGAGTCTGTACCAGGTTGAAAACCGAAACCGAGACAATCATCATGAGTTGATTCAACCTGGCGATCAAGTGTTTTACAACCGGTCACCCCTGCCACAACAACCACGAGAAGGCTTGACCTGGAAAATATTTTTTTTAAAAGCATTGTTTTCCTTTTATTTTACTGAAAACTTCTTTTTCATAGCGTAAATATAAAAGGATGAAAACAGTTTTAGTCTTTTCAAAATTTTATACAGTCAAAAACACCTGAAACAGTAAGTTTTTTATACTTTTATAAGGAGACCTTACTCGATCCCCGAGTTCGAGGATCTTTCGCTCTGGATGACGCAAAAAACCTGATATCGACTACTTTCTTGTAAAAAAACCTTCTGGCCTTGACAGATTTTCTGGATCAGGTATGACTTAGAACTCACTTTTTAAAGAGGTTAAATGATGGACGCTTTTATCTTCCCCGGACAAGGGTCACAAGCAATCGGTATGGGCCGCGAAATTCATGACGCTTTCCCCGTAGCTCGTGAAGTTTTTCAGGAAGTTGACGAGACTCTAAAGCAGAACCTCACTGAAATCATTTTTGAAGGAGACCTTGAAACTCTATCTCTAACCGAGAACACTCAGCCAGCTTTGATGGCTGTCAGCATTGCTCTCCTTCGCGTTCTTGAAAAGGAAGCTTCTCTTGATTTTTCATCCCATGTGAAATGTGTCGCAGGGCATTCACTGGGGGAATATTCTGCATTAGTCGCCAGCGGTGCTCTTTCTTTGCCTGATGCTGCTCGTCTGCTCAGTTTCCGTGGTCAAGCCATGCAACAGGCTGTTCCTGTTGGTCAAGGTGCCATGGCTGCTCTGTTGGGTATCGACTGCGATAAAGCAGAAATAATTGCAAAAGAAGCTGCACGAGATGACGTCTGTGAGATTGCCAATGATAATGCGCCAGGACAGGTTGTCATTAGTGGCCATAAGAACGCCATTCAACGGGCTTGTAATCTTGCCCCAACACAAGGTGTAAAAAAAGCGGTTCTCTTGCCTGTCAGTGCTCCCTTTCACTGTTCTCTTATGGCTCCAGCTGCTGAAAAAATGGCTGAGGCTTTAAACACTGTCACTTTTGAAAAGCCCATTGTGCCCCTCATTGCAAATATTCTGGCTGAAGAAGTTTCTCAAGAAGATATTAAAGACTGCCTCATCAAGCAGGTTTCTGACAGAGTCCGTTGGCGAGAAAGTGTTTTGACCATGGCCTCCAGGGGAGCAATGCGTACCGTTGAGATTGGTTCAGGCAAAGTCTTGACGGGATTAACAAAGCGCATTACGAAAGAGGTAAAAGGGCTTGCTCTTAATACACCTCATGATATTGAAGATTATATCAGTCAGTTACATGAATTCGGAGAACGCCACGTCAGTTAAAAAAGACTGTTTTTGCGAGTTGCTTTTAACTCTTCCTCCGCGTAAAAAAGCAACAAGTGGACCTTATAACAAGAATGCTTAGAAAAGGAAAATCTTGGAAATGTTGAATTTATCAGGAAAGAAAGCCCTTGTGACCGGAGCTTCTGGCGGCCTTGGTCAAGCCATTGCTACAGCACTATACAATGCGGGCGCAGAGGTAGCTTTATCCGGGACACGGCTGGACGCTCTTGAAAAAGTATCCAAAAGTCTGAATGGAGCCCCTGTTGTTGCCTGTAAACTCAATAATCCTGACGATGTAAAAGAGCTGATTGGACACGCAGAAAAGGCGTTGGGCCAGGTTGATATTCTCATTAACAATGCAGGATTGACTCGTGACAACCTGATTTTGCGAATGAAAGATGAAGATTTTGAGGAAGTCATCGATGTTAATCTGACGGCTCCTTTTTATCTTATGCGTGCTGTTATGCGTGGTATGATGAAGCGCCGCTGGGGTCGTATCATTAATGTTTCCTCTGTGGTGGGGGTTACAGGCAATCCTGGACAAGCCAATTATTGTGCCTCAAAGGCAGGCCTTATTGGTATGAGTAAATCCATTGCTCAGGAAATTGCCTCACGTAATATTACAGTCAACTGTATTGCACCGGGGTTTATTTCTTCCGAAATGACAGATTCTTTGACTGACGAGCAAAAAAACAGTATCCTCGCCAACATTCCAATGGGTGAAATGGGAACCCCGGAAGATATTGCGGCGGCAGCTGTGTTTCTTTCAAGTCAGGAATCACGCTATATTACAGGCCAAACACTCCATGTAAATGGAGGAATGGCAATGATTTGAGGGTTTCCCTCTTTTCATATGGGTCACTCTGAGCTAAGATTCGTATAAACATCAAATCTTAGGGTTGTACCCTTGGGGATGGTCCCCGTTTTTGTTTTGATAAAATGTAAAAAAAGAATAGGATTTTTTCATGAGCGACATCTTCGAGCGCGTTAAGAAAATTGTTGTAGACCAACTGGGTGTAGAAGAATCAAAAGTAACAATGGAAGCCAATTTCATTGACGATTTAGGGGCAGACAGCCTGGATACAGTTGAGCTGGTGATGGAGTTTGAGACAGAATTTGATATAGAAATTCCTGACGAAGCTGCCAATACAATTCTTACAGTTGAAGCTGCTGTTGAGTATATACAAGCTCAAAAAGCTGCTTAACTCTTCGCGCGAGGACTTTTTATTATGCGTCGTGTTGTTGTCACTGGTCTTGGTCTTGTAACGCCTTTAGGAGGTGATGTCTCAACGACCTGGTCTCGGCTGATGGAAGGGCATTCCGGCCTTGGTCGGATTGACCGTTTTGATGTCAGCGAAATGCCCGCCAAAGTTGCAGGGAGTGTTCCTGAAGGCGATGGCAGTGAAGGGACTTTTTGTGCTGACACCTACATGACGCCAAAAGAACAGCGCAAAGTTGACCGTTTTATTGTTTATGGTATGGGAGCCGCAGCTCAGGCCATTGAAGACTCGGGCTGGGTTGCTGAAACGGAAGAGGATCAGGAACGTGCCGGTGTTATGATGGGTGCCGGTATCGGGGGGCTCCCCCGCATTGAAGAAACC
>DDGG01000001.1:0-272 GCA_002337525.1 Alphaproteobacteria bacterium UBA1908 | reverse complement strand
TTTTTTATTCCTGCATCTTTAATCAACCTGACATCGGGTCACATTTCGATAAAATATGGCCTGAAGGGACCTAATCACGCCTGTGTTACTGCGTGTGCCAGTGGCGCACATGCCATCGGAGATGCTGCCCGCATGATTCAGTTTGGGCTCGCCGATGTCATGGTCGCAGGAGGTGCAGAGGCGGCTGTCTGTCCTGTTGGTCTTGCAGGTTTTGCAGCAGCACGAGCCCTCTCCACAAATTTCAATGACGAACCTGAAAAAGCCTCTCGCCC
>DDGG01000027.1:61103-90650 GCA_002337525.1 Alphaproteobacteria bacterium UBA1908 | reverse complement strand
CGAGTGAAGCGAGGGAAGAATCCAGAATATTTCTCTCCAGGGTCTTTGTCCTTCAAAGTCTGGATCGTCACGTCGACCTGCGGTCTCCTCACGATGACGCAGTAATAAACGTGCCTTCTCGCGATGATTGGGAATGAACGTGTTGTGCTCTGGATAACACTTACAAGGAGTACATCCCACTCTCCATTCAGAAGCATCACACCCAATTCCGTTATTTAGAAGGTGTCCCCCTTCGTTATTCACAAGGAACACCTCCTAATTCTGTTATTCAGGAGGAGCGCCTCCCTCGTCATTCAGACCGAGCAATACCCCACCGTCATTCAGACCGAGTGAAGCGAGGGAAGAATCCGGAACACTTCTCTCCAGGGCCTTTGTCCTTCAAAGTCTGGATCGTCACGTCGACCTGCGGTCTCCTCACGATGACGCAGTAATAAACGTGCCTCCTCGCGATGATTGGGAATGAACGTGTTGTGCTCTGGATAACACTTACAAGGAGTACATCCCACTCTCCATTCAGAAGTATCACACCCCGACTCCGTCATTCAGGAGGAGTGGCCCCCTCGTCATTCAGACCGAGCGAAGCGAGGGAAGAATCTCATCCCCCGGAATGCATAGACTAGTCCATCTGGATTCCGACGGGTGGACTTGCCACCCTCTGGATGACAGAAAAATAAACCGTAAACACCATGGATAACAAGATAATAAACGTGCCTTCTGCCAAAGATCATTTTTCATTATCTTGGCGGATATTCGAAATGTTATAGAGGGTACACGGACTTACAAAGACTTTTTAAACTTTCCCTATATTTTTGAATATCCTTAATAAGGGTCGTCGCTGATGAGGTGTTGAGGTGCAAGTCGACTTCTTCCAGAAAGGTTTCAATAATTTGAGAACGCGAATAACAAACTCCCAGTCTTTCCTGAAACTTGCCTTGTATTGCCTTCCAGTGGTCATCAACCGTACGAGGTGTAATTGCAAGCGTTCTTGCTGCCTCTTTACTCGTTTGCCCATGTAAAGAAGCCAGAATAGTTTGAGCCTGGCGTTTTGTAAGAGCAACCTGACGTTTTAAAGGTCGGGATGTTGCAAAATCTGTTTTTTTTAGGATGGCTAGAAGATTAAGTATTTTTTTCTCAAGAAAATCTTCTTTTGAAGGTAAGTCAATACTAAAAAGTCCTTTGAAATGGATAAAAATAGGCTTATTTGATTCAAAAATAAAAGCTGCTTTACCTGAAACCTCTTCTCGTATTTCCTGGAATAGAGAGGCTTTTGTTGCGGCAATAGAGTTAAGATTAATGGTATTGTTTTTAGGGCAGACATAGAGGCCTTCAATATAATCAGGAAATCTTTTATAAATTGATATTCCCTGTCCAATTCTCAAATGTTGTAAATAATTTAGCGGCATATCATTTTTACAGAAATTTTCTGGCCAGAGAGCCAAAGAAACATCTTCGATGTTTTGGCAATGGTTTGGATAGTAAGAACCACAAGATATGACATTTGTTATATATTTCTCTATTATATTGGAATTATATCCCATTGGAAATAAGCACTTTTGATTTCTATACATTCGAAAATACCCCACATATGAAAATAATCCCGTTTCCAGAATAGGATCATAAATAGAAGCAAATTTGGGTAAAATATCCCGGTGGTACTGAAAGGCAGATTTATTATCGGTGGGTGTTTTAACTGTCATAAGGATTTGTCTCCTTTGTTAACAGGGTAGGCTCCCAGATTGTTTTGGTGATTAGATCTTTATCAAAGATTTGAAAAAGCTGGCGAACGACCTGGGATCGGGTTGGTTTATAGCCAAGTCTTTTCTCAAACTTTTGATACATTGTGCTCAGATGATCTTCAATCGTATCCAAGAACACGGGCTGTTTCCTTTGCTGTTTCTCCTCGAGCCAGTCCCTTGCATACTTCCCATTCCCGGGGCGTAAAAGATAGCTTTTGTCGGGACAAATCTTCTAAAAGCCACTGAATTTTCTTCTCGAGTTCAGGGAGTTGAAAACAATTCTCTGGTGGTTTGTAAGAAATATCTGCACCGTTACGAAACTGGCTTAATACTCCCGGCTGATCATAAGGAATGAGGTCGTTTAATTTCTCTCGTACAATCCAATAAAGGCTTTTAAAAAGAGAATTTTTATTAAGATAGATCGGATCATAAGGATTACTTTCTTTATCCCAAGAAAATGTCAAACAATCTACATAATTTTTATGACGATGGTAATTAATACAATGATTTTGCCAACCTAGTTCATAAAATAGTTTAATTGTCGAATCGTTTTCCATGTAAGGAGCAATGCATAAATTTGCTTTCTGACTAGAGGTACTTTGAACGAAATCCATAAAAATGGGTGGGTTTTCGTGTGTTTGAAAGTACAAATGTTTTATATATTTTAAGTCATTCGAAAATGCTAGATAATTCCCTCCACTATAAATTCTAAAATAAAGAAACTTTCGTGCATTCAAAAGTCTAACGTATTGATTGATTTCTTTTATACCCTGCTTATATATAGATTGGAAAAACTCAAAAGAACTCTTGTTATTGTCAATGCCCATGTGATTATCCGGACAGCATACTTCCCTAACAGACAGAATAGTTAGTCAAAAAGTAATTAACAACCGTAAAAAACACAGAATTAGAAAATCTAATAAAAGCTATAAATTGCCGGGTTTTATACTGTTTGCTTTAAAGCTTTTTGTAGAAAGTCTCTTGGGGACATCCAGAGTGAGATAATACCAAACGTTGAACTCTAGGTCTAAATTCACGTGTTCCTGTATGTTCTGGATTCTTCAGTCGCTACGCTCTTTCTGAATGACAAGGGTGTACTCCTTCTGAAGGACGGCGCTAAACCGTCATCGTAAGAAGATGATTTTATTGCTGCGTCATCGTGAGGAGACCGCAGGTCGACGTAACGATCCAGGACTTTGAAGGGCAAGAGCCATGCAGAAAAGTATTCTGGATTCTTCCCTCGCTGCACTCGGTCTGAATGACGGTGGGGTATTGCTAGGTCTGAATGACGAGGGGAGGACTCTTTGTGGATGATGGAGTTGGGAGGTGATGCTTCTGAACGATGGGCGGGGGTGTACTCCTTCTGAATAATGAACGGGGTGTATTTCCTGAAGGGCGGCGCTAAACCATCATTTATTGAGGTTTGCCATAATGAATAATTAATGGATTGAATAACGGACATATTGCAGATACCATAATTTTGACTATAGGAAAGGTTTAGGGAGTCCTGTTCTATGTTTATTGACATCAATGCCTGTCTGATTCTGGAAAATGGGATGAGGTTTTTTGGCTGTGGTATTGGTGTCGAAGGGGTTGTCGCAGGAGAAATTTGTTTTAATACGGCGATGACGGGTTATCAAGAAGTTATTACAGATCCTTCCCATTCTGGTCAAATTGTAACTTTTGCCTTTCCCCATATCGGGAATGTTGGTGTTAATGACGAGGATATGGAATCGTCGCGGCCTCATTTAAGCGGGATTGTTTTTAAAGATTTTATAACACCTCCTTCAAATTACCGCTCTCAAAAGAGTTTGAGCGACTGGCTTTGTCAAAACAAAGTCATCGGGATTTCCCAAATTGACACACGTTATTTAATTCAGGTTATTCGTGGCAAGAGTCCCTTAAAGGCACTTATCTATCATGGAAAAAATTTCCCCGATGAAGAAAAGGTGATTGGTCTGAAGCATCAGTTAGGCCATGAAAAAGATACTCTAGATAAAGAGTTCTACCGAACAATTCATCAGTTGAGAGAAAACTTTGTAGCACAAAACAAACAAGACCAGATAAAAATTGTGGTATTGGATTTTGGTGTGAAAAGTCAGACCTTGCGTTGCCTGGAATCTCTTGGCTGTACGGTTGTTCTTTTGCCACCTTTATCACCCTATGAGACCATTATGAAAGAAAATCCAAAGGGCGTTCTCTATTCAAGCGGGCCAGGGGACCCGCGTCCTATTTCTTGTCATACAAGCTTCACAATTCAAAAGCTTCTTCAGAATAAAGTCCCTTTTTTTGGTATTTGCCTCGGGCATCAGCTTTTAGGGCTGGCTCTTGGAGGTGTTATTGAAAAAATGCCGACAGGCCATCACGGGATTAATCATCCTGTTAAAGATATTGAATCTGGAAAAGTAGAGATCACCTCTCAAAATCACGACTTTATTCTTAGGCAAAATTCTTTGCCGGACACTTGTCAAAAAACTCATTACTCTCTTTTTGATGGTACATTGCAAGGGATTGAAATGACTAATGGGCCTGCTTTTTCGGTGCAGTTTCATCCGGAAGCATCGCCCGGACCGCAGGACAGTCGGTGGTTATTCAACAAGTTTATAAACAGGGTTCATCAATATGCCAAAAAGAACTGACATAAGTTCTATTTTAATTATTGGGGCCGGGCCGATTATTATTGGCCAGGCCTGTGAATTTGACTATTCAGGGGTTCAGGCTTGCAAAGCTCTCAGGGAAGAGGGCTATAGGGTTATTCTCGTGAATCCAAATCCGGCAACGATTATGACGGACCCTGGTGTTGCGGATGCAGTTTATATTGATCCCATTACAATTCAGATGCTTAAGGAAATCATCGAAAAAGAACAGCCGGATGCCCTTCTGCCTACAATGGGAGGGCAGACAGCCCTTAATAGTGCCATTGAACTGGAGGAACTGGGCCTTTTGGAAAAATATAATGTAGAACTTATAGGTGCCCGGTCTGACAATATTAAAAAGGCAGAAGACCGTTCTCAATTTCGAGCAATCATGACGAAAATCGGCCTTAACGTTCCCAGGAGTTTTGTCATAGAGAGTTTTGCAGAAGCAAAAAAATGCCTGACACAGATGCGCTTTCCCATTGTGGTGCGTCCTTCTTTTACCTTAGGGGGAAAAGGAGGGAATGTTGTCAGGAGTCAACAAGATTTGAAGAAGTCACTTGAGCAGGCTCTCGAGGCCTCCCCAATTCATCAGGTTCTTTTGGAAGAGTATTTAGAGGGCTGGAAAGAGTTTGAATTTGAGATGATGCGGGACAAGGCCGGTAACTGTGTTGTTGTCTGCAGCATCGAAAACGTTAATCCCATGGGAGTTCATACAGGAGATAGCATAACTGTTGCACCCGCACTAACCCTGACAGACAAGGAGTATCAGAACCTTCGTCGTATGGCAATTCAGGTTATGCAGGAAATTGGTATTGATACAGGAGGAGCCAATGTACAATTTGCGGTTAATCCTGAGAATGGAGACATTGTTGTTATTGAAATAAATCCCCGCGTTTCCAGGTCTTCGGCTCTGGCATCTAAGGCTACCGGGTTTCCCATTGCAAAAATATCGGCAAAGTTGGCTGTGGGGCTTACTCTTGACGAAATACCCAATGAAATCACAAAAACAACGTATGCGGCTTTTGAGCCTTCCATTGACTATATCGTCACAAAGATGCCACGATTTTCTTTTGATAAATTTCCCGAAGCGACACCGTTCCTGACAACTGCCATGAAATCAATCGGTGAAGTCATGTCAATCGGACGTACCTTTACGGAGTCCTTACAAAAAGCTCTTGTTTCTCTTGAGCAGGGTTTCCGGGGACTTGATGAGGTTTGTTCACCCGACTTATCAGAAGAAGGCCGTCTAGGAGAGATTCAATTCTATCTGAAAAACCCGACACCGGATCAGTTGCTATATATTGCAGAAGCTTTCAGGGAAGGGATGTGCCTGGATATAATTCAGTCCTGTTGCCACTATGATCCCTGGTTTTTAAAGCAAATTGAGAGTCTTGTGCGTGTTGAAAACCTTTTAAAAGAAAAAGGCTTGCCAACCGACCCTTTTCAGTTGCGATACATTAAAAGTCTGGGTTTTTCCAATGAGCGTCTTGCAGATTTGACAGGAGTAAATGCGCGGGAAATTCATCAGACTTTACTCGAGAAAAAGATTTTTCCTGTTTATAAAAGAGTTGATACGTGTGCTGGAGAGTTTCCTTCCTGGACGCCTTACCTCTATTCAACCTGTGAAACAAATTTCTCTGAAAGCAATACATGTGAAGCAAGTCCGTCTGAACGTGAAAAAGTTATCATTCTTGGCAGCGGCCCCAATCGTATCGGTCAGGGAATCGAGTTTGATTTTTGCTGTGTTCAGGCCAGCTTAGCCTTAAAAGAATCTGGATATGAAACAGTCATGGTTAACTGTAATCCTGAAACAGTTTCCACAGACTATACTGTATCTGACAGGCTTTATTTTGAACCTTTACAGGATGAATATGTTCTTGGCCTTATCAAGAAGGAACAGTCTGCAGGGCTTGTAAAAGGTGTCGTAGTTCAATTGGGAGGGCAAACGCCTTTAAACCTGATACAGGCTCTGCAACGAGAGAATATTCCTATTTTAGGAACATCGCCCGAGAATATTGATTTGGCAGAAAATCGCCCGAAATTCAGTTGTCTTCTTAAGGCGTTGGGGTTAAAGCAGCCTTTTAATCAAGCTGCCTGCACCCAGGATGATATCGTTTCTTTTGGCCAGAAAAGGCAATACCCCCTTATTCTTAGACCTTCCCATGTCATTGGAGGGCAGAATATGGAAATTATAGACTCAGAGAAGACTTTGCGTACTCTTTTGAAAGGGTCTTTCTCATCTCTCTTTAAAACAGGACCTGTCCTTGTAGAGCAGTTTCTGGAAAGGGCAACAGAAATTGACGTTGATGCTCTTTATGATGGAGAAACTCTTTATATTGCAGGTATCATGGAGCATTTTGAAAAAGCGGGGGTTCATTCGGGAGATTCAACCTGCGTTTTTCCCTCTGTGACTCTCAAAAAAGAAATAATTGACAGTCTTCAAAAACAGACAAAACTGTTATCTGATGCCTTGAATATTCGAGGTCTCATTAATATCCAGTTTGCGATCCAGCAGGATGATATCTATGTTTTGGAAGTCAATCCCCGAGCGAGCCGAACTCTTCCTTTTTTGTCAAAGGCGAGGGGGATACCTTTTGCCAAACTTGCTGCCCGAGTCATGGCGGGGGAAAAACTGAAGGATGTAATGAATGTCGAAGAACAAAAGGTCACCCTGTTCCATGTGAAAATGCCAGTTTTTTCTTTTTCCCAGTTGCCGGGAGCCATCCCTGTTTTAAACTCGCAGATGAAGTCAACGGGTGAAGTCATGGGAAGTGGAAAAACTGTTGAGGAAGCAACAGGCAGAGCTTTTCTTGCAACGTTATCAGGGTTGCCTGCCCTTAAAAAAATATATCTTTGTGTACAGGATGAGGAGATAAACGAAGCAAGTCAGCTCATTAAGGAGTTTTGTGAAATGGGGTTTCATATCACTATTGATCAAAACTGCCAAGGGGCATTCGAATTAATCAAGGGTTTCAGGGGGAACATTGCACCTTCTCAAAAAGGCCCTTTAGATCAGAGCATCGAGGAGTATTCCATTATTATTAATACTCTTATTTACTCTCAATCTTCAGAGGCATACTCGATATACAGAAAGCGTATTATTTTAAATGGAGTTGTTGAATGCACAACACTTTTACAGGCAAGGGGGCTCGTAGAAGCTCTAAAAATAGATAGGGGTTGTAAAGAGATGCCATTAAGATATAAACATGCTTCTTGAAAATTGCTGATGAGATTGGAGATAGTTCAAGTGGCACAATCCTTCGTTTGGGACATAAACCTACTTTTTTTTGTGGTGAGTATGCTTGTGATCAACCTTACGCCGGGACCAGATGTTGCCTATATTGTACAGCAAAGTCTCACAAAGGGTTTAAAGGCAGGTATAACAGCGATTGCAGGGATAGCCTTAGGATTATTCTGCCACTTGTTGTTTGCTGCTTTTGGTGTTTCGGGCCTTTTTGTCAAGCTTGATATGCCCTTCATTATTTTCAAGATACTGGGTGTCGCTTATCTTTTCTATCTGGCTTATAAAGCCTATCAACAAACGGGTGCTTTCTCTATCGATGTGGATGGGGCACAGAACAAAAATATTTTGATCAATGGATTTTTAATTAATCTGTTGAATCCAAAAGTAGTCCTGTTTTTCCTTTCTGTACTACCGCAGTTTGTAAATTCTCAGGTTTCAAGAAAGTCACAGGTGATTTTTCTGGGGCTTATTTTTATTGTAATGGGCTCATGTGTGAACCTTATTTTTAGCTATATTGCGAGCCGGTTCAGGTTTCATGATTTTGGTAAATTATATCTGAAATGGAAATTGAATATTTTTTCCAGTCTTATTTTTATTGCTTTGGCCATTCATTTGGCATTTTTATGCTAGTTTTTATTTATAAGGGAGAAACAGATGTCGATAGTTGATTCAAGAAATAAAATAAGTCTCCTTAAGAACTTCAAAGTACCTCATACTGTAAAAATTATTCTCGTCATATTATTTGTTGTTTTTATGGGAGAATCCCTGTCTTTAAGTATTAAGGAGTTTCTTTATACGTTAAGCATTCTGATTAAATCATTCTTTCTGTTCTTGATACCTTTTATTTTATTATCTTGTATCCTGACAATTTTCCAAAAAGGTATTGCAAATATTTTTAAAATGTCTTTTTTGGCAGCTTCTCTGATTCTTGTTAACAACTTTTGTGTCGGGTTATTGGCCTACTCGATGAACTATTCAATGGGGAGTATGGAGAAAGCACAAGATGTTACAGCAGCCCATCAGACCCTTAATGTACTTTGGCCTGTTAATTTTGTATTGCCTATTGATAATCTGTATGTAGTGGGGTTTGCTTTTTGTCTTGTTCTGATAAAACAATTCTACAAATCAGTTTTCATAGAAAAATTCCAAAGCATTCTGGAAGTTAGTATCCGGACAATACTGGAAAAGTTCTTTTTGCCTATTATTCCTGTCTTTGTTCTGGGGATTGCTTTAAAAGCTCAACATGAAGGTATATTTGATGATGTTAGTAAATATTTATATATCCTCGTACTCGTTGTATCTTTTCAAGTTATTTATTTAATTATAATGTATTTGCTGGCCTCGAATTTTAATATCAAAACTTTTTTTCATTATATCAGGAATTCTTTATATTCGGGGATTGTTGGTTTTACAAGTTGTTCTGGTTATGTCGCGCTTCCTTTGACACTGAAAGCTGCTATCAAAAACACAAAGGATGAAAAATTCTCTAACTTTATCGTTCCTTTTACATTAAATTTAAATTTATCCGGCGATAGTATTGCTATTCCTGTTATTGCCTTGGCAATAATATCCGGTTTCCATATGCCAGAGCCGTCATTAGGGGTATTCTGTCTTTTCATTTTGTATCATTCAGCAGGAAGGTTTATTTCAGCGGCTATACCTGGTGGTACCCTGTTTATCACTGTTGCTATTCTGGAAAATCAATTGGGTTTCTCACCTGAGATGATGGCTATTTTAATTGCAGGAGAGTCTATATTTGACCCTTTTGTGACCATGACAAATGTTCTTGGAAATGGAGCTTTTGCCATAATATGCAAGAACATTGTCAAATATAAATCAAGATTTTTCAATTACCTGGATGAAACTATGATATCAAAAAGTTAAGAATCTAAGGCGTTTGTAACTCTTCCTATTTGAAGAAGATCTGGATGTTATGCTCCAGATCTATTTCGCAATAGGAATTTGAGTCAAGTCATGACGGACAAAATATGTTGCGGGAACAAGGCCTTTGTCCGTTTTAATTTTAAAGTTTTGAATATCTTTTAAAACTTTATGATTGGGACCACTTAGAATTCCCACCCATGAAAAATCATCTTCTCCTATGGCTTCCAAATATGTGTTTTCATTGGCTATTGCCGCATAATAAGGGCTTGATAAAACAGGTTTGATGACGCCACGGTAGTGTGCTGCCTTGCCCAGTCCAAAATATAGACTTAATGTTTTTTCTGGAGTGTTCTTGAACAAGGATAATTTGGCTGGTTCATGACCAAATAAACTAACAGAAATAATATGAGCAGTGATTTCTTCCGGTTTATTATCAAAGGATGTTGCAAGTTGTTCAATAAGAGCTGCACCACCGACTCTGCCAAAATTTGCATCTATAAGATATACATTCCGACCATCTGAAAGAAATTCACAGTGAAAATAACCATTTTGATACCCGGATTTTGTGACCAATTGTTTTAAAGCTTGAAGAGAGTTGTTTCTTACGTCATCGCTAATAAAATTTTCAGTCGGAAAGTGATTGGCCATTTCAGTTTTCTTTACGCGATCACGTAAGCTAAACCCAAGGACGTTAACCTTGCCATTTAAACAATAGCCTTCAATGCTGTAAAGTTCGCCTTCAATGCCTTGTTGAATAACCCAGGTGCTTTCTTTAAATTCTTTAAGATAATTGGGTATGCTATTGATATCTTTTACAGAACCTATTTTTTTCACACCTATGGCACCTGCACCATGGGTTGGCTTTAGAATAAGCATTTGATGTTTTTTAAAAAGTTTTTTGATTTTATCAAAAGGAATGTCAGACTTTTTAAAAACAAGGGTATCCGGACTATAGTCAGGGACTAATTGAGTTACGTTATATTTATTTGCAAGAGCCAGGATGCTTGTATCAGGTCCTTTGACATTCAATCTTTTTGCGAGAGAAATTGCACTTGTAAGGGCACTATCATACGAAGTTGTTATTCCTGCAATGTTGTCAATATTTTTTGATTTAATCAAATTATACATATCATCTACTGAATGAATATCGACATCATAATATTCACATTGCTCTACAGCAGACCGAACATCGCTAGAATAAAAACTGGAATTGCCAAGAAAAACAGGTTGGAATCCAAGCAACTGACAGGATAAAGCTATATATTTTGCAAATACCCAAGAAGAACCTACAAAGATTAATTTTTCCATCATTATTTTTCAAACTCTTCCTACAATTTCTAAATTCTTAGCTAATTCATAAATATCAGAAAAAAAACATCCGTAATAAATACGTATATCATATTTTTTATCAAGAGATATTTTTTCCTTTTTGTAAAATATATTCTCTTCAAAATGTTTTTGTTTCATAGGCTTAGTTCCTTGTGTAATATTTATTTCAGCAAAGATTACATTTACGTATTGACATAAATATCGATAGGATTATGCTCTAAGTATCATATTTGATATATCGTTTCAAATGGGAGGTAAAAATGAAAAAAATCAAAATTATATTAACAATATTCTGTTTATGCTTTATGGATAGTCGGGTAGAAGCAAGTGCAGCTTTGATGGAGGGGGCCCAGGTGTTATTTAGATCCATGAATCGTCAGGCACGCATTGTCTTTCCTGCAAAAGGACCCAAATCAGAAGATCATCTTCGTGTTGGACTCTCTCAGCTTACAAGCCGTGATATGCCTTTTCAATGTGATGAAAAAGCTTTAAATGAAGAAGGCTCACCTTTTAAAGAGTATTCTAACACTCATGAGGCGCGTGCTCTCGATTTCATGAGTGCCCTGGAGGGGGAAGAGGACATTATATGGGGATTTGCGGGTGGTTCTGGCTGCCTGGAAGTTGTTCATGGCATTGAAAGGTCGCAAAAGTCTTTCGATCGTCCAAAGACTCTCATAGGTTATAGTGACATGACTTTCTTATTGTCGTACTGGGCAAAAAAGAGGTGGCCTGCCTTTCATGCTCCTGTTCTGGGGCTTACTAAAGTGGCAGATCCCGTGTCAAAAGTGGGTCTAAATGCTGACACAACCCTAGACTCTATTATGGATATCCTGCAAGGTAAGACAAAATCTTTAACTCATGAATTTGAAGTTATAAGTGCGGGGAGTTCTGATTCTCAACTTTATGAAGCAGAAAATGGTGTTGCAGGTGGTAACCTTATGCTTGTGACTGAGCTGATGGGAACTACTCTTAGAATTGATGGTGAAAACAGATTTATATTTGTTGAAGATGTTGAAAGTGACCCTACTTATGTTCTTCGTAAATTAAAGGGCCTATATCGTACTGGTCTGTTTGAAAAGGCCAAGGGGTTAATTGTTGGGGATATTCTTCCCTGGAAAGAAGAACATCAGGCCTTAACAAGGGATGTTTTAAGAGAATTTGTAGAGTTTACTGGTTTTGACCTTCCTGTGCTTTATTCTACCGGCTTTGGCCACGGTTCGGTTAATAAAGTTATGCCATTTAATTTTGCGACAAGAATTCAACTAAAAGGTGAAGGTAAAGCAGACTTGACAGTTGATTTTTAGACTTCTTTTTGTTTTTCAATTAGAAATAATGGATAATAAAAATGAGTTCTGAAGAGGAAAAATATCAAAAATGCATGAAACTCACGCTCGCTCTTTCACGGGACGTGCGTGAGTTTTGCCTTCCCATGCTTGACAAGCTTCAGGTCATTGGCTTTACAAAGCTATCACTTTATCGTGATGGTAGACGCCGTTTTTTATCAACATGTCCGGACTGGACGGAATACTTCTATAATGAAGATCTCTTCAAAATGTCGGAATATGAAACTTATTCTCGTCTAAAAACCTATAATTTGTGGGCTCATTGGCCGACAGAAGACCATTACGCAGTCCCTTTTTTGAAGACGGCAAAGGAGCGATTTAATTTTGGGAATGGCCTTGTCATTATAAAAAATTATGGAGAATATCTGGATTCATATACATTCAGGGCCTCGTTTGAAGATTCTGATGCAAATAATAGATATATGGCAGAATTCAATTCTATAGATCGTTTTATTCATCATTTTAATCTTGTTGACCAACAGTTTTTTTGCAAAGGCTTTGATTGTACTTTTTTGAGAGAAAGTACAAAAAAACCGGCGCTGACTTTTGATTCTGATAAGCGATTATATTTTCAAAGGGGAGAAGATCTAAACCTTTTAACGGCAAGAGAAACAGAATGCATAAAGCATCTTGTACTTGGTAATTCTGCTAAAGAAATTGCGTTAAATCTGGATATTTCTCACCGGACAGTCGAAACTTATCTTTCGTCTATTAAGTCAAAGCTGGATTGTCATTCAAAATCACAAATAGTAAAAAAAATCATGAATATTGATTACAATAAGCGGGTTTTATTTCAGGATCTTTTATAATGAAAAGTTTTAGCTTTATTACACAAAAAGTTATTAGTCAGACGTTGAAAGATAAATTTTCCGAAGTGTATAAAGTTGTAGAAAATGCGTACAAATTTCATGAGCAAGAGAAAACAGTCAATCCCCCCAGTTATTTTTTACGCTATAAAGGAAATCATCCTGGAAGAATTATTGCGTTACCGGCGGCCTTTCAAAATGAGACACATCAGGCCGTTGGGATAAAGTGGATCTCGAGCAATCCTAAAAATCTGAATGCTGGTTTACCCAGGGCCTCAGCCGTTATTATTTTAAATGATTATGAAACCGGAAGACCTATAGCCTGTTTGGAGGGATCAGAAATCAGTTCTTTTCGCACAGCGTGTTCGGCTGTCATTGGAGCAGAATCTATACAATGCGGAAAGACTGGTGGAAAGACCCTTGGAATAGTTGGAACAAGCTGTATCTCTAAAAATATTCTAAGGTGTTTTTTGCAAAGAGGATGGACTTTTGACTCACTTTTTATAATTGACCTCAACAAAGAGCAGGAAAAAAACTTCAAAAAACACTTTCCTCACTTACAGATTCAATCATCGCCTGATTTAACTCATCTTATAACTCATTCAAATTTAATTGTGATGGCAACATCTGCAACGACCCCCTATCTTCATCAATTGCCTGAAGAATCTTCAGACAAGGTTTTCCTTAATATTTCACTGCGCGATATCGGTGCCGATATTATTTTGGACTGTAACAATATTGTTGACGATATTGATCATGTTCTGCGTGAAGAAACAAGTGTTCATCTGGCATATAAAAAGGCGGGTCATAAAAATTTTATTTCAGGAACAATAGGGTCTTTACTGTGCACAGACCCCTTTCAAGTACAATCAGGAAATAATGTTATTTATTCTCCGATGGGCCTTGGAATTCTGGATATTGCTGTCGCTGACTATATCTATTCACTAACAAAAAAACGAGGAGACATAGAATCGGTTTATGATTTTTTTGCGTATTAATACTGAATGATAAAAAAACGATAACAAGGGGTTAAAATAAAATGAAAGATTTTCTATCTTTTCTGGACCTTGATCCAGCAGAGCTATCAAGCCTGGTTGATCAGGGGCTTCATATAAAGAACTTTCCCGACGACTATAAAACAACATTGTCTAACCGTTATATTGGTCTTTTGTTTTTCTTGCCATCAACACGAACGCGTCTTTCATTTGAAAGGGCTATTGAAAAAATGGGAGGTCTGTCCCAGTACTATGCTGCACAAGATCTACAACTCAAAAATGGAGAAAGCTTGTCTGATACAGCATCGGTTCTGAGCCAATATCTGGATGCAATTGTGATCCGAAAATATGACATGAATACTTATGGGCAGGGAAGAGAAGACCTTATCACGTTTTGTGAAAATGCAAGTGTTCCTGTCATTAATGCTCTTGATTGCAAGGAACACCCCTGTCAGGTTCTTGCAGATTTAATCACCTTAAAAGAAAGGTGGCAAAAATCTCTTCATAAAAAAACGGTTCTGTTAACGTGGGGATACTCTCGCCGGCAAAAATCTCTTGGAGTACCACATTCATGGCTCTTGGGGGCATCGTCTTTAGGGATGAAGTTAAGGGTCGCTCACCCAAAAGAATTTGATCTGGATCCGTCCTATGTTGAGAAAGCGCAAGACGTTGCTCGACAAACAGGGGCAACTCTTGAATTTTCCAATAACCTTGATGAAGCGTGCGAAGGTGTTGATTGTATTTATGTGAAAAACTGGAAGAGCCTGACAATGGGATCAGAACAGGAGCGCCAGTATAAGGAATCTATAAGAGAAAATTGGAGGGTTGATGATGCTTGTTTTGAAAAAGCAAATCTCGACGCTGTTTATATGGATTGTCTTCCCTCAATAGCAGGAGAGGAGGCAACAGAATCAGTTCGAAAAGGACAACAATCCATTATCCTTGAGCAAGCCCATAACAGAATTTATGCGAACCAGTCCATTCTATCCCGATCATTAGGCAGGCAAGCTAGTATTGGAATCAGGCATGCATCTTGAACATTTTAATCAGTATAGGCATCTGACTGACTTTGATCTGACTTATATAAAGGAAAAAAGAATTTTCTTTGATCCCCCGGATACTGAAGTAGGGTCCTGGGTGGGGCATGACTTGTTAAAGTGGCAAAAAGGCCCTTCTAATATTATTGATCTGGGATCAGGTAGTGGTGCAACGGCTGCTTCTTTTGTTCGTCAGGGAGCTGCTATGTCTATTGGCGTTGATATTTCGCAGGATAGCCTGGCGTGGTCCAGGACACAATATGAAGGAAGTGAATATAAAAATAAAATAAAGTTTATCTCTTATGATTTCCTTCAATCCTCTCCAAAGGATCTTGAGTCTTGTTTGACAAAAAAGGAATTTCCCAAAATTATTACAAGCAACCCCCCCTATGTCCCTATGGAGTTGGAAGACGAGCAGCAATTTATATCTGTTTATGGGGGAGGTGATGGTTTACGTTATTTTTATCCGACCCTGGACCATGCTCTATATTTCAAAGCAGATATGGGGATTACACTTGGGAGTTATTCTTCTCTTAAAACAGTTTTTAGTTTGCTTGAATCGTCAGGGTATAAAGTTATATCCATGACGCTTTGTGTACTTCCTTTTAGTCAGCCAACTCTCGATCATTTTTCCAGAATTCAAACCTTGATTGAAAGAGGTGAGGCCTTGATATGGAAAGGGGAGAGTAATGATGCAGGCTATATTATTGTGGGCATTGCATCAGTTTATACAGGTTCGAAGAATAAGGGGCAAACAGAGTCGTTATTTCGCATCCTTGAGAAAGCCTGTCATTCCAGGACTTCTGCTTTGGAAGAGCTTTCAGGAAAATCGGTTGCAGGGTTTGAAGACGGGGTATTAAGAGTTTTGGAGCTTCCTCGTCCTGGTAAAAGACGGCATTGGTAAAGTGTCCCCTTATCGGAAAGAAGACAATATGGGAAAGAGCATTTGTAATGTTGAGACCACAGGTATTACGGAATGTTTTTCGAAGCCCCCCTATTATGTTTGTCGGGTATCAGATCAGAAGGGAAGGCAGTCTCATGGAATTATTTCTCTGATTAATTATCGTTATTTCAGGGAAAAAATTATTCCGCACGAGAAAGTCTCATCGGATAAAGTGGAAATGTATGTTAGAGAACTGAAAGAGAATAATAAGCTTATTAACCCGATTATTCTGTTTTATAAACAATCCAACAATATTAACTCAATTATAGAAAAGGCGGTCAAGTCTAAGCCCGATTGGAATTTTTGTAAAAAAAATGCCTTTTACCAAATCTGGAAATTAAATGATCATTCTATTTGTTTGTTGTTGGGTCAATATTTGGCAGACATTTCCAGGTTTTATATTGCAGATGGGCACCATAGGGCCTCTGCACTCAATATTGCTTTTGATCAAAAGAACCCGTTTTATTTGAGCTATATTCTTCATGAAAAAGAGTTACAATTAAGTAAGAATGATCGTTTTTTCGATATTAGAGATATCGACGAAGATAAAATCCTAAATAAAATTAAAAAGAGATTTATACTGAAGCCTATAGAAAGCCGCTTTGATAATTGCTCTCTTAACAACACTTGTCTCTATTTAAAAAGGCACTGGTATGAAATTTTACCCAGAGATTTTTTAGAGAGTGCAGATCCCTATACTGTTTCAAGCCATTTGGAAGATATTGTTGCAGATGTTCAAAAGGGGACTCATTCTGACTTTAACGAGAAAGTGTGTTACATTGCAGGCAAAGATTCAGTAGTGGAAATTGAGCATATATGCCGGTCACGTGGCTTTGGTTTGTGCCTTTGTCTTCCCTCAATCACTTTCCAGGATTTATATGAAACAACTGAATCTTCATCACTATTTCCCTTGCATTCGACATATTTAGGACCAAAACTTCCCAATAATTTATTCTGCCAGGATTTAAAGAAGTCTGATGTCAGGGTGTGCTTGTGATTGTTTCTTCAGTCTCTGATTTACTTTCATGCTCCCTTTTTTATCAGCTGGAAGATCTTATTACGGTGCCGGTTTATCTCAAGATAGAAGGTCTTAATATTGCTAATTCAATAAAGCTTAAAACATCAAAACACATGCTGGAAGTTCATGAAAAAAAACAGAATATAGTCAAAGGAAAGACTAAAATTATCTGTTCAACCTCGGGAAATCTTGGAATAGCGTTAAGTATAATTTGTAAGGCAAAAGGGTATGATCTTATTTGTGTGGTTGATCTGAACACAAATCTCGCGGCTGTGGATCTTATAAAACTATATGGTGCCAAAGTAATAATTGTCCAGGAAAAGGACATTAATGGGGGTTTTTTAGGAACCAGGATCAAACTTATTCATAAAATGATGGATCAGGATAAGACTTTCTTCTGGATTAATCAGTATGAAGATCAAGAAAATGCAGTTGCGCATTACAAGACAACAGCACAAGAAATATATGATGAGATAAGTGATGTTGCCTATTTATTTGTGGGTGCCGGCACAACAGGTACTCTAATGGGATGTGCCCGTTTCTTTAAGGAGTATTCTCCTGAAACAAGGATTGTTGCTGTAGATTCTAAAGGGTCTGTAACGTTTTCACAGTCCCCTAAACGAAGATATATTCCTGGCCTGGGAACAAGTCATAGACCTGGAATTGTTAATGAAAGGTATATTGATGATATAGTTTGGGTTGATGATCAATCTACAGCAGAGATGTGCCATTATATTTTTGACAGGTACGGACTTTGTATCGGGGGATCAACAGGATCGGTGCTATCGGCAATATACAATAAGTATAAGAATATTTGTGGAAAGGTTGTCGCTATTAGCCCTGACCTGGGCCATTCCTATTTAAAGAGTATTTACAGTTTAGAATGGCTTGAGGAGAGAGGGATTTTTCTTCCACATTCCGGAAAGTGTAATTTACGGGCATGACTTCTGATCTATTACCCGGGGGATAAAGCCAGGATAACTAAATTTAGAGGAGGTATAAATGACAAAGCTGGGAGACTGGTCCAATAAAGCCTGGATTCGTTTGAAAAATGATAAACCTTCTGTGCAAAGGGAAACGGGGTATTATTTCAAACCCTCTCTCGTCCCTGTGTCGCTTCACCCAAGGGTTATAAAAGCTGGTCATGACGTAACCGAAAAATTACAGATTCTTCATCTTTATCACTACCTTGACGGTGTTGATACATTGGAAACAGAAATTATTAACAGATCTCTTCAGAATATCTTTCGGGGTGTTATTGATCTGGAAATACCAGAAGAATTAAAGGAAGATGCATATAAGATTTACATCGATGAAGGTTTTCATGCTTTTATGTCTTATGAACTTAAAAATAAAATCGTTCAACAAACACGAGTACAATACACAAGAAAACCAAACCTCTTGAAAACAGTCGACTTGATAGAAAAGCAGATGATGCAAGTCAGCCCGGCCTTAAGAAATCTTGTCCAGTTTCTGGCAAGTGCTACTAATGAAACACTTATTTCGGCAAATTTATTACAATGTAAAGATAAGGATTTAAGGTCATCTGTAAGTTCTTATTTATCCTCTCATTTAAAAGATGAAGCAAAGCACCACCTATATTTTGCGAGTCTCTTTCAGGTTATCTGGAAACAATTCTCTCTTCATGAGAAAAAAACGCTTGGGGTTATTTTACCAAGACTTATCAAGATACTTCTGTCTGTAAATAAGGAAAATATTTGTTCCGATCTTGTTGAGGTTGGTTTTTCAAAAAAGGAGGCAGATCTTATTTTTTCTGAAAGTTATGATAAAGTTCCTATGGATATGATAGAATCTGCGGCAAAGCCCGCATTAACCTTGTTTAACAAATGTCATGTTTTCGATGTCAAAGAAGTCAGAGACTCTTTCCTTGAAGAGGGGTTTAGGTTGCAGAGCGTTTAAATACTGTGTGGAAGAGTCGTGGACGGAAAGAGTACTAATATTTTTTACAGGAAGTTTTTTTTGTAGTGGACGACTTGAAAAACCCTGGTGCCGGATGACGGACTCGAACCGCCGACCCGCTGATTACAAATCAGCTGCTCTACCAGCTGAGCTAATCCGGCTCCTAGGTCAGGAATAGTCCTATCACAGTGACTCCCGCCCATCAAGAGGCAAAACGCCTGGATATGAAAAAAAAATGAAAAAAGGAAAGATGTTTTGTCTAAAATACACCGAAAAAGACAGAGTATGACGTTTTTGGATCAGAAACATTGAACTGGTTTTATTCGGATGCTAAATATTCAAAAGAGAAACTCTTTATTTGTATGTTGATATGGCGAAAAGCCCTTCATCTTCTAAAAATTCACGCAACAAAAATGAAAAATCTGAAAAAAAGAAAAAAATTAAGAGAGGACAAACATCCAGGCGTTCCTCTTCCAGGAAATCAGTCAAAGACAAAAAAAGATCATCATCTCGTTCTTTTTGGGGAACGGTTGTTCGAATAAGCCTGATTTTGGGGATTTGGGGGACCGCTTTTGGGGGGCTTGTTCTTTTGTGGTTCAGCTATGATCTTCCGGATACGGCGCGCCTGGAACAAAGTACCCGGCGTCCGGGGGTAACCTTATTGGCACGAGATGGTACTTTACTTGCCACATATGGAGACCTGTATGGTAAATTTACATCGGCAAGTCAGTTACCTCCTCATGTTCCGGAAGCCATTATGGCCATTGAAGACCGTCGTTTCAGGTCTCATTTCGGAATAGATGTTTTTGGATTGTTTCGAGCTGCCTATACAAACTTTAAAGCGGGACGCGTGGTTCAGGGAGGAAGTACCCTGACGCAACAACTTGCAAAAAGCTTTCTGATTTCAGAGGGACTTTACGCACATCATAATCGGTCTCTAAGACGCAAAGTTCAAGAGCTTATTCTCGCCTTTTGGCTGGAAAGAAAGTTTACCAAGAATCAAATTCTGACACTTTATCTTAATCGAGTCTATTTAGGAGCCGGTGTTTTTGGTATAGAGGCAGCATCCCAGAAATACTTTGGGAAACAGGCACAGGATCTGAGCGTTTTGCAGGCCGCCATTATTGCAGGACTTTTAAAAGCCCCCTCTAAATATTCCCCTACCAGTAATCCAAAACTTTCTTTCGAGCGGGGGAAAGTTGTTTTAAAAGCCATGAGAGACTCAGATTTTATTAACGAGTTAGAGTATCAGTGTGCCCTGTCTCAAAAAAACAGACTTCATGCAGTGAAACAAAAAAGGGCTTTTGGCCGTTATTTCGCTGACTGGGTTTTTGAGGCATTATCTGATTACATAGGGGCAGTTAATCAGGATTTGACTGTTAAAACGACTTTTGATCCCCGACTGCAACGCCTGGCTGAAGCAGAAGCAAAAAAGATAATGTCATCACAGGGCCAAAAAGGAGGTATATCTCAGGTGGCTCTTTTGGCTATGACCCCCAGTGGCGCTGTGCGTGCAATGGTAGGAGGTGCAAAATATTCACAAAGTCAGTTCAATCGAGTCACCCAGGCCAAGCGTCAAACAGGTTCTATTTTTAAGTTGTTCGTTTTTCTCTGCGCTTTAGAAGAAGGGCATACCCTGCAAAGTCAAATCAGCGATACGCCTGTCCGCCTTGGAAAATGGCGTCCCAAGAACTATGGGTGGCGATCACGGGGGGCTTTAAGTCTTCAGGACTCTTTTGCCTACTCTGTGAATACTGTGACTGTTCGGTTGGCTCAGAAAGTCCGTCAACAGCGTATAGCGAACCTTGCCCATCGCATGGGTCTTTCCTCTTCTTTACCAAAAGATTTGACATTGGCTTTGGGATCAGGAGAGGCAACTCTTCTTGAAATGACGGCAGCTTTTGCCTGCCTTGCTAATCATGGTTTTCAGGTTTGGCCTTTTGGTATTGAGAAAATTGTGGAGACTCATTCGGGTAAGAAGATTTATCAACGACGTCGCCAGGGAGATGCGCGTGTTTTAGCTCCCCAAATAGTCAGCGATGGGTTGGAAATGCTTCAGGCTGTTATGCGTTATGGAACAGGCAGAAAATCTGCTCTGGAACGCCCCTCTGCAGGTAAGTCTGGTACAAGTCAAAATTATAGAGACGCTTGGTTTGTCGGTTTTACGCCTGATCTTGTAACAGGTGTTTGGATGGGGAATGATGATGGCTGCTATATGAAGAAGGTAACAGGAGGAAAAATTCCTGCAAAATTATGGCGTTCTTTTATGACGAAGGCTCATGAAAAAGTCCCGGCACGCTCTTTTCCTGTTTTAAAGTAAAGGCCTAAAGAGGCCAAACCATTAAAATCATAGGCACCGCAATGGCAATGATAATTATTTCCAGCGGCAACCCCATTCGCCAGTAATCGCTAAATTTATAGCCTCCTGGTCCCAGAATCAGTGCATTATTCTGGTGACCAATAGGGGTTAGAAAAGCACAGGAAGAAGCGACAGCGACCCCCATAAGAAAAGGATCTGTATTGACGCCCAGTTGTTTGGCAAGAGAAATCGAAATAGGGGCCATAATCAAGGCTGTGGCTGCGTTATTAAGAACATCTGTTAGTAAAATAGTGATAATCATCATAAGAGTCAGGACAACAGCAGGAGAGGCGTCACGCGTTATCGTCAATATTTGTTCAACAAGCACATCGGCAGCTCCGGTGTCTTTAAAGGCTCCTGCGATTGGAATCATGGCCCCTAATAAGACAATAACAGGCCAGTCAATACTCTTGTAAGCTTCATCAGGCTTTACGATGCCCAAAAGGATTGTTGAAATAGCAGAAAAGGAAAGGGCAATAGGCAGAGATAAGATTCCACAGGCCGCCAACAGGATGCCAATTGCAAAGGTTCCGACTGCTTTTAAAAGCATTCCCCGCTTTCCAAACTGAATATCCCGGGAAGCAAGAGGCAAAAGATTGAGATTGGATACAGCTTCATTAATTTGTTCTTCATGACCGTGAAGTAACAAAACGTCTCCTACTTCAAAACTGAAATTTTTAAGACGTCCTCGATGGGATTGTCCTTGATGTGATACCCCCAAAAGAGTCAACCCGTGACGTCGGCGAAAGCGTATGTTTTCAACGCGCCTTTTTTCAATACTTGAATTGGGTCCCACGACAACTTCGACCAAGTTGGTTTTTGATCCTTGGAAAAAACTGGATTTGTTATCTTCCAGTCCAACAATCCTCAAAGAAAAGCGATTAACAAAGGAATCAATTTCTTTGGGGTCTGCTTCAATAATGATAATATCCCCTTTTTTAAGAGGCTCATTTCGTGAAACAGGGACAGCTTCCTTGCCATTTTTTAAAACAGCAGCCACAAAGACATTGCTATCTTTTGCCAGGCGTTCTATTTCGTAAACAGTCATCCCGATAGCTTTACTTTCTTCAACAACTTTGGCCTCTGCCAGGTAGCTTTCAAAGTCAAAAAGATCTTCAACTGTTTTTTGTTGACGACGCTGCTTTGGGAGAAGACGCCAACCAATGAAAGACAGGAAGCAAAGTCCTGAAAGCGCGATAGTAAGGCCTACCGGAGAGAAGTCAAACATGGAAAAGGGCTTTCCAAGGGCTGTTGACCGGATGTTGGCAATGATAATGTTAGGAGGCGTACCAATAAGCGTTGTCAACCCACCCAGGAGTGAACAAAAGGATAGAGGCATCAAAATAGTGCTGGGGGATCTATTTGCCTTGATAGCTGTTGAAATTGCAACCGGCATTAAAAGAGCAAGGGCTGCAATATTGTTCATAAAGCCCGATAAAAAAATGGCAATACTGCCAAGGCAGAAAATATGTAAAGAAGGGCTTTTCGTGAAGGGCATAATGGCTTTTGAAAGATGGTCAGAAGCCCCCGTATTTGTCAGGGCCCGATTAATTACGAGCACCGCTGCAACAGTAATTGTGGCAGCATGCCCGAATCCCTGAAAGGCTGCGTTTGGTGATACAAGACCAAGAGCAACCGAGGTAAGGAGAGCCAGAAAGGCAGAAACATCATAGCGCCAGCGGCCCCAGGCAAAAAAAATAAAGAGAGTGACAAGGACTGCAATAATGGATCCCTGTTCAAAAGTCATAAGTTAGCCCTTCTTTATCTTGTTTTTCTAGCTGGTGTCTGAATCTACCAGATATTCTCTAAAAAAGGATTTAATTTTTTTCCCTGTGAAAATTATTTTCAAAGAAAAACATCGTATCCGACAAATCTTATTTTTTCAGTGTTGCTGAAATTTCTTTAAGGACAACCAGGATTTCTTTTTGCAGATGTAATTGTGCCTGTTGCATGTCCAAAGATTCCTTTTGGCGATTCATAATAATGTCATTGGTTCTTCTAACGTACGTGACCTGCTTCCTGCTTATCAAAAGAACAAGGATCAGAAAAAGAACAAAGGGACTCAGGATATAAACATACTCTATCATTTCTATTCACTCCTTAAGATAGCTTTCAATTTCTTGAGAGCTAGTTGTTCAAGGGGGCGATCTGCTGTCGGGGTGTTAGGCCCTACTACAGAAACTTCCCGGGCGGTCACCGGGTCAATTGCAGTGACCTTTAAATGCCCTTTAAGCCTTACCTTCTCAAAGATAACATTCTCTTGAGACGAGGTCCCCCTATTTTTTGCGGAAGGCATCAAGTGTTACAATCTTACTGTTATCATCCTTATTATTTGTTTTAGTTTCCTTCGAAGTTTTTGTTGTTTCGTTAGTTGAAAGGGTATTTTCCGGGGCTAACGGATCAAACTGAAGGCCAAATTTAACCGAGGGATCCAGGAAGTTGGAAAGAGCAGTAAACGGAACAGTGATTTCTTGATTCTCACCATCAAAACTAAGGGTTACACTAAATGTCTTCGGGGTAACTTTAAGATCCCAGAACTGGTGCTGCAATACAATGGTCATTTCTTCTGGATGTTGTTCTTTTAAAGCATCGGGCATCAAGACATCCGGACGGTTTGTTTGAAAAGTTATATAAAAGTGATGAGGGCTTGGGAGACCATTTTTAACCGTTTCTGATAAGGCCGTCCGTACAACCTGCATCAAGGCATCCTGAACCATTTGATCGTAATCAAAACTATCTGACATAATTTTTACTCGTCTTTAAAGAGGCATATGAGCCGACTCTACTAAAATCGGCTCGTAAAACAAGCCTTTTATGTATTCTCTCTCCTTAATAATCGTACGGGATTATTATTTTGGAGGCAATGTTTGAATCTGATGTAGTTTTTGTTGTCCCTCATGACTTGCAATAACTGCTTGTGCGACCCTTAAAATAACTTCATTAGGAACGTCGTAATGCACAATATGGTTAGGGGCAGGAATAGGGTGAAACAATCCCTTTAAATAAGGATCTGCGTCCGCATTACTTTTTATTTCCATCATATAACGGTGCGTATTTTGGGCATTCTCAATTAAAGATTGATGCAAGTTATTTTCTTGCTCAGTAAGAGCTTGATACTGTTTTTTTATTCTTTCCGGCATTGCCGGGACTTTTGCGCCCGGGTGACCGTGAGGTATAGGGAGTGGGCCATCCGGGTGGTGCACAGGCAGCACTCCACCAGGTAATTTGGGGTGCCCATGTAAGGCCAGGTGGCCGTTTACAAGTGATTTCCTGTATTGCTGGACTTGATTAATTCGTTTAAGAATCTCCTGTTCCTTATTTTTCCAGTTAGTTGCGGTATAGTTCAGAATTCCTCTAAGGGCCTGAGCCAAAGCGCTGGCTAAATAAACGTCTTGATAAAGACCTTGATAGGCTCTTACATAATCAGGGTTCCATCCAGGCTCTGTCGTTGGTTTTGGTTTTCCTTTGGGAATAGTTTTAATCATAAGTTGATCTACTGAAATAAAAGAGGAAGTTGTACCTTTGCTGATTTTGTAGAAAAAAGACTTATAGTTTTTGGTATTCACATCCTGAAGTATTTTATCATACTTTTCAAGAAATTGTTCAACGACACCTTCATCTGGAATAAGAGGGATAGGATTTGCTGAAGGCGAAGAGGAGGGGGCTGCTAATGCAACAGATTTTTTATAGGGCTTAAAGCCAAATATATAATGAAGAAGGGTGTAAGGTTTCTTAACTGTTCCCCCGAAAAGAGCAGGATCCAAATTCTCAAAAATGCTTGGAAAATGATTTATTCCAATATTAGGGACACCAACTTCTCTTGAAAGGTCTGGCGTTATAAATCCTCCAAGAGGCTGTCCCAATTTCCGTGTGGCTTTATAAACGAGATCGACACGACGATGAAGTTTTTCAATTGACCATTGGGATGTATGGTTTTTGACAAATATAGAAAAAGTTTTAACAGCGTTTGCGATTGCCTGATCATGTTGAAGGTTGTTGCGTTCTATAACAGCTTGCAAGAAATGAAAAAGGTTAGCAAGTTCTATATCCCTAAGATTTTGATGTGTATCACTATCAACATCAACAGATTCCAAGTGACTTTCAAGACCCTTGGCTGTTGTAAAATTATGACCTCCAAATTTTCTGATCGCCCCATTTGTAGCTGCTTGTGCAGGCTTTAGAACAGGAGGGGGGGGAGGTACTCCACCGCTTGACGACGCAGCACCGCCTCCGGGTAAGGGCGGGGGTGTTCCTCCCGGGCTTGATGAAGCAGGTCTGCTACTAGGCATTGGCACAGGCAGCACAATAGGAGGGGGGGGTGCCAGTGCCGGAGAAGGAGGGAGTGATGGGCCAGGAATAGGAGCAGAAGGTCTTGTTCTTGTTGGGGAAGAATGGCTACTTGCAGAAGCAGGATGATATGTTTTGGATGAAGAAAGTTTTCGTAAGTTTTTGTAAAGATTCTGTTTTAGAACTTCTTCTGCAAAAGAGGATTTTTTAGACTTTGATTTCTCCAGTTTTTCGGGATGTTTCGATTTGGAGTCGGTGTGAGATTGAGGGACTTCTTTTACAACTGTTCGAACAACTGTGCGGATGGGGCGTGTATTGACATCATGATTAAAACCCAAAATAGTCGCATCAGATTGAATCCGTTCCAGCTTAACAGATTCTTTTTCCCGGGCATCAATGACTTTGAGTGTTTTTTTACCTTTTTTTTCCATTGCAATAACAACAGGTGTTTTGGGTCCAAAGACTTGCATTTCTTTGAAGTTAAAGCCCTCTTTTGGAACTCCGTGAAGAAAAACGACATTCTTTTTTTCTTGCTTGTTAATTTCACGAGCTGCACTGTTAAAAGTTTTGAAAGGACGTTCAAAAGTACCGTTTCCTTCTTTTGAAGCTCTGGAATCGATAAAAATGGTTTTATCAGCTTGCACAATAGGGGCAAATTTTTGTTGACGGTCTTCGACTGATTCTGTTTTTGCTTCAACAGAACAAGAAAACAGTAATAACAGTATCGTAGCGAGTAGACGCATTTTTCTGACAACTCTTCCATTTTTTCAATACTATTACAGTTTAAGCTAAAAATTTAAATAAACTGTTAATGAGCCTCTTCCCAGGAAAGGCCAATACCATAATCAACTTTAAGGGGAATACTTAACTGAATAACAGATTCCATTAGATTTTTTGCAACCTTTGCAACTTGCTCTGCTGTTTCTTGGGGGGCTTCGAAAATAAGCTCATCGTGAACCTGAAGAATAAGCTTTGGCGATAAGGAGTGATCTTTAAGAACAGGTATGACCTGGCACATTGCCTTTTTAATAATATCAGACGCTGTTCCTTGCAGGGGAGCATTGATGGCCTGGCGTTCGGCAAAAGAACGCCTGTTAGGATTCTTACTGTTAATATTACTGATAAAGCATTTGCGTCCCATCAGGGTTTTGACGTATCCCAGGTGACGGGCCTGATCTTTTAAAACTTCCATATAAGATAAAATACCCGGATATTTTTGGCAATAAGTATCAATATAAGCCTGGGCATCTGTCCGGTTTATTTTGAGCTGACGGGCTAAACCAAAAGCACTTATTCCATAAATAATCCCAAAATTGATGGCTTTGGCGCGGCGGCGATGTTCACTATCAACGTTTTCCAGGGGAATATTAAAGACTTCAGAAGCCGTCTGCGTATGGATATCCAGACCTTTTTTAAAGGCTTCTTTCAGACTTGGTATCTCTGCCATGTGTGCCAGAAGCCGTAATTCAATTTGAGAATAATCCAGAGAGATTAAGAGGTGCCCGGGTTCTGCAATAAAAGCCTGGCGAATTTTGCGACCTTCTTCTGTTCGGATAGGAATATTTTGAAGGTTTGGGTTACGGGAAGAAAGGCGTCCCGTTGAAGTTACTGTCATGCCAAAAGAAGTATGAACACGTTTTGTACGGGGGTTTATATCTTCAACAAGGGCATCTGCGTAAGTACTTTTTAATTTTGAAAACTGGCGCCAGGCAATAACTTTATCAGCAATTTCATGCCCCTCCAGTGCAAGGTTTTCCAGGACTTCTGCATTTGTACTATAGGATCCTGATTTCCCTTTTTTTCCAGAGGCTAATTCCAGATCTTCAAAAAGAACTTTGGAAAGTTGTTGGGGGGATCCTACATTAAATGGCGATCCGGCGAGCTTATGAATTTCTTGCTCCAGAGTTTTTAATTGTTCGCTAAAATACTGTGAAAGATCAATAAGTTGAGTTGTGTCAATTTTTACACCTGCTAGTTCCATTTCCAGTAAAACAGGCAACAAGGGACGGTCAATTGTTGAATAAACAGAAAAACTTTTTTCTTCAAAAAGTCGCTGATGAAAAAGTTGATAAAGTCTTAGGGCAATATCGGCATCTTCAGCAGCATAAGGACCGGCTTTTTCAAGAGGGACAAAATCAAAAGTGACTTGTTCTTTGCCTTTGCCTGCTACTTCTTCAAAAGAAATAAGGGTTTGGCCCAGGTGTATTTTTGCCAGTTCATCTAACCCATGACCATTTTTCGTATTATCCAGGACGTAGGACATCACCATTGTGTCATCTAAACTTTGGCACGTAAGGCCATAGCGATCTAGAACCGTTAAGTCATACTTTGCATTATGGGCAATTTTAAGGATTCCAGGCTCTTCGAAAAAAGGCTTTAACATTTTTATGACATCGTTGAGGTCAAGCTGGTTTAGGTCCTTTTCAGAAGCAGGACCTCCAAACAAATCCGATGAGGCTTCTGAAGATTTGTGCTGGAGAGGAATATAGCAGGCCACGCCAGGTGTGTACGAAAGAGAAATACCCACGAGGTCTGCTGTCATTGCATTAAGTGATGTTGTTTCCGTATCAAAAGCCATCAGGCCTGTTTTCTTATGTCGTTCAAGCCAGTTTGATAAAGCTTCTTGCGTTTGAATAATGTCGTATTGAGGACGGATATTTTGAAGCCTGAAAGTCGTATCTGTTTTGGCATCAGGGAAATCTGTCGGTAGCTCTTTTTCGATTTCACAATGGTCACTTGACGATGAAGAAAGAGGTTGTTCCGTTTTTTCTGTTGGTTTTAATCCCTGTTTTAAAACACGGGCCTTTAACGTTTTGAACTGGTTCTCTTCAATGAAGTTGAAAACAGACTTTCCATCCAGGGGGGCTCTTGCAAAAGTTTTGAGGTCTACCGCAAGGGGAACATCTTTTTTCAGGGTTACAAGATCTCGGGAAAGACGTGCATTATCTGCATGGTCAAGAAGATTCTGTCGCCGTTTTGGTTGTTTTATTTCGTGAGCCCTGTCAAGCAAAGTGTCAAGAGAACCATATTCCTGAATCAGGGATGCCGCTGTTTTAACACCAATTCCAGGAACACCGGGAATATTGTCGGAACTATCTCCTGCAAGAGCTTGGACATCAATGACTTTATGGGCGGCAACACCGAATTTTTCGATGACTTCTTCTGGTCCAATGACTCTGTTTTTCATAGGATCATGCATTGAAATAGAAGGTCCTACAAGTTGCATGAGGTCCTTGTCAGAAGAGATGATGGTTGTTTCAAAACCTTCTTGTTCGGCTTGAGTCGCCAAAGTTGCAATCAGGTCATCAGCCTCATATCCCTCCAGTTCAAGTGATGGAACATTAAAGGCCTTGCAAGCATCACGTACAAGCTGGAATTGGGGTATTAGGTCCTCGGGAGGGACGTCTCTATTCGCTTTATAGGCCGCATAAAGATCATGTCGGAAATTTTTTCTGGCTGTATCAAAGATAACGGAAAGATAGTCAATATTCTGATTTTCAAGAAGGCGAAAAAGCATATTTGAAAACCCCAGAACAGCTCCTACAGGCGTACCATCTGAACGGGAAAAAGGAGGAAGTGCATGATAAGCCCTGAAAATAAAGCCAGATCCATCAACAAGGCATAATCTTTTCGTGTCAGAAGTCTCGGAAGTTTTCAAAAGTTTTTTCCTTTAACAAGAGTGAGTATAGAATTTTTAAGTGTGGACATTAAATCCAGATCTTCGTTTTTTTCTATTGTAACTTATTTTTTATCAATAACGTAGTGGATTTGTGTGTGACATATGACCATCGGGCCATGCGAGGGATCTCACTCCTTATGCCATTTAGAAGGCTTTTCTCCCTTGCGTGATTCAGGGCTCTCCTTTGCGTCATTCAGAGCGAGCAAAGTGAGGGAAGAATCCAGCGCCATGAAAGTCGATGCTCCAGGTTGTTCAGGGGGGCGTTGCCCCCCTCTGGGTGACGGTTTCTCCCTCGTCATTGCGAGGGAACAAGGTGACCGTCGCAATC
>DDGG01000027.1:47798-60918 GCA_002337525.1 Alphaproteobacteria bacterium UBA1908 | reverse complement strand
TGACGGTTTCTCCCTCGTCATTGCGAGGGAACAAGGTGACCGTCGCAATCCATCCGGCTTTGGGAAAAGTTTGCCTTTTCAGGATTTAGATCCCGACGGGAGGCGTTGCCCTCTCTGGATGACGCGGAAATAAAGGAGACTCCCTCACATCCGTCATTGAGGAGGAGTGTAGCAACTGAAGAATTCTATAAGCCTTTCTCTGAAAAGCCCTTGACCTTCACAAAGCCTGGATCGTTACGTCGACCTGCGGTCTTCTCACGATGACGCTTCTTCGCTGTCATTCAGACCGAGCGAAGTGAGGGAAGAATCCAGCGCCATGAAAGTCGATGCTCCAGGTTGTTCAGGGGGGCGTTGCCCCCCTCTGGGTGACATTATAAATTCGTTATTCACAAAGAGAGCAAAGCCATAGAAAGAAGAATCTTTAAAATTAACCTTTAAGATACGCCTCAATAACTTCGGTGAAACGGGCTGGTACTTCTTGCATCGGATAATGGCCTGAAGCCTTTAGATCCTGAAAAGAGCAGTTTGGAAACCATTCTCCCAATGTTTCCTGCATATCTTTTAAACGGTGACCTTCTACATCATTTTCACCTGTCACAACCAGAAGAGGATGAGTGGCCCCCTGAATTTGTTGGACAATATTTGTACGAACATACATATGCAGGTAGGCAAGACGTGCCTGGTTTGTTGCAACAGTCCGCCAGCAACGGATTTTGTAATCGATGAAGGCTCCGTCATAGGTATTGGATGTCATAAAACCAAGAAGAGCTCGTGCTCCTTCATCATTTTCTTGTGCTGCGTCTTCGAAGAAAGGCATGTTTTCTTCCATAGGAGCCGCCCCACAAGCCGCTGTGGGTGCAACAGCAATCACGCGTTTTAAACGGTGAGGACATTTTGCAAGCGCATACTGTACGACCAGACCCGTCATGGAATGCCCAATAAGGTGAAAGGTTTGCCATCCTAACTGGTCAGCAACTTCCAGAAGGTCTGTATATATTTCTTCAACCGAGAAAGACCCCGATAGATCTTTGGATCGGCCGTAACCCCGTATATCAACAAAGCAGTAGGTGAACAGATTGGTGGACAAATAGGGAAGAATACTGTCGTAACTCGATGTATCGGAAAACCAGTCATGCAGGATCAGAACATGTTCTGATCCTGATCCTATTATTTTGTGTCCCAGCATTGTATTCCTTTCAATCTGTTTTTTGTGCTTGAGTCATAAGGTGTTTTATTTCAATTTCAAGGTCTTTTTGTGACGTTTTTATTTCTGGAAAAGCAGTCATTGCACCGGTGTAATGAAGACCTATATAGCGAATTTCAGGAAATACTTTTTTAAGAGATTCTTCAATATCAAGACAGTTTTGGAGTTTATCATCAATAAAAAGAATATAGTCGGGGTTTATCCCTGTTTTTTCCAGAAAAGCAACAAGAATATCTCCTTTGTGAGGAGACTTGGCAGATGATAGGTTCGCACACAAAATTCCTTTAAAAAAGACGGGATGATGTCCTCGATAAGGAGGAATATTTGTAAGTGAAAAAGGTAAGATGTCTTCAAAAGAGGAATTAAAGTTAAAACCCAGGCGTGTAAGTTCTTTATGACGATCTTTCTCGAGGGATTCTTTCTTGGCAAGGGGGCCTGAAAAAATTGCAGTAAGCGCCAGGGTTTTATAGCCAGCTTTCTGAAGTTCTTTAAGAAGTTCCGGGGCATTAGGTTCGATCAAAATGTTTGGCGTTTGTGTAATTGCCAGATTCATCATCAAAGTCCATAGATCTGGATCCAGGGAAGCCTTGAATTTTTTCAACCAAGACCGATTTCTGATGAAAGAAGACATATGAAAAGCCGGATTAGTATTCATTGTTAATGTCATATCAATATCAAAAATCACCAGCCCTTTTTCAGGAGAAGAGCCTTTTTGAAGGAGCTCCAGAGGGCCCTGGAGATCTGACAGGCTTGTGATTTTAAGGGGGGACTCAAATGCCATGGAGGCATTGGATAGAAAAGCGGCGACTGACATTATCAACAAGACTCCTGCTGTTTTCATATTTTGGACTCAATTCTGTAACGATTTCTCAAAAAAGGAGTATTAATAGCTATAAGTTTTCTTTTAAGGGATACTTTACACAGTATCAATTTTCCAGTAGCCAAACAATTGCTTTTCTTGAAAGTAAGCCTGGTTGCGATGCTATACAATCTTAAAGAATAAAACTTAATTCTTTGAGATTTTAGATTACAAAACAAGATTTTATGAGAGTCTAAGTGGTGCCCACTGCCAGACTCGAACTGGCACGACCGAAGTCGACAGATTTTAAGTCTGTTGTGTCTACCGATTCCACCAAGCGGGCACGTTGACAACCTACTATTTCCAAACATTGTGATCAAGAGAGAATTTATATCTCTCTGAAAAAATCTGGAAAAATTACTTGGGCCAACGATTGTGCATCCAAATCCACTGGGCAGGGTGTTCGCGAATCCAGCCTTCAAGGGTTTGATTTATTTTCAGGGTTAAAGCATAGACGCGTTCACTCAACGTTCCTTCTTCGGGAAGTTCTAAAGGAGGATAATAAGTAACACGACACTTAACCCCTTTAAGTCTTTCAACACGAACAGGCACAAGCGGACATTTAAATTTCAGGGCCAGCTTTGCCGGAGCCTGGGGCGTCATTGCTTCATGTCCAAAAAAAGGAACAGGGATTCCTTCTCGCAGTTTTTGATCAACAAGCATTGACAGATGACCACCCTGTTTTAGAATTTTAAGCATCTTTTTGGCACCTTCGGGTCCCTTGGTGACCAGGTCTTCGGCGATACCTGTATGGATTCTGCTGGCAATCCAGGCGACATAGGGGTTATTCAGGGTGCGGTAAAGCTGGGTAATTGCCAGACCCTTGTGAAGTGCAGGTAGTGTTGCATACTCCCAGTTTCCAATATGTCCCAGGAAAAGGATTGCAGGTTTATTATCTTCGCGAAGATGATCGATGATTTCTGGATTGACAATTTCAAGAGGGCTTTTGGGGCCATAAAGCTTTCGGGAGGTCAGGACAGGGTATTCACCAACGGTGCGCCCCAGATTTTCCCACATATCACCGATGACTTTTGTTTGTTGTTCTTCAGACATACCGGGAAAAGCCTGCTGTAAATTCTTGCGAGCAATTCTTGATTGTTTCAATAAGGGACCAACTGTACGGCCAAGCCACCCCCCAAAGGCAGAAGTTGCCTCAAAAGGAAAGGATTTGAAAAGGATATACATTAAAGCAACCCCCAGGAATTGAAAGGGGTAAAGGCAATGTTTAAAAAATCGTTTTATTTTATACAGCATTTTTGTTTCACAAAGTCGATAAACTTTTCAGGCTCCTGAAACACAGCCTGTCCACGAATCGGTCTTACTTTTGTACGCCATTCCGGCGACAACCGCCACCAATCTTTTTCTGTTGTGATAAGAACAGCATTTTTGGAATGAGCTTGACGATGAAGTTCCTGCAACTCTTGAGTAGAATAAGGGTGGTGATCTCCAAAAGAAGCTGTTTCGATCAAATCAATGCCCAGATTTTTCAGCATGGAAAAAAATTTTTCGGGAGCAGCGATTCCTGCAAAGGCAAACGTCGGTTTTTCTTTAAGTTGTTCAAGATCTTTTTTGACAGGTTCAAAATGTGCCCTGAAAAAAGGAACTTTATTCTTAAATTTTTCTTGAAGGGCATGATGATCTTCTCCCATCAGGATAAGGGCATCGGCCCGTTTTAAACCAGGTAATAGAGGCTCTCGCAGGGGGCCTGCAGGAAAAGTTTTTTGATTACCAAATCCTCTGATACCATCGACAACAAGCAGGTTAAGTGTTTTCTTTAGCGTTTTATTCTGAAATCCATCGTCCAAAAGAAGGATTCTTGCCTCTGCTTTACAGGCAAGTTTTGCAAGTTCAGGGCGATTTTTCCCTACCCAGACAGGGGCAAATTGAGAAAGTAATAAAGGCTCGTCACCCACATCTTGTGAGACGTGATGTCGGGAGTCGACCCGTTTTGTTTGAGTACTTTTACGACCATATCCACGGCTTAGAATATGACTTTTTTTTAGATGGGATGCGAGAAAGGCCGTTACAGGTGTTTTGCCGGCTCCTCCTAACACAAGATTTCCAATACAGATAACAGGAACACCAGGGTCAATCGTTTTTTGAGAAGATCGATCCAGAATTGATAGTTTTTGATAAGTCCAGGCAACGGGAGAAAGGGCCCGGGATAAGAATGTTGGGGCTGATTGCCACCAGAAACGAGGGGCCTTCATGACTCTAGTCTTTTTCTGAATGGGGCAAGATGTTGCCAAACCTGCTCAAGAACCTGTGCCTGATTCTGAGTAACGTCCATGGCACGTTTGCTTCGTGTCATCACCAGATCTCTTGAGGATAAAAGTTTATCAAGGGAACGGACGAGGTTGTGGAGGTTTTTAACCTGTTCTATGGATTGGTTTTGACTGAAAAGATCCTGCATCTTTTGTTGAGCCGACATATAGGGGCCGTGTAAAATAGCACAGTTTAATAAGGCTGGCTCAATCAGGTTATGCCCTCCGATATTGACCAGGGATCCGCCGAGAAAAACGATATCTGCAAGACGATACGCAATGCCCAATTCCCCAAAAGTATCCATCAAATAAAGATCTGTTTCTCTTGAAGGGACTGTTTCTACGCTACGGCGATCAATGCGAAGAGGGTAAGAGGATGAGAGCATTGTCTGGAGAGCCTCTCCCCGTTCAGGATGGCGTGGAACCAACAATGTTAAAAGAGAGGGAAACTTTTTTTTCAAAAGAAGGTGCGCCTGGGCTATAAGATCCTCTTCCCCTGGGTGTGTACTGGCGGCAAGCCAAAAAGGACGGCCCCCAATTTGATGTTTCAGGACTTCACGTTTTGGAGGATCATCGGGTAAAGGTTGAGCAGAAAATTTTAAATTACCTGTTGTCAGAGTAGATTTTACACCATGTTTTTTCAAGAAAAGTTCAGTTTCCGTCGTTTGGGTCATAACTGTATCAAAACAGGAAAGGATTCGTTTGGCTGTTTTGGGAATATAGCTCCAGAACCGCCTGGACTTTTCAGAAAGATGGGCATTGACAAGGCAAAATGGTGCTTTATGATTTTTGGCAGATTGTAAGAGGTTAGGCCAGATTTCAGATTCTATCCATAAAATCAAATCAGGATTCCAGGTATCAATAAAACGCTGACACCACCGGGGTACATCCAGGGGTACATACTGGTGAAAAGCTCTTTCCGGAAGGCGTTTTTCCAACATTTTGGCAGATCCTATTGTCCCGGATGTGACAAGAATAAAAGTCTCGGGATACGCATCAAGGAATCGATTAATCAGGCTAAGAGACGCTGTCGTTTCCCCAAGACTCGCACCATGGATCCATATAAGTTTTCCTTTCGGGCGTATTTTGGACGCATGGCCATAGCGCTCGCCGAGCCTGTTCTTTTCTTCCTTTCCTGACAGAGCACGTTGCTGCAAATGCTTTTTTAAAAACATGGGGGCAAGTGAACGAGCCAAAAAACGATATAAGGGAAAAAGCAAAGTCAAAGATTCCTTTCCTGCCGAGTATTCCTTAATAAGGCGTTTTTTAACCTTTCAAAAAAGTGTTAAAGGATATTAAGGCGAACTTTGTTGGGGTCACCACAATGTTTGATGTCAGGCTGAGAAGAGCATGCAGCAAGTCCCATGGCTATTCCACTACAAACAAGAAAGGATAAAATCTGCTTTAATTTGATATGTTTCATACGTTTTTCCTTTTTTAAAGCCATCAAATGATGGAGACTAAGCGACAGGAGGAACACCACATAAAGTATCGGCTTTTTGGGTAAGACTGGTCAATTGATTTTCCAGTTTATGACGAAAAGCCTCTATTTCTGTGTCATTACAATCCCGACCAAGGGATAAAGGCCCAGACCAGGCAATAATTCCTTTTGAAAAAGGGAGTGCCAAAATAAAGCGGTCCCAGGATCCAAGAATTTTACGCCTTGATGTGGCGTAGGTCACACAAACAACATCGAGCCCCGAGAGTTTTGCCAGAGCGAGAATGCCATCTGACACTTTAAATCGTGGGCCTCGTGGGCCGTCAGGAGTAATCCCTACAGTATCGCCTGCCTTTAAAGCCTTTAACATTTTTCGAAGGGCTGTTGCTCCCCCTTTTGAACTTGAACCCGGAATTGTCTTAATGCCATGGAAACCAACAGTTTCAGCAATAATTTTACCATCTGCATGAGCCGATATAAGCATTCTGAAAAGCCCTGGTCCCTGCCAGGCAAAACAAGTCATTAGAAGGCGGTTATGCCAGAAACAAACGATAAAAGGTTTATTTTGTGACCAATATTGTTGCGGGATATCTTCTCCCAGAATTTGCCAGGAGGATGTCTTATAAACCAGAGTTATATAGCGTGCAATTAACCAGGCCCCCAAGCGAATAATTTTTGGCTTTTTAAGAAGAGCTTTGAAAAAATTTTTCACACAGGCCTCCCTCTTAATTTCCGTAAGGTCTTTTTTCAGGTGATGATACAGGCTTAATATTTGTTTCGTCCTTGCCCAGCTGAGAGGCACAGAGATAGCGATAATGTTCACTGGTTTCAAGCAAATGTTCGTGATGGCCCGATGCGACAATTTTCCCCTGGTCCATCACATAAATCACATTCGCATCCCGTACAGTTGCTAAACGGTGTGCAATGACCAGGGTTGTACGTCCCTTCATAAGTGTATCAAGTGCTTTCTGGACTTTTTTCTCTGATGCAGAATCAAGGGCTGATGTTGGCTCATCCAGAAGTAGGACAGGTGCATTTTTAAGCATAGCTCTTGCAATAGAAAGGCGTTGGCGCTGTCCTCCAGAGAGTTTAACCCCTTGTTCACCGACAACGGTATCATATCCTTTGGGTAACTCGGTGACAAATTCGTGGGCGGCGGCTAATTTTGCTGCCTGTTCTATTTGTGATTGAGTTGCCTTAAGGCTGCCATAGGAAATATTGGCCCGAATTGTTTCATCAAAAAGGATGACCTCCTGACTTACCAGCGCAATTGCTTGACGTAATTCTTCAAGAGTTATAGAGCATATATCAACGCCATCCAAAAGCACGCGTCCCTTTGTTACATCATAAAAACGCGGGATCAGATTGAGCAAAGTTGATTTTCCCGCGCCACTTGCTCCCACAAAAGCCACTTTCTGGCCTTTCTGAATCTCAAGGTTAATGTTGTCAAGAATCGTTTGGCTATCATGATAGGCAAAGGAAACATCTTCAAAACGAAGATTTCCCTCTACTTTATCAAGAGATTCCACATGGTTTGGAGACTCGATTTGTGCTTTATAATCAAGGGCCGCAAAAATACGACTGGCGGCACCTAACTGTTCTTGAAGGTTCGCATTTAAATTTGCAAGCCTTTTCAAAGGTTCGTAGACAAGCATCAAGGCAGCAATAAAGGAAAAGAAGGCACCAGGTGTTTGTGTTCCCTGAATGACTTCCGACCCCCCGTAAAGGATTACAATCGCGATTGCAATTCCACCCAGAGATTCCATCAGGGGATGCGTTGCAGATCTGGAACGCGATGCCTTATAAGTCTTTTTAAAAATTGTTTCAACAAGGTTGCAGAGTCTGGATTGTTCATAATGTTCCATACAATAGGATTTCACCAGACGCATCCCTTGGAACGCCTGTGTTAAAAGAATAACCAGAGAAGCAGTTTCCTCCTGAATATTTGTAGAAGCCTTACGAATGCGTTTGCCAATGCGTGCGACGGGCAGGATTGCAACAGGCAGAACAAAAAAGGAAATACTGGCTAAAAACCAGTCTTGATAAAACATCAATGCCAGAAAGAACAAAAAGGTCAGAGTATCTTTACCCAGGCTTGTTAAGGTCCCCGTGACTGCATTACGAAGCTTGTCTACATCATTTGTAAATCTGGAAACCAGCTCTCCTGTGGGAGTTTCATGAAAAAAAGCAAGATCCGCCTTTAAAAGGGAACGTGCTAAATCTTTTTGAATGTCACAAATAACCCGTTGTCCAACATAATCCATAAAGACCGAGGCTCCAAAATGAGCCAGTCCTTTTAACAGAAAAGCTCCCACAACAAGCAGAGTCACAGGTAACAGCATCGAAGGATCTTTATCAACAAAGATTTTGTTCACTACATCTTCAATCAGCTTGGCCGGTGCTACAGAAGCAGCAGAAAGGACTAACATACAAAAGAGTCCTAGACTCAACCGTGTTTTATAGGGTGCAACATACGTTTGCATCAAACGCTGAATATGACGACGCGTTCCGGGTTGACTGACAAGTTTAAGGGCGCTGGTGCGACTCACAATACTTTTACCAATAGAAAATTCATCTTTTCTTATTACACGAAACAGCCGTACAAGCCAATGCATCTGATAAGGTTAAACTAAAAACATCTTGTGGATAGAATTGACGCTGGTTTTTGTCTATCTTATAAAGATATTTGTTCAAAGTATGTATGTGTTATGACCTCTGAAAGTGCTCTAAAAAATCGCCATCTCTGGATTGATCATCTTCGCTCGTTTGTTTTTGCATTACTTGTCCTTGATCACTGTGCTCATGCCTATGCCCGGGATTTTGGTCGGTTCCACTTTTTCAAAGATTTTGAAAGGGGCCTTTTAGGCGACATTCTATATCTTCATAATAATAGTATTATTATGCCTTTACTTTTTTTTATCTTCGGTCTTTTTATCTTTCCTTCTATAAGACGCCATGGTGTGACCGGATATCTTAAAAAGCGCCTCCCTAAATTGATTGTTCCCTATATCATCGGGATCCCCCTGATTGTTCCGCTTCTTGTTTTTCCACGTTATCAGTATTTAACAAATCCTTTGATGAGTTATACCGAGTTTTGGCAAGGCGTTTATTTTCAGGAGAAGCTCCAGGGAGGGGGACCTTTTTGGGTCTTGTATTGCCTGTTGCTTTTTACTCTTGTGGCAATAACTCTTTCAAAAGTGCTGCCTTCTCTTGTTCCGTCTTTAGGTAAACTCTTTAATAAGGCTGTTCAAAGACCCGTTCCTGGAATCTGTATTTTTCTATGTTTAAGCATTCTTATTCTGGGAGGAAGTGATCTTAAATGGGGTGCACCCTGGTGGATTGGCTTTGGACATCTTGAAACGAATGGTGATACATTTTGGGTTATTGTCGATAAAGTTGTTAATCTTTTTCATTTGCAGGGATCTCGTTTTTTACTCCATGCTCTTTACTTTACAACAGGCATTGCTGTAAGTGCTTCCGGATGCCTAGACAAGCCGGAATTCTGGCATCATCTTAGTCGTCGATGGCCATTATGGACGACAGCAATGATAGTTACCGGTCTTTTCTACTGTATTTATACACTTACCTTTTTTTATGAGGGGGCCTATAGTGATGCTGTTCATCGTGCTATTCGTTTTGAAGGGTTTAAATGGCATGAGGCCTGGCCACTTGTTATTGAACATGGGCCGGGTGTTTTGATACGTACAAGCTTTCATGGTATTTTTTGCTTTTTTCAGGCAATGACCTATATTTCTTTGTTCTATCGTTTTGTTTCAAGGCCAAACGCTGTTCTGTGTCATCTTGCTGCCTGTTCTTATGGTATCTTTTTGCTTCATGAAGTTCCTGTTATTTGGGGACAATATTTTCTGGCGGGGTCATCTTTACCTATTCTTATAAAGATTTTTTTACTTTTCGCAATAGGGGGAGGCCTGACCTGGGCTTTTGTTGGAGGGATCCGTAAAGTGACCCTGGTTAGGAAGATTATTGGCTGAAGTCACTCTAATCTATCGGGATCCAGACGAACCGGGGGTGTACTTTCATGGAAGACCGGATTCTTCCCTCACTCTGCTCGGTCTGAATGACGCAAAGGAAAGCCCTGAATGACGGGGGGAGGTGAGACTCTTATTTCTCTGTCATCCAGAGGGTGGCAACGCCACCCGCAGGGATCCATGTTAACTGGACTCTCTGTATTCCAGTAATGACGAGATTTTTCTCTCGCTTCGCTCGGTCTGAATGACGCAAAGGAAAGCCCTGAATGACGGGGAGAGGTGAGACTCTTATTTCTCTGTCATCCAGAGGGTAGCAACGCTACCCGCAGGGATCCATGTTAACTGGACTCTCTGTATTCCAGTAATGACGAGATTCTTCCCTCGCTTTGCTCGGTCTGAATGACGGCACGATGTATACTCGGTCTGAATGACAGTGGAGAAGGTCATTTAAAGGAAACCGAAATCGATTTAATGGATCAGTTTTAAAGCTAAAAAGAGGCTGGTAGAATATGGCGTTTATGTTTACAATCGAAAAATCTAAATAATTTATCTGTAGTTTTATGCCGTTGAAACCAAGACCATCCTACCCACAAGGAGAGATCAAAACCTATTCTTTCGAGAGTCACCTTTTAAAGAAAAACTTTCTGAGAGATCCTCATGTGAGGGATCTTCGACTTTATTATCCATCAGATTATGACAAGAATCACCATTACCCCTTACTTGTGGACTTGGCGCCCTATACCAATTCGGGACAGGGCAGGTGCCAATGGAAAGCTTTTGGTGAGAGTGTGCCCGATCGGTTAGATCGCCTGATTGCTACAGGTGTTTTACCTGCCTGTATTGTGGCTTTTCCCGATACGATGACCCGCTATGGTGGCAATCAGTTTGTGAACTCTTCTGTCATGGGGCCCTGGGAAGATCATTTTCACCAGGAACTTATTCCCTTTATTGAAGAAACAGCTTCTTGTGGAGGAGAAGGTTTGCGTGCCTGTTATGGCAAATCATCAGGGGGGTACGGAGCTCTTTATTTTGCTTTTAAGAGACCAGGCTTTTGGTCCGCTGTCGCTTGTCAGTCTGGTGATATTGCCTTTGATATAACTTATTTACCGGGTTTCCCGGATGCCTTGACCCAGCTTTCTCGCTTTGGGGGATCCATTGAAGCCTTTTTGAAGGACTTTGAAGAAACCGATAAACCTGGCAGTCCACAGCTGATGACCCTGATGCTTGTTCTTGGTATGGGGGCTTCTTATGATCCGGATCCGGCATCGTCTTGTGGTGTCAGGTTACCTGTCGATCCCGATACCTGTGAGCTTATTCCCGATCGCTGGAAAAAGTGGCAAGCCTTTGATCCCCTGGCATTGTTTGAGTCGTACGGAGAGAATTTACGTCTTCTCAAAGGCCTGTTTATTGATTGTGGTAACAGGGATCAATTTCAGCATCATTATGGCGCTCGTCGTTTGGCTAAAAAGCTTCGGGAGAAGAAGATTCCTCATCTTTATGAAGAATTTGAGGGGACGCATTTTGATATTGACCATCGCCTGGACCAAAGCCTTCCTTTTTTAGTGAATAGTCTTTTACGGTAGATTATGAAGCGTCTTCTTGTTCTTGGAAGTCCGGGGGCTGGTAAAACAACTCTTAGTTTCAAACTCCATCAGCACTTTGGATACAGAGTACGTCACCTTGATGCGTATTATTTTCACCCCGGATGGCAAGTGCGTGATAAAGATGAATGGCATAAAATTCTTCTTGAATTCCTTGGAGAAGATTTCTGGATTCTGGATGGTCAGAGTAACTTTCTTGAACTACGGGTAGCGCATGCCGACACAATTATTTATATTGATACCTCTCGCTGGAGATGTTTTTTTCGTGTTTTCAGGAGAGCTTATTTATACCGGAAAAAAAACCGTCCTGACAGACCCGAAGGGTGTCCCGAAATTGTTTCCCGGGACCTTCTAAAGTATATTTGGTCTTGGCCAGAAAAGCGCAAAAAGATGTTTTCTTTATTTTATAATGTTGCGTGCCAAAAAACTGTTTATATTTTAAAAGATGATCAGGAAATATCGGATTTTATCACAAATCTGAAAAATCCAGTGTTGCTAGAAAAATATCTTTTCCAGAACCGCCCACATATATTTTAATCCAAAACAGACAAGTAAGGCAGAAGAGAGGCGGGTTACAAGAATCAGACGACGCGGAGAAAGCCATTGTCGCCCCAGGCTCGCAATACTTGCCAGCCCTGCACCCCAGCATAAAACACCGACAAGAATCATCAGTTCAGGCAGTAAAGTATCAAGGGAAAAGGAAGCTTCTGATTCTAGGTCGGCGGCAAAAATACCAAGCCAGAAGACCAGAGCAACAGGATTTGCAAGAGACAAATAAAACCCCAATAGAATCCCGTTATCGAGACTCTGAGAACTCTCTCTTTGTATAGGTCGGAAACTTTTGCGCCAGGATTGAATGCCCATATGGCACAGCACAAGCCCACCCATTAAACCAAGAATATTTAAAGCCCAGGGAAACTGCAGAAGAGATGTCAGCCCCATTAAAGAAAGAATTAGACAGAGCGTATTTCCAATGACACCACCAAGTCGTATGCTAAAGGATGATAAAAATCCGCGGGACAAGCCTCGTTGTATCATTTCAATACTGACGGGACCAAGTGGGGCTGCCAAAGTGATGCCAAGAATAAACTTTGACAAGAGTGATAAATTCAATAGCGGCATTAGTCTCTCATACCCACTTAATTAATTCCTTTATGGAAATATTTTATGGATATATAGGCATCCTGTTGGTTAATTGCAAGCCATGAATTGTCAGATTTTTTTTGTGGGCATGATGGAGAGCGAGGCTTTTTCTGTTTTCATGACCATGAGGACGCTGCTTTATCCCTCCATCATACAGAAAGGGCACGTTTATTTCTCTGTCATCGTGAGGAGACCGCAGGTCGACGTGACGATCCAGGCGGTAAAGCTGTTATCCAGAGGTTGGCAACACCAACCGCCGGGATCCAGTCTTCAAAGTTCCGGTGCTTTGCAGAGAAATATTCTGGATTCTTCAGTCGCTGTCGCTCCTTCTGAATGACGGGATGGGAGAGAGCTCCTTCTGAATGACGAGGTGGGGCGTACTCCTTCTGAAGGATGGAGTGTGTCATCCAAGAGGAGGTGCGTTTATTTTTCTGTCTTTTAGAGGAGGCGCGTTTATTTCTCCGTCATCGTGAGGAGACCGCAGGTCGACGTGACGATCCAGACGATAAAGCCGTCATCCAGAGGTTGGCAACACCAACCGCCGTCATCCAGTCTTCAAAGTGCCGGTGCTTTGCAGAGAAATATTCTGGATTCTTCACTCGCTGTCGCTCCTTCTGAATGA
>DDGG01000027.1:0-47672 GCA_002337525.1 Alphaproteobacteria bacterium UBA1908 | reverse complement strand
TATTTCTCCGTCATCGTGAGGAGGCCGCAGGTCGACACGTCACGATCCAGGCTTTGAAGAGCAAGGGCGCACCAATATTTCTGGAGAGGCCCTCTCCTAAAACGGAGAGAGCGCATTAAGAATTTGCTGGCCGTAAGGTGGCTGTTGCATATCATTAATTTGACCGCGCCCACCATAGGAAATACGGGCTTCTGCAATTTTTTCGTAGGGGATCGTGTTGGCAGAGCTTATATCTTCGGGTCGTACAATGCCTGTCAGGACCATTTCACGGACTTCATAATTAACACGTGTTTCCTGGCGACCTGCGACAACCAGATTACCATTAGGAAGAACCTGAACAATGCTGGCGGCAAATTTCATATTAATTTTTTCTGTTCTTTTAATCGTCCCGGTTCCTTTGTGAGTTGGTTTATTTGAGATACCAACCAGTTTTGCAGGGTCAACACCTTCCGGGAGAACTTTTGTAAGTTGTGTTTCCAGCCCAAAAAGATTCTCTGCACCAAATTTTTCACCCGTTTCCCGGGACCTTGTTGTTGTATTGGTGATGTCAGCAGTATCATTGATATTGATATTAACTGTTAGAATGTCCCCTACACGGTGGGCTCGCTGGTCCTTGAAAAAGGCCCGTGCACCCGGTTGCCATAAAGAGTTGACGTGACGAACGTTTGTTTGTGGTTCTTCGGGCGATGGCATTGGCATTGTGACGGGACGGTAGTTGGGATGTGCTGTTGGATTTTGAATCTGCGTAATAGGGGGCAGATCATTAATACGGGATAGCTGTTCCACAGTTTGGCAGGCACTGGTTACCAGGGCACAGGCCGAGATCAACAGAATGTTTTTTGGAAAGGTCATGAGAGGCCTCCTTCTGCAAGGATAAGGGGTTTTGTCAGATTTATTTCAGCCTGTCCCTGGTCAGTGACTGTGGCTTGAAGAGTGCGGTTGGTCTCTGTATTTAAAAGACGGATGCGCTGGCCTTTTTCACCATTTTCAAGGGCTTTTACCAACATTTCCATCTTGATTTTATGGTGGTTAACGCGAAGAGCAACATTTTGTCCGCGTTTTATGAGTTGGGGTTTTTGAAGGTCTATTTGTTTCAAGGGGCGATTAGGCCGTGCGGCACCGGGCCTTACAAAAGATCCGATCAAATCTTCCGTTTTCGAAACAACATGACGGGAAACTTTGCGAGAAGGTACTTTAACAAAGTGAATATCTTCTGCATTGACCAGGTGATCAATAGGGATGGTATGACGAAGAACAGGAATTTCAACAAGGGATTCTATACTGGCTTGTAGTGTTATTTTAGTTTTAGGATGAAGAAGGGACCCCAAAATCATTGTAAGACGTGTTTGAGACGGATTAAGATCAAAGCCAATGATTTTTAGGTCGTCAGATTCTTTATAAGGAAGAGCCGCTTTTAAAGAGTTTTGGTCAAAGGTGATTTGAGCATTTAAAAGGCCCTGTTCTTCGAGATAAGAATGTACCAGGGAAACCAAAAGACTTTCAGGCAGAGTTTTAAGAAGAGGCTGTGTCTGTGGCAAAAGAGTTGATTTTTGGACGATTTTGCGAGAGGTCGGTAAATCGGCCAGGCGCTTGATTTGAGCTCTTGCCGGGAAAGTATACCCCAGAAAGCCTGTAAAAAGGACAACCCCCGTTACAAGGCCTATAATCCATTTTGCTAGCGGGTATTTCAAAGTATGATCGCTTAACATTATCATTATTTTCTCACTCTGTTCTAAGCTATATTTTTCAGCTGTGCCAGCATTTCGTCGGTGGCTTTGGCTGCTTTTGAGTTGAGTTCAAATCCTCTCTGAGCTTCAATCAAGTCTGTAATAGCAACGACAGAATTTACATTTGACCCTTCATAAAAACCCTGAAGGATTTTTCCAAACCCTTCAACACCGGCCTGTCCGGCTAAAGGCGCACCGGAAGCAGGTGTTTCCAGAAGAAGGTTGCTTTCGATACTTTCAAGTCCTGAAGGATTGGCGAAGGAAACAAGCTCGATTTCACCCAGATTTTGAGGCTCAATGTTGCCAGGCATTTTAGCGAAAACTTCACCGTTGCTATTAATTTTTACCCAAATAGCATCCTGGGGAATATTGATACCCGGCATGACTGTAAATCCGTCCTGGGTAACAAGTGCTCCATCAGCATTTTTTTCAAAGGTTCCATCACGGGTATAGGCGATGTCTCCTGATGGAAGTTCGATTTGGAAAAAGCCATTACCTTGAATAGAAATATGATAAGGATTTTCTGTTTGGATAGCGCTTCCCTGTTTTTGGATAGTTGTGACCCCCATTGTTTTGACACCTAACCCAATCTGGATTCCTGTTGGGATAACGGTTCCTGATGAAGAAGAAAGCGAACCCGAACGTGACATGTCATGAGAAATCATTGTTCCAAAAAGAGCTTTTTTCTCTTTGTAGCCAGTTGTTTTCATGTTCGCGATATTATTGCTGACAGTTTCTGTGTATGTTTGCATAGCAAGCATGCCGGAAGCAGCATTTCCCAGGGCTCTCTCTGTCATGGTGATCTCCTTTTTCTAATCTTTATTATTAAAATCTAGGCTGCAGAAGCCGTTTTTAAAAGTTTTTGGGTTGTCATTGATTCAAGTTGAGAGTTCCCCTCAATAATTTTTTGAGTATGTTGAATGCGCCGCAAAAGATACGTCATCTTTGTGGTCTCGATAACAGGATTTACATTTCCCCCGTCATACCCACCCTGCGTAATACGTGCTTTGGTATCTTCAAAGGCCGCCTGTTGTGTTTCAAAAAGTGTGTCTTCCAGGGCTGTCATGTCATATGGATTCTCAAAATTAAAGCGCCCTAACTGAGCAATAAGGCCGTTCTGGTCTGAAATAGTGCCATCACTGGCGATGTTAATGGTAACAGTGCCTTCTGGAAGAATAATCGGTGCATTGTTATTATCCAAAACCGGGTGCCCCTGAGCGGTTACAAGCATGCTCTCGTCATTCAATGTGAAGGCGCCATTTTTTGTGTAACGAACCCCCTCTGGTGTATTTACCCCAAAATATCCCTGGCTTGCATATACGTGAAAAGGGTCTCCTGTTGATTGAAGAACACCAGGGGATAGATCACGAATCACAGCAAGATCTTCAACAAAGGAATATTTCTTACCAAGAGCCGGGTTCACTTTTGCTTCACTGTAAGGCATAAGGCGTCGCTCAAATCCGCCTGTCTTCATATTCGCAATATTGTTTGTGGTAATTTCAAAATCTCGTTGAAGAACCATTTGCGAAGAAAGCGCAACGTTTGAAGAAAGTTCAGTCATCTCGTCCTCGTCGTTAAAAAATCTGAAAAAGAATATGCAGATTGTGTGCCAAGCCAGTGAAAAAAGATATTTGTTGCGGAAGAAAGATGTGAAATGGTGGGCCCGGAAGGACTCGAACCTACGACTCCACCGTTATGAGCGGTGTGTTCTAACCAACTGAACTACAGGCCCAACCAAATGTGAAGATGACCTTTTTCTTTATCCTGGTCAAGTTTTTTGTTGTTCTTGACAGAGAATAAATTATGGGTATTTTAGGAAATGTCTTGGTGCCTCTTGCGAGGTTAAAAGGGAATGTGAAGACACTGTTGGGGAAATCAATCCTTTCCTTAAATGTCCTTATCACAGCTATCCCCGTAACTGTAGACGCTGAGTTTTATCAAAATAAACCACTGGAAAATGATTTCCGATTGGACTCAAATATTCCGGGAAGGTTTGATAAAATGATGATGCGTGAGCCAGGAAACCTGCCAGGAAAGCCACTCTTTTTCTGTGCGGGTGACATAGAAATGACGTTTACCTTTTGCGATAAAGCATTACGTAGTTAGTGGCATTTTATGCTGCAATATTACGGAGCTTTATATGGAACGCCTCAAACTATTCCCTTACTTCATACTAACGTATTTTGTGTCGAATCCTTGTTTTAAAATTTTGGCAGATGATCCTTCTTCCAAACCACATCACGCACTGGGTGAAGTTCATGTGTCGGGGACATCATTATTAGATACAAATGCTTTATTAGATCATCCTGTTGATCTTGCTGAAAACCAGCAGTCATCTCTTGATGATACCTTAAGAAGCTCTCCGTTCCTCCAGATTTCTTCTTGGGGAAGAGGAAAGTCTCTTCTGGCGACTGTGCGAGGGACGTCAACTGACCATACGACCATTTCTATGGATGGGCTGGAAGTAATGGCGCCTCTTGATTTGGGGCGCTTTGATTTTTCCAGGATCATGAAAGATGATTTTGAGCAGCTTGTGATAGAGGCTGGCCCTTCTTCTCAACAAAATGACAGTGCTCCCGTTGGAGGTAATATTTCTCTTAAAACACAACAGGGAAAAGGCCCCATAAAGGCTTCTGGTCTCGCTGAGTTAGGATCTTTAAGGTCAACGCGATTTCACACACGTTTTTCTGGTGAAAAGGAAAAAACAGATTTTTATCTGGGGGTCGGCATGCATAAAACAGGTCTGACGCGTCAACAAAATAAACTTCTTGGTAATTTTGTGGGTGATGAGGCCATGACTCATTCTGCTACAACAAATGTAGGTTACCTTTTCTCGGATAAGTTTGAAGCTCGATTGATTGCGTCAACCAGTAAACATACAACATTAGTTGATCGTTTTCGGCAGGGAATTCCACATTTTTCTCATGACCGCCTGCTTTATCGACAAACGCGTATATCCCCTCAATTTTTGTGGATGCCTTCCGGGGACTGGACACATGAGCTTAAGCTGGGATATCTATATAATAAAGTAATCAATATATCTCCTTCTTTTCCTTATCAAAATAAGTCCAATAACAACTCGCTTTCTTATGGTGTTCAGTGGAATCCTTCAGAAAAATTTTTCATGTCAGCAGGATATTATGGATATCACGAATCTTTAAAAGGCCCTGTTTCATCGTCCCGAACATCAAATCTTCAAAGACTTTCATCTTCAGTAAAAATGATTCCTGCAGAACGTTTTATTTTTCTTGTAAAAGGGATAAGCCATCACCACAGTTTTTCGGGAACGCATGTGACACAATCTGTAAGTTTATCGTGGCAGGCTTTAGATAATTTTGCTGTGTATATCAAGGAAGGTCAGGGGATTAAGTTTCCAAACTTGATTGATTTATATGGTTTACCTCCCGTGCAGATGCCAAATAAAAAACTCCATCCAGAAAAAAGTCAAACCTTTGAAGGAGGGATCAAAGTAAAGTGTATTCGCTGGAAAACTTCTGGGCAGATTAGTTTTTTCCATACGAAAATCAAGAATTTAATTGGATCCGAAAGAGCTTCTGAAGGTGTGTATACAACACTAAATCAGGGAGAAAGGACGTTACAAGGTCTGGAAGCCGGGTTGACTTTAACTCCTGTCAATGACCTGACGATTAAGACAATATACAGCTATACGCGGTCGAGACCCTCGGATCAGTTTCGTGTACCCATCAGAGTAGCACGTCATAAAGTTCAGACTTCTTTTTCATACCGACCTACAAAAGAGAGTTCTGCCTTTATTGAGGCTACTTTTAAAAGCAGGCGCAAAGATTATGACTTTGGGACTGTTCCTCGCCGTGTTGTTGATCTTGGGGCCTATACGCTTTTCAGGGCGGGTCTTCAGTATGATATCAATGAGAATTTTCGTCTTTATGGGCGTATGGAAAACATCTTTAATGCTACTTACGAAGATGTTTTTGGATATGGTGCACGAGGTCGAGAAATTTTAATAGGCCTGAGGCTTCAAACATGAAGAACCTGAATTTTTTAGCATTGTTAGGCTCTTTCTTAATGCATACTTGTTTTGTCGGAGGCTTTTTGATTTCAACCCGGGGCTCTTCTTCATTGGAACTTTCTAAAGAGCCTCCGACACCCTTGATAGAGGTTTCCTGGATTGAGGAAGCTCCCCTGACCATTAAGCAACAGGATACTTCTCAAGATTTTCGCCAAAACAGGGAAGGGGAGATCGCTAAACAGGCCCCAAAAAAGAAAATTGTTGCAAATACACGAAAGACCACATCACAAAGCCAAAAACCAAAAGTGTCGGGCAAAACAGAGAAAAGAATTGAGATCTCGGATCACAAGAAGTTGGGTCAAGGCGTTTCTCACTCCCATACAGTTTGTGAGGGGGAAAAAGATCTTCCTCTTTATGCGCCCAGGCCTCAGTATCCAAAACTTGCTCGTCGTAAAAAATGGGAAGGCAAGGGGCTTTTTTCTGTTGAGGTCAATCCTGAGGGGAAGGTTGTTCAGACGGCGATTGTGGAATCTACACACCATAAGTGTCTTGACGATCAGGCCGTTGATGTTCTGAAGAAATGGCGTTTTTCAAAAGGCAACAAGAACTGTCAGAAACGGTATTATAGCATTCCGATTACCTATTCTTTGCAAGGAAACCTGTGATCCAGGTGTTGACTCATTACGAAAAAAATTGAGAAGGATCCTTCCTGCTATCCGTCATTCAGAAGGCGTATCCCCTCGTCATTCAGAAGGAGTGAAACGACTGAAGAATCCAGAATACTTCTCTCTAAGGTCTTTGACCTTCAAAGCCTGGATCGTGACGTCGACCTGCGGTCTCCTCACGATGACGGAGAAATAAACGTGTCCCCCTCTGGATAATACGTCTCATCATTCAGAAGGCGTATCCCCTCGTCATTCAGAAGGAGTGAAACGAGGGAAGAATCCAGAATACTTCTCTCTAAGGTCTTTGACCTTCAAATCCTGGATCGTGACGTCGGCCTGCGGTCTCCTCACGATGACGGAGAAATAAAGATGCTCCTCTCTGGATGACGCGGGAATAAAGGTACTCCCCTCTCGATGAGGAAAAAACATGTCTCTTGATGGTGAACCTCTGGGGAGCGTGTTCATCCATTTTCGATATTCAAAGAAAATTAGGGAGGATACAGATTGAGGGCTTCCCTGAAATCAATCTGTCCTTTATTATGATAATGATTTTAAAAACAAAACGATGATAGGGAGCCCATGAAAATTCTCGTCGCCATTAAAAGAGTTCTGGATTACAATGTGAAAGCCCGTGTAAAAGCAGATCAATCCGGTATTGATTTAACAAATGTCAAAATGTCGATGAATCCTTTTGATGAAATCGCTGTTGAAGAGGCTGTTCGTTTGAAAGAAGCAGGGAAAGCTTCTGAAATCATTGTTGTTTCTGTGGGGGCGCAGGCATGTCAGGAAACTCTGAGATCCGCTTTGGCTCTGGGCGCGGACAAAGGTATTCTAATTGAAGCAGAAGATGACCTTGAATCTCTTGGTGTTGCAAAGGTCTTAAAAGCTGTTGCAGATCAGGAATCACCCGACCTTATTATTTTGGGCAAGCAAGCTATTGATAACGATGCCAATCAAACAGGTCAGATGCTGAGTGCTCTTTTAAAATGGCCCCAGGGAACTTTCATTTCGAAACTGGACGTTGAGGAAGATCATTTTATTGTCACACGTGAAGTTGATGGTGGTCTTGAAACAATTCGTTGTGCGCGTCCTGCTGTTTTAACAACAGACTTGCGATTGAATGAACCTCGTTATCCCAAACTACCTAATATCATGAAGGCTAAGAAAAAGCCTATTGATATTCAGCCTATTGATTCTCTTAAGCTTGATACAGCGCCGCGTCAGAAAGTTTTAAAAGTGACAGAGCCGCCCGTACGTTCAGGAGGTATTAAAGTGCCTGATGTGGAAACGCTGGTTCATAAATTAGTCGAGGAGGCAAAAGTAATCTAATGGTAACCCTTATTATTGCAGAACACACAAATGAAACACTGACGGGTGGAACTCTTGCTACCATTGGTGCTGCCAGCTTTTTAAACCAGGAAGCTCATGTCTTGGTGGCGGGTGAAGGATGTGCTGCTGTTGCCAGGGAAGCAGCCTCGATAGAAGGAGTTACCAAAGTCTTCCTGGCAGAAGATGTAACACTTGCACATGGATTGGCGGAGAGTCTGACAGATGTTGTTTTATCGTTAGCAGAAACGTACACACATATTCTGGCTCCAGCCTCTACTTTCGGGAAAAATGTATTGCCTCGTGTGGCAGCCCTTCTCGATGTATCACAAATTTCTGATATTGTTGGAATCGAGTCTTCGGACACGTTTGTTCGCCCTATCTATGCGGGGAACGCCCTTGCAACAGTACAATCTTCTGATGCCCGGAAAGTTATCACAGTGCGTACAACAGCTTTTGAAAAGGCAGGAAAACAGTCTTCTAATGCTTCTGTTGAAAAAATTGCAATTCCATCTGACACATCAGTTTTATCTTCTTTTGTTTCTATGTCAGAAAGCAAGTCTGATCGGCCGGATCTCACGTCGGCAAATGTTGTTGTTTCAGGGGGACGCGGTCTTCAAAACGGTGAAAATTTTCAAATGATTGAAAAATTGGCCGATTTATTAGGAGGGGCCATTGGAGCCTCTCGTGCGGCGGTGGATGCTGGCTATGTGCCTAATGATTATCAGGTTGGTCAGACGGGGAAAATAGTGGCGCCGGACCTTTATATTGCCGTGGGCATCTCGGGGGCTATTCAGCATTTAGCGGGTATGAAAGAAAGCAAGGTTATTGTGGCCATTAATAAGGATGAAGAGGCTCCCATTTTTCAAATTGCTGATTATGGCCTCGTGGGGGACCTTTTTGATGTTGTCCCTCAACTGACGACTCTGATTGAAAGCCATAAAAAGGCCTCTTAGAAAAGTATTGCTAATAGCCGATTTATTATAAAATATTTACTTTATTTTTTGAAGTTTTTGCTCTATAATATAAATGTCAGTATTATTCTGACTATGGTGATAAACGCTGCACAGAATCGGCGGGACGGACTCGGGGGCGGTACCCGACACCTCCACCAATTATAAAGTTTCTTTTATGAGGGGGTGACATAGGATCGACGTACGTTTAAAAGTGTAGTTTTTGCTCGGCATCGTACCACCGTTATCGGACGATTTTATAGCTGCAAAATCAACAGCGAACAGCAACATTCGTGTTGCTAACCTCAATACTCCTTTGGCTTCTCCAGCAGTATCTGCTGCCGCTTAAGGTTTGTTGAAGCGGTTTGAGGGGCACCGGGCAACAGAAGCCCCCTCACTTTCTTTCAGTTTGAATGATCCCGAAAATTCTTGTCTTCAAGTTTTAAAGGCCCTTCAGAATCTGGATCGTGACGTCGACCGATGGTCTCCTCACGATGACGTTCTCGCTCCGTCATTCAGAAGGATCGTCTCCCCTGTTCGTCATTCAGAAGGAGTGAAACGACTGAAGAATCCAGTCCTTCTCTAGGCCCTTGCCCTTCAGAATCTGGATCGTGACGTCGACCGATGGTCTCCTCACGATGACAGAGAAATAAACGTGTTTCCTCCGGGTGACGAGGTAATAGAACGGCCTTCTTACAATTGAGGTTTTTTAACAATTTTGTTAGCATAACGATTACGTAAATACCTTAAGGGGGTAACTCATGAAAAAATATTGTTATTTAATCGGTTTGCTTCTGACTCTTGTGTGGTCAGTTTTTAACTGTGTTGAGGCACTTGTTATTTTTTACGATGATGACCGTTCAGGTGAGCTTGCAATGGCAATGGGTATTTCAAAAGCCTTTAAAGATCAAACAGGTATGTCTCCGGATCTTTATGGTTCTTCTAACGTCGTTAAATTTAAGACACATCTTAAAGGAGAAAAGGACACTCTTCTCCTGATTGGACAGAAAGGGTTCGATGTTATTGAAGAACAAGCGGCAGATCTAAGATCCAGGCACTGGAAAATTGCTCATGTGGCCCACCAGATTTTTGAGAGGCATGCCAAGATCGAGTCTATGGTAGACAGGTTGTTTCTGCCGGAATATTTAGAAAACACGGCGTTTCAAAAGGAAAAACTCCCCAATACAGAGAAAGTTATCTGGACAAATGGAGTTGCAACTTCTCTATCGCCGGAATCTGTTGCTGCCGTCTATGAAGAGGCCAAGGCTTCCTTTCCCGATACGTCTGTAGCTTACTATATTGTTTACCTTGGAGGAGATGCCGAGAATACGGATGGCACAACCAGTTTATACTCTGACGAGGAAGCCAGGTCATTGGCGGGATATGCGGTCAAGGATTCCGGAGATGTTCCCCTTATTGTTTTGAATGGTCCAAGAACAGGAAGACATAGTCCTGATTTAAAAGTGGTTGAGGGTAGTCATCGTGATGAAGCGCCTCTGGATCATGTGACAAGGGCTTTTATAGAGGCTCTTGAAGCCGTTGGTAAGGATCATAAATTATACGATTTCCGATTCGGACAGACCAGTATGTACCGTCCTGTTTTGGGGATGTTACTTCAAGGAAAAGCAAAAATTCTTATTCCTGGAGAGTCAAATTCGGTTATTTCAGATATTGTTGCTTTGGGATTGCAGGAGAAGGCCGTGGCTTTTATGCACAATGCCATGAATGATCTGCATCATGCAAATGTTAGATTTGCCAATAAGCATCATGGAATTTCCTACCTGGATCATAAGTTCAAGCTTTATCCGGGCAAGATGGAAGGGCCCCAGGAGGATCCAGCAGTCCAGATTGCTTTGTCACTTTCAGAGCCGGATGGTTCTGTCATTGGCGGAGCCTCGTCTTCGGGGCCATCTTAAAAAGTCAGAAAGATCTATAGTAGTGCCTGAACAAGGGCCTGCCAGGCTCGATCGCGGGCGGTGTATTCGGGGCCTTCAAATTGTTGTGCTGTTTTTTCACAAACCTCGGGAGAGGGGAGAATCAAGGGCCGACCTGTTGATTGAGCCCTGATTTGGATCTCACAGCTTCTCTCTAGATAATAAGCTGTCATAAACGCTTGCGACACTGATTCGGCAACAGTAAGAAGGCCATGGTTGTGTAGTAACATGGCTTTATGAGGGCCAAGGCTTTTTAAAAGACGTGATTTTTCTGCCGGATCCAGAGAAATTCCTTCAAAGGGATGATATCCAAGGCGGTTATAAAAGATCATTGAAAATTGTGTTAAGGGTAAAAGCCCTTCTTTAAGGCAGGAAACAGCAAGGGCAGCAGGGCTATGAAGATGGATAACGCAATTGGTTTGAGACTGTGATTGGTAAAGAGCGCTGTGCAAAAGACTTCCTGCCGTATTCAGAGCATTGTTCCCCTTTACCAGGGTTCCATCAAGATTTAATGTTAAAAGAGAATCTTCGTCGATTTCCTGAAAAAGCCTCCCAAAAGGTGTGAGATAAAAATGACCAGGATGATCCTGACAACGTACTGAAAGATGTGTGAAGATGGTATCATCGAGTCCCAGCCTTGCCGCAAGGTGATGTGCCTGGACCAGCTGTTTTTTTGGGGAAGTATACATTCTTAAGGCCTTTAATCTCGTTCTGATCCCTTAGTCTGCCAAATCATCATCACCTTTTAAAGAATCGGTTTCAATTAAAATTTCTATTGAATCGTCACCGGAAGGAGGAGCCCTGGTGTCTAAGTGCTTTCTGGTATTTTGAAATCTTTTTTCTTTTGCTTTCAGGCGTTCAAGAGCCACTGTAATATTTTTCTGAATCTCGGGCGGGCAGGATGCAAAAAGATCTTTACCTTCGGGTGTTTCCGGGTAGATATAGGGTACTAGACTTTTGCTCAGAAATATATTGCAGGTACTTGATTCATGGGGATTATAAAATTTCATGTATTCTCTAAACTTGTGGGGTCTTCCAGTGTCTCTAAGCGCAAAAAACAAGGTTCTTAAGCCTTCACTTCCACAGGGAGCTAGATACTCATAGGCTCGTTGATCGTTTTTAAACCCAACGACAAGAAGCCTCCCCAGTTCGTGTCGGACAATTTCAACTTCGTCACTCAAGAGACCTTCTTTAAAAAGATAATCCAGTCCAAGAATATTATTTTCAGGGATATCAAAACTCTCCAAATCAAGAGGAGTTTCAGGACAAAAGGATGTGAAGACAGGAAGAGCTTCGGGAGGACAAAGCCGGGCAGAAATTTGTGTCATAAGGCTTCCCCGTGCATATGCATACGCTGTTGGATTTGGATAGCCAGTGGACCTATTAAGATGCGCAAGAGTATCAATTAGTTTTTTTGTTTCTTCGTCAAGTTCAAGAGCGGAGCCAAATGAGGGGAAGGAAAATAATATAAAAACAAGGCAATAAAGGAAGAAAGTTCGAAGCAATACATAATCCTAATACTTAGTATAACTCGCTCTTTTTAACCTATCATTAATGGCAAGTCCAAGGCCAAATTCGGGAATAGGGGCCACACAGATAACTTTTTTATTAAAAGAGTCCAGTTTTCTAAGCATGGAAAAAAGATTTGCGGCGGCCTCTTCAAGGTCCTTTGTGGCACTAAGTTGCAGGCACGCCTCATCTGTACAGGATGTAGTAGGCCCAAAAGCCAGGTATGCTACATCTGTTGAAGGAACCTTAACGTTCAGTTTCAAGGGTGTTTTTGGGGCATAATGGCGTTTTAATTGACCGGGGGATCTAATTTTGGAATCTTGCGGGTCAAGTTTAACTGATATACCCGTTAAGCGCTCTATCTCTTCAAGGGCTAATCCGCCAGGTCGCAGTAAAATAGGGGTATCACCTCTGGCATCCAGAATTGTTGATTCCAGACCCTGCTGACAAGGGCCGCCATCAATAATAAAAGGACGGTTTTTCGAGTTTTTAAAGGCTATTTTGACGTGAGACGCCTGCGTAGGGCTCAAGGTTTCTGAAGGATTTGCACTGGGAGCCGCCAATGGGCGCCCAAATTTTTCAAGAAGGTATTGAGCAATAGGATGGTTCGGGATGCGAACCGCCAGGGTATCGAGGCCGGCTGTGACCAGATCTGATAGAGGAGCTGTTCTTTTTCTATTGAGGACAAGTGTTAGTGGGCCAGGGGCAAAATTTTTTAAAAGAGTCTCTGCCAGAGGTGTGATCTCTGTATATTCTTTAATTTGTTCAGGGCTATAAAAATGGGCAATGAGAGGATTAAACGCCGGCCGTTCTTTAAGGGCAAACACAGAGGCAACAGCTTTATCAGAACAGGCATCTGCTGCAAGCCCATAAACCGTTTCAGTTGGTAAGGCTACAAGCTTACCACTGTTAAGCAGATGGAGGGCCTTTTCCAGCGTATCATCAGAAAGGAAGATTTTGTTTTTTGTCATTTTAAGCTTTAAGGAGATAAAATACTTGTTATTAATGAAAATATTTCCCATATTATCACCGAATCAATTTGTCAAACAGACTTTTCTTTTGGAAGGGCCATAAGAGAGTTTGCGGGTATTAGGAGAGTCTCTTCTTATGAAAAAAAATATTTTGACTGTAATAAGCTCTGTTTTTGCGATTATGGCGACCGGAGTGTATGCAAAAACGCCATCACAGTCTTCAGCTGTCTCTGATGCGACACAAAAAATTGAGATGCCAGTTGTCGTTGTTGATGCAGAGGCAGACCGATCTCGTATGCCGAAAGCTTTTAGAACGACAAAAGATACTTTCCAGAGCAAGAAAACAAAAAAGTGGGTCCGTGAAAATAAAAAACTGCCTTCTCGAAAAGGTATGGATCTGGTAAGTGCTTCTGCAAGCGGACAATTCAGTGACGTTTCTTTCCGTAATCTTATTAAAGTTCTCGAAGAAAATAAAAAAATTTATATTGTTGATTTACGCCAGGAACCTCATGGTTTTGCAAATGGTCACGCTATTTCTTTATATGGCCGTCATAATGCGGTCAATAAGGGGATTTCTTTTAAGGAAGCTGAAAAAACGGAAAAATCCTTTTTACAAAAGATTGCAAGTGAGTCGCCAACCCATATTTATAAAGTGATAGAGAAAAGAAAAGGCGAGATATTCAAGACAGTTCCTCTTCGTGTGCATCCTGCTCCTGTCCTAACTGAACAAGAACTGGTTGAAAGTCATGGAGCAACCTATCGTCGTTTCCGAACTCTTGATCATGCTTATCCTGATGTTGAGACCATGGATGATTTTATTGCTTTTGTGAAGAAGCTTCCAGAAGATGCGCATCTCCATTTTCACTGCCGTGGAGGGCGTGGTCGTGCCTCTCAGTACATGGTTTATTATGATACTCTTAAGAATGCAAAAAATGTTGACCTTGAAGACATTTTGGATCGTCAACATTTGATTGGCAGCAAACCTTTGCATTATATTTCAAAGGCTTCGTATAAAGACTGGAAAAAATCCTTGGCAGAGAATCGATTGAAACATATCACCTTGGTATACGAATATGCGAGAGATCCAAAGGGCTATAGCACTCGCTCCTGGAAAGAATGGCTCGAGATTAAGGGGTATAACAAAAATCCAATTTTCCAGTCTGCTCCTAATGTAGCGTTAGTAGAAAAAGAACATCAATCAACTGATTCCTAAGAGATGTGATTCTGAAAACATAGAGGACTTTTCTTTTTCAGTATGTTAGGGAGATAATGGTCCAGACAGGGGGGAAGAGAGCCTCAAAGGTCACTCCCTCACTTAAGATGTTTTAAGGGTTTGGGTGAAAAGAGCAAAGTTGTCTGGATTGATCCTTATGATTTTCTTTGCCTTGGTAACAAGTGTGTTTCTTTTTTGGAAAAGCTGGGTCTCATTTACAAAGATTTGTGTTGTTGATCTTTCCAACATGTGCGTTATTACGCCGCTTTTATTGATCAGATCTTTGCTCTGAAATAGGAAGCTGTGACTTTAGAGGCTATATATCCACCAACTTAAAAATCTTGCTCTTCAAACTTGGTGGATACAACCAATAAAAACAACTGATGAACTTAAATGTATCTTCAATTGTTTTTAAAATAGAATCTTTTACCCAGCTCTTTTAAGAGCTGCTTCAGGAAAAGATTCTGTTGTCTCTAGTGTGCATTGATCCTTTGCTATTTGGCTCATCCAGTCCTTTATTTCTTTGAAAGTCTCAATATTTTGCAGGATTTTCCTAGTGATATCTAAAGGCTGGTGTGACGTGCCAAGCGAAATGATCTCTACACCATGATTTGACTGGCTCATGATTGAGAAACCATCAAAAATTTGGCATATTTTACACTGTAATTCCATAATATTCAGCATAGGACTTCCACCGGGGAGTGCGTCCCAGCGTAAATAGGGAGTGCCTCCTCTGGCTCGTACATGGATAGGGTCTTTTTTTGCAAGATTTTTTCCAGTATATAATTCCTGCCATATTGCGTTTGATGAGTAGTAATATGAACCTGATTCTGTTTCTATTGTATATGCTAAGTAATCAACACCTATAAGTCCAATATTCTTTGAAATTGAATTAAAAATAAGGCGCGTTTTATTGTTAAACGGTAATAATATTAATGACATTTTAATAGTCCCCCCTTAATAACCTTTATGGTTATTATTTTTATGGGGGTACTTATAAATTAATTTTGCCCTTGTGTCAAAAAATATTATCGGACGTTGAAGGGATCTTTCTTTCTAACAAAGATAATGGGAGCAATAAAGTCAATTTCACCAAGTTTAATTTGTGAAGGTCTCTTGGCATAATAGGAATAAAAATCACCATCTTTATATGTAATATTACGTATGACTTTTTCTTTATTTTTTTCTTTTAGGATGCAAATTTTGCGGTGAGCTTTCGGGAAGTCTTCAGGTTTTAGCTTTGTGCCTCCAACATGATCCCCCTCAACAAAATAAGGCGCCATTTTTTCGTCCCAGACGAGTAGCAGCACACTATCCTTGTTGTTTTTCTTGAAATCACTTACGTCATTAATTGTTGCAAGCTGATTATCTCCATAGGGCTCAGGCTCTTTACTTAAATCTCGCAAAATATAGCTGGGGCGGCCCATTAAAAGTTCAGGGGTACACTTGATGCCTTCTGCCTCAAGTGCACTACAAATTTTGACAGCGCTTCCATAACTAGGATTGCGCACCAAAGTATTCCAGGATTTCACAGACCCCAATGACAAATTATAGGCTTCACAAAAAGATTTGAGTGTGTGCCCAGATTTGTGAATAAGGTCTTTTAAATCATTTTTTTTAAGCTTTTTCAAAAATATAGTTCCGAAAAGTTAGGTGAAAAAAAACTTGACGAACACATAAGTGTACGGTACGTTAACTCTGTATCTGGTTTTTTACACTTGGCTACACATCATTTTTAGTCTCCGTAAAAAGCAGGTCAAAAAAATATAAGGCCGAATATCTCTGAGGTTCCTAGGCAACTGAGGTATTCGGCATACCATCAGGATATAGTGATGATAATCCGAATATACAATTTTTTAATGCGTTTAAAAACCTTTAATTTAGAATTCATCTTAAAGTCACTTTTTGGGTACCTGAAACAGGTTCTTCAAAAAAGTTATAAAACAAGTCCTGATTGTACTGAGAAGAGCATACGATCCGTTAATTCGTCAAGTTTTTTGGCTTCAAATGCTAACTACGTTTGTTTTTCGGCGTTGGAAAATCTGAATGCTAAAAAGTGAAGGACTGTCTTGATCCTTTTGTTTTGTGGTTTTGGTCTGCTCTGAAAAAGCTTGTAGAGTAAGCAGAAAAAAAGGAAACACGAATGATATTCAGGCCAAAACGTTACTCAATTGTCAACGAAGCATTAATGGCCCTCACACGCAATACGTCCCAAGCTCTATTATTGAATCAATTTCTGTATTGGACCCGTCGCTGTTATGAATTTGATGAAATGCTGATGGCAGAAAATTATTGCCGAAAAATGTCGAAACGATTACCCGTTAATATAACGCCACGCGATGGCTGGTTTACTATAACGCTTGCTCGATTGGCAGAAGAGGCCATGCTTGTACTCTCAAAGGAGTCTCTGCAAGGCTTTATCAAGATTTTAGTTCAACGAGGATGGGTAGAACAAAAATTATTTGAGAGAGAATCCCCGGATCAAAAATATTATTATCGGGTTAATTTGTATCAACTTGAGATGGATTTAGGCAAGTTGGGGCATGAGATCCCGGGGTTTGTTCGTGCGAGTAAAAATGACTTCGGGGGTCCTTTGTCAGATTCCACAAAAGATAATGCATTTTATCATAAGTCAGACTATCAATGTTCCTTTTCCAAAACGCAGTAAGATGAAAGGAACTCACTCAATATATATTTTTGGTCAATACTTTATGGAAAGTCTATAACAGTCTGGGTTTACAAACGATGAGGAGAAAATAATGAAAAGATTTAAAGGAATGAGGTTGCCTAAAAAGATAAATTTTTTTGACGGGATCTATTTGATAGCTTTTTTAAGCCTGTTTCTGATACCCTTAAAGGATTCTTTTTCTGCCGGGTGGGCTACAGTTAAGAAAAAGGAAGAATTGCTGCCACTAAAGATTGAGATAAAGATATCTAAAGATAAGCCTGCTATATGCGATTGTGGTAAAGAAAAAATAAAAGAAAAGGCTAAAAGATCTCAAGCAAAAGAGGAGACGAAGTAGTTGTTTGCTAAAATAGCTTAGCCTTTAAAAGCCTTTTTTGAGAAAAAATACAGATTCTGATATAACCGAATAAGTGGAGATTAGAATAAGGTTCTAACAATGATTTTTTTGAAAAATAAAAATTGGGTTTGTCTTTTTACTTTTATCTTGTCTATTGTGTCGACGAATGTAATGGGATCAGATCATCTCTATGATAGAGATGCTGAAGCAGGGAAGTGGCGCCAACACTATCGACAGCTTCTGGACCAACACAAACCAAATGTACAAAAAGCCCGTGATGTTGCATTTTTCAGGTATCTAAAAAAGCTGAGAAATGAGAAAAAGGAGATGCCCGTTTCTTTGTCAGAAATCCCGGTCTTTGATGTTATTCAAAGGTTTCATAAGGACTTTGAAGAATATGCCAAGGCACGTTTGATGCTGGACCATGAATCATCAAATTCAAAAGACCCAGGTGTCTTTGTCGACATAGCGCGTAAACATGGACATACTATGCTGAAAGATCGAAAACTTATGGAGGAAATGAAAAAAGGTCTCAAAACAGAACTCTCTCTCCATTATTATCGTAAGATCTCGGACGTGATAAATAAGAAGTATAAGTTCGCACCTGGAAGTGCAGAGCGCCTTCAAAACGATGATTTTATTCAACATCTGGATAAGGAAGCCAGTAAGAGCTTTGATAGAATTCATATTTTTCTTGAAAACCAGGGTGATGTTTACCAACAGATGCGCTAATCGCCACAAAAATCTTGGATTCAGTGAAAATGTAAATAGTGGGTATTGCTTTCCTTAATGACGATAAAACTATATTGTGTGGGGGCGATACCTTATGATATTCTGGGGGAAAGCTGTCCATAAATCTTAATTTTTATAATGTTCTTTTTTCTTTTAATAAGGAAATAGAAGACAATTATACCATACGATTTTCTCTTTCTAAATTTCTTGGCAATGCTCCTTGTTATCAGGGAGAAAAAGAGAAGCACAGAAAAGCTTTTGTTTTTATTGCGAAAAAAAGGATTTTGGGCTTTCCCCAAGTTTTCTTGTGTGTCAACACGAGAAAAATGTCAGCCATCTCCCCCGATGTGTTGACGAACTACCCTGTAAAACCTTTTCCCCCAAAGTTTTTTGGGGGATTTTTTTTGCATAAATTTTTCGACTTTTTTTATTCTTTATTGTAGTTTCAGTCAAAGAGATTGACGTTTTTAAACCATTATTGCGATGTTATCCTATCAAAGTTTGAAGGTTAAAATCATACAACTAGTTTCCTGAAAGCTTTTGAGATAGAGTATATATGTTCATTAATGTATGGCTAAAATGGAAAAAATATAGCATAAAAGGTCTTTTGGTCTATAGATGAGAGAGATTCTGCTAAAGTGAAAGACTCATATTTTTTTATAGCCAGGAAAGAAACAAGTCTATGAAAAAGAAAATACCGATGTACAACTTTTTACGTGGTTTGCTCCTGTTTTGTATATATTTTTGGTGTGGTTTGAATGCTGTTAATGCAGAAGAGTCATTCTTTTCGACACCTGAACTCCCAAAATCACGTGAACAGCTTCGTTTTAGTTTCTCCAGGGTCGCTGAAAAAGTGGCACCTGCTGTGGTCAATATATACGCAACCCGTGTTTTAAGATCTCAAAATTACTCCCCTTTTTTTTCGGACCCACTCTTTAGGCATTTTTTTGGAGATAGTTTTTCTTTTGGTGAGCCTAGTGCGCGGGTTCAGAGTTCTCTTGGATCAGGTGTTATCGTCCAGGAAAAAGGAATTGTTGTGACAAACTTTCATGTCATAAAACATGCGGCAGAAATAAAAGTTGTTCTTTATGATGGAAAGGAGTTTGAAGCAGAGGTTGTTGTAAAAGATAAGAGAACAGACCTTGCTGTGTTGAAGTTGAGGACGGAGGGTGAAAAACTACCTTTTCTAAAATTTAGAGATGCAGATACCTTAAAAGTTGGTGATTTTGTTCTTGCCGTTGGGAATCCTTTTGGATTTGGCCAAACGGTGACGTCAGGTATTATTTCAGGACTTGCCAGAACACAGGTTGGTGTTTCTGATTTCAGATCTTTAATTCAGACAGATGCCGCTATTAATCCCGGTAACTCGGGAGGACCTTTGGTGACGCTTGATGGAAAAATTGTGGGTATTAATACGGCGATTTTTTCAAATAGTGGGGGATCGATTGGCATTGGCTTTGCGATTCCGTCAAACCTTGTTCTTCCTGTCGTGGCGGCCATCAATCATAATGGTAAAATTATTCGTCCATGGGCCGGAATAGCCATGGACTCAATTACGCCCGATATCGCCGAAGCTGTAGGTCTTGAAAAGGTCAGTGGTATTATAGTTAAACGCGTTTTTGAAAAAAGCCCGGCAGATCTTGCCGGTGTTAAAAAAGGGGATGTGATTTTATCTGTTGGAAACCATGAAATTCGAAACGAAGCTTCTTTTCGATTTAGAATTGCAACGCTAAAAGTTGGTGAACGAGTTGGCCTAGAGGTTTGGCGCGATGGCCAGATCAAAAGCCTTCAAATGGATTTGAAGTCGCCTCCTGATATTCCCGGAAACAGAAAATTGACCTTGACAGGGCGTCAGCCACTATCCGGGGCAGTAGTTAAGGGTTTGTCCCCTTCGGTTGCAAATGATTTGGGTGTCTCCTATGAAAATGGAGGGGTTGTCATTATCGAAATTCGCCCTGATGCCTCTGCGGCTTTAACCGGTCTTTTACCCGGCGATATCATTCTGGAAGTAAATGGAGTCGCTATAAAAACAGCTCAGGAGCTTTCACGAAACTTGCGTAGAAATCATAATGGTTGGGAGATTGTTTTTAATCGACGTGGCCGAAAGCAGAAAATCCTTGTCCGAAACTGGTAGCCTTTTTAAAGCAGACCAGGGGTCAGTATTAGGGCCCTCGGAAAATGAGGTTTCGGCTACGATGGCAGAGTTTATCCCCCTGGCGGAACGTTTGAGGCCTAACAAACTTTCTGACGTGGTGGGGCAAGATCATCTTACGAAAAAAGGCAGTCTTTTACATGCTTTTATAGAGCATGGTAAGGGACAGTCCTTTATTTTCTGGGGACCACCAGGTTGTGGTAAAACAACCCTGGCGCGCTTATTGGCAACACAAAAAACTTTTCATTTCGAAAGCTTGTCTGCTATTTTTTCAGGGGTTCAGGATTTAAAAAAAGTTTTTGAAGGGGCCAGAGATCGCTTCCAGCGGGGTCATCCGACCCTTCTTTTTGTTGATGAAATTCACCGGTTTAATAAAACCCAACAGGATACTTTTTTACCCTATGTTGAATCAGGTGTTATTTGTTTAGTTGGCGCGACAACAGAAAATCCTTCTTTTAACCTGAATGCGGCACTTCTTTCTCGATGCCAGATTCTGACGTTAAAAGCCCTGGACGATAGTGCTCTTGACGACCTCCTGGAACGTGCAGAAACCTGTCTCAATAAAAAGCTTCCCCTGGATCAAGCGGCCCGAGGCCTTTTAAAAGAGCTTGCAGATGGAGATGGTCGTACTCTTTTAACCTATGTGGATATCCTATTTTCTTTACCGGAAGGGGGTATGCTAACGCGGGAACAAGTGTGTGAGGTTTTGAAAAAACGAGCACCTTCCTATGATGCCAGGGCTGATCATCATTATAACTTGATTAGTGCTCTCCATAAATCAATTCGAGGGTCAGATGTAGATGCTGCTCTTTACTGGTTTGCCAGGATGCTTGCTGGAGGTGAAGACCCTCTTTTTCTGGGGCGTCGGCTGATTCGTATGGCATCAGAAGATGTGGGATTAGCAGATCCCCAAGCTCTTCAAATGGCACTTCACGGTATTCAGGCTTACGAACGTCTGGGAAGTCCAGAAGGTGAACTCGCACTGGCGCAAGTGGTTGGCTATCTTGCAACGGCACCGAAATCAAATGCTCTTTACCTAGCCTTTAAAAAAGCGTCCGGGTGTGTCCAGAAAACGAGATCTTATTTACCTCCCAAAACAATTCTTAATGCCCCTACAGACTTGATGAAAAAAGAGGGGTATGGATCGGGTTATGTCTACGATCATGATACACCCGAAGGTTTTTCAGGGCAAAATTACTTTCCTGATAAATTAGGCCGTCAGCATTTTTATATGCCCGTTAATCGAGGTTTTGAAAGAGATATAATGAAAAGGCTTGACTATTGGAAGAATATCCGTGACAAGAAAGGGTTAAAGAAATCAGAGGGTTAAGGAACTTGCTTGTCTAAAAAAACTTTGTTGGTTGTTGTCTCTTTTCTTATTTTTCTGACGCTCTCCCCTCTTAGTTACTCTAGTCATGACCTTTTGGAATGTTCTTGCTCAATGAGTCGAAAAAAAACAGCTCATTCTTTAAAATATTCTACGGGCACATGTCCAGGAACAAAAAAGTATCATAGGCGCAGAACCAGAACTAAAACCAGGAGATTTTCACAGGCTCAGGACCAGGAAAATCATCGAAAGGAAAAGAAATTCTCTGACTTCGATGTTGCTGGAAATCATACAGTCCAGGTAAGAACATCGGAAAAAATAAAGATTGGGGGACACCAAAAGACATTAAAGAGACCTTTTGTAGAAAAGAAAGACTTTGAGGCAACTTCCTTTTTATCTGGAGAGGACCTGACCTCTCTTTTTAATCTAATCTCCAATTCAAAAAGTGCCAGGAAGGGAAAGACGTTATTTGATGCACATCAGGATTTTATGGAAGATCAACCGGACTCTGTAGAAGCAGAGTTTCTAAGAGTCGCATCACTTTATTGTAAAGAAACCCGACGAAACTCAAGACTCTTTTTTAGCTTGAATCTATTTCTTCATAATTCTCGTGAGACACCTCGCCTCAAAGCTCTTTATGCAATGACGCTACATTTGGGTTTAGGTGTTATTAAATCACCTGAACGGGCAGAAAAATTTGCAAAACAGTCATATAGTGAAGGAGAGAAATGGATTGCTTCGTTTTTTCCCGATTTGATGCCTGAGGGAAATTCTATAACTTTTGAAGAACCTGATGATCAAGACAAGAAAATGAGCCCTTTTGCTCCGGAATTTACACCATCTGCTCAGGAAAAGCCCTCTCAACCTTCTCGAAAAACTATTTCGCAAGTACTTGACCCTGACAATTTTTGTTTAGAATTACACGTATCGCCTTATATGAGGTGTTTTTCAGGGCAGAGAATACCAACAGCTGTAGGGCATAGAGAACAAGTAGGGTCTGACACACAAGAGCTCTGGCCTATATGGGCTTTTGAGTCCCAGTCAGAAGGGGGCTGTCTAAAAGAAATGAGGTCCAAGAATAATAATTTAGGAGGACGTTTTGAAAAAAGGCTTCCTTTCTTTTGTGCTCTCACTCAAAATGCTTCCAACGGTATAGAGGGACCCACAGAAAAGAATGTTGAGCGGACCGATTTTGATGAGCTCGTTGAGAGATGCGTTACTTTTGTTTTTGAGGGAAGAGAAGAGTGCCCAATGAGAATCAAAAATGAGGGGGATTCCCCCCAAACGACGAACAATTAATGCCAGATTTTCCGGGTCGTGGCTGGGCGACTGTGAGGGGCACGGCATCAGAAAAACAATTTTACCGGGTTTTACAAGGGGTTTTAAAAAAGTCTCCGAGTCTTTACTTTTTAAAAGGCTAATGGCGAGAATAGGAAAGGGGGTCCACGACTGAATAGACCTTGCCAGAGCTTTGGCCCCTCCTTCATTATGAGCCCCATCGACCCAAACACGTGACCCTTGAGGGAAGATACCCAGGTAGGGATGATCTTCAAGGCATTGAAGACGTCCTGGCCATTGGACATTTTTAAGGGCAGATTCTAGAGTATCTGATGACGTATCCCTGGGGAAAAAATGTGAAAAACAGGCGATTGCCAGTCCTGCGTTTTGAAGTTGATGAGAGCCACACAACGCAGGTTTTGGGAGGTCATAAGCTCTTTTGTTTTGAAAATGAGAGCCCGTGGGGGTATTTGTTATTTGCCAGTGTTGACCTTCCTCATAGAAGGGACATTTTTTCAATTGAGCCTGTTTTTGAAGTACCTTTTGAACTTTTGTGGGCTGAGACACACTAAAGACTGGGGTCTCAGGTTTGAAAATACCAGCTTTTTCGAAGGCAATTTTTTCAAGCCCGTTTCCCAAAAAGTGCTCGTGATCATAGGAAATAGATGTAATAAGTGTCGCTAAAGGTTTTTCGATCGAATTGGTCGCGTCCAGTCGCCCCCCAAGTCCCGTTTCGAGGAGTAAAATATCAGCAGGCTGTCGTGAGAAAGCCAGAAAAGCTATTCCGGTTAAAAATTCAAACCAACTGAGCCCCCTGATTTTTTGCCCAAGTGCCAGTGTTTCATCAATAAGTGTGTGAAAGTTTTGATCTGAAATGGGGTGTCCGTTCAGGATTATACGCTCGTTTGGTATCATAAGGTGTGGCGATATAAAGCAATGAACAGATTTTCCGGAAGTCTCAAAAAGAGCTTTTAAAAAAGCGAGTGTTGATCCTTTGCCGTTTGTCCCGGCAAGGTGAATAACAGGAGGAAGCTTTTTCTGAGGAAACCCCAGGAGTTCAAGAAAACCATGAATACGTTCAAGGCCAAGCGTTGTTGAATTTGGGAAATGATTATGAAGGTCAGAAAGGCGATTCGAAAGGGATGTATGTTCTGACATATACTTTCATGCTAAACGCCGGAGAAGGCAGGCGCTCTTTCTTCACGAGCAGCAGACATCAAATGTCCCAGTAGAAGACCAAGTGTTTTCGGAAGCTCTGACCTTTCGACAACCATATCGACCATACCGTGTTTCTTAAGATGCTCAGCTGTTTGAAAATCGTCAGGCAATTTTTCACGAATCGTTTGTTCAATCACGCGCCGGCCCGCAAAGCAGATCATAGCGCCTGGTTCTGCAAGGGCAATATCTCCTAACATAGCAAAAGAAGCCGTAACCCCTCCTGCCGTTGGATCAGATAAAAGAGTGATAAAAGGAAGACCTGCCTCTTTAACCTGAGTCACAGCAACAGTCGTCCGTGCCATTTGCATGAGGGACAAAATACCTTCTTGCATGCGCGCTCCCCCTGAAGCGGGAATAGCAATAAGAGCCGCGTTCTTTTCAAGAGCCGCTTTACTGGCATCAATAAGGGCATTGCCAGCAGCCATCCCCATGGATCCTCCCATAAAGTGGAAGTCAAAGGCCGCAACAACCGCAGGAAGGCCTTCAATCGTACCATGAGCAACCAGAACGGTATCTTCTTCTTTTGTTTTTTGACGTGCTTCTTTAAGGCGGTCTGAATACTTTTTGATATCTTTAAATTTTAAGGGATCTTGAGTTGGTTTTGTCAAAGGCAGCAAAATATACTTTCCTTCATCAAAAAGAAAATCAAGGCGCTGTTTGGCTTTTAAGCGTCTATGGTGGCCACAATGACGGCAAACATAAAGATTTTCTGTTAAATCACGATGAAAAATCATCTGTTCACAGCTATTACATTTGTGCCACAAATTATCAGGAACTTCTTTCCCAACAAGGGCTTGAAGTTTTGGACGAACAAAATTTGTTAGCCAATTCATGCTGTTACCTCAACATCCTAATACATCCGGCTTTAAACTGTACCAGATTCAATCATAAAAAGTCTGATTCCATGACATATAGCACAAAAGTTTATGACAAAACTTTTAAAATATTAATTTTATTTTTAAAGAAACTTCTTATAGTACTTTGATATCATGCGTATGGCCCGTATATATCAGAGTTTTGAGTATTCTTCACCCTCTTTTTTAATTTTCGGCGTTTTTCCTGTCCATGGCGCCATACTGTGAAGGCTCCTGTAATAAAGCCCAGTAAAAAAAGAAGAAAAGCAAAAAGGGGGAGGGGCAAGCTTAGAACATAATCACTGGGCCACAAATTAATATGCAGGAGATTCGAATTTGTTAACGAAAACAAAATTGAAAAAATGACAAGAAGAACCGAGATAGTCCAGCTAATATATTTCAAAGGCTTTCACTTTCGTTTTTGTTCAATAGGTTATTGCTGTTGCATCTCTTCCAAATTTTTATAGAGATACCAATTTACTTATTCAGTCTATCTTTTAACAATTTTCCTGCCTTAAAAAAGGGAACCCCTTTTGCCTTAACTGTCACAGTTTCGCCTGTGCGAGGGTTTCGACCTTCTCGTTCTTCACGCTGTCGAACAGAAAAAACACCAAAACCTCTCAATTCAACCCGTCCTCCTTCAGACAAGGTATTTGTAATTTCATTAAGAATAACAGACATTAAATTTTCTGCCTGCTTTTGAGTCATCTCAGGATTTTTTTCCAAAATAGCGTCAACAAGTTCAGAGCGAGTCATTTTGTGCTTTCTATAAAAAACATTTTATCTTTTTAAAGCTGCCTAAGAACGCGTCATTGGTCAAGAGCTAGGAAGTCAAAAAAGCCAAAAAAAAGGTAAAATATAGATATTTTTTTTATAATGAGGATATTTTGCTCTTTTTTTACTATTTTATTAGTACCAAAGAGGCATTTTTATAAGAATTTGTGGCTCTAAGTATAAGTTTTATTGCTTATAGATCAATTAGTTGTTCATGTTCATTTCAAATAACAAAAGGTATTGATCAAGCTTGGCATTCAAATTGCATTGCTTCTTGCAGATAAATAGTAACAAGATGGCCAGAAATGGAAACTTTAATGTCTCCCCCTCTTTTAAAAGGAGTTGAAGGGGTGCCTGCTTCAAAAAATAAAGAGGCGGAATGCCAATCTGATGCCGCTTTTTTTGAAGGAGACACAATACCTGAAGGTTTACTTTTTCAGGCATTATTAACAGACGTTGATTCCAGGCTGACTTCACTTCAGAAAAATGTTGTTTTGGAAGGGGACTGTAGGGATGAACAAAAAGCTGGTTCAAAGCGACTTTTAAAGAATCCAGATTTACCTGAACAGGGAGCGCGACCAGAGTTAAGTTCTGGAAGAATTGACAAGAAAATATCAACTTCTCCTGTATCGATGAGGGAAAGTTCCCTCCAAAGTTTGGCGGAATCTGATTTAAGGGCTTTGATGAAAGGTCAGCAAGAGACTATTGGGAACGCGGAAGCACAGGAGGGAGCGAGAGTAAAACATTTGGATTTTGAGGATGAAAATGTTTTTAAGTCGGGTATGCCTGGTTTTCAGCCTTTTCACTTTCAAAGTATATCCGGTTTTCAACATGCAACTCGTATTGAAAACGAGTTCTCGCCAGCCCTTTCTGCAAAATTAGAAAAGGAGGGCCATACCGAGGCTTTTATAGAAAAAAGGAAATCAGCAAGTTCTTTGCACGAACCTATTCAACATGAAAGTTTATCGAACGGGGAAGAAAAGGTGCCTGCTCATTTTAAAGCTGATAAAGTGCGTTTTGTTGTTCTTCCTAACCAGGGTGTGGAAACAGAGTATATTAATCTTGGAGGAAAACTTCATCAGGTTCAAACATCAGACCCCCTAATTCTATCAGAAATGTCGGCGCGGCCTCTTGCAGAAACTGACGGTAGTGTGTCCCAAGACAAATCCTATAAGGGGACCAAAAAACTGGCAATGAGCCCAGAAGAGGAGAAAGTCAAAAAAAATACTGTTTTTTTTGACCCTCAAGCGAAGCGTGTTAGGGGTGATGCATTTTCTGCGTCTTCCAGAAGAGAAGCCTCTTCTTTTTCACAGGAACCCTCTTTTGAAACAACTGTGTTGGAAACAGAACAGGGGGGCGAACATTCTTTTTCAGGTCTGCGTTTCAGAGATGCTTTAGTCGTTTCAGGGAGAAATCTTGAAAAACCAGTTTTTCATGCTTCTGGAAACGGCACGCCAGAATCCCCCAAATTTATTGCCATGAATTTTTCAGAGCCAACACGGACCAAACCCGGGACCCTGTCGCTTCGTCTTATGCCGGAAAATTTGGGGCGTATTGATGTTGAAGTGCGTTTAACAGCCGAAGGGCGAGTCGATGCTGTGGTCAAGACAGAGAAGTCTGAAGCCTTTGAGCTGTTTAATCGAGAGGCATCAACCCTGAAGCAAGTGATTGCAGAGGCTTTTGATGTTGGAAGGGAAGGGATGACTTTTGATCTTCAGGATCAAAGCCAGGACTCTGAAAAAACCTTTCAGGACAAGGGTAATGCGCTTTTTAAATCCCCGGAAGATGGTGATTCTGGTGAAGTTGGCACAGACCTTGCAAAACTAAACCTCGTACAACAACTTGATGCGAGCCGAGTGCTCGATACCTTGGCTTAGGAGACAGGAAATGCCATCAGTAAACGCAGTAGATCGCCGATTAAGTGATATTGTGGATCCTCGATATGAAAAAGCAATGTCTGAAATTAATGCCCAAAAAGCCTATGATAATGATTTTGGAGCAGCGCCAGAAGGGATTTCTTCTGAATCTGTACTGGGTAATTTTGAGGATTCTTTGCGTCTTTTGTGTGCAACCTTAAAAAATCAGGATCCCACAAACCCTATGGATGTTAAAGATATGTCTCAACAATTTTCGATTGTGGCTCAAACCCAGGGGATTGTTGAAGTTAAGGAGATCTTGCAAAAAATGTCAGCAAGCTCAGAAGTGTCGAAAATGCTGCAGGCGGCTCAAAACCTTGATAATTTGGTTAAGATTAAGGGGGACGAGTTTATGTACTCGCCTCATGAGCAAGTTGAGCTAGGGTTTTATGCCCCTCCTGAAACAGAAAAAGCGTCTTATATCATTACGGATAGCAAAGACCATGTTGTTCGAATTATTGAAGGGGAAGTCGAGACAACAGGTGATGGGTTCCATGGTCTGGTTTGGGATGGAAGAGATAATGAAGGACAAGCAGTCAGACCCGGCAAGTATAAATTCAGGGTCAGCCTTGTCGGGGCAGATGGCGATATTCTGCGTGATACAAAAGGGGAACCTCTGGCGGCAACAACAACTGTGATGGGTCGTGTAAGCGGAAGCGATTTAAAAGGTGGAAAACCTCGTTATGCTATCGCGGGGCAACATTACGATATGACAGATCTTATCAGCGTTCAGAGTGCCCAAATTTACCAGGAAAAATTAGGTCTTTCCGGGGAGCTTCTGAGAAAAACAGCAGATGATCGGGAGGGTCAAGCTGGCTCACTTGCACAAGCCCTGGAGGACCAGGCGAGAAGATCGATAGGGGAAGAAGATCTGCATCTTTAATTTTAAAAGAAACAATACAATTTATTGAAAGAATAAGGAGAGTAAAATGCCAGGATTAAGTTTTGCCGATAATACATCTGCTTTAAGGTCGAACTCGGCTGCAACAGGGACAGTATCTGACGCGATTGCTAACGCTCAAACCCATGGATACAAGGAGTCAAATTCCTATTTTCTGACACTTGTAACGGGCCAGGGAAATGACTTTTCTTCCGGAGGTGTTTTATCAAGTATTGTCCAGAATGTCTCTGCTCAGGGTGTTTTGGAAACGTCAAACTCTGCGACACACCTTGCTATTGCGGGGAACGGTTTCTTTGTCACGAGCCGTAAACCCGATGTGCAGGAAATTGAATATACGCGGGCCGGTCATTTCTATCCTAACAAGCGGGGAGACTTGGTGAATGTGAGTGGTAACTATCTGCAAGGATGGAGAACTGATGAGAATGGAAATGTCCCGGCGGGTGTTTCAATCAGTGATCTGGCATCCTTGACAACTGTTAATGTCAGCAAGGTTAGTGGACTGGCCAAGGCGACAGAGAATATTTCATTGCAACTTAACTTGCCATCGACAGACCCTGTTGGCGAGGCGCGTGAGACAGTTGTCCCTGTTTTCGATTCTCTGGGAGCGCGTCACAACCTGACGATTACCTGGACTAAAACAGCGATTGCGCCAGCAACGTGGACGGGATCTATTAGTTGTCCAGATGCCCCTGATGCCAATATTACACGTGCGACAGCTGGAACGCCTTATAATGGAGCCACCCCTCTAACGGTTGTTTTTGATGGCAATGGTCAGCCTGCAAGTTTTGATGGAGTCGGTGCTTTAGAAGATCTTGTCATTGACTGGGATAATGCTGTGACGAATGCGAATAATACAACAATCAGTCTTCATTTCGGATCTGTGGGGTCAAATGAAGGATTAACCAGCCGGGCAGGTCAGTTCTCTGCGCCTACAATTGATCAGGATGGTCGTGAATTCGGAACATTTCGAAGTGTTAATATTAACGAAGACGGGATTGTTTCGGCTATTTACAGTAATGGTCAGGAACTTAAAATTGCTCGTGTCGCCCTTGCCAACTTTGCGGCCCCCGATCGGCTGGAGTCCCAGACAGGAAACTCCTGGATTCAGACTGATCTCTCGGGAACCTATGTTCTGGATCTTCCAAAAGCGGGGGGGCTTGGAAAAATTGTTTCTAATGCCCTGGAAAAATCGACAGTTGATATTGCCGAAAAAATGACAGATTTGATCGAGCTACAAAATCACTATGTTGCCAATACACGCTCTATCTCAACGAAGAAAACAATGTTTGACAGTCTGATGTCAATCAAAACCTGATCTTTAAAGGCAATAGGGCTTTTCTAGGAAAACCCCATTCCAGATGACAAAAAGGAAGACCTCTTTTTTGTCATCCAATGCCTGTGAAACAAGCGTTAGAGTCCAGGAAAAAAGTGAAAAAGGCTATTTCAATCAAAATTAGGATTTCTTTATTCATCGTTGATCTTAAGAGGGATTTTTATTTTATGGGGCAGCTTTTTTAGTGTTGCATCTTGTTAAGAAAAAGGGGGCCAGGTCTATATCATTTCCAAATAGTACCTGATAAAAATCAGGAATAACAAAAACCTCTCTTCCTTCCGGTCACGAAAAAAGGTATGGTACAGACTGTTTAAAACTTAAGTAGAACACCTTTATGATTGATCTTACACCTTATTGGATTGATATTGCCTATATTGCGGGGGTTCATCTGATTGCTGTGATGAGCCCGGGACCGGACCTGGTTATGATATTACGAAATACTTTGTCGTATTCAAAACGTAATGGTATTTTTGCTGCTCTTGGAACGTCCTCGGGTATTTTGGTCCACGCAACGTATACTCTTTTTGGTTTAGGGGTCTTAATTAAGGAAACACCTGTCCTTTTTAATGGTATCCGTGTTGTTGGGGCGTGTTACCTTCTTTATGTGGGGTGGCGGGCCATAGTGACAGCAAAAAAGAATACTGATAACTACTCGTTTGAAAAAGAAGAAAGTCAGGTCTCGGCTTTTTATTCCTGGCGAATGGGTTTTGTGACTAATGTCACGAATCCTATGGTCCTTGTCCTCTTTCTATCTATTTTTTCAACCGTGATTAAGGAAGAAACCCCTCTCTTTATACAAGGGTTTTTTATGGCGGAGGTGTTAATGATATCCCTTGTCTGGTTTTTATCCGTTGCTTTTCTTTTTTCGGTCCCTGTTATTCGTGGAGGCTTTAAAAAATTAGGGCACTATCTTGACCAGGGAGCCGGAGTCATTCTAATTCTTTTGGCGTTTCGAATCCTGTATATGGCTTGGCAAGAAGCAGGTGTATCAATTTAAGAGATGCTTTAGATGACTTACCAGTTATCACCATATTTATGACCATCAAGCTATCGTGATAAATACTATTTTACAGAGTGCATAAAAAGTTAAAAATGACAGATGACGAATCACAAATAACCCGAAAGTGGGTTTTTCTAACCGCTGGCTTTGCCATGTTTTCGATGTTTTTCGGATCCGGGAATCTGGTTTTTCCCCTGTCTATTGGATACACGACCCTGGATAATTGTCTTGGTGCGGCTTTGGGGCTTTTATTAACGGGAACTCTTGTTCCTTTTTTAGGTTTACTGGCCCTTATTTATGCAGGTGGATCTCGCCAGGCATTTTTTGCCAAACTGGGTCGTGTGCCAGCCTTTATTGTGACTTTTCTGATCTTGTCAATTTTGGGTCCTTTCGGAGTTTGTGCAAGATGTGTTCTGGTTTCTTATGGCAGTATAGAACTCCTTCTTCCAAATTTATCCTTAACTTTATTTAGTGCTGTTTTCTGTTTGTTGGCTGCGTTGATGACTCTTAACCGTCAACGTGTTGTCAGGATTATAGGCAGATATTTAACTCCTTTTTTATTGTTGGGCATTGTTTTAATTCTTGCCGTAGGGATTTATTATGCGCCTGTTGCAAAAAATTCTTCTCTTACTTCTTTCCAGTCTTTTAATGCAGGATTGCACCAGGGGTACCAGACGATGGACCTTTTGGCAGCTTTCTTTTTTTCTGCGACGGTCGTGGAATATTTACGAGCCCATGTCGGGAAGAAGGCACCTCTGACGTTGATTGCCCGGGAAGCTGTGAAAGCAAGTTTTGTAGGCGTGTCTTTATTGGGTCTTATCTATGTTGGTTTTGTGAGCCTGGGAGCATCGTATGCCCCCTTCCTTGATGCTCACCATCCTGAAAGTATGTTGATTTTAATTGCAAAACATACATTGGGACCAATGGCGTTACCTGTTATTGCGCTGACTATTGTTATGGCATGCCTTACAACTTTAATTATTTTATCAAGCCTTTTTGCCGACTTTGTTCAAAAAGATGTTTGCCGAGAGAAAATATCTCGTAAAGTAAGTGTTTTTCTTGCATATTTTCTGTGTTTTGCGATATCTCTTATTGGTTTTGAAAAGTTGGTTGCCTTAACGGGTGAAGTTTTGGAAATTTTATATCCAGCTTTGATAGGTCTCTCGATTTTTGCAATCATTGACCACCATCTTAAAACAACCCTGTCCCACAAGGTTTTTTACTCTATTCTGATTGTGTCAGCCGGAATGTATTTTTTATTTTAATAATTTCACACAATCATGTCTGGTTTTTAGGCTAAACATGTCCTATAAACATTATGTCTATTAGTTTTTTGAAAAAAGGTAAGAAATGGCCGGATCTGTCAATAAAGTAATTTTAGTTGGGAATTTGGGTCGTGATCCCGAGGTTAGGCACACTCAGGACGGTACCAAAATTGTTCATCTTTCTGTTGCTACATCAGAAAGTTGGAAAGATCGTGCGACAGGGGAACGTCGCGATCGTACTGAATGGCACCGGGTTGTTCTTTTTAACGACCGTCTTGGTGAGATTGCAGAGAAATTTTTGCGTAAAGGGTCAAAAGTTTATCTTGAAGGCCAACTTCAAACACGTAAATGGACGGACCAGTCAGGAGTTGAGAAATATACAACAGAAGTTGTTCTTCAACGTTATCGGGGGGAGCTGACTCTTCTTGATTCCCGCAATGATGGTGGTGCGAGAGATTCTGTAGATATGCTGGATCAAAGTTATGATGCGGGTCCCCAAAGCTTTGGAGGATCATCACAAACCGCAGAGCCTGCAACTGACCTGGATGATGAAATTCCATTTTAGGAAATCATAAAGAAACTAAAGTCGATGAATAACCAAAACGAAGAGGTGCCTGTGAGTTCAGAAGCAGAGAAAATGACGTCTGATATTGTTCCTGTTTCGCTTGAAACAGAGATGAAACGTTCCTATCTTGATTATGCGATGAGTGTCATTGTTTCAAGAGCGTTGCCTGATGTTCGTGATGGTCTGAAACCTGTACACAGGCGTATTCTTTATGCAATGAACGAAGCCGGTTTTGATTTCAACAAACCTTTTCGCAAATCTGCGCGTGTTACCGGAGAGGTAATGGGTAAATTCCACCCTCATGGTAATGCTCCTATTTATGAAGCCATGGTTCGGATGGCCCAGGATTTCTCTATGCGTCTGCCCCTTATTGATGGTCAAGGAAACTTTGGATCAATGGATGGTGACCCGGCAGCAGCAGAACGTTACACAGAAGCACGTCTTAAAAAAGTGGCACGTTGTCTTTTGGATGATGTCCATAAAGATACGGTCGATTTCCAGCCAAACTATGATGAGACAAATCAGGAACCTATTGTGCTTCCTGCTCGTTACCCTAACCTTTTGGTGAATGGGGCTGGAGGAATTGCTGTTGGTATGGCCACAAATATTCCACCTCATAATCTTGGCGAAGTCATTGATGCTTGTTTTGCTTACATCGATAACCAGGACGTGACAGTTGACGAGTTGCTGGAAATTGTCCCCGGGCCGGATTTTCCCACAGGCGGGATTATTCTGGGCAGGGCTGGGTGCATATCTGCAGCGCAGACTGGCCGTGGATCAGTTGTGATGCGGGGACGCACGCACTTTGAAGAGATCCGTAAAGATCGTCAAGCAATTGTTATTACAGAAGTACCTTATCAGGTTAATAAGGCGCGTATGATAGAACGTATTGCCGAGATCGTTAAAGATAAAGTGATTGAAGGTATTTCAGATATCAGGGACGAATCAGACCGTGATGGCGTTCGTGTTGTTGTTGAGATTAAAAAAGATGCTGTTCCTGATGTCGTCTTGAATCAGCTTTACCGTTACTCGTCTTTACAGACTTCTTTTGGGGTTAATACCCTGGCACTTGATTTAGGCCAGCCCAAAATGATGACTTTAAAGGATATTATTGCGGCTTTTATCAAATTTCGTGAACAAGTGATTACGCGGCGGACTCGCTATGAGCTTTCCAAAGCGCGTACACGTGCCCATGTTTTGTTAGGCCTGGCTGTCGCTGTTGCCAATATCGATGAAATGATTGCTCTTATCAAAGGGGCATCTGATCCTTCTGATGCGCGTAATAAAATCATGGATCGCACCTGGGGTGTTGGGGACGTTGGTCCGTTGATTGAACTTGTTGCAGAACCAGGACGTAGTGTTGAAGATGGGCAGTATCGTTTGTCAGAACAGCAAGCGCGTGCAATTCTGGACCTTAAGTTACATCGTTTGACCGGACTTGAACGGACTAAAATCGCCGATGAACTTGACGAAATTATTGCCGAAATTCGTGACTACCTTGATATTCTGGGATCTCGTGATCGACTATATGAAGTGATGCGTGAAGAATTAAGACTTGTTCAAGAAGAATTCGCAACGCCACGTCGAACTACAATAGAAGCTTCTGGGGCTGATGTTGATTTTGAGGACTTGATCCAACAGGAAGATATGGTTGTTACCGTTAGTCAGAATGGATATATCAAACGCGTTCCGTTAGCTACATACAGGGCGCAGCGACGTGGTGGTAAAGGGCGCTCCGGGATGTCGACGCGTGAAGAGGATATTGTGAGCGACGTTTTTGTGACAGACACTCATACGTCTGTGCTTTTCTTTTCATCCCGCGGTATTGCTTATCAACTTAAAGTCTACCGTTTGCCTTTGGGGTCTCCACAATCTCTTGGAAAAGCCCTCATTAATGTTCTTCCCCTTGAACAGGGTGAAACAATTTCCACAATTCTTCCCTTGCCAAAGGATCTTGAAGAGGCGGCTCAGACATTTATTACCTTCGTAACATCAAAAGGTGGTGTGCGCCGAAATGCTTTAACAGACTTCCTGAACATCAAGGCGAACGGTAAGATTGCGATGAAGCTGGATGAGGGAGAGACCTTGATCGGGGTTCGTGTGTGTCGTGACGATCAGGATCTTTTGCTTGCAACGCGTCATGGCAAATGTATTCGTTTCCCGGTTACAGCAGTGCGTGTTTTTGTAGGGCGAACATCAACAGGTGTTCGAGGTATCAGACTGGCAGGTGATGATCAGGTTATATCGATGTCTGTTTTGGACCATATGACTTTTACGATTGAAGAAAGAGATGCCTATCTTCGCCTTTCTCGTGCAAAACGTGCCGGTGATGACATTAATTTTGATGACCTTTCCAAAGAGCGTTTTGAAGCCCTTGAAGCAGGAGAGCAGTTCGTTGTTTCTATTACTGAAAAAGGATTTGGCAAGCGGACATCCGCATACGAATATCGTGTGACAGGGCGAGGTGGTCAAGGACTAACAGCAATGGATCTAACCGATAAGAATGGTTTGGTCGTGGCTTTCTTTACAATTGAAGATGCAGATCAACTTGTTTTGGTCACGGATGGTGGGCAATTAATCCGCTGTCCCATTCACGATGTGCGTATTGCAGGGCGTGTGACTCAGGGAGTGACTATTTTCCGGGTTGGATCGGATGAAAAAGTTGTCTCGGTTGCACGTGTTAAAGAAACGGAAGATGAAGACGAGGATGGTGAAAATTCTGAAGAATCTTCTCGGGAAGGTGATTCTGTTGTCGGAAAAGACGAGGAAGACATTCAGGAGGTCTCTTCTGTTAAGAAGGACGCTGATAGTGAAACGCCTTTAACAGATTAAAGAATTTTTGAGTTTTTTTCTGAGGCCATAACTTCTCAGAATAATAGAGCCGATTTAAGGCCGCCATTCTTAGAATGATCTTGGATTTAAAAGAGAAATCTTATCCAGAACAAGGGGGGGGAATTATGGCAATTTCTGGATTCCAGGAGATAACGAAGCGTACCGCTGTTTATCCTGGCACATTTGATCCTATGACACGGGGGCATTTGGATATTGTTGCGCGGGCAGGACAAATTTGTGATCGTTTAGTGATAGGTATTGCCCCTAATGAGGATAAGCGTCCTCTTTTTTCTCTTGAGGAACGTCTTGAGATTACTCGTGACGAGATTGCAACTCTTAATATGGAAATGGACATTGTTGTTAAACCTTTTACTGGGTTATTGGTAAACTTTGCCCATGATGAAAAAGCTGACTTTGTTGTGCGTGGGCTGCGGGCCGTTTCTGACTTTGAATATGAGTTTCAGATGGCAGGAATGAATGCTCGTCTGTCGCCTTCTGTTGAGACGGTTTTTTTGATTGCATCAGACAGGTGTCAGTTTATTTCCTCAACCTTAATTAAGGAAATTACCGAACTGGGGGGGGATGTTTCACAGTTTGTTTCAGAAAATATAGAACATCGGCTGCGAAGCAAATTAAGGCAATTGAATTAAACTAGCCTATAGTTTTTATTTGACAACGTAAGTAGCTCCCTTAGCAAATCCAAATTTTTATAACTTTGTCTTCCCTTAAGGGAGTGTTTTTTTACAGAGTTCTTTGTTCTCTTTTTCAGCAAGTTTCAATTTGAAATAGAAGGAGGCGACGTAAGAAATGTTAAAAAAGGCCACAAAAAGTGCGGCCTTTCCATAATGAGTCTAGTTAATCACAAGAGGTTCTGATTCAACAACAACATTAGATTGCTGAGTTACCTGGGATGGAGGCGTCACATCTGTTCCGTAACTACCCTCTGCGGTTGATTGAGCATGTTGAAGGTTAAGTTGATAAGCCCTTTGCCAGTGGGTTGCCTGACGAATTTCGGAGAGAAGGTTTGTTAGTTTCGTGCATGAGTCCGAGGCAATGCCAAGAGTCATGGCATACTCTTGTAAGCGTGGGCGAGGAACTTGATGGCGCAGTTCATGAAGTTGTGTTATTTCTGCGCGGCAATTTGCGGCAACACGTTCTAATTCCTCCGACGAGAGAGCCGGTGTGTTATCCACGACAGGACGTTCACCAGGCTTTGTCGAAGCCTCTTGTGCCGTGGGTGCGGGGGGTAACTCTACAGAAGCATAAGGATCTGATGATGTTGTTTGGCAACCTGTCAGGGCAATTGTGCCAATCAATAAAGAAGGTAAAAGAATGTGACGCATGATAAAACTCCTAAAAAATAGTTCGTTAGGATTTAAGCAAAAGCTGTTAAGAAAGAAAAGAGGAAAGCTTCTTTTTAAAATTTTTTCCTGTCATTTTGAAATTTTTGACACAGATCACTTACGAGACAAGACTCACATAAAGGGCGAAGAGCCTTGCAAGTATAGCGACCATGTAAAATGAGCCAGTGATGGGCATCTTTTAAATAGTTTTCAGGGATGGCTTTTAACAGTTTTTTTTCAACATCAAGAGGCGTTTTACCCGGGGCCAAACCTGTTCGATTGGAAACTCTGAAAAGGTGAGTATCAACAGCAATCGTTGGCTGACCAAAGGCCATATTTAAAACGACATTTGCTGTTTTACGTCCCACCCCCGGTAAACGAACAAGCTCTTCTCGTGTGCAGGGTACTTTCCCTTTGTGAGAAATCACCAATATCTGACTTAAAGCTATGATATTTTTAGCTTTAGAGTTAAAAAGTCCAATGGTTTTTATATGTTCTTTTAAGTGGTCTTCTCCTAAATCAAGCATCTCCTGGGGGGTTGTCACTTTTTCAAAAAGGGCTTTTGTTGCTTTATTAACACCCTTATCGGTTGATTGTGCTGATAAAACAACAGCAACTAAAAGAGTGTAGTGATTGGTATAATTTAATTCACCTTTTGGAACAGGTATTTGCTCTTTTAATCTTTCAAAGAAGATATGAACATTAGCGGGTGTCACGAGGGAAGCTTTCTTTCATAAAGAAACACAGAATAATAGCAAGTGTTAGACTAACAGGAATGACAGCCAGGGATTTTAGATAATGATCATAGGTATAGGTGAGGGGACACAAAATATCGTTAGCCTTGCATACATCCAGCAAGTGACCGATAAGGGGTTGCATAATAATGCCGCTTAGCATGCAGAGCATATTATGAACGCCGGAGGATGTCGCTGTTTGAGATGAATGGTTTAGAGCTGCTGCTGCTGCAAAAGCCGCAAATTGACCAGCAACAGAAAAGCCGCTCATTAAAAGCAGCGGTGACATTAAAAAGATGGGTAAGGGAACGTATAAGGCAACAGTCATAACAATTGCCCCTGCAATCGCGCTTTGTAAAAGGCCTTTTTTATAACTTTGAAGGCGTGTCATATAGTATGACCACAAGGGGGCTCCAATTCCTAATCCAATATAGAAAAAAGATTTAATGCCCGCTGCCTTTGTTGCGCATATATGGTAAGCCTCTGATAAAAAGGGGGTTCCCCATAAATCGGCAAAGCCCGAGAGAGGAACATACATGGCTAAACCATATCCCCCATAAATCCAGGCTTGTGGATTTTTAAGTACGGTTTTGAGGCCCTCAAAAAAATATTTTTTTTCAGAAGGGTGTTTTTTGTCCTGGGGAGAAGTAATCTCCTCAATCAAAAACCACGCGGCAATCGCAATAATAATGCTAACACCTGCCAGGACATAGTTGGCAACTCGCCAGTCATACAGGCTTATCAAATATCCAAGAGGAGCATCCCCGAGGGTGGCTCCCACTGTTCCTAACGAAAGGGTTAGTCCTACAAGAATGGAGAGAATGCGAGGATTAAAATAAAGAGAAGCAAGTTTAACACAGCTTAAAAAAGCAAAGGCAGAACCAATGCCCATAAATGTTCGACCTACGGATAAAAGAGGAAGGGATTCGGCAAATCCAAAAATGGCACACCCTAACATACAAAAAAGACACGCAATCACGAGAGGGCGGCGCGGGCCGAGACGATCCAGTATGATACCGGATGGAATTTGCATTGTAACGTAGCCGTAATAATAGAATGATGTCAACGTCCCCAGGGTACATGCATCAATCGCAAGGGTTGTCATGAGTTCCTGAGCAATAACGCTGGGGGATACACGCAGTAAAAATTGAAAACCATAAAAGGACGCGGCACATCCCCAAACAATCCAGCCAATAAGTTGTTTTGCTGAATTTGGAGAGGGGTGAGTCGAAGAAGGATTGTTTTTTATCATTGTAATATTTAAGGCAATTTTGACCGAAAAATCAAGCCCTTTTAAAAATACTCATTTTTTGATCGTAAACAGGATTTGAGGTGGTATGCTAGAAAAAAGTGAGGCGTATGCGGCCTCACATCTAACTGTTAAACAAATTTTGTCATTGTTTTATTATTTCAGGGCATGCCTTCAAAGGAACTACCTGTGTTATTGATATTTTATTTCATGTCGCAGTTTTAAAATACCCGTAAGGTTCATGAGCATAAGGCCTCCACCGGAAAGGCTCATGATCAGGAGAACTTGAGACTGATTAAAAAAGGAGAAACAAAATAGCGATAGAACGGCGTATGTCATAAAAAAACGAAAGCCTTTTTTGGGAGACAAAAAGCGTGCCGCTTTTCCTCCGACTGCCAGATAACCCACAATTGTTGTCCATCCTGCAACAAAGATAAAGAAAACCATAAACTTATCAACATAGGGAAAATGTTGTCCCAGCGCGCTTGCCACATATTGAGAGGTTAAAAGCCCTGTGCTGTCATGCCATATACCTGTTAAAAGAACGACCATGATGCTCATGGTACAGAAAAAAGAATCACTTAAAATACCAAAAACTGCCATTCGTGCCTGGGTTGCGGGATTTTGTATGCGGGTTTCACTTTGGATAATAGAATCATATCCAATGGCAATATCTCCTGTATAAACACCGCGTGAAATACCGTGTTGGGCTGCCAGTAGAAGAGAGCTGCCTGCAAAACCGCCTATAGGAGCATGACCGGAAAAAGCTGATTTTATGACAACTGCTAACATATCCGGTACTGCTTCAATGTGTCCAATGATAACCCATAGACACATTCCAATATAGGAGAGAATGAATAAGGGAGATAAGGCTGTGCAGATATTGGCGAGTCGACGTACACCGCCAAGTCCCGCGTAAAAGGTAAGAACCAAAAGAACAAGAACAACATACAGTTTTTCAATCTCAAAAGTTCTTGAAACAGTATCTGCAATAATAACAAATTGATATATTTCAACACCGTAAATACAAAGCAAAAGGCAAGACAGGATAGGAAGCCCTTTTTTAAGAAAGGGTGTTTTAAAGGCATGACGCAAATAATACATGGGGCCCCCATCATAGCTGCCACGGTTATTTTTTTCTCTAAAGCGAATACCCAGATAAATTTCCGAATACTTGATAACCATACCCGCAATAGCTGCTATCCAAAGCCAAAACAGCGCACCGGGCCCACCAATAGAGACAGCAGAAACAACGGCAACAATATTGCCAAGGCCTATCATACCACCAACGGAGCTGAAGAATAGTTTTATGGGATTGACCCCATCATTGGCTTTGTCACGATGCCCGGCCCCCAGAGCTTTAAAAGATTGATGACCTTGCATCAAAACCTTAAACTGAAAGAAACGACTTCGAAGAGTCAGGTAAAAACCGCATAATACAACCAGGAGAAAACCAATGTAACTCCAGAAAAAATCATCAATCTGTGTTAAAAATGTAAAAATTGATGTGCCGACAGACTCTAACATCACAAAACCTTTTTTTGGTAGAGGAATAAAAAAATAAACAAAAGGGAAATGAATTTATATACGCTGCAAGCAGCGCTTGAGAGAATTTAAAAAAGGCTTAGATAAGATACACATAACAAATGAAAAATAATCAATGAAAGCTGTCATGTCAAGGACCATGAATAAAAAATAACAAAATTTTATTCCCTGACGACTTAAAGCTTGCGCTTGTTTTCTATGACAAAAGTCGTCAGGGAGTATTCTCCGAGATTAATTGCCTTGCAATATCATGTTCCACAGAAGAAGCAATTCAACAACTTGTTTCCCACTGATTTGAGGGCCTCCATCCTCTAGTTTTCCGGTAATGACAACATTATCATTCTCGGTTCCTTGAGTATCAAGAGCCTTTAGGAAGTCTTTGAAACTGTTTAGAAGGTTATCTGTGATTTTAAGGGGAGTCTCCTCAACGTTTTCAGAGTAAAAGGTTGTAAGACGTTGTGTCTTTTGACCAAGACTATCAACAAGTGTCCTGTATTTGAAAAGAGTCAGAGCAAACTCGGCAAGGGGGGGTGTCTCTTTTTCCTGCAAAGTCCCTTTCAGGTGAAAACCACCTTGTGATGTTTTAAAGGATAGTTCATCAACTTTCAGGGTCAATTTTTGAGACTCTGTTTCAACATTTTCAGTGACAGCATTCCCCTTGACAGCAAATTGAATTTTGCCCAAAGAATCAAGACCATCCAGGAAAATGTGTACAACCTCTGACAGAACATTCTTTGTCAACTTTGGATTGACTCTTGCAAGAGAAGACAATTGAGTCGTCACAGCTAATTTTGCAAACTCTTCAGCCCCTTCCTTAAGGTCAATATTACCTGTAAGGTTAATATCCATAACAATGTCGTGCCCGAGAGTGCTGTCCAGGTGTCCTCTAAGAGATTGCAGAAAGAAATTATTTTCAACCTCGAAGGTTTCAAGTCCCAGTTTAATTCGTCGATCCTCTCCATCTTGTTGTTCTGTTGCAAGTGACATTTTTAAAGTACTTGTTTCTGGTCCTTTTTTATTTTCAGCATGTTGCATCCCGAAAAAATGGCTTTTCATAAAGGTTATGAATTCCGGTTGATTCTCTGGCATTTTATCCTGGGGAGGAAGGATATCTTGTATAAATGTCAACGCAAAAAAGGCAACCAGGGCGGCATTTTGTTCCATGTCCTTATAATGCCAATTAATAAAAACTTTCGTATCATCTAATTCTATTTTATCAATCTCAATTGAAGACTCAAAGCGAGGCATTTTCGTGAGTATTCCCTTTTTTGGGAACTCTTTTGAAAAGAAGTCTTTATCAAGGATTTCATAGGAGTAAAGAGTATTTCTGGCTAATACATTGATTTCATCAAAATGGGAGAGAACTGTCACCATCTTTTCCAGAGTTGCTTGCGATCCTTGAGGCGTTTCTACCGAGGTCGATAATTGATGTGACAGGTTTTCTTTGAAGGCCCTGAAATCCTGAATCAGACTTGAAGGCTCTTCCGATAAAAGCGTTTTCCACAAGGGTGACTTTTTGAAAGCAACTGAATAATGGCTTTTATCTGTAGTGGTCATTATCTTTACAAGAGGTTTTTGGCCTTTGAAAAGTGTTAGTTGATCAGGTGAGTCTGTTGCCAATGTAAAGTCTTTTCCTGCCAGGTTTGTTGACAGTTCATAAGTTGCACCTTTTTCAGCAGCGCTGAGACTATAGTGAGCATAGCCTGTTTTAAAGGTAAGTCCTTTGATGCGAACTCCGAATTTAAAAGGGAATCCAAATTTTTCTGTAGAGACAAAAGAAAATTTGACTGCGTCTGACTCTTTTTGAAGTGTTGTTAAAAAGGTATTGGTTTGATTTTCAAGGTGATCTGTTAAAATATACCAGCCTGTTGTATAAAGAGTCCCGGCAGCAATAACTGCCATAATCGTTTTTTTCATGAATCATCTTACCAGATTAAAATATATCCTTGAGGATATTGCAGGAAAATCCTTCTCTGTCAACTGACAAGAAAGTTTTGAGAGAGCCTTAATTTCGACATTATTCTGGAGTCTTGTATCCAAAAGCTCTCCAGGGTGACCACCATGAAACGGTTTGTTCGGGGGGCTGGAGGCTATCCATCACATCTGTTGTATCATTGCTGCCTGTGCTCGAGCTGGCCCCTGATCTGGATTGCAGTTGAAGGTCTGCAGGAACCATGAAAATGGCACTTTCAAAGAGTTCTGAAGTTATTGACTGCGTCATGTCTATTTCTGTTTTATCTGTGGAGATATCAGTTTCATCTCCTGAAATAATAGCAGGAGAAGAGAAAGCTTCAAAAGCTTGGACCAGGAGTCTTTCTCTATGTGCGACTGGGGCTTCCAAAGGAAGTTTTTCGAGTTTCTTTAAAACAGCTTCATGGAAACTTTCCAGGCGTGTGAGTTGATAAAGAGAGGGAGCCATAAAATGAAAACGACCTTTCGTGAAAGCGGGAATATATCCAAAATATTTTGTTTGGTTTAAAAAAGGATGCTGTAGTAATTTGTTATAAGATTTTGCAAGGGTTTCAAGGAAGGTGTGGATTGCTTTGACTTGTGCGAAAGTCATGTTTTGACCATTAGTGTCCCCTGTTTTACGGAATCTGAAAGCCTTTTCCTGGAAAGCAAGCTCATAAGGGTGTTCCGAGAGAAAAGAAGCAATATCACTCTCCTGAAGTGATTCTTGTATTTGGTGGTTGAAAGCCTTGATATCTTTAAGAAAGGAATCAATTTCTTCACTGGAGAGGCTGCCTTCTGGAAGCATCAATCGATACCTGCCAGGATGCATGGAAAGATCTGCTTTGAGATCAAAAAGAAAGTGATTAATATCAGGACGTTGCTTCAGATCAAAGGCGGCTCTTTCAAAAAGTTGTTCTTCTTCGGTGTCTGTTGTCGGATTAAAAGAAGGCTGATGGTTCCGGATACTTTGAAGAAGCTGGAATCTTCCCTTGTTTTTATCCAGAAAAAGTTGACGGAACTCTCGATCAAAAGCAGTTAGTACTTTCTTATTTTCAGATAAAATATTCTCCAGGCAGAGAAGTTTTTGCTCCAGAATCGATTTCCCTTCGTTGACAAGAGCTAAAAGTTCTTTTGATTCCTGAATTCTATGTGCGAGAAAATCCGGCGTAAGATCTTTCTCTTGATATTCAAGTCGTTCGATAAGTTCATCGCGTTCTTTTTCCTCATCCCTGTAAAGAATATTTTTTTGTAAAAGTTTTAAAAGTTGTGACGCTTTAAGAAGCTTGATATCGAGGCTTTTTCTCTGCTCATCAAGGTGACTTAACTCTTTTTGAGATGTCTCTATTTCCAAAGAAATTTCGTGGTAGCGTTGGCGCGCCTCAACAATATCAGAATCCTGAGAGGCTATAGTTTCTTTCAGGGATGCATAGGGTCTCCAGTTAAAAGCTTCCTGGCGGACGCGAACAATGCGTAATTTTGGTTTTGACCTTACTTGTTTCAGTAAAGCAGCAGAGATAGATTTTTTGTGTGGGGAAACGGGACTGCCGGAAGAGGATGCCGCACGAGAATGTTCTCGTGCAATGCGCTCGGCAACCGGTGTTAAGGTGTTCTTTTGTTGAATTTGCTGTAGAAGGGTCCGATGACGTTCTCTTGCTTTTTTTATGTGGATATTTTTCTCGTCTTCCCGGACAACCTTAAGAGTTTCTGATTTTTTAAACCCGGCAATTTGATCCGCAAGGGATGATGCCATTGATGAGACAGGGAAGAAGAGCAATGAGACGATCCAAAAAAGAAACGAATACCTTGAAAAATATATTTTTGGCATACCTACTTGATTCTCCCTGATGCTTTTCTAGATAAATCTCAAGAAATCAGTGTGTAAGGAGAAGGTAAAAAAAGGCTTAAGAAAAGATAAAGGCCTCTTTCTTTTTACAGGAAGTTTTCAGAGCAGGCTTTGAAAGGGTAAAGGGAGACTTCCTTATCAAGCTTTTGTTTAGTCTTTTAATATTTGGATTGATAGAGCATGCAGCCCGTTTTCAAAGTCACTTTTCAGGGCATCATAAATTTTTTGATGGGCAGACCTTAAGGGAACAGAATCAAAAACTCTTGCTCGAATGCGAATACGGTAATGGCTTTCTCCTGTTTGGGGAGACCCCGAATGTCCTTCATGGAGGTGAGATTCATTAATAATTTCAAGATCGCTTGGAGCAAATTCTTTTTTCAGCTTTTCATAAAGTCGTTGGTCACGGGGTAGGGGAGATGTCATCTTTTGATACCTTTAAAAGGGTTAAGTGATTTTTACTACGGCGTATAATTTTAATACGAAACTGATCAATCTTAAAGGTCTGTCCAACTTTTGGGATTGTTTGTGATTCATGAATAATCAATCCTGCAAGGGTAGATGCTTTTTCATCCGGTAGTGACCATTCAAAACGACGGTTTAAATCTCGTAAGGTCGTCTTGCCGCTGACAAAAATATCACCAGACTTGGTCCGCCAGACACCAGGAAGGGATTCATCATGCTCATCAATGATTTCTCCCACAATTTCCTCAACAATATCCTCCAGTGTGACAATGCCAAGATAGGATCCGTATTCATCAACCACAATGGCAATATGCTCTTTACGAGCTTGAAAAGCCTGAAGCTGTTCTTTAAGGGTCGCTGTTTCGGGAACAAACCAGGGTTTTGTAAGGCTATTGAGCAAATCCATCTGATCAATATTGGTTCCATGCTCCTGGAGGACGCGCAGAAAATACTTAACATTCAGGATACCAATAATATTCTCGGGATTATCTTTCCATACCGGAAAGCGCGTGTAGGGACTCTGGATAACCTCGTTTAATATTTTGGAGGGTGATTCGTGAAGATCCAGCATCATTACATCCTGACGATGAATCATTATTTCACCAATATCAACCTCTGATAAATCCAGAATACTGTGCAACATTGCGCGATCTTCTATTTCGGAGGCGGCCTTGTCATGGTGCAAATCAATGGCGCCTCGCAATTCTTCTAAAGACCCGGTCAGGTGTGTTTCCGGAGAGATGCGAACGCCCACGCTTTTTAAGCTACTTTTTGCAATCCATTCGATACTACGTGTTAAGGGGCTTATGATCCTGACGAGGAGTGTCATGAGAGGCACCATAAAACGGGCAATTTCTTCAGACTTTTTAATCGCAAGCAATTTAGGCAGAACTTCGGCATAAATCACGATCAGGAGAGTCATCACAACGGTTGCATAGACAACACCTGCGTCACCAAAGAAAGAAGTTAAAACGGCAGTGGTCAGAGATGTTGCCAGGATATTCACCAAATTATTGCAAATCAGAATTGTGCCAACAAGGCGTTCAAGATTCTCAACAAGTTTTAAAAGCCGAATTGCACGTTTATCTCCCTGACGTGCCTGGCTATAAAGGCGCGCTTTGGATGTTGAAAGAAAGGCTGTTTCACTGGCAGAGAACAGACCCGAAGCGCTTAAAAGAAATAAAATAAAAACAATAAGGCACAAAGCAAAAAATAAAGGAATATCTGTCATTCTGGCAAGTCGCTCAGGCTGTTAGTTGGGTCACATAATCAGGAGTATAAACCTGTTTTGAGATTTCGTTGAAAATATTTTTTCTGGTTTCTTTTCGGGGAGGATTTTCGTCATAGGTCATCCCCATTTCGTCATAGGTCAGAGGGCTCAAAACCAGCAAGGATTTCATTTGGCACTCACGGGCCCCTTTTATGTCCGTTTTAAAAGAATCCCCGATGCAAAGAATTTTTTCTTTTGGGATTTCAGAAATTTCATCGAGAACAGGTTTGTAGAAATTCATGTAAGGCTTGCCATGATAAATAACATTGCCTCCGATGCTTTCATAGTAACGTGCAAGAAGACCAGCCCTTAGGCGGCGTTCACGTCCCTTAAAAACATATTCGTCCGGATTGGCGCAAACCATGGGAAGTTCTCTTTTGAAAGCAAGGTCCAGAAGTTCCTGATAGTCTTCAAGGTTTTGTCCCCATTCATTGGGACCGGCAGCCAGAATGAAATCAGCTTCTTCGAGAGAAGAACATTTTTGAAGAGGTGTTTGTTGAAGAATTTCTTCCATTTCAGGGATTCCCAGAAAATAACAGCGCGGCCCGAGGCGTGCATGGTCCGGGGTATCCTGTTCAATCAGGTGTCGCTGTGTTTCAGATCCAGCCGTTAAAATATGTTGGTAAAAAGAAGGAAGCAGGCCATACGTCTTTAAACGTTCAACAATATGCCCTGTTAAAAAAGGGGCATTAGAGAGAATGCAAACTGTCTTGCCACTGTTTTGTAAGGACTCTAAAAACGCAAGAGTTTCGGGGATGGCCCGTAATCCATTGTGCAAGACACCGTAGACATCAAAAATAAATGCCTCAAAATCTGGAAGAAAGTCTTCAAGGCATGTTACGTAATCCATTTTTTACCAATCTAAAATATCATCAGCACTTGTATTAAAACCCTGTGTACCTTAAATTTAAGTTAAAGGTAATGTTTTTTTAACAGGATGAGGCAGATAATCAATGAACGCAACCCAAGCAGTGCGCTTTTTTTTAGCAAATGATAAAACTGTTGAATGCGCTTCTCCCGAGCAGAAGTCAAGGTTAATCGCCAATGCAACCCTTGAAAAATTTGATTTTGATACTCAGGTTTATACCAAAGATTCTGAAACAAATTATGTTTATTATATTATTAGCGGTGTGGTAAACCTTTACCTTGACAATGAAAATCCTCCAAAAGTTTCCAAAAAAGGGGATTATTTTGGTCAAGAAGCTGCGATTGATTCAGAGAAGTATGCTTCAAAAGCAATTGTCAAGGAGCCAGCTGTTGTTCTAAAGTTCCCCAAGCATGCGATTCAGGAAATTTTTCTCAATAACATTGCTTCGGAAAAACATTTTATTTTTAACCTGTTTAAAAGTCTTTCGGGTGTAACCCTGTCCTTTACCAAAAATGTGGAAAAGAAGAAAACAAGGAAAATGCTCACTTCCGAATTGGCAGGGTGGATTTATACAATTATTTTACCTATTATTTTATACTTTTTATTTAAAGATTTGATCCCGGGCCATTCGGCACGTGTTTTTCTGGCTCTTCTTTCTATTGCTCTTTGCATGTGGGTCTTTGAGCTTGTAAGCTCTTTCATCCCGGGAGTTTTTCTGGTCGTTTCGGTGCTGGCTTTGGGAATTGCGCCAACAGAGATTATTCTTTCAGGTTTTTCTTCCGAGACCTTTATTATGGCTTTAAGTGTTTATGGCCTTGGAAGTGTTATCTTGTCATCAGGCATTATTTACCGGGTTTTACTAAGTATTCTAAAATATATGCCCAATAGCCCATTCTGGTCAAATGCTTGTGCTTTCTTTGTTGGACTTGTTTTAACCCCCGCCGTTCCA
>DDGG01000025.1 GCA_002337525.1 Alphaproteobacteria bacterium UBA1908 | reverse complement strand
CCCCCTCTGGATGACAGGGCAATAAAGGGGTTCCTCGTGATGACGGAGAAATGTACGTGTCAGGCTATGATGGTGCCGTGGATTTTCGAAGGAGTTTTTTTCTTTATTTTCTAGAAACTGTTGAAATTGATGGTGCGCCCGAGGGGATTTGAACCTCTGACCTTTGCCTTCGGAGGGCAACGCTCTATCCAGCTGAGCTACGGGCGCCTTTATTCTCTACACTGTGATGTATAGCGTATTTCAGGATGAGTTTCCAGTGGAAGCCTACCCTTTTTTATACCTCTTCAAAGTGTACATCACAGGAATGATAAAAAGTGTCATCAGAGTTCCTACCAGAAGCCCCCCCAGAAGTACAATCCCGATAGCCTGGCGCGCTTCGCTGCCGGCACCACTGGAAAAGGCAAGGGGTATAACGCCAAACACCATGGCGCCTGTTGTCATCAGGATTGGTCTTAGCCTTAAACTTGCTGCTTTAAGGGCTGCTTTCTTTAGGGAAGCTCCTTGTTCAAGCTGTTGATTTGCCATTTCAACGAGTAGAATACCATGCTTTGTAATAAGGCCCACCAACGTTACTAATCCAATTTTTGAATAAATGTTAAGGGAAACTCCTGTTACCCACATTAAAAACAGGGCTCCAAAAGCGGCAAGAGGAACAGTCAACACAATTAAAAGAGGGTCTGTGATACTTTCAAATTGAATGGCAAGAATAGAAAAAATGAAAACAATTGCAAGGATAAGAAGAAGGGTGCCACTTGATGCCCCTGCAAGAGTTGCTTTTGTTTCCCCGACCCAGTCAATGCTGAAGCCTTTACCAAGGGAGGTTTTCTGGTAGTCTTTTATGACATCTATCAGGGCCCCAACCTTAACATCTTCTCTAGGTTTTACTGTAATCGTTGTGGCTCGCATTTGATTATAGTGCGTGAGAGCGTTAGGGCGTGCAACCATCTTGAGTTCACCAAGTGTTGAGAGGGAAACGGGACTTCCTTCTTTCGTTGTGACATAGATCTCACTAAGATGCGAAGGGTCAGACGTGGTTGAGACCATAATTGGGTAAGAAAGTCCTTCCTTCATAAACATCATGTTTTTGTCCTGACCAACAGAAACTTCAATTGCCTTGGCAATTTTTTTATCTGAAATACCAAGTAAGGATTGTTGGAAAGTATCAAGTTGAACATCATATCCGGGAGATATCAGTAAAAGTCGTTGATGCGATGATTCAATTTTCTCGTTTTGCCTTAAAGCTGTTACGAATTTTGTGGCTTCCTGGTAAAGATCATTATAAGAACCGGAAGTTTGCAAGACAAATTGAACACCGCCTTCGATACTAAATTCTGATCCGGGTAATCCCGAATTCCAGTCCCAGGCGTAAACATCTGCAGAAGGAATGTTGCTGGCAATAGCTTGAAGAGCATCACGTACTTGAGCAGCGCTGCGCGTTCTTTCTGACCAGTCTTTGAGAGAAAGAGCAACAGAAGCTCCCCACGTTCCAATAAAAGTTAAAAACTGATCTGCTTCTTTTGTGTCGGACATTCTATTATTAAAAATATCGCCCAGTTTAGACATTGTTTCGATACCTTTACCGGGGATAGGGGGAGCATAAAGACCTACAAGGCCTCGATCCTCGGCAGGAGCGCGTTCCTCAGGTAGCAAAGAGAAAAGACCTGAAAGTCCGGCAAAGGCCGCGAGAAGGAAAAGAAGAGTTCCACGTGTGTGCGTCATTAAAAAAGAGAGGAAAGTATTATATTTCCTTGTCAGGTACGCCATAAAAGTATCGAAAGCGGGGAAAAAGGGCTGGTCGACAGGTTTTAGAAAACGGCTGCATAACATGGGTGATAAAGTTAGGGCAACAATCCCCGAGATCAGAACAGCACCGGCAAGAGCAATCGCAAACTCCTTAAAAAGGGCCCCGGTAATACCTTCCAGGAAAGCAATCGGAGCGTAGACACTGGCCAGGGTTAGCGTCATCGCCACAACAGCAAAGCCAATCTCACGACTTCCCTTCAAAGCTGCCTTAAAGGGGGGAAGGCCTTCTTCAATATGGCGCTGAATGTTTTCCAGGACAACGATGGCATCATCAACGACAAGACCAATTGCCAAAATAATTGCAAGGAGCGTTAAGATGTTAATGGAAAGATCAAGGGCATAAAAAAGACCAAGGACCCCGACCAGAGAAATCGGAATCGTTACAAGAGGGATCAATGCTGCCCGTAAATTTCGGATAAAGAGCAAGATGATGAGAAGGACCAGGATGGCGGCTTCCAGAATAGAGCGTTGAATATTCGAGAGAGACGCTCTGATAAAGTTCGCATTATCAAGGCTAACAGAAACCGACATGCCTTTTGGCAGACTGTCTTGTAACGTATTAACAGCGTGTCGCACGTTATCAGAAACATCAAGTGGGTTAGCATCTGAATTCAGTTTAATAGCAATAAGAGAAGCACTTTTACCATTAATACGAATACGAAAAGAAGAATCATCCTCTATAAGGCGTACATCAGCAACATGCTTTAATAGAATGGAAGGGTGGGTTTGTGTTTGATTTCTGATAACAAGGTTTTTAAAATCATCTTCGGTTTTAAGCTCAGTCTCGAGGGTAATGGGAACTTCATTGTGCAATTTGCCTGCCGAAAAGGGTGTGTTTTTTGCTTTTAGGGCCTCGGTGACAGTTTCAATATCCAGCCCCAGTGCAAAAAGTCTTTTGGGGTCAAGTGTAATTCCCATGGCAAAACCCTGACTCCAGATACCGGCTTCGGCAACTCCGGAGATGCTTCGAAAAATATTCTTAAAATAGAGATTTACATAGTGAGTCAGATCTTGGGGAGACATCTCGTTACTGATAACTGAAATGGCGATAAAGGGCGGGCCATTTTGATCGTCACCTTTGATAATAGTGGGAATTTGTACCTCGTCCGGGAATTGAGAACGTACTTTTTCGATGGCATCTCTAATGGCGACAATTTTAAGATCAATAGAAGTTTTCGGCTTAAAGGAAAGAGTGATTTCTGATCTATTTGTATGGCTTTGGGACTCAATAGAAGTTACATCCGACACACTTGCCAGGGAATCTTCCAGAGGGTCTGTAACTCTGGCTTCGACTAACTCGGGACTGGCATTGGGATAAATGGTTTGTACATGAAGTTTTGGAATATCAATATCCGGATATTCTCGAAGGCTAATGTTGGTCAGGGAAATAAGCCCTACGACGATAATCATAAGGCTTAAAATAGACGCAAATACAGGTCGGTGAATAAAAAAGGCAGGTAGCTTCATGAAGCTCCCTGTGGGCATGTGGCAATATCAACAGGCTCATCAGGTGTAAGGCGCGTAGGATTTTTGATGACAAGTTGATCCCCTTCCTTAAGTCCTGTCAGAATCTCATAGTGACGGTCTTCTGATAGCCCAAGAGTTACTTCTTTTTTGACAGTTTTTCCATCTTGGACAAGGTAAACAAAGTGGTGTTTTCCGTCAATAAAAAGGCTTTCTTCCGGGATCACTATGGTTTTGTTTCGTTGGTTAAGAACAAGTTTAACCGCTACAATAGACCCTGGAATCAGAGAAGTGGCTTTTCCAACATCAACAAAAGAAGGGGCTGTATTTGTCGCAGGGTCAATAACCTTTTGGAGCTGTGTCAGAGTATATGTTTTGCCTTTAATAATAATTTGGCTGTGAGGGGTTAAAGTTTCAACATATTTCTCGGGAATATCAACTTCAACAACCAGAGTTTCGGGATTATAAAGGGTAACAACACGATCTCCTTTTTGAAGATAGGCTCCTTCCCGATGTTTGAAAACGCCCAGGACACCATCAAAGGGGGCTTTGAACTGAATTTTGTCGAAAGCTGCCTTGGCGAGAAGACTGCGTTGTCTTGCTTCAATCCATTGGCCTCTATCAGACTCTGCCTTTTTTTGGCTAACAGCATTTTTATTGAGTAATGTTTGAGATCTTTGATATTGCTCCAGAGCAATAGCTTCTGCCTTTTTGGCGAGTTCGTAAGTAGTTTTGACCTCCGGGTTATCAAGAGAAGCAAAAACCTCTCCTTTTTTCAGAGCCTGGCCAGCCAACAAAGTATGATCCAAAACACCATCTGTTTCTGCAATGTGAGTATATTCCAGTTTTGCTCGTACCCGGCCAAAAAGGCGCACACTTTCCCGAATATCTTTCTTTTTAAGGGATATAACCTCAACAATTTTTTTGGGAGGCATATGTGACCCCCATGATGACAGGGGACAAATAATGGCAAGAGTTAAAACCGATAATCGAAATAGCATGAGAACAGCCTTATTATGAAAAGAAATTTATATCCTACCAAAAATTCTCCAGAATCTACCATCAAACAGAATACAGAACAAGGTGAATATGAAGTTCCTGATGATCTTTGATTGATTTAATCTACCGTCCTGGTTTAAGGTGAGTTAAATATTTGAAATTGGAGTCAGACATTGGACAATCTTGTTGATGAAATTAAAGAAGACCTGAAAAAAGAGCAGCTACTTAAAATCTGGAAAGAGTATGGCAATTATATTATCGGTGTCATAATTGCTTTGGTCTTCTCTGGGATAGGGTATGTTTACTGGGATTATTCTCAGGAGAAGTTGCGCCTTGAGTTAGCCCAGGCATACGAGTCGGCTGTGAGAGAAACAGATCCCAAAATACAAAAAAATGCTTTTGATAAGCTGGCTGGCAGCGCCTTGAAAGGATATTCAGTTATTGGTGTCTTTGAAGCAGCAGAAATCTCATCTGACCCTGTCGCTGCTTATCGTCAAATTGCCAGGGATACACGTCATGACCAGGTTTTTCGTGATTTTGCTCTTTTAAAAGCAATTCTAAAGGAACTACCAACGGGAGATCCCCATTCTTTATTGGATGAGATCTCAGCTCTGACAAAGAAAGCAACACCCTGGCGGGAAAGTGCTTTTGAAATAGAGGCAACTTTGTATTTAATGGCGGGTAAAGTTGAGCAGGCACTGGATCTTTTTGAAACGCTAGCCAAGAGTAAAAGTGCTCCGCGCGGTGTTCAACAACGCTCCAGAATTATGCTTGATCTCGCAAATAATCGGTAAACTGATCGAGAGAGAGACTATTCAAATGCTCTTATTGTAACAGATTGTAACAGGGAAATGCCTATTAATGATGTCGTGCCATAAAGTCCTTGTTGGAGGATGTTTTGATATTCTTCATTATGGGCATGTTGTTTTTTTGAAAGCTGCGCGTCAGGAAGGTGATGCCTTGATTGTTGCGCTGGAATCTGATGAGCGTATTCGTTTGTCCAAGAATCGGTCTCCTGTTCATACCCAGGAGCAGCGAGCAGAGATTCTAAGGGCATTACGTTATGTGGATGAGGTCATTTGCTTGCCTCTCTACACAAAAGACCAGGAATATTTTGACTTTGTGACTTCTGTTGCGCCTTCTATTATTGCAACAACTGCAGGTGACCCTCAACTTTCTAATAAAAGAGCCCAGGCAAAACAGGTTGGCGGCAAGGTCACAATTGTCACTCCTCTTTTAGAAGACTTTTCTTCTTCAAAAATACTTCACCTTCTTGGAGAAGGCCTTTAGAAATAGGGGCTATAACTCTTACTGTATCTCCAGGTTTCAGTTTATTCGCAACTACGCTTGTATATTCTTCCAAGATATTCTCCTTCACTTCAGGACTTCCAATAAGCTAATTCAAAGACGACAGTAGGAATATGTTTTTGAATGACCTGAAAGGTGCATAAGGATTCACAGAGGGTTTCAGAGGGGAAAAAACGTTTCAAAACTTCTTACTTTTTTGGTTGATAACACCAACAGTCTGTCAGATGATCATTGACCATTCCTATGGCTTGCATATAGGCATAAATAATTGTAGAGCCCACAAATATCATGCTCCGTTTTTTCAGGTCTTTTGAAAGGGCATCACTTTCTGGCGTTGTTACGGGAATATCGTCAAAGACGGACCAGTGGTTTTTTTTGGAAGTGCCTCCCACAAAATTCCAGACATAGCGATCAAATGATCCGAATTCCTTTTGAATTTCCAGGAAAGAAAGCGCATTTTTGCGAGCAGCATAAATTTTGAGTCGGTTACGAATAATGGCCGGGTTCTGTCGGAGTTTTTCCAGTTCTTCATCTGTCATAGCGGCCACTTTTTCGGGGTCAAATTGATAAAAAGCTTGACGATATCCGTCTCGTTTTTTAAGAACAGTTTCCCAACTCAGACCGGCTTGCGCCCCTTCTAAAATCAGCATTTCAAAATGTTTCTGATCATCATGAACGGGAACGGCCCATTCATCGTCGTGATAGCGCGCGTAAAAATCCTGACCAGGTTTATTACCAAAACATCTGTTTTTACCATCATCAGATAGGGCCATCGTTGATCCTGTCTTTTTAAGGTTACATTAGATAAGTATACCTTATTTTGTTAGAAAGAGTACGCTTTTTTGTTTCATTGTAAATGGGAAAGGGGTTAGGGATTTCTCTGACTTTATTTCGTAGGTATCCTGATGTAAGGGCCTTGTCCTCGAGTCTTCATGTGTGTTCCTGCATATTCTGGTTTTATGAGTAATTCTTTCCGTCTGCTATCTGTTATTCAAAAGAAAAAGTTAAGAAAGATATTTAGTTATGTTTAGAAAAAACATTAATTCTATAATCTTTTTAAGGGGTTGGCTATAAAAATGTGATTACAGAAGGAATGACCAGAAGTTTAGATGCGCAATGGCGGATGGGGTGGGATTCGAACCCACGAGACGCTTTCACGCCTGCCGGTTTTCAAGACCGGTGCCTTCAACCGCTCGGCCACCCATCCACGCTCTTCTTGATATCTTTCTTGATCGCGTTCGTCAAGCCTTTGTTTCAAGGAAAGTCTTTCTTTTTATTCAGGCGCTTTCCAAAAACCTCTTTTTTTGCCTCAAGAGGCATCAATACACAGGAAGTTGTCCACAGTATCCAGGTTGTTATCCGGTTTTCTGGATAGAGAGGCTGTACAAGTTTTTTATAGAGCTGAAGCTGGGTAAGATAGGCATCAGGTACTTCTGATAAGTGAGTCGCCGGGTGAAGGTTGGTTTTAAAATCAATCAACTTAATTTCGTTAGATTCCTGGATCATAAAATCAATCTGTCCGTTAACCAGTTCTTTTTCAATAAACCCACAGATCGGCACTTCGTAAGATCCTTGACCCGAAAAAAGAAAAGCAAAGTCAGGATTCCCAAGAAGCTGTTCAAACATTCTCTCCAGATCAGAGATGGGCAGATCTTTATGAGACGAACTGGCGAGATAGGACTTTATAAAGGAAAGCCTTTCAGTAGAAGGGATATCGGGAAGAAGCTCAATAATGGCATGAAACAGGGTTCCACGATGCATTGCTTTTTCCCGATCAAGAGAAGTCCTAAAAGAAAGAGGTTGATTTTCTGGATGCCTTCTGGAAGGCGCTTTAGAAGGTGATATTGAACTTATTTCAGAAAGTGAAACTTCAGATATTATTAAACCTTCTTCAAACAAAAAGTTATCTGGTGAGGCAAGATGAACCTGTTGCCTTATTTTTTCAGAACTTGCCTTTTCAGTAATCCAGGCAGGGAGAGCATTATGTGAAAGTTCTGGCGATACTGGTGTATCAGGGACTTTAATTTTTTTTGCCGGGGCCGGGCAGGCATCTTTTAAAGTCCAGTGTTCTGGTGCTTCCAAGGATCCATGTTTTTGAAGACTCTCACGAATCAATGCATACCAGCAGGTATCAGGAACGCCCGTTTTAGTTTCAAAACCGGCAACATACAGTTCATCTTCTGCACGGGTCATAGCCACATAGAGGAGGCGGTTATATTCCTCTTGTAAAGACTTTTGAAGAGGACTCTTCATGCTTTTAAGAAGCTTGGGCTCTGAATTTTTTGGGGGATTCCAGACAGGGCATTCCTGTTGCCACAGAAAACTATCGCGAAGGCGTGGTATACGAACTGTATCCGGCAGAAAAACAATGGGAGCTTGTAACCCTTTTGCTCCATGGACCGTCATAAGACGTACTTCTTGTGTCAGCGATCCGGTCAGATCGCGTTTAATCTCTCTTGTTTTTTTCGAAAAGAAGTTCAGGAAACCTTGAAGAGAAGGTGTCTTTTTTTGTTCGTATTGACGCGTACAGGTTATAAACTCCTGTAGAGGGTCCAAAACCTGGTTCCCCAAACGTTTTAGAAAAGCTTCCTGCTTATTTTCCTGAATCAGAACTTTTGAATAAAGTTCGTAAGGGGTCAGACGATCCACAAGAGAAAAGAGACCGGAGAGAAAGGCATGGGCTTGTTGATATTTATCAGTTTCCGGGGTATCAGGATCTTTTTGTGCAGCCCGAATAAGAGAGTTCCAAACAGTTGATGGACGATCATGACACAGCTTGAAAAGCGCTTCTTCTGAAAGCCCGATCAGGGGAGATCTAAGGACACACGCCAGGCTAGCGTCATCCTCAGGTAATAATAAAAAGCGTCCAAGGGCAACTAGATCCTGAATGGCAATCTGGTTTTGCAAGTTCAGCCTGTCTTCTCCACTGACGGGAACATTTGCAGCTTTAAGGGCACGATGAAGATCCTGAAAGAAGGGGCCCCGGCGTTGAAATAAAATCAAAATATCGGAAGGTCGAACAGGTCTTTCCCGAGAATAAAGAGGCCTTTTCTCATCAAGCCATTGGCGTATAGTTGTGGCGATTTTACGGGCTAGTTTTTGTGAAGAAGACAAGCCAGGGTCTTCCTGAGGGTTCTGACTCCCGGGATCTTCTTTTTCCAGGGGCCACAGGTCAACCTTCCCTGGCGTTTTTAGGCGAAAAGCTTCATGGAGAAGAGGTGTTTCTTCAAGCGTTCGTACGCCTTCTCGGGCCGAACTTTCAAAAACATAGTCCACACTTTTTAAGATTGCGGGGGCTGACCGGAAAGAAAGATTGAGTCCTATGTCTTGCCAGGAGGAAGAAGCAGCTTGTGCCCGAGTACGGAAGGCGTGTCTGTAAGATTCGAACAAGACAGGGTTTGCTCCCTGGAAGCTATAAATCGATTGTTTGACATCTCCAACAACAAAAAGGGTTGGTGATGTTTCTCGAATGCCTTGACCACTGAAAAATTCTTCTGTTAAGGCTTCAATAACATGCCATTGAGAGGCATTTGTGTCCTGTGCCTCGTCCAAAAGAATATGGTCAAGCCCTCCATCCATTTTATACAGAACCCAGTCTGAAGAGGCTGGATCTTTTAAAACATCTACAGTTTTGTTGATTAGGTCATCATAGTCTAAAAGGTTTTGTTGTTCTTTCAAAGCCTCATACGTTTTAAGGACAGCTTTGGCAATCATTAAAAAGGCGTGTGAGACTTTGGCAATGTGCAGAGTTTGTAAAGTATTCTGGGCTTTTTCAATCAATAAAGCTGTTTTCTGAAGAGAGCTTTCCAGATCAGGTTCAGCCGTTGCTGTTTTCTTATTTAAAAGGCGAAGACGCGGTGTTCCTTCTTTTGTCAGGAAAGAGTTCGACAGAGCCAGGAAAGAAGGAAGGTCAGGGATACTGTCCTCTCGATTCAGATAAGTCTGAAGAGCCTTAAAACGCTTTTGATCCTCAAGGCCACCGTCTTTTAAAAAAGTCCATTTCTCACCGAGAAGAGCAAGCAACTTTAAAGGAGAACACATTTTTTGTAAAAGATGACTCTCGTTTTCCAGAGCGCTGATGCCCAATTCCTTTTCAAGGGAAAGTTCAATGGCATCTGGTAAGGATCTCCCCGGGCGCCGACTGGTCAGAATAAGTTCGTTCAGTTTTTCTTCAAAGGTTTCTGCACCAAAGGTCCGGCTTAGGAAAAGAATGGCCTTTTTAATGTCATGAGAAGGATTTTGCATTAAAACCACTTCCTGAGCTTGTCTAAGATACTGCTGTTGTTCCTGGTCATCAATGGCACTAAAACCAGGAGCAACACTGGCTTCAATTGGAAAACGTTGAAGGAAAGATTGACAGAAACTGTGGAGTGTTTGGATGCTTAGTCCCTGAGGGCTTTCCAAAACACGGTTTAGAAGCCTTTGTGCTCGATGGTAATAAGGGGCAAAGGCAATGGGGGACTTGCATATATTTTCGGGAAGTAATGATTCAAGTTCTTTTTTAAGGTTGTTTTTGGGAAGAGTTGCCCATGTTGAGAGGGCTTTCATAAGGCGTTCCGACATTTCCTGTGCGGCTGCTTTTGTAAAAGTCAAACAGAGAATCTTCTCGGGGAGAACACCACTAAGGAGTAGAGATAAAACCCGGTCTGTTAAAACTTTTGTTTTACCGGTTCCGGCAGAGGCGCTAACCCAGGCATGAGTTTCTGGATTTGCTGCACGTTTTTGTTGTTCCAGAGAAGGTGCCGGGGTTAGGCGGTGTTTTGTGACCATTCCTGTGTCCTTGCAAGATGATTAAAAAGAGGATCCCGGTTTTCATGGGAAGCCTTAAAAGGCGTCTGATGAGCGTAATAGGTTAAAGTAACAGAATCTACAAGGTCTGTTGCTTTATCCAAAAGGGTTTGGATGTTTTGATCATAAATAACGCGTTGGCAAGGTGATCTGAATTGCCAGTATTCAAGGCTCTCGGGTTCTGATGAAGGAGGAAGAGACGCAAAACCATCCCGGGTCAAAATTAAGGCTTCCAAAATAAGCTGGGGGCTTAATCCTGTGATAAGATCTGTACGTGTTGGAAGACGGCCACTTTTATAGTCAATTAAACGTACCTTGCCGTCAGGGTTTCGATCAAGACGGTCTGCTTTTGCAATGATTGTTAAAGGTATTTCTTCTCCAGGAATAGAGTGTGTTATTTTTCCCTGACATTCTAAAAAGCTTTCATAGGGTTGCTCGAGTTTCTTCTGCTCTTTTATGAACCATAAAGCCATTTCTTCAAAGCGGGTTTGCCAAAAATAACGTGCAGAAATGTGATTTTGGAAGGGGGCAATTTTATCTTGTCCCAGTGTTTTCAGTCTTTCCAGTGACTGATCTTCCCCTGAAATGAAGTCTTCCAGTACCTGATGGAGAAGTGTTCCAAAAAGAGCTGGCCCGGGATCTTCTTGTAGGTCAGGTAAAGGATGGAGTTTCAGAATTTTTTGTGCGTAGAAAACATAAGGATTCCTCTGCAAGGTTTCAAGATTGGTCACAGATAGATGTTTGGGGCGATTGGCTTTAGGGGGGTTGGGAGCTGGCCTTGAAAGAGGCGTGGCTGTTTTAATTGTCACAAGGGAGTTCGACCACTCTTTCAAGGGTAAGTGGGTCGAAAGGTTAATACCTTCGCAGGCTGCTGCGGTTTCCAGACGTTTAAGGAAAGGAGAAATGTTTTGGGGGCCTTCGCTGGTTTGGCGGGCCCATGTACACAAAACATCAGGATATGATGACAGCAGTTCTGTAAACAGATGAGCCGCGTGAGCCCATTGGTCTTGATCATTGTAAAGTCCCAGATTTTTTCGCATTGAAGGGCTAAGCCAGGGGTCGTTTTGTCTTTGTTCCGGCCAGTTTTTTTCTGTGAGCCCCCCCAGGATGACTAAATCTGCTTTTTGGAGCGTTGCCTGTTTTGGATCCAGAATAAGAAGGCGTGGATGCATATTATGAGAAGGTCTAATGCCTTGTGTCATAAGAAGATTATTAAGAATTCCCGGGTATTCCAAAGGTGATATATGGGGAAAGACCGTCAATGTTTTTTGGATAGTTTGACACGCTTCAAAGGCAAGATTACCAAGTTCTCCTAACCAGACAAGAGGAGTTCCCTTATCGTTACGGGACAGGGCTTCAGCAACTTCAAGGTGGGCCTGAAGCAAGGAACAGGCAGGCACGTGACTTTGATGACATATTTTGTTTAAAGGGGCGAGCATTTTTGTGACAATGTCGAGGAAGTTAGCAAGATTTTCGGGAGGGGCTACTGGTGTTATAGATCTTAAAACGGCTAATTCATACTGGCGTGCCAGGCGCCGTACTTCTTCGGGCACGCGACCCAGGCGGAAAAGAGGATGTTTTAAAAGGGATAGCCGGGTAATAATATCCTGAGAAAAGGCTGATTCAAGAACAAGATTAAGAAAAACGCCTTGTTCTGTACGTCCCAGAGGAATACCTGATCCGATATCTGGTGTTAGACCATAGCCCTTCATAAATTCAGAGACGGATCTGGCAAGAGCCGTATCCGGAGTGACAAGGAGAGCTTTTTTATCGGGTGTTTCAATGAGGTGACGTAAAGCAAGACCAATGACACGTGTTTCTTCTTCCTGGGTATCGCAGGGGACAACGGATAAACCTATGCGCTTTTCAGGAGGCTGTATTGTCCCAAAGACAGGTTGGAAAGCCTTTTGAGAAAGAATCTCTTTTCCAGCCTCTCTTTTCGAGAAAGATTGTGCGGAAGTCTGGTATCTTTCTGAAGATTGAGAGAGTTTCTCTGGCCAGTTGGAAATCTGATGACGTTTGATATTCAGTTTGTTTAAAAGAGAATGATGCTCTGCTTGAGGGTGCGGAGATTTAAGACTGTCGAACTCGTTTTCTGGCATAGTTCTATCAAGACCAGATAAAAGAAGGATTCCCTTTGGTTGTGTTGCCAGAGCTGTTAAAAATTCTTGCTCAAGATTACTTCTGGCATGAAGACCAAATCCATAAACGGGGTAAAGAGAGTCTTTTTGAGAGGCTGTCCATAGATCGATGTAGTGTTGCAGGGTTTGGGCTTGGAGCGCTCCGGGAAATATTGGTAAGTCATTTTCCAGGGTTTTAATCAGATCTTTAAGACGATCCAGGGAGTTCTGGCGGTGGCTGGGCAGCTCACCCGGGAAGAGAGTTCCAAGACTTTGGTCCCAGTTAAGTTGGTGAAGGCTTCCTTCAATTTCAAGATCCAGAAACGCTGTAGCAAGAGGAAGAGCTTGCAAAGGGGTTAGTTTTGCTCGTTGACTTAGGGCTTTGACAACTTTTGCAAGGGTCTGGTCTTTTGTAAGGCCCGGTTTACCGCAAGGGTGCGTCTGGCCAAAATCATGGAAAGGGATCAGTTTCGGTAAAAAAGTTGAGGTGTTATCGCTGTTTTCCAATAAAAGAGAGTGAAGTCTGCGGCAGGCTCGTCTTGTTGATAAAAAAACTGTTGTTTTTGAAAGTTGAAAAGGATCCTGTCGATTTTTCTGATAAAGATGGCGGCTTAAAAGAAAAAGGCCATCATTTGAAAAGGGGATATTAAAGATCGTCAAATCCGACTCCGCGTGTCCCTGTTAGTTCTTCTAGTCTGGGAAACCAGTAATCTGTTGCCGAGAGTTCAATGCGCCTTTTGTGTCCAGTGCCTTCCATGAAAATTCCAACTCTTAAGGCCTTTTCAAGAGGTATTCCTGGCAGTCTTTCCGGCCACTCAATCAGGGAAATGGCATTGGAAAAAGCTTCTTCAATGCCAAGCTCCCAGACTTCTTCTGGTTCTTTAAGGCGGTATAAGTCAAAGTGCCAAATGGTTTCTTCGTGATAGGTTGGATAAAGTTGAACAAGTGTAAAGGTAGGGCTTGGAACTTCTTCGTCTGCCGAAGTCAGGGCACGAATCAAGGCTCGGCAGAAAGCTGTTTTGCCTGTTCCTAAATCTCCACTTAGTAAGATAATATCCTGGGGGCGAAGAAGAGGGGCTAAATCCTGAGCAAGGGCCTCAGTTTGAGATAAATCTTCAGCGATGATCGTCTTGTGATAAGAGGACATTAGAAAGTTCCTTGCTTTTAGGGGGAAAGACAAATATTGCCCCCGTGATAACTTTTTAGCTGTCTGCTTTTTTCTTGGCAACACCGACCATTGCAGGTCTTAAGAGACGATCATGCAGGCTGTAACCTGGTTGCATGACATCTAAAATCGTTCCTGGTTCATGCTCGTCTGTTTCAACTTCGAACATGGCCTGATGTTTATCATGATCGAACTTTTCACCTTTGGGGTCAAGTTTTTGAATATGGTGGCGATCAAAAGTTGAAAGTAATGTTTTCTGTGTCAGGCTAACACCTTCTAGTAAAGTTCTGCCTGCTTCTGTTAGTGTATCGCTTTCTTTCTCGCAAGCATCAATAGCACGTCCAAGATTATCCGCAATTTCCAGCATATCACGGGCAAATTTTGTGACCGCATAACGGGTTGTTTCTTCGCGTTCTCTTTCTGTACGTTTGCGTAAATTCTCTGTTTCAGCAAGCTGACGCATGAGTTGATCTTTCAGAGTTGCAAGTTGTTCTTCCAACGAAGGAGTCGTATCTTTTGTTTCTAACCTGACCTCGTTTGAGTCCTTCTTTTCTGAAGAAGTCTCATGGTTTTCGTTTTCTCCTTCCAGGTCAACAGGAGAATGTTGTTCTTGTTCAGCAAGAAGTTCATCTTCAAAAGGTTTTTGTGTCTTTTCTTCTGACATTATAGTCTCCTATGTTTTTTATCGGATCTTTTGGATCCCAAGAATTTACTAATCATTTTCCCAGTATAGTCAACCATTGGAACGATGCGAGCGTAATTTATATGGCGGGGTCCGATAACACCAATAGCCCCAAGAAGTTGCTCGTTATGCCCTTTATAAGGGGTCACAACCATTGAAAAACCCGAAGCATTAAAAAGCTCGTTTTCACTGCCAATATAAATCTGTACACCGTTTCCGTCGATTGAAGCGTCGACGAGTTTAAGAAGATTTTCCTGTGTTTCCAGCTCTTCAAACAGGCAACGCATACGTTCCAGATCTTCAAGGTGCTGAACATTGTTCAAAAGTTGCGCTTGTCCGCGCAACAAAAAAGTTCGCTTTCCTGAAAGGTCTTGCCAGTATCCAAGACCTGCTTCTATCACGTGTTGAGATAGAATGTCCAATTCTTGTTGGCGCGTGTCAAGATCTTCAATAATCAAACATCGCGCTTCTTTCATTGTTTTTCCCGTTAAAGAGGCATTTAAATAGTTTGCTGCCTGGACAAGACTGGAACTTGGTAGGCCTGCCGGTATTGACATTAAACGGTTCTCAACATGGCCAGAAGCTAGTACCAGAACGACAAGGGCTTCTGTTGTGCTCAGCCTGACAAAGTCAATGTGTTTGAGAGCTCCATCTTCTTTTGGTGCCATGACCAGGCCGGCACATTGAGTCAGTCCGGAAAGGGTGTTGGTTGCATTTTCAAGCAATTTTGTGATGGTTTCTCCCTGTCCGCAATGGCGCTGGAAATATTTTTCTTCATCCTGGTCCAGTGACCCTACTTGAAGAAGACCATCAATAAAAAGTCGCAGGCCTCTTTCAGTTGGAATGCGCCCTGCAGAGGTGTGGGGGGAGACCAGCAAACCTGATGCCTCGAGTTGAGACATAACAAGGCGGACTGTTGCCGCTGAAAGACTGTTATTCAGGCGCTCTGAAAGAAGACGGGATCCAACAGGGGTTCCGCTTTCGCAATAAACATCGACCAAGTGTTTAAAAATTTCTAAAGCTCGGTCGTTAAGATCTTTTAACATAGCTTAGTTCATTTTCCTTATGACGATGATTTCTGTCTATTTTCATCTGATTGAAAGTGTAGTATACCCAATTTAGTTTAAAAAAGCAGTTTTTTAAATCTGCAAACGACAAGGAAAGAGAAGAATGCGACCTTCTGGAAGAGCTGTTAATGCATTGCGTCATGTAACAATCGAAAAAGGATATGCCAGATATGCCGAAGGCTCGGCCTTGATTAAGTTTGGGAAAACCCATGTTTTATGTACAGCTTCTGTTGAAGAGAAAGTCCCTCCTTTCCTACGTAATACGGGGAAAGGCTGGGTGACTGCCGAATATGGGATGCTCCCCAGATCAACACATTCTCGTATTGACAGGGAAGCAGCGCGTGGGAAGCAAAGTGGTCGTACTCAGGAAATTCAGCGTTTGATTGGCCGCTCTTTGCGTGCTGTTATTGATCTTGAAGCGTTAGGTGAACGGCAGATTAAAATTGATTGTGATGTGATTCAGGCTGATGGAGGAACACGCACAGCTTCTATTACAGGAGCCTACGTTGCCTTGCACCAGGCTATTCAGGGTCTTTTAGAAGCGGGTTCTTTAAAAGTATCTCCTTTGCTTGACCAGGTTGCTGCGGTTTCTTGTGGTCTTTATAAAGGAGCCCCTGTTCTGGATTTGGATTATGAGGAAGACAGTCAGGCAGAAGCTGATGCCAATTTTGTTCTGACAGGACGCAGTGGTATTGTCGAAATTCAGGCAACAGCAGAGGAGTCAGCTTTTGGCGAAGCAGATTTCACAGCCATGCTGGAGTTAGCCCGTGAAGGTATTGACCAGCTTATCACTCTTCAGAAGAAAGTTTTGAGCATTACATAACTTTACAGCAATAACAGAGTGTGAATCTTTAAGATCGACATTGTCTTGCTCTGGACAACATTCACACTTTGTCATTCAGGCCAGACAGTAACAGGTACGAATCCGGTAAGTTTGAAAAGTTTAAGGAGATCATGATGACACGTGTTTTTGCAGGGAAAAAGCTTCTTATTGGATCTCGTAATCATGCTAAACGTCAGCAGTTAATAGATGCTCTGGAGCCTTATGATCTCGATTTTGTCATGGCAGAAGAAACAGATGTTGAAGACCCGGAAGAAACAGGAAAGACTTTTCTGGAAAATGCTTTGATTAAAGCCAAAGCCTATTCACAGGGTTCCAATTTACCAACTCTGGCTGATGACTCAGGGCTTGTTATTCCTGCTCTTGATGGGGCCCCTGGTATTTATTCGTCACGATTTGCGGCAGAACACGGGGGTTTTGATAGGGCATTTTTGGCATTGGAAGAAAAACTAAAAGGGCTTTCGACAGAGGCTTATATAACGTCGACCGTTGTTTTAATGTGGCCTGATGGCATATATGTTTCTGGAGTTGGAGAAACGTGGGGAGATCTGGTTTTTCCAGCACGCCCCGGCATTGGTTTTGGGTACTATCCTATTTTTAGACCAAAAGGCGAAACAAAGACAATTTCAGAAATGGCACCACAGGAATATAATGTGATCAGTCTCAGTCACCGAAAAAAGTCAATGGGGGCACTTATAGCCCAATCTTTTAAGGCAGTTTAAAGGCTTGAAATCTAACCCGGTTAAAACAGACGACCATCAGGAAGAAAGTTCCTTTGGTCTTTATATTCATTGGCCTTTTTGTGTATCAAAATGTCCTTATTGTGATTTCAATAGTCATGTAAGGGAAACTGTTGACGAGGCACTATGGGAAAAAGCGCTTTTAAAAGATCTCGCTTTTATGGGACAGTTAACGTATTCTTCCGAACAGAACAGGGTATTAACAAGTGTTTTCTTTGGAGGCGGCACGCCTTCCCTGATGCCACCACGCATCGTAGAAAAACTATTGTCTGCTTTAGAAAAGTACTGGAGAGTATCTCCTTCTCTTGAAATCACCCTGGAAGCAAACCCAAATTCTGTTGAAGTGGCACGATTGAAAGCCTTTAAACAAGCCGGGGTAAATCGTTTATCTCTGGGGATTCAATCTCTTCATAAGCAGGCTCTTTCTTTTTTGGGGCGCAAGCATAGTGTGGACGAAGCAGTGCAGGCGCTGGAGGCTGCTCGCAAGATTTTTGAGCGTTTTTCTTTTGATCTTATTTATGCGCGTTCTGGCCAAACGCTTCAGGATTGGGAGGGTGAATTGACACGTGCCCTTGCTTTGGCGGGTGATCATTTATCTTTATATCAGTTGACAATTGAGCCAGGGACAGCTTTTTATACAGCTCATCAGCGCGGTGACTGGCGCATTCCAGAGGAGGAACTTGCGGCAGATCTGTACCAGCTAACTCAAGAAAAGATGTCAGCATCAGGACGACCCTGTTATGAAGTTTCCAACTATGCGCGCCCTGGTCAGGAATGCCGCCATAATCTTGTCTATTGGCGATACCAGGACTATGCCGCAATTGGACCGGGAGCTCATGGGCGATTGACTGTTGACGGAAAGACGCTAGCAACTCGTGCTCATAAGGCACCGGAAACCTGGTTAAAGGCTGTGGAAAGCCATAACGGGCTTGCAGAGAAAATCCCTCTGACACCTGAGGAAACTTTTTCAGAAGCTCTTTTGATGGGGCTTCGTTTGAGAGAAGGCGTCTCGTGGCATCGACTGGAAAGCCTTAATTCTTTACAAACTCATCGTTTGAAAAGCTCTGACGCACTTCAGTCTCTGATTGAAGAAGGATTGATGGTGACAACAGGAACGCACCTTATTGTAACAGAAGCAGGGCTCCTGAAACTGAACGCTCTGATTCGCTATCTTTTAAAAGCTTTATAACTTCAGTGATAGATAAAGAACTCTCGTTACCCAGAACGAGGCTTGCCGAGCATAGGAGCCCAGGAAAATCTTTGCGTAAGATCCTGAAAGTCACATAAAAGAGATTTTTTTCTCCATCGTTGGGGGGGTATAGATCAGCATTTGATGAAGTCAATCACCTTCATCAAGTCCGGTAACACTAACCCCTCGGTATTCCAGAAAAGAAAAAATAGCTTTGATTTTCCGGGCATGTACCTTGTCTCTTTTTCCAAAAGAATCATGAAAATGAAGGGATAGGGTTCTTAAAAAGTTTAGATGTCGGCAGGTATGATCAAGAACATCAAAACAGGTCTTCGTACTTTTGATATTGCGAAGTTCCAGAGCCTCACAGAACTGCATGATAAAGCCTTCCTTAATGGTCTCTGTATCCTCTTTTTGATCCAGGTCGATTTTAAGAGAGCGGGCTTGCTCCATAAAAAAGCTGACCAATTCATTTGATTCTGTTGAATATACAAGGCGCTCAGCGAAAAACTCGTTTCTTAAGTCCTGACGGAATTTTTCAACTGTTTCTCCGGCACGCTCATTGGGCCAGATATCTTTATTTTCAACAAGGGATAAAATGGCTTCAAGGTCTTCTTTTGAAAGACGTTTTCTGGAGTCTTCTTTTAAATCCCATATGGAATGATGTCGATAGTCATCACGGGCAAGATATTTTAAACCAGCTAGTATCCAGGGAATGTTATAGTGAGAAATTCGGCTTAACTCACCGGCTGATTTCGTTTGGATGAATTTGCCAACACTTTTTGCCATAAAACGCTGAAAGGCTTCCAGCCTAGGAGGGCTTTGCGGCGGCAGAGTTTCTTTACCTGCAAAATAACGGTCCATTGTGTCATAGGTACCGGGGCATACAATGCCGTATTGCCAAGGTGCAAACGATGTTGAGTTTGGCAATTTTCGCATAACGGTATCGCGGCATGTTGCAGGAAGAGAGGGAACGGCATCCCAATCTCCTTCTGAAGGATATTCAGAAGATGGATCTGCCAAAGGCCGATAACTAAGTGAACTAAGGGTCATATGGAAGAAATAAGGTACTTTTTGATACATAACTTTTCCTATCTCAAGACCCATAGAAGTAAGGAAACTATTGATGGTAATGGGCTGTGCCTGTTTATATTGCGACAGAAACTCGTCTAGTTCCCAATGTCGCACCAGAAGGTTCATTCTTTTTTCAGGGTCTGCTTCCGTGATTAGTCTTTCGTCAATACTCTTGAGCCAGCTCAGGATATCTGTATTCCCTGAAAGAGCCGCCAGAATGTAATACATTGCTGCTTCTTTATAGGTGTGGGGCTGGCTGTCCAGGCCTCGCCGGCAAATATCTGCGTAGTATTGCAGAGCAAGAGGGTGTCGTTTTAAGGCAGCGTCTTTAAGACGAGGAGCAGCACGTTCATAGCGACCCTGTATATAATCTTCAAAAACGTCCCTATAATCTTCTGACGGTGAACTGGAGCTTGAAGAGGTGCTTTTGTCTTTCCTGTCTGCTTCCCATTGTTCGATTAGAATTCTTTTGATCAAGTCGGGATCCATGCCACGGACATCATCAATATCAAACGATTCCAGTTCTTCAATGGCGTCTTCATCACCCTCAAGAGCCGCTTTAATAACCTCATCAGCATCTTTGTCTAAATCGGGGCAGTCTGTATACAGGCTTTCAACTCTTTCTTCCGTTACACAAGACGCACTGGAACTTGAGCAAGTGTCAGGTTCTTGGCGGTCGTGTGCCCACTTGGCTATCAGGAGTTTTTTTATTTCAGGGGCTTCTTTCCCAAAGGCCTCGGGGAGTTCTGTTGCAAGATAGGCTGTTAGATCTGCATTTCCTGCATAAACAGACCGTATAAAAGCGTCAGCAGTTTCTTCAGGAGAGTGCTCCTGACCATCCAGATTGCCTCGACAGATTTGGTAATAATAGTACGCGTAGTTATTTTGCCCTGATTCTAGGGCTTGTCTCAAATAAGGAGAGGCCTCCTGATAGTTCCCTGAAGTGTATAGAGCAAGTCCACAAGTGCCTGGGTTTATATCTTCGTCATCGTCACGGGCACTTGCAAGGGCCTGACAAGAAAAGCAGGCGATGAAAAGAGTGAATAGAATGTGAAAATATTTCATGAGTCTTTAAAATCCTCAACTGTTGCCTGAGCTGTATAGGGCCTGAAACCCTCTCCATCCAATACCCACGCTTTGCCGGTTTCGTATCCTGTAAATTCATCTCGGTGAGTTCTAAGATAATAGGGTTTTTGAAGGGCTCCCCCGGGTTGCTTGATGAAGGGTTGATCCGCATAAGACTGTATTGACGAGCATCTGATTACCATAGGGCATTCCTGATGATCTGTTTTAAGAACCCCGCATCTTGACAGGGTATCTGAGCAAAACCAGCACATATCAAAATAACTTGTGATATCCAGAACAAAAGTTAGCCCTGACAGGGATAGTCTGCCCCTTTTAAAGTACGCAATTTTATCATGTACCACGCGGCGCAGGGCTTGTTCCGAGTGGAAATAAAAGTAGGGAAAATGTGTGGAGTGCTCGATAAGACGTTGATGGGCCTGAACTCTTTTTCCTTCTAAAATGGCCTTGTCTTTCTCGACCTCTTTTGAAAAAAGATCCCTTAGATCTTCTTTAAATCCATCCCAGCGTCGATCTTCTGTTTTTTCAGAATCCGTTGTTGTAAGGGCTTTGACCTGATAAGCAACAAAATCTTCTCCCAGCTTTTCTTTTATTTTGTCCGATAAGACTTTAAGAGAACCACTTCTGAAAACATTGTTGCTGGGCCAGCCACTGACAAAAAAGTAAGGGAGAGAAATTTCTTCTGTTCGCCCATCAGGGAAAATAGCATGCAAAGTTGCTAGCAGAAAATTGGAAGTTTCAGGCAGGTAACTTTTTGACTCTCGTCTTTTTGAATATTTATAAAAAAGAGTTTTGTGAACTTGTTGAATTTGTTGAAGTGTTTCTGTCGTTTCCTGGTGCCGTTTTGAGACTTTGTCAGATGTTTCTGAACCAAGCGTTTTAAAATGCTTCACCCAACGCCGGCTGCCTCCACGCTCTTCATCGGCAACTTTAATTTCTGTCAGGGGGCTTTCTACAGCGGGGGTTTGACTCATAATTTCATTATATTCTTCCAGGTATGATTTTTGGGCCCTGGCAGAAGAAGAGGAAAATCGTCGTGATGCTGTAACTGTTGTGAGGGGCCCAGAGGAGGCAGCCCCTTTTTGTTGTGAAGGTAAAGGGATTTGAAGGGATTTATTAAGAGGACGCGTAACCCGGATTGTTTCTTCTTTGGCTCTTTGTCGTTTGTTTGAAGAGTCACTTGATGATTCTTTTCTTCGTTTTCTCTCTGATGATTTTTCGGGTTTACGGGTACAGGAAATATCTTCAAGTCCGTCGAGTGGACTCAGGCCTTGTCCAAGAGTTCTTTGACGTTTGGCAGTATCTTCGGTTATGTAATCCACTGCGGAGGCAACGAGATCATGAGTAAGATTCTGACCCAGGAAACCAAGAGAGAGTACAAAAAATAGAACAAAGCGACTTCTGGTGAAAAAATTCAAACAATGCATGCGTAACTTCCCTGTTATGACATTGGACTCACCAAAGCAATATTTTCTCTATTTGTCAATTTTGTTGGTTAAAATAATTCTTTTTACAAACTGAAATCAGGGTTGTTTTTGCCACGGTTAAACTTTTTGATCATTTAAAAGATGCATTTTATCTTGGAGGCGTTGGTGGTATAAATTATCACAGTATTTCGTTATCTGCGAAATCTTAACCCACTTTAAGGGTGCTCCTTCAGGGCCAAACTCTTCGTTATAGGGCCTCGATATTTTAAAGAGATAACTTAGGCAATAGTGTTGATGTTTTCTTTCTTTTTTTAGAGGATTGGGGGGAATTGTATGAATATCAATATCAAAAATTTCTTTACTCAAAGGTTTAATGCTTCTTAATCCAGATTCTTCCAAAGCTTCTTTAATTGAAACATTATAAATGTCACTATCCCCATCTGCATGTCCTCCAAAACCGCACCATATATTTAAATAAAGGTGCTTGTGGAAAAGAACCTTCTGACTATCGGGAGAAAGAATAATGGCACTGCTTGTGATGTGACCTGGTAAATGGTCACGGTACAAACATTTTTCACCAGACATATTCAAAAGATGCAGAGTATCTTGTTGATGTTTGTTTTCTTCATTATCATAGGGGCTATGACGTAGGACTTGTTGAATAAGCTTTTGAAAAGACGTCATGATATTAAACCTTTTGAAGGGAAATCATTTAATATGAGGCGAGACACTGATGGATCAGATCTATCACTTCCTTGCTTTTAACAGCTGTCGCTGTAAAGTGTCCACGTGTTTGTGACACATGCTGGGGGTAGGTGCTTACAGTCGTCGCACCTTGATGAGGTCCTTCATTCAGGTCCACTGAAATGGCTGCAGGTTGTACTGTGAAGAGCTCTGGTTTCAAAAGATAGGCGATGACGCAAGCATCATGAATGGCGCGTCCTGTCAGACCATAACGATCGATATCCCCCTGGGCGCTACCTTCAAGAAGAGCCGCTGCTTTTTTACCAGTGGTGGAGTCAAGACCTGCTGTTTTGGCAAGCCAGTCAGGGGTTGTGGCGACTTGATGAGTCACATCCAGGCCAATCATCGTAAAAGGAATACCCGAGGTCAAAATAACCTGAAGAGCGTGAGGGTCCGCAAAAGCATTAAATTCACTTGAAGGTGTTATGTTACCAGCACCCATAGATCCCCCCATCCAAATAACTTCAGAGATAGCCTTTTTAAGGGAGGGCTTTTTAATTAACGCTACTGCCAAATTTGTAAGTGGCGCTGTCATTGCTAAAGTTTTTGGGCTTTGCGTCGTGTCAAGATGATTAAGAAGAAAATCAACCGCATGTTGGCTTTGAAGAGGAAGTTCAGGTTCTGGAAGACTGATCCCGTTAAGACCATCTTCACCATGACTGTAGGCTGCTGTGACAGGTTTTTTCACGAGAGGGCGCGGACATCCTGCATAAACAGGAAGTGTTGAAGCACCAGCAAGTTCTGCAATTTTTCGGGCGTTAAGTTGAATCCAGTCAAGAGAGGCATTGCCCGAGACAGTTGTAATCGCTTCAAGATTTAAATTCGCATAGGGTGACAACGCCATTAAAATGGCAATCGCATCATCACAACCCGGGTCACAATCGAGAATAATCGACCTTTTCATCTCAATTCTTTCTTTTCTTAAGACTCTCCTAACCCTTTTATAATTACACTGTTATAAGGGATTCTTCAAAATTTTCTTTCAAGAGTTAGTTTTTGAAAGGCAAAAATTGACGATACAAAAAAATTTTGAATGATTCTTTAAAAAAGACCTTAGGGAAAAAGGAGCTCAAAATGTCACCGTTTCTTATGGAAACATTTCTTATTTTATTTGTTATTCTGGACCCTTTGGGTCTGGTTCCTGTTTTTGCGGCACTGACAAAAAACATGACTGAAGACCAAAAGCGCTGGATTGCTTTTAAAAGTATTTTGATTTCGGGGAGCCTCCTTCTTATTTTTGCTCTTTTAGGTGATTTATTTCTTGATACGTTATCGATTTCAGAAGCGTCTTTCAAAATTGCAGGAGGTATTATTCTTTTTCTGGTTGCTCTTCGAATGGTGATGAACCCAAATTTAGGGTTTGATGCTAAAGAAACTTTAAAGGGAGAAGATATAGCTGTGTTCCCTTTGGCTATTCCTTTAATAGCTGGACCAGGCGGTCTTATTTCTGTCATGATTTTAATGAGACAGAATGAAACGCATATGCACTCTCAAGTTGCAATTGTTGCAACCCTGGTATTTGTCCTTTTAATTGCTTACCTGTGTATGATGTTTGCTCCGGCCTTAAAAAAAGTCATGGGTGTGACAGGGATCAGTGTAACAGGTCGTGTCTTCGGGATTGTTTTGGCGGGGCTTGCGATCGAATTTATGGTAACAGCTTTTAAAACACTTTTTTAGAGAGAGTGCTTTTCGAAAGCAGAGGAACACTGATGTTTATAGAGATGATTATAGCGCCATCCATATAGACAATGTGGATTTTTCTAAGAAATATCAGAAAACTCTGGAGCTTTTCTCAAAGTCCGGGATTATTGTGCTTGTCTCCTGCACATTTGATTTTCCTAACAAAACACAGAATTTTCGAGCAACCTCCCGTGACAGGCCAAAAAGTTTATAGATTTATTTCAGTCTTCTTGTGTTGCTGGTTTTGATATGAATTTCTCCAATTCAGAGGACGGTGATTTTGTTGATGGACAAGACTTGCGACATGTGTGTGAAAGCCTTGAATCTGATCTTAAACTTTATAGGGATGAAAAAAATACTACCCTGCTTTTATCTCTTGTAATCTGCCCTGAGAATGATTTGTGAAATCTTTTTTGTATCTGTTGGCGGAGTGCATGTCTCTTTTGATTGACCAGGAAGTAGCAGATAGTAAGGTCTGACAATATATCAAAAGAAGATTCAACCCTGTATCGATATTTTAATCCTGTCGCGTGTAGAAATGTTTCTTCTTTTTTTATTTACTTGCCATCAGGGCAGCTTGTGCAGCGGCAAGACGAGCACTTAGAACACGATAGGGGGAGCAGGAAACGTAATCGAGACCAGCCTTATGAAAGAAGTGAATCGATGTTGGGTCGCCCCCGTGTTCCCCGCAAATGCCAATTTTCAAGGTTGGCGAGGTTGTGCGCCCTTTTTTTACTGCTTTATGAATAAGATCGCCGACCCCCTGTTCATCAAGGTGCATAAAAGGATTTTTGGGAAAAAGTTCTTTTTCTGCGTAGTGGGGCCAGAAGGGAGCAAAATCATCACGAGAAAGGCCATAAACAAGCTGGGTCAAGTCATTCGTACCAAAGCTGAAGAAGTCAGCTGTTTGAGCAATGTCATCTGATCTTAAGGCGGCCCGGGGAGTTTCAATCATGCAACCATATGTATAAGGCAGAGTCATACCTGTTTCTTTTTCGATGTCAGTATGGGCTGTATCAATAAGAGTCTTTATATAAGACATTTCCTGAGACGTGACAATCAGAGGAACCATGAGTTCAAGATTCACCTTAATTCCCTTTTTTTGAACGTCGGCAGCAGCATAAAAAATAGCCCGTGCCTGCATTTCATAAAGGGCAGGGATCGTTGCTGCAAGCCGACATCCACGATGACCCAGCATTGGGTTAAGCTCTTGAAGACTTTTGTGTCGTTGTTTGAGTTCTGCAAGAGGGATGTCTAATGTTCTGGCAAGTTCTGCCAAGTCGGATTCTGAGGTCGGCAAAAATTCATGGAGAGGAGGATCCAAAAAACGAATTGTCACAGGTTTTGCGTCTAACACTTCAAAGAGATCTTTAAAGCTCTCTTTTTGCAGTGGTAGAAGAGCTTCAATAGCAGATCGACGTTCTTTAGGTGTTTTGCTAAGGATCATCTGTTGAAAGGCTCTCAGGCTTTTGGGATCAAAAAACATATGTTCCGTGCGACAGAGTCCAATACCTTCAGCCCCAAGTTCCAGAGCTTTTAAAACATCCTGGCGCGTTTCGGCATTGGCGCGAACTCCCAGATGTCGATATTGATCAGCCCACTTCAGGGCTGTGTTAATCTCTGAACCAAGATGAGGCTGTGCCTTTGGAAGATCTCCTTCGTAGGCCTTTCCTGTGTTACCATCCAAAGTGATGATGTTTCCTTCTTGTAAAAGGACAGATCCCACCCTTAAAGTTGTTTCTGATAATATTTCAAGAGCACTAGCGCCTACAATACAGGGCTTGCCCATGCCACGCGCCACAACGGCGGCATGACTTGTTGTGCCACCTCGTTGAGTTAAAACACCGGCGGCAGCCCAAATACCATGAACGTCATCTGCATTTGTTTCAGGACGCACCAGGATAACGGCTTTACCCTCTGCCTGAGCGTTAACAGCATCTTCGGCCGTAAAAACGATTGAGCCTGTCGCTGCTCCCGGGGCGCCTGCAAATCCTTCTACAAAAGCAGAAGCTGAAACATTTGAGTCAAGGCAGGGTAACAAAAGTCGCTCAAGATCATCAGGGTTTATTTTCAGCAATGCCTCGGCAGGTGTAAGAAGTTTTTCTTCAACCATTTCAACGGCAATCCGAACAGAAGCTTTAGCAGAACGTTTTCCTGTTCGTGTTTGCAACATCCAGAGATGGCCTTTTTCGATCGTAAATTCGAGGTCTTGCATATCTTTATAATGTTTCTCCAGTAAGCCCCCTATTTTTTGAAGATGTTGGTAAGTATCAGGCATTAACGTAGCAAGGCTTTTTGGACCATCGTTCAGGGAATCAGGTGTATGGGTTCCTGCTACGACATCTTCTCCCTGGGCTTTGACCAGGTATTCGCCAAAAAGTTCTTTTTCTCCTGTGGATGGATTTCGTGTAAAGGCAACACCACTGGCACTTTTTTTATCCAAATTTCCAAAAACCATTGCCTGGATTGTGATCGCAGTTCCCAGCGTATCAGAAATCCCCTGTAACTGACGATAGGTTTTGGCCCGGGGACTGTTCCAGCTTTTGAAAACAGCCTCAATTGATCCCCAAAGATGATCATAAGGGTTTGTTGATAGAGGTAAGCCAAGGGAAGTTTGTATCAAGTTTTCATACACAAGAATAAGGGACTTGAGGTGTTCTTCTGATAGGTCTTTTTCATGGCTGGTTTTTGTTTGCTCAAGTTTGGACTGAAGCTGGTTTTGAAAGATTTCAGAAGATAACCCCAGAACGATATGGCCGTACATTTGTAAAAAACGCCTGTAACAGTCCAGCGCAGCCTGCGATTGTCCCAGGAAATCTGAAAAACCTGGTAGGGTATCAGGTGTCAATCCAACGTTTAAAAGAGTTTCCATCATGCCAGGCATAGAAACCGAGGCTCCCGAGCGCACTGAAACCAGAAGAGGATTTTCTGCTTGATTGAAAGAACGCCCTAATTGCTTTCCCAGTTTTTCAAGGTGAGCCAAAACTTCTGATTTTAAAGTGTCAGAGAGTTTTTGATTCTTCTCGTACTCCTGGCAGGCCTGAGTTGTTAAAATAAATCCCGGGGGAACTGGAAGACCAAGAGAGGCCATTCCAGCAAGGTTCGCTCCCTTGTTTCCAAGAAGCAGAGTAGGATTTTCAAGACGATGACTTTCTGTGAAGTCATAGACGTAGGTCATTTCAAAAATCTCATTCATTCAATACAGGTTCTTTAGACACAAAAGATACACCAAGCAGGATATCTTCGCCAGAAAAAGTATCGGAAAAGAGTTTCTTTAAAACAGAGTTAGGATTTTTTATAAACTCACAAGTCGTCTTCTTGTGGTAAGAGGGCATCCCAAAGGGGATAAATGCGATCTGGAGAAAGATGATCACGAACATGAACAGCGTTCTTGGCAATCTTTGTTCTCAATGAAGCTTTGGATAAAAGGGATCGTAAATGATGGGTAAGGTCTTCAATATTTTCTGACTCAAATAACAGCCCATTCCGGTTATGCTGAATTAAATCGTTACACCCGGCAATATCACTGGCAAGACAAGGCAAGCCCATTGCAAGTGCTTCTGTCAGGGCGTTGGGGAATCCCTCAAAACGGGAAGGAAAAACAAACAGGCTTGCCTGAGCAAGGGCCTGTTCTATATTTTTGGTGGTGCCTTTAAAATGAATTTTGCTCTGAAGTCCCAGTTTTTTAACGAGATTTGATAACTTTTCCAGGTCGGGGCCTTTTCCGTAAAGGTACACTTTGTAATCAGGATAGTCCTGGTGCACTTTATGAAAAGCCTTGATAAGAAGATCAAAGCCTTTATAGAAATCTAACCGTCCTACTGAAACAATCAGATTTTTTTTAAAGGTCTTTAAGGGGGAGGAATGCAGTGTCAAAGTATTAGGAATGACATATACTTTTTGAGCTTTTAAAAAGGAAAAATATTTTTTGACGGATTTTGTTTGAACGACAATTTTTGCAAACGGGTAGGTTCCTTTTCTAAGAATTTTATAAAAACAAGGTAAAGGGCGCATGAAAGGGTTTGTTCGCTCACAGGCAATGACTTTCCTGCCTAATCCCAAAGATGCCATAATAACCTGAACGTTAAGGACATCCATAAAAGAAAGGATAACGTCAGGTTTTAGACTTTTAAGAACATGGCGAAGTACTTTTATGCGCCTGTAAAGTGTGAAATATCGTTTGAAAAAAGATGTATTTTCGGGCGTCATTACATCAAGATGATGCAGGATGACATTTGTATGAAGAGGATAAAAAGGTTCTTTATCAGGAGATGTTAAGACACAGAGGTGAACTTTATGACCTTTGGTACTCCAGTAATTTGCTAGTTCCGACAAGGCACGTTCAGCGCCACCCGAATCCAGTGAAGAAATAAAAAGTGCCAGTCTCATTTTTGCGAGGTAGGATTCTTTTCTTCAGAAGGAGCTTCTTCTTCCAAAGGGTTATTATAGCTTGAAAGAAACTTTCTGAAAGCAACAAAACTAACAGGAATCGTTAGAAGGTAGGCAAAAGTGATTAAACTAAGCGTTTCCCAGGGCGCACTGAAAAGGGCTGCAATAGTTAGTCCAAAAATTACAAGAACAGGCAGCAAAAGCGTACGTGGAATGCTGACAGTTTTAAAGGAGAGAGTTGGTAACCGGCTGACCATTAGGAATCCCGCTAATATCACAAAAAAAGTACTTAAAGCGGGATTTTGAAGAAGAGGCCAGTCAAACGCCAGGGATAACGTCAGGGGAAAAAGAGCCACCATGGCAGCTGCTGGCGCTGGTACTCCTGTAAAAAATCTCCCGGACCAGATGGGTCGTTCGGGCTGGCGGCTGGAAATATTAAATCGTGCTAAACGCAGTCCCATACAGACAGAAAAGAAAAGACAGGTTCCCCAGCCAATTCCCTGCCAGTGATTGAGAGAGAATATATAAATGACCAGGGCTGGAGCAACTCCAAAGGAAACAAAATCAGAAAGTGAGTCAAGTTCTGCGCCAAATTCACTTTCAGCGCCCAAAAGTCTGGCAAGGCGTCCATCCATGGCGTCCAGAATACCGGCAATAAAGATGGCTGATGTAGCCAGTTGAAAATTGCCCTGTAAAGCAAAGCGAATTGATGTTAACCCTACACACATTGCCATGACGGTGGCAAGATTGGGAATCAATCGTTGAAACGAAAGATTCTGAAACCGTCTGGTTTTAGGGTGACTCATGAAATTCCTTACCTGATTTCTGCAGAGCGCGTCGACTCTTTTGAGGCAAGATCTGCCAGGATTGTTTCTCCCCCGACCATGGTTTGTCCTTCAACAACAAGTGGGGACACACCCTTGGGCAGATAAACATCTGCGCGACTTCCGAAACGAATAATGCCGTAACGTTCACCTGTTTGGACTGTTTGATCAACATTGACATCGCAAACAATACGACGTGCGATCAGGCCTGCAATTTGCACAAAAGCAATTTTTAATCCTTTATCAGCTTCTACGATAAGGGATTGACGTTCATTGTGTTCGCTTGCCTTGTCTAGCGAGGCGTTAATGAATTTACCCGGATGGTAGATGCTTTTAATAATTTTTCCAGCAAGAGGTATACGGTTGACGTGGACATTAAAGACATTCAAGAAGATACTGACACGTGTCCAGCCTTCTCCCTCAAGCTCGAGTTCTGCTGGAGGAGTCGCTTCAATGACAGCAGAAACAATGCCATCAGCAGGACTGATGATGAGACCTTCCCGGGTGGGGGTTAGACGTTCCGGATCTCTGAAAAAATAAGCACACCAAGCTGTTAACACAACGCCAAGAAGTCCCATTTCATATTTAAAGGCAAAAAGAAAAAGAGTTGCAACCGCAAATATACCAATAAATTTCCATCCTTCGCGGTGGATAGAAGGCAAGACACCTTGTGTCATTATAATCCTATTCTTAATTTAAACATATTGCACTATACCAAAAATGCGAAAAAGGAACAGGGGAAATATATGAAAACATGGTTTATAAATTGAGAGAGGAAAAATTATATATCTATTATAAGTACCTATCGTAAAATTTTACGATAGGTACATAAGGTATGATCTCTCCGATTAAGAGGCTAGAGTTTTTCTTCAATGATTTTTTGGGCGCTTTTACGAAGTTTTTCCTTAAATGTAAAACCAATTTTGGAAGCGATCTTCTGATTTAAAATAATGCCTGTATCCTTTGGAAACTCAACAGGCACTGTTTTAACGGGAGAACCTTCAAGAAGGCGGCGTACCATACGCCCTGTTTGACGTCCCAGAAGGTATTGATCGGGTCCAAGAGCAGCAAGCGCCCCTTTTTCAACCATATCTGTGTCACTTACAAAGAGTGGCGTTTTTGACACTGTTGCTATCTTTGAAATTGATTCAAAAGCAGCAAGTGCTGTGTTGTCATTTGTGATGAAAATTGCTTGTGTCTTGCTAACAAGCCATCTTGCTGCCTGTGAGACATCACTTGTTTTAAGGGCTGTGGCTTCAACAATATTAATATTGAGGGCTGTGGCTTCTTTTTTTAACTTTTTAATCAGGCTGGCCGAATTAGCTTCACCGGGATTATAGAGAATGCCCAGGGATTTTAAGTCTGGAAGAATCTCCTTCATAAAAAGAAGCTGCTTTGTAACAGGGATGAAGTTGGAAGTTCCTGTCACTTGCCCTTCCGGTTGGTGTATATTTTTCAAAAGACGTGCTTCCAGGGGGTCGGTAACACTGGAAAAAACAACGCTAACAGAAGACCCTTTAATAGCATTATGTGAGGCTTGTGCCGCGGTCGTCCCTATTGCGACAATAATGTCCGCATCTTGCGCCCTGAATTTTTGTGCAATCTGGGCAGCAAGGACAAGCTGTCCCTGTGCACTTTCAAATATAATGTCAAGAGGAGTCGCAGTGTTTGGAGGGTTTTGAGTTAGTTCATCAATAATTCCCTGGCGTGTTTTGTCAAGCGCAGGGTGTAAAACAAGCTGGTTAATGGCAACTGTGGCAGAAAAAAGAGGAGAGTTGTAGAATAATAGGAAGAAAAAAAGGTATGTGAAAAGATTAAGAAGTTGTTTTATAGTTCGTCGGTTTCTTTGATTTTTGATCATTGCTTTTACTCGTCATATAAATAGGTTGTGTCATATTAAAAATATCCTGTTGTTTACAATGGTGAGAATGATGATGTCGCATAAGATTTTCCAATTCTATAAAAATTAGTCTAATACAAAAAAGGCTTTATAGAGCCTTTAAGGAATATGAAAGGAGATATAACTTTTTGCAAGAATAAAATGATGAAAAGTTATAGTGAGAAGGAAAAAAGGAGCCCTGACAAGGGGCACAGTGAGTTTAAAAAGTAATGTTAGCCAGCTTTTGCGAATCGGCGTTTTAAAAGAAGAAGTTTCTGACTTAATTCTGTTGTAATCTCTGAAAATATGCCGTCTGCTCCCAAGGCCTCTTTTGCATCATAGCGTTTGCCATCCTTAATAAGAGTTAGAATATTACCTGCTGTTTCGTGAAACCTTTTATGGACTGTAACCATATCTTTAAACTCTATTAAATGAAAATGCTGTTTCTGGCATTGTTTAATCCATCCTCCCAGGGTGCAACTGGATGGTTTTGAAAGGCGTTTTTCATCAAGTTTTCCTGATTCATTTAGATATAGAACAAGTTTCACTTTATAGTCGGCATGCTCTCTGATTGCTGCGTCAAAATCCATGATACACTTCCCTTTCTCCTAGAGATTACCCATGTCTAGAGGGTAAGCTTAAAAGAATTAATAAGAGGATAACAAGCTAAAAAATATTTTTTTCATTTAAATATCAGGATGTTACCAAATCCCGAGAGCCTTCCACCAAAGCCCTCCAACAATTGACCATACGGCTAAATGAAGCAAGCTTGTTAGCCCTCCAAATCGCCACCAGTCAGCGACAGAAACATATCCTGATCCATAATAAACAGGAGCCGTGCCCGTCCCATAGTGTGTCAGACAGGCACAAAGGCTGGATAAAATTGCTAGGGAAAGGGCTGCTAGTTGAGGTGGTGTACCGGCAGCAATCATCACAACCAGGAACGCGCTATACATGGAAGAAATGTGTGCTGTGGCACTTGCAAAAAGGTAATGACTATAAAGATAGACAAGCGATAAAATAGAAAAGGCAATACCCCAGTGATAGGCAACAACAGCTCCTTCCATCTTAATGCTAAACCAGTTGACCATTCCCATTTTTGTCAGTTGTCCGGCCATCATTAAGAGAATTGAAAACCATATTAATGTTGCCCAAGCCGATTTTTCATGCAGTATATCTTCCCAGGTCAGGACACCTGTAAAGAGCAGAGCTGCTAATCCCATGAGAGCGGCTGATGTTGAATCAATGCCCAGTTGTTGGCCAAAGACCCACAGAACTAGCAAACTTATGAATGTCACCATCATCGCAGATTCTTCAAAACTTAGTCTCCCCATTTCTTTTAATTTCAAGCGTGCAGAAGCAGGGGCTTCGGGGGTTTTTTTAAGTTCTGGCGGGTAAAGAACATACAGAAATAAAGGTAAAAGAGTCAGATTCACAAGCCCTGGAACGAGAGTTGCCATGGCCCATCCTGACCATGTCAAGTGGACACCGACATCTGCAGCCAGGCTTATGATCAGGGGGTTCCCTGCCATGGCTGTAACAAACATGGCGCTTGTAATCAGATTGGAATGAAAAATAACTTTAATGAGAAAGGCCCCAAGATGTCTTTGGGTTCCTTTTGTATGGCAACTTCCTTGTTCCTTGCTTAAAGAGCTAACGATGGGAAATAAAATACCGGCACCTCTTGCTGTGTTACTGGGAACGGTGGGCGCTAAAAGGAGATCCGAGAGAACCAGAGCATAAGAGAGGCCTAAAGTATTCTTCCCAAAAGTTTGGACAAAGAAATAGGAGATGCGGCTCCCCAGACCTGTTTTTACAAAGCCACGGGCAATGAAAAAGGCGAAGAGAACAAGCCAGACGATTCGGGAGCTGAAAGAAGACAGGGATTCCTGAAGTGTTAGTGTTTTTGTACCAACACAAATGGCCAAGGAAAGAATAGAAATAGCTCCCATTGGCAGAGGTTTTGCAATGATGGCAAAAATAGTGGCTACAAAAATAGCGAAAAGGTGCCACGTTTGAATGTCAAGTCCATCAGGTACAGGCAAATGCCACAGCCCAAGCCCCAGGCAGAGAACAATTAGAAAAGGTAAGGGCTTAACACCTGGCCACTTTGTTAAAAAAGATTCATTTAATGAAGATGGTGCATAAGAAGAATGTGTTGTCATTCTATATCTCTTAAAATTAAACAAGCTAAAAAGACTTAGCAGATTCAAAAAATCTTCAAAAGAGAAAAAACAAGTAAAATTTAATCTTTAAAGAACTGTCAAAAAAATATCTCTTTTAAAAAAGTTAAAAGAGAATGTGTTCTGGGTTCTTTCCTTGCCTGGTTCATCCTGAATACAAGGGTGAGGGCTGTTCTAACTTCCCGGGTAACCAAAGCAGTGTTATCGTCTGGTTAATGTCTGAAAACAGAGAGGTCATTAAAGCCCATGAGATCAAGATCTGTACATGTTGGTAAAAAATCAAAGCATTTTTGGGCAATAATATCCCGGTTTTCCCTTTTTAATAAAGTATCCAGTTTTTCCTTTAGTCGGTGAAGGTATAGAACATCCGAGGCAGCATAGGCGAGCTGTTCGTCAGAAAGAGTTTCCCGGCCCCAGTCAGAGACTTGCTGCGTTTTAGATATTTCCACCCCCAGAAGATCACGGCATAAGTCCTTGAGACCATGACGATCCAGGAAGGTTCTGCAAAGCTTGGACGCTATTTTTGTGCAATAAACAGGCGAACAGCTTACATTAAAAGTATGCTGCAAAAGGCCGACATCGAAACGGGCAAAGTGGAACAGTTTCAAGACTTTGGGATCATTCAACAACTTTGTTAGGTTAGGAGCAGGCTTTTGACCGGTAAGAGGGCGTTGGACTAAGTGACAGACTCCGTTCCCCGAAGAGAGTTGAACAAGGCAAAGACGATCACGATGGGGATTCAGGCCCATTGCCTCTGTATCAATAGCAACTTCCTCACCCAGGTCAAGATCATCGGGAAGGTCATGTTGATAAAGTCTGATATCTGGTTCCATTTTTGATATACCTCTTTAATTAAGAGTGAAAAGTGCTTTAGGGCGACATATTCCTGGGGCAATTCCCCGTAACTCGAAATATAAGATAGGCGCTCTGCACAAACTAGATTATTTTAAGGTCTAATGAGATGTCCGGCACACGTCAAGAGAAAGCTCTTACCTTTTTTAAGGGATCTCTGGACGGATTTGATTAGGAATGCCATAATTGTAGGAATTTTAAAGGATAGGCCTTCTATTTAAGATGATAATAATGACACTTTTGACACGATTTAAAGGTAAACTTGTTGGAATGGACGATTATGGAAATCGATATTTTGAAGAAAAGTTTCTTTTTTACAAACCTAATAGAGCCCCTCGTCGCTGGGTTTGTTACAAGGGAGAGGCCGAAGCCTCAAAGGTACCGGCAGGATGGCATGCCTGGCTCCATTTTACTTACGAAAGTCCTTTGTTGACTCCAGAAAAAGCCTGGCAGAAAAAGCACCTTAGAAACACAACAGGAATGCCTTTTACCTATGTGCCACCCGCAAGCCTTACAAAAGTCGATGGACAGCGGCGATCTGTGAAAAAGCCTTATGATGCCTGGTGTCCTTGCCCAAAGGATCCTTCTGGTAAATCTGTTAACTCTGTGAAAAAGCGAGAAATATGTGATGCGTAACAATGTTATTGAAACAGTGATGGGGGGGGTCGTCCTTCTGGTCGCAGGATTTTTCCTTGTTTTTGCCTACACAAGTAGTGGCTATAAAGATGGGAATGGTCAGGAGTTTCAAGCGCAGTTTGATCGAGTTGATGGTTTGCAGATTGGTAGTGATGTCCGCTTGAGTGGCGTGAAAGTAGGGACAGTGCGTACTATGATTGTCGATCCCAGGACTTTTTTAGCAAGAGTTGTTTTAAGTGTTCAGGATTCGCTTAAACTGCCTTCAGATTCATCAGCAGAAATTGTAACTGATGGACTATTAGGAGGGAAATATGTTGCTCTGGTGCCAGGTGGAGAAGAGGAAACACTTTCAAGTGGTGATGAAATTGTTCATACACAAGCATCTGTCAGTTTAGAAGCTATGATAGGGCAGCTTATTTTCAGTAATAAATCTGATAAAGAAAATGTAAATGAGGCAAAATGAGTTGAGAGAAGGTTGTCTAAATTTTTCATCCAGGATAAAGAAATCTTTATCTCTATATTTAAGTCTGCTCGCAAGCATCTTTTGTATCGTGCCATTGTTAACGGCATCTTTGCATGCGTCAGAAGATAAGGTCAGGACTCTTGCGACAAAAGGACTTTATACAGATCGGGTTTTCTTGAGAGGCCTTGATAAAGTAACAGGTCGTGTTTTCCAGATTGAAGCTAAAATTGGTGAAGTGATTAAGTTTGAAAAGCTGCGTATCATCGTTCACCAGTGTCGAAAAGCGCCCCCTGAAGAGCCTCCTGAGTCATTGGCTTTTATGGAAATTGTTGAAGATCAAGGCAATAACAGATTTGCTCCTATTTTTGGTGGGTGGATGTTTGCATCGACTCCTGCAATTTATGGTCTTGAACACCCAGTCTATGACGTTTGGATCCATGAATGCACTGGATTTGCTCAAAAAGATCCTCCTAAAACACCCGTTTCGGTTCAATCGCTTGGACTTACGCCTCATTCTTCCGGGGCTGGTGATGCGAAAGATGTGTTTGGTTTTAAAGCTCTGGATAATGAGGACACCCTTGATGGGCAGGAAGAGCCTAATGAAGCAGACCATGGTCAGGGAGCTGGTATTTCTTTAGAACAAATACCTTCCAAGAATTGGGGGACCAGGGAAAAAAATAATTCTGATATGCGTCTTCCTGCTTCAAGAGAAGACGAAAAAACTGTTGATGACAATCAAATGGATGCATTCTATGAGGCATTAAACAGGTCTCCTCCTATGGAACCAACGCAGAATGATGAAAAAAAACCGCTCACGGAAGGCCAGCGTTTTTAAGGCAACTCTCTTCAAGGATGGATAAAAAATTATTTTGACTGACTTTCATAATCTTGTGTGAAGACTTTTAACTGGATTCTTTAACTTAATCTGATGAATGATTCGACGTCTGTGCCTCCTTTCTTCATCATTCACTTCCTGGAATCTTTAAAAATGTTCCTATAAATTTCCCAAATAGTAAGATTTTGTTACGAATTTAGTCACTTTTTATCTCTACCGTGATCAAGTCATCACAAAAAAAGGAGCTTAAAGTGGATAAGAAATCAAGTTGGCTAGCATGCCTTTTACTCTCTTCAAGTCTTTTGGGAAATCAGTGCGCCCTGGCAAGTGCGGAAGAATTTGATTCATCTGTCGGGTCCTCGTCTTCCCAGGGCCTGAAGCCAGGAGAAAAATTCGATTATATGAATGTTTTTTCGGCAGTATCAGCGGTAGATGTTGGTTCATTTGAGCCTCCAAAGAACCCAAAAAGTTTACGTGGAACATGGCAGGCGTATGATCCGGATCTTGTTCAGGCCTTTTGGTCAGGAGATCTAAAGATTATTGATCCCGCGCTGGTTGAAAAAAATACTCCCTGGTCTGAGTTATCTGAAGCAGAAAAACAAGGCATTTCTGCTATCTCAATCATGTATGAGCAAAATAAAGCACAAATGAAAGAAAATGATATTATTACAGAAGAAGAGGCATCACTGAGATGGGAAGATCTTTCTGGAGAGCGTCAAGCTTCATTACCGGTGGAGTGGCTTTTACCTTCACGAGAAGGGCTGGCAGAATCACGGGGTGTTGGGTGTGCCCAATTTAATAAAGATCAGCTTCTTGAAACAATCAAATTTATTGAAGATCATGATGATATAGAAAGAGCAAAAACTTTGAGCGATAGTGTTGGTATTGACTTTGAAGGGGCTCTTGAGACAGTCAGACGCATGAGAGAAGCTGGAGCTCTTAAAACGTGGATTACGATTGTCGATCATCGAGAGGAACCCCATCTTCATCTTGAAATGAAAAAAGCAGTAGGTAATAGTCCTGTTGGCTTGATTTTTTCTGATGAAACGCAGTCTCTGCCTATGAGTTTATATGCTCCGGGGGATGCTTTTTCAAAAGGCAAAAGTAATCTTAAGGTTGAAGCTGTCGAGGGTAGACTGATTCAGAGTATTCAGGACCATGAAATTTTGACATTATCTTTGATCACTGAAAAAGACAAAGGGATGATTCGTCGGTCTGAAACTCAAACGTATAATGTGGAACGAGCCTACAGTGAAAAAGATTTGGCGCATGATCTTGGTTTGGGATATGGGCGCGTTCCTATTACCGACCATAATGCTATTGAGGATGAAGATGGTGACTATCTAAGACTCGCTTTTGACGGTATCCCTCAAGGCGCTTATGCTATTCATCATTGTCGGGGAGGTAAAGGTCGTACAGAAACAGGTCTGACAACGCGGGATATGATGTTTAATCATGATAAGAATCTTAGCCTTGTTGATTTTGTTTTAAGGCACGTTCTTATTGGGGGGCCAAATCTTTTGGGGCCGCTTGTTGGAGATCCTTCAAAAGAATGGAAAAAGCCGCAAGCTTTTGAACGTGCAAAAGGCATCGCACGTTTTTACCGGTATACTCGTGAGACAAAAGAGGGTGTACGCGTCCTTTATCGCGAATGGTTGAAGTCAGCTTTGTAAAAAAGTATTTAAGAAACAAAAAAGGAGGGCTACAGCCCTCCTTACAACATAAAAAATGATACTTTATTTATCAAGTTTATGGGCATTGTCATGGACGTGACCCACGGCATGAAGAGTTGCAATTGCATCATCAATATGAGCAATGTTTTTAGCCGCTTCCAAAACTTTTTCTTCAGAATCTGCTTCTTTCATATCAGCGACCAGCGCATGACGGAAATCCATCAGATGTGTGATTGTATCTTTAAGATGCGGGAATTTCTCTACTGCTGGCTTCGAGGCTTCAGCAAAAGCGGCAGAAGTCATAAAAGAAGCCGAAAGAAGGGCCGCAAGGGCAATTTTTTTGAATGACATGTAAGTCTCCTTAACTATTATTATTTGCTACCGCTTAATTTGCTGCTGGCATAACTTTTACCTGCATCAAGAGCCATACCACCAGCAGTTTTTGCTAGTCCAAGAGCCATTTTTTGGTTGTCGGGGTCGTTGACTTGCTTCTTAACAAAATCTTTACCTTTTTTCAGGCCATCGCTTAATAATTTGCTGAACGAGAAAGCATCAGCAGGTGATGCAAGAGATGCCGCACCAATAAAGGCTGCAAGAGCCAGGCATGTTGATAGTTTTTTCATATGTTCCTCCCATTGTTTGAACGTTAATAGCTTGTCAGATCTATAACTTTATGACAAGGCTATAATAGCATTTTTGAGTATTTTTTTCGATAAAATAATAATTTTTAAAAAGAAAGCTCTTTTTTTGAATGGCTTTATTAGGGGCTCCTTGTTATTTTATGCCAACAATTTATCAGAAGAAGCGCTATTAAAATGCATATCCTTGACTCGTCTTTGCTGAAAAAATCATGGAGACCCCGTGGCCTTGATGGCTTTTCTTCTCTAAAAATTCAGCAAGAAAATGATGTTTCATCGCTTGTTGCAGATTGCCTTGTGGGTCGAGGAATTAATTGCCAGTCGGTATCAACTTTTCTGAACCCCAAAGTGAGGGATTTCTTACAGGATCCCAGCCATTTAAAAGATATGGATCGGGCTGTTGATCGCACTCTTGAGGCTCTTGAAAAAAAAGAAAAAATAGTCGTTTTCGGGGATTATGATGTGGATGGAGCCACGTCCAGTGCTCTTTTAAAGCGCTTTTTTCAGGAAATCAGTATTGATATTTCGGTTTATATCCCTGATCGTCTGACAGAAGGCTATGGTCCTAACATCACAGCAATGCAAAACCTTTCTCGGCAAGGGGCTGGTTTGGTGATTACAGTCGATTGTGGAACAAGTGCGCATGCAGCTCTTGAAGAGGCCGAGCGTTTGGGTTTGGATGTGATTGTTCTTGATCATCATGCGGGTGAGGCAAAGCGTCCCCCTGTAACGGCTTTAGTGAATCCAAATCGTGTGGACGAGGAAAGTCCCTATACATATTTGGCTGGAGTAGGTGTTACGTTCCTGTTTTTGATTGCTCTTCATCGTCGATTGAGAGGATGTTCTTTTTTTCAGAAAAAAAAGCTGCCGGATTTATTATCTTTTCTGGATTTGGTGGCTTTGGGGACTGTTTGCGATGTCGTTCCACTAAAAGAATTAAATCGTGCTCTGGTTTTTCAGGGGCTTCGAGTTTTGACCCAGCGCGATAAATTAGGCCTGAGAACCTTAATGGACCATTGTGGCCTTCAAGAGAAACCTGCTGCTTATCATCTTGGTTTTATACTTGGTCCCCGTATTAATGCAGGAGGTCGTGTAGGGAAGGCGTCGTTGGGAGTTGATCTTTTAACAACAGATAATCCCTGTCGTGCTCGCGAGATTTGCGAAAAACTGGAAGCCTTTAATCAGGAACGCCAATTTCTTGAGGCACAGGCCCTTGAAGAAGCTCACCAAAAAGTGAGTGCGCTTGGGGTGCTGCCATCTGTTTTGATCGTTGGAGAATCAGGATGGCATCCGGGTGTAATTGGTATTGTGGCAGGTCGATTGAAAGATCACTACTTTCGACCGACATTTGTTTTGGCATATGATGAGAAGGGCATTGGTAAAGGGTCTGGCCGTTCTGTCCCTGGGATTGATCTGGGGCAACTTGTCCAGAAAGCAAAGCATCTTGGGCTCGTTGAAGCCGGGGGGGGGCACCCTATGGCTGCGGGAATTACAATACAGAAGGAAAAAGTTCCCGCATTTACGAACTTTCTCGTAACAGAAATTTCGACTTTAGGGCCTCCAAAAATGCCAGAACTATCTTACGATAGTATTTTGACGATCAACGCTGTGGATGTAGATTTGATTGAAAGTCTTGATAAAATGGGTCCTTTTGGTCAGGGCAACCCCTCTCCAAAAGTTATTTTAAAAGAAGTTAAGGCCCTGAAAGCAACAGTTGTTGGTCAACATCATGTGCGGTGCTACCTTTCCAGCCCTTTGGGAGGAAGTTTGGAGGCGATTGCCTTTAGAGCTTTTGAAACCCCTCTGGGGGAAGCTTTGTTAAAAGGGCAGGGTCGCATGATGCATGTGTATGGCGGGCTTAAGAATAACGAGTGGAATGGAGGAATCAGGCCGCAGCTTATTTTGGAAGACGCTGTTTTTGTTGAAGAAGCAGGGTCGTTCCTGTTATCAAGGACACCTTCTGATATTTTGTGTGAAAAAAGTTCTGCAAGTTAATTTTTTATGAAAGATTTTTTTCAAAAGGCTCTTACATTTTTCATTCCTCACAGATGTCTTTTATGCCGGGAGGAGGTTTTGTCGGCAGAAAGCCTTTGTGGCGCATGTTGGCCGAAACTATCCTATATTTCATCCCCTCAGTGTGATTGCTGTGGTTTTCCTTTTGATTTTGAGGTGGAACAAGGGTCTTTATGCGCCGCTTGCATTCAAAAAAAACCTCCCTTTACCAAAGCGCGATCGGCTTTGTTTTATTCCGAAGCCAGCAAGACACTTATTCTAAGGTTTAAGCATGGTGATGGGACTGAACTTGCTCCTGTTTTTGCAAAATGGCTTGTTCGAGCAGGACGAGATCTTATCTCTGAATCAGATTTTATTGTTCCAGTCCCCCTTCATTGGAGCCGTCTTTTAAAAAGGCGTTATAATCAGGCGGCCCTTTTGGGTAAGGCCTTGTCACATTTGTCAGGCATACCTTTTCTTCCCTTGGGATTAAAACGGTATGAGAAAACGCCAAGTCAGGGAGTATTGTCTGCAAGACAGCGTTTTAAAAATGTAAAAAATGTTTTTCGAGTATCCAAATCATACCAAAAAAAACTAATAGGGAAACGTGTTCTTCTGGTAGATGATGTCTATACATCTGGTGCGACCGTTTATCATGCGTCGAAAGTTTTGATAAAGGCAGGGGCAGATGCAGTTTATGTTTTAACGGTTGCCCGCGTTCAGGGGCCTTCAAGGCTATAAGAGGGAGTGTCCTTTTATGATTTGGGGAATGATTCCCGTTTAAAAAGGAGAGGGTTGAAAATGATGATCTTTCCAGCCCTCTTTATGTTTCGAAAGTTTAATATTTGTGGGATGCAGTTTTATCTATCATCCAGATAAGATTCTCTCTCTGTTGTTCTTACATAACAGGATCGGATTGTTTCAGGGTTTTCTCCATCATAGCCAAGAAGATGGAGGGTCTGAGAGAGTGACGTTTTTATAGCTTCAACTTCATTCCACCGTTTAAACTCCTCTGTCCTTCTGCGAACATATTCTATAGCTCTGGGATCAGGTTTAATAGATGTTCCTGTTGTGGTTTTAAGAAGAGGGGATAAATGTTCTCTGTTAAGAAGCATTCTTGACTTTTCAGGTAGATTGAAAGCACCACGCCCATTATGAAAGAAGGTTAATACCGGATATTTTTCCATAAAAAAATCATCCATACTCACTCCCTCAGGGATTGCTAAATCACTGAGAGGCTGTCCTAGTGAGAAGCATGATCCTGAAATATTCTGACCCTTGGGGAGTTTATAGCTATCAGAGGTTTCATCATATAAAATCTTGATGTCGTCTGGGCTTTTGGCGTGAGCAGAGGCTAATCGAGTTCTTGCTTCGTATTCCTCTCTGTTGGCGCCCGGGAAGTGTCCTACTCCTTCAAGAAGTTCAAAATGAAATTTGGTGCTCCTTTTTGCAAGTGCTCGTGCTGCATGAATCATGGGTTCTGGTTCGCAATAATCATCGTCAGCTCCCGCAAAAACAAGCAGTCTTGCCTTTGAGTATACTTTCGGGCAAAGGGGCATCATGGCTGGAATGGGCCAGCGTGCCACATATGTCACGTTTGGTAAATGAATCCACCAGTCATGAGGGTCCGGTGTTCCTTCGTAAGTTTTTCCCATGAATTTGGCACCAGGAAAAAGCGGGCCTAAAAATTCGCCTTGTGACGCCAGTAGTGTCGCGACACCTCCCAGAGAGTCTCCTAAAAGAGTGACTTTTTCCAAATCAATAAAAGAAAGTGTTTCCATGATTTTATAAAGGCGGGCAAAATCGGCCACTTGATTGAAAGGATTGGCGTTAAGTTGATTTGACGTTGTGGAAGACCTTCTAATGAGTTCTTTTTTGGCAAGCGGGGGCTTATCATCTTTATGAAGGAATTTTACATGTGAATAATTTGTTTTAATCACAAAGACGTGTTCGCCGATGCTGTGGAGGTAATTAATCTCATCTTGTTCCGAGAGTCCTAGTCCTGCGCTTCCAGGGAGATAGATTGTCGCGGGAGATTTGCCCAAATCATCCGATGCAGGGAAAAATTCCAGATGAATAGGAAGCGTTGTTTTTGGATATGGTTCTTTCCCGGAATCTAAAGAATTTCTTGGTGCATTTGCAAGCTGAAGAAAGGACATGACGATGTCCTTAACAGGATGAAATTTTATAGAATCGAATGTATATTCTCCTGCTTCTGTGAGAACATCCGCAGCATTTTCTGTTGTCAGGTGAGGAGGAGCTTTTTCTGCAGAAGCATTAACGGTTTGTCCCAGACAGAAAAGGCCTAATACAAAGAGATACGAAAAAAATCGGCTATTATTCTTTATCAATTTAAAAACTCCTAAAATATGGATCTACAATGATATTTCATAAGCGTTGAAAATTATCAGAGACTTTGCAACGTGTCATTAGAAAGTCTTAATATCTTTAATAAAAAGTTAACAAACCTTTTCAAAACAACCTGTTAGGCAATATTTGTACATTTTTTTTTCTAAAGATTGTGGTTTTTAGAACAAAATCCGGCCTTTAAGATTTTTTTTAAAAATATTCTTTGTTTCCCTATACCGATTTGTGTCAGAGACAGGTATACTCATTTTGTGATATTTTTTAATAAAAGAGCGCGAAGATGTATAAGCGGCTAATTTCATTCATTTTTATGGCTTTTTGGGCAGGGTTGTCACCTCTTTGTGCGGATAAGCCGGTGCCATGGCAAATGGGATTCCAGGAACCTGTAACCCCCATTATGGAGCGTATTATTGGTCTTCATGATATTTTGATGATCACGATCACGTCTATTGGAGTAATCGTTTTTGTGCTTTTGGGATATGCCGTTTACAAGTTTAGTGCAAAGCGCAACCCAAACCCTTCCAAAACAAGCCATAATACTCTTCTTGAAGTTGTGTGGACGACAATTCCTGTCCTGATTTTGCTTGGTATCTCTTTTCCAACTTTTAAATTGATTTATTACATGGATAAAGTTGAAGATGCAGAATTAACGGTCAAAGTTGTGGGACGTCAATGGTATTGGCATTATTCTTACCCTGATCAAGAATTTGAATTTGATAGTATTATGGTCCCGGAGAACGAAGTTTCTGATCCTGGTTTACGTCTTTTGGAAGTTGATAATCCTGTTGTTATTCCTGTTAATACAACGGTGCGTTTTTTACTGACAGCAGACGATGTGATTCATAGTTTTGCTGTGCCTGCTTTTGGTATAAAACAGGATACAGTACCAGGGCGTGTTGCCGAAATATGGACGCGTGTCACAAAAGAAGGTACTTATTATGGGCAATGCTCGGAACTTTGTGGTTCAGAACACGCATATATGCCGATTGCCGTGAAAGTTGTTTCGAAAGAGGAATATCAAAAGTGGCTAGAAAGTGCCAAACAGCAATTTGCGATGGAAGATGCTGCGCCTTCTCATCATAGGACGGGTAATGAAATTGTTTTAGCGCAAAATAATAACGCAAGGAAATAAAATGACGGCAAAATCTTTGACTGATAGTGCACAGACTCATCATTCTCATCCCACAGGGTGGCGACGATGGATTTTATCGACAAATCATAAGGATATAGGAACACTTTATATCATTTTTGCAATTGTGGCCGCTGTGGTTGGAGGCGCTTTCTCGATGGTGATGCGTGCTCAGCTGATGACACCAGGTGGTGGGTTTATGGCCGAGCACCACCAGCTTTATAATGTTTTGGTAACCGGGCATGGCATCATTATGGTTTTCTTTGTGGTGATGCCCGGGCTTATTGGAGGGTTTGGGAACTGGTTCGTCCCACTTCTTATCGGAGCGCCAGATATGGCTTTCCCTCGTTTGAACAATATAAGCTTCTGGCTCTTGCCACCCTCACTTATTTTGGCAACACTTGCTCTTGTAACAGGCTCGGGACTTGGTACGGGGTGGACATTATATCCTCCCTTAAGCGGTCTTGCAGGACACCCTGATGCCTCTGTGGATTTTGCTATTTTATCTCTCCACATAGCGGGTATTTCCTCTATTTTGGGGGCCATAAATTTTGTTGTGACCATTTTTAACATGCGCGCACCAGGGATGACGCTTCATAAAATGCCCTTATTTGTTTGGGCAATGCTTGTGACTGCGTTTCTTCTGATTTTAACCTTACCTGTTCTGGCGGGTGGTATTACAATGGTTTTGACAGACCGTAATTTCCAAACAACCTTTTTTGAACCTGCTGGTGGAGGGGATCCTGTTCTTTTTCAGCACTTGTTCTGGTTTTTTGGACACCCCGAGGTTTATATTATGGTTTTACCTGCCTTTGGTATTATTAGTCAGGTCTTGTCAACATTCTCTCGTAAGCCTGTTTTCGGGTATTTGGGTATGGTTTATGCGATGGTTGGTATTGGGTTTGTCGGCCTCATTGTATGGGCTCACCATATGTTTACTGTAGGGCTTAATGTTGAAGCACAAGCCTATTTTACTGCGGCGACAATGATTATTGCTGTACCAACAGGGATTAAGATATTCAGTTGGCTTGCAACAATCTGGGGAGGTTCTTTGACTTTTAAGACTCCCATGCTTTTTGCGATTGGGTTTCTCGTAGTCTTTACGCTTGGAGGGCTTACAGGCGTTATTTTGGCAAACGGGGGGGTGGATATCGTAATGCATGATACCTATTATGTTGTAGGCCATTTCCATTATACCTTGTCAATGGGGGCTATGTTTGGTCTTTATGCCGGTTTTTATTATTGGTTTTCAAAAATATCAGGTTATTTATATAATGAGACTATAGGAAAACTTCATTTCTGGACAACTTTTGTAGGGGTGAACCTTCTTTTCTTTCCCATGCACTTTTTGGGCCTTGCGGGTATGCCAAGGCGTTATGTTGATTATCCAGATGCTTTTGCAGGATGGAATTTTGTTTCCTCTATAGGGGGCTTTGTGTCAGGCATTGCAGCACTTATTTTCCTGTATCTTATTTTGGAGGCTTTTTTGAAGAAAAGAAAAGCTCCAAAAAATCCCTGGGGTGAGGGAGCAGATACTTTGGAATGGACCCTGGAATCTCCTCCTGCCTTTCACTCTTTCGAGGTGCCACCAAAGGTTAAATAGGGTAGAATATGTCTGTTGTTGACTCAATTTTTTCTGATTCTGCCGGATCCCCGGAGTTTCAGCCTTTTGCCCTGAATTCTGAGAAAGCTTCTCCAGAACATTTTTGGCAATTGATGAAGCCAGGAGTCATGACTTTAGTCGTTTTTTCAGCTTTTGTGGGTACCTTGCTGGCACCGGGATCAATGCATCCTTTCCTTGTTTTTGTTTCAACACTCTCAATTGCTCTGGGATCCGGGGCAGCAGCTGTTTTTAATATGTGGTATGACAGGGATATTGATTCTATTATGGTACGCACAAAAAAACGCCCTCTTCCCGCTGGGCTTATTGCCCCGGACGATGCTTTGACATTTGGTGTCCTGTTGACTTTGGTTTCTCTTCTTTTGATGTTTTTGTCGACGAATGCTTTGGCAACGGGGATTCTTGCTTTTTCCATTTTCTTTTACGTTGTTATTTACACTTTTTATTTAAAACGTGCGACGGCTCAGAATATTGTGATTGGTGGGGCAGCAGGTGCTTTTCCCCCTGTTATTGGCTGGGCTGCTAAAACAGGGGATGTAACTCTTTTTCCGTGGCTTCTTTTTTTATTAGTTTTCATTTGGACCCCCTCTCATTTTTGGGCTTTGGCTCTTTACCGCCATGATGATTATCGTAAGGCGGGTGTTCCTATGTTGCCTGTTACCGCTGGTCTTGATTCTACCAAGCGCCAGATTCTGGTTTACTCAGTGTTGCTTTTAGGGGTAAGTCTTGCACCTTGTTTTATGGGATATCTTGGGCATATTTATGGTTTTAGTGCTGGTATTCTTGGTGCTTGTTATATTTTCTTGTCAATGCGGCTTTTCCGACCTGAAGCTGCCAGGGAATCGATGCAGCTTTTTGGCTATTCTATTTTGTATCTCTTTGTTCTATTAGCCATGATGTTAGTCGATAAAGGATTTGCGTCATGAATAATAATGATAATCGGAATCGTTTCAAAAAAAGAAATTTGGTCCTGGGTCTTATTTTAATGGGGTTATGCCTTCTTTTCTATGGTCTTTCTATTGTGAGGCTATAGGTTGATTGCACAGCCTGTTAGATCAAAAGAATTACGTAAAAAAAATCGGATTGTTCTGATTGTTGTTCTTGCCCTGTTTTTGATGATGTCTCTTCTGGCATTTGCTTCTGTACCTCTCTATCGTATTTTTTGTCAAAAAACGGGTTATGGAGGAACTCCCCGGATTGTTTATCAAAATGCCAATAAAGTCGTGGATCGTTTGATTAAGGTTCGTTTTAACGCAACGGTTCAAAAAGACCTGCCCTGGAAATTCAAGCCTTTACAAAATGAAGTTACTGTTTATGCGGGTGAAACAGGGCTGGCTTTTTATCAAGTCAAGAATACCTCCAGCGAGCCCTTAATTGGCATAGCAACTTATAATGTAACTCCCGATAAGGCAGGACTTTATTTTAACAAGATTGAATGCTTTTGTTTCGAAGAACAGATCTTACCTCCAGGTCAGGTAATTGATATGCCTGTTCAGTTTTTCATTGATCCTGAAATTATTAATGATGAAAACCTGAAGGAAGTCACAACAATCACACTTTCCTATACCTTTTTCCATGCGAAAGACCCTAATATCCCGGAAATTCTGGGACTCCCAAGTTTAAGGCGTCCGCACTAGGACTTGCTTTTTTCCCCTATTCTAAGATAGAAGATAGTATTGTCTTGAAAAAAGGGGTTCAAAAATGAATCAGATTGTTGTTGCGGCTCTGTACCAGTTCGTTTCCTTACCTGATTATAAGGTATTAAGAGACTCTTTGTATGATTTGCTTTCTTCCTATAAAATTAAAGGGACTTTGCTTGTGGCTCACGAGGGTATTAATGGAACGGTAGCAGGTTCACGATCAGGTATTGATGCGCTGGTAGCCTTTTTGGAAAAAGATGGGCGCTTTAATAATTTGGAATACAAGGAGTCCTTTGCAAGTGAACAACCTTTCTTAAGGACAAAAGTGCGCCTTAAAAAAGAAATTGTGACTTTAGGTGTTCCCGGAACAGATCCTAATAAAAAAGTCGGTACTTACGTTGATCCGGAAAATTGGAATGCTTTGCTTGAAGACCCGGAAACAGTGGTAATTGACTGTCGCAATACGTACGAATATGAGATTGGAACTTTTAAAAAAGCCCTTAATCCCGGCACAGACTCTTTCCGTGAGTTTCCTGAATATGTCAAAAAGAACTTTGATCCTGAAAAAGATAAAAAAGTGGTCATGTTTTGTACCGGGGGGATTCGTTGTGAAAAAGCTTCTTCCTATATGTTGGAACAAGGGTTCGAGAATGTTTATCACCTTAAGGGTGGAATTTTAAAATACCTGGAAGAGATGCCCGAAGAAAAGAGCCTTTGGAACGGACAGTGCTTTGTCTTTGATGATCGTGTTTCTGTTGGGCATGGTGTGAGAGAAGGCGACTATGACCAATGTCATGCATGTCGTTTTCCTATTACAGAAGAAAAGAAGAAAAGTGACAAGTATGTGCCTGGTGTAAGTTGCCCTCGTTGTTTCGAAACACAAAGCGAGAAAAATCGCCGACGTGCCGAAGAACGCCAGAAACAAATTGATCTTGCGAAATCACGTGGTCAGGTTCATTTAGGGTCCGGTTCCTAGTTATTAACCTTCCTTAAGAACGCAGTTTAACCTGTTCCTTAAGGAAGGTCCGGGATTATTTTCTAATCACTTTCCAGAAATTTCTT
>DDGG01000007.1:34286-47983 GCA_002337525.1 Alphaproteobacteria bacterium UBA1908 | reverse complement strand
GCGGGTTCATGGGGTACTGGATTATTCAGTCACTACGTTCCTTCTGAATGACGAATGTGAGAAAAGCTTCTTCTGAATGGCGGGCGTGAGGGAGGTTCAAAATTTTCTCGGGATTTTTATAGGTAAAGAATACTTACGCTAAAAAACACGAGAGATTTTTCTCAACTTTTTTTTTAAGATCATCCTAGAAATTAAGTTTTTGTTCATCATTTGTTTGTAAACAAAGGATGACTTTCAAGTTTCGCGGGCTGGTTTGCTCGCCGAAAAAATATCGACAGTTCTCCGACTGTTGATATTTCCTAACCCTGTAAAAAACTAGGCCCCTCGTAAAGAGGGGCTCCTTTTTATCAGTTTCATCAAAGCGACAGCTTTTATTTTTCTTCCAGTTTTGTGGGAATCGATAGATTAGGGCGATCGCCAAAGTCTGGCACAACGACAGGGTTTTCTTTCAGGATTTTAAGAACTTCCTCGATGCTGCGATCAAGCTGGGCATCACGACCTTCGGCATAATCCTGTGGGGTGTTTTCAACAACAATGTCGGGATCAACACCATAGTTTTCAAGCCCCCATCCAACACCTTCAAACCAGGCAGAAAACTCGGGTTGGGTCGTAAGCCCCCCATCAACAAGCGGGTTACGAGGCCAAATTCCAATGACTCCACCCCAGGTTCTTTTTCCAATAAGCGGTCCCAGTTTTAAGGCCTTGAAAGCATGAGAGAACATGTCCCCATCTGATCCGGCATGCTCGTTTGTCAGGCCAACAAGGCGCCCCGATGTCGAATCCTCTGGATAAGGGAAATGCCCCATCCAGCGTGTTACATCATATCCCAATTGTTTACGGGAAAGTTTCTCAAGAATAAGGGGCGAGACGTTGCCACCTCCGTTATAACGCACATCAACAATCAGACCGTCACGCCCGCATTCGGCCAGGAATCCGCGATGAAATTCGGCAAAACCTGTTGTTCCCATATCCGGGACATGAAGATAACCAACACGCCCTTGGGTTTTTTCGTGAACATAACGCCGGTTGTTTTCAACCCAGTCACGGTAATGCAGAACTGTTTCACAACGAAGAGGACGTATAGTAACGTCACGTGTTTTACCAGAATCACTACCCTCTTTATTTGTTGGGTTGGCGGATAGAGTCAGACGAATTTCCTGACCGGCCTGATGTGTCAAGTGAGATTCAGGGGGGCTTTCCGGAGAAACCTCTTGTCCATTAATTTTATAAAGAAAGTCTCCGACCTTTGCTTGAATCCCAACCTGATTCAAGGGAGATGTTTTGGATGCCTTCCATGGGTCTCCTTTGGCAATAGATTTAATCTCGTAGGCTTTTTCATCGTGATTATAGGTGAATTCTGCCCCCAGACGCCCAACAGTCCAGGCAGGAGACGGACTGATATCTCCTCCAAAAGCATAAGCATGAGAAGTGCCAAGTTCTCCCTGCATTTCCCAAAGAAGGTCTGTGAGTTCGCGGCGTGTGGATACTCGGTCGACGAGGGGCCAATAACGATCATAAACACGTTGCCAATCAATTTGTGACATATCCTCAACCCAGAAATGGTCACGTTGAAGGCGCCAGGCTTCCTTATAGATTTGTGGCCATTCCAAAGCGGGTGTCACAGAAACACGGACACGATCCAGGTTAACCCAACCTGATTTACGCGGTGTGTCGTTATCTGATGAGCTTTCTGCTTTTTCGCCAGCCTTGATAACACGCAGGCGCTTGCCTGTTTTATAAATAAGGTGCTGGTGGTCAAGGGAAAGGTCATACCCGTCAACATCATGAAGAAGCTCTTCTGTTTTCTGGGCCTCAAAGTCATAAGCTTCCAGGACAGAACCACTTCCGTTCGCATCATCACTTTCATCACTGCCGGAAACAAGGGGCCAACTTAAATAAAGTGCTTTGCCTTTAATGGCTCGTAATCCCGAGAAAACACCGGGTTCGACAGGAAAGGCAATGAGACGATTTTGAATGCCGTCAAAGTCAATAGTGACCTCGGGAATTTTCTTGTCGTCTTCTTTTTTGGTGGTATCCTTTTCGGCATCTTCGTCAGAGGAAGCTTCCTTGTCGTCTTTATCTGCCTCGGTTTCTGCTAAACTTGCTGGTCGCACTTCAAAGGGTGATTCCATACCTTTTTGTAAGGTGATTAAATAAGGCCGCATGCCTGCCGGGAATCCCAATTCAAAGTGAAGTGTGTCCCAGTTGGGATCAAATTCCCGGTAAGAGAGAAAATAAAGATATTTTCCTTCGGGATCAAAAACAGGAGAAACATCTTTTAAAACGGGGTTCGTTACTTGATGGGTTTCTCCAGAGGCAACCTCTGCAATTTTAATAGCGGATTGGCGTCGAGAGAGAGAACAGTGGTAGGCAACCCAGCGACCATCCGGAGACCAGGAAATACCAGTGACCATTTCGTGGCGACTTTGGTCCAGTACTTTCATGGACCAGGTGGACAGGTCTAAATGAATAATCTCACCTTTCTGGTTGACGAGAATAACCGCATCCTGTGTAGGGCTCACCGCTATTTTTCGGGCCCGTCCAAAATCAAGTCCTTTTGAAGATGAAAGGCATTTTGAAGAACCGGCATCGTAAATCTCAAGAGATTCTTCCCCATTTTGGTCACAAACAACAAGAACACGTTCCCCATCTTTTAACCAGCAGGGAAGGCGATATCGCACACCGTCTTCTTGACCCAGTTGAAGAACGGGGCCATCAGACTTGCCAAACACAAAGGGTTTTCCTCGTGCCGTTATGGCCAAATGATGTCCTTTGGGGTGCAAGCTGGCATCTTCAAGATAGCGACTGGCTGATACAAATTTACGGGCTCGTTCCGGTCTGGAACTGTGGAAGTCAAAATCGAGTTTTTTGTGTATTCGGGTTTTGACCTCAAAAGTATAAAGATCCGCCCCTGCCTGATAGATGATGTGATCTCCGTCTGTTTGCTGATTACGGATATAAAAATCCAGATGCTCTGTGTGACGTTGCAGGTCATCACCGTCTACTGTGCAGGAATACAGATTCCCAATTCCTTCATGATCGGAGGCAAAATAAATACGATCCTGGATCCACAGAGGGCGTGCCAGATCCGATTTCAGGGACAACAGCTCGGTAAAGTTTCCATTTCCCTTTTTGTCAATCCAAAGGGTCCCTGCTGTCCCGCCTCGATAACGTTTCCAATAGCCATATTCACGATATCCCAGACGCTGAATCACGGCTCCTGCGGCACCTCCCTGATGATCCCTGGACATGTGGTATGAGGCTGGTCCTACAGCTAGTTTTTCAGGAGCACCACCCCTGGAGGGAACGCGCCAGATCCATGACAGGCGTGCAAAAGGACTACCGGCCGCTGTTGAAAATTGAATACCTTCCAGGGTCCAGGATAAAACCGTGACTGTGTCTCCCAGAAATGTCAAACGAGTGGCATCGCCCCCCCGAGACGGCATTGTATAAACTTCGCTGTGTCCCTCACTTGTTGCAGAGAAGGCAATTTCAGAACCATCTGGAGAGAAGACCGGACAACTGACCGCCCCTAGTCCCGATGTCAGGCGACGGGCAGGGGATCCATTCAGGTCCGTTTGCCATAGATCATCTTCACAGACGAAAATGACAGTTTCTTTAAAAATAGCGGGATAACGATAATAACCGTTTTGGGACATTCGGGGCTCCTTGATCGGATCAATTAAAATAAATCCTACCTTAACGTTTTCAGGACTTTTTTGTAAGAGGAATTGTAAAGGTATCTTGTGTTTTTGAATTTTATGAGGAAATTAAAATGTGTCTGTGATAAAAAGAACTTTAACAGGCAATAAATATGTCCTTACGGAAAGAATGAAAAAGGGAGGTACGATGACCGATTTTTTTAAAAAGACTTTGATGATTTTGATGGCGAGCTTTTTCCTGATTTCTCCCTCCTGGGGATCAGATTCGGACTTGGATGATGATGATGGAGGAGCGCCTCCTATCGCTGTTATGCATGATGGAGACCCATTAGATCTGGATCAAAGGCTTTTGCATGATGCGCAAGAGAGCACATATAATCTGAGTGTATGGCAGCGTAAATGGTACTGGAGGGGAAGGAATTGTTATCTTATTTCCGGCGAGGTGATGAAGGTTACTTCCTCTATTCTGGATGTTGTAAGTGTTATCAGTGCAGGAATAGGAGCCGTTCTTTACGGAGATGATATTGGACAGACCTTTGTCATTATTGCAGGTAGTGCTGAAGTTGTTTCCATTGCTCTTGATAAGTTAGGAAGCCGTTCCAAAAAAGCAGGTAGAGCTTTTGAAAAAGATTTGCAAGATCTCAATGGTAGTCATATGCATCATAATAATGATGATAATGATGAAATTGAAGCTGTCTAATGCTGCTGGTGCAGAAAAGCCTCATGGGATTCATGATGACCCAGTGTAAAGATAGTGAATAAAACTGTAATTACTATTTTATTTATATGGCTATTATTTTATTGACTTTTCATTTTATCTGAAGTACTTTCTTGACACTGTCAAAATAAATAATATTTTGGCATTTTAAGTGTTGTCTAAGGAGATAATATTGAAAAAAGTTATTTTATTAAGTGCGGCTGCCCTGGTATTTTCTCAAACCGGTTTTTGTGAGTCTTCGCCAAGGCCTTTAACTGCAGTGACACCTGCAAAGCTTTTGCCGGATGGTGTTGATGCGGCTGAAGTAACAAATCCTTTCACAAAGGAAAAAGCTTTTATTAGAAAAGGAACAATTGCTTCTTTTTATAATAATATTGCTTTGTTGGACCAACTTCTGGCTCTTCCTGATTCAAAAGAGACAAGAGAGAAGCTGGAACGAATTTCATCTTTTGTTAAAGAAAATTTGTCAGGCCTTAGGGCTCTTGGCCTTTTTGATGTTTTCACTCCCAAAGAGTGGGTGCAATCTGATGGTTTTCAGGGTCGCATACTTGTGGGTGTTTATTATCTTGAGGCTCATCCAAAGAATGTGACAGAAGAAACCAAAGAGGTTTTGTCGCAACAGCATAAAGGGGTGACTGCTCCTTATCTGAAAGAGGCTATCGCCTCTGTTCTTAACATATAAGCTATTTTTTTGTAAGCCTTCTGAAATTGAAAAAATCCTAGAAGGCTTATACTTTTTTATAAGTCAGCCTTACCTTTTTATACTATTTTGTTGAGGTTTTATTCCTGTGAAAGCAGGATAAAGGCTTTCTATTTCATTTGCAGAAACCGGTTTCTGAAAATAGTAACCCTGGATCATCCCCTGAAAGTTTTGTCTTATAAAATTCAGTTCTTCCTGTGTTTCAACCCCTTCAATAATAGTATCAAGGCCCCTGTTATCAATGATAAGCCGGATTAATTTTAACATTTCCTGATTCCTGGTATTGGTATGAATATCTGTAACCAGGGAACGGTCAATTTTTAGGATATCAAGGGGTAAACCCGGGAGAGTATGTAAAGAAGCGATTCCGGCACCAAAGTCATCCAGGGCAATGCGAAACCCTGATGCCTTAAGAGCATCTAGCGTTTTGGAGGCAACAGCCAGTCCTTCGTGGGCAATTTTTTCGGGAAGCTCTAATACAATTTTATCCGGTGCCAGATTATGTTCCCGGGCCAGGGCTTGAAAGTCATTTTTGATAGACAAGTTCAACAGGGCAGATGTTGATAGGTTAAAGCTGATAAAAAGGTCTTCCCCTGACTGTTGACGCCAGCGAGCAACTTGTCTTATAGATTCCTCAAAGATTTGTCGATCTATTTCAGCGATTTTACCTGACTCTTCTGCCAGGAGGAGAAAATCTTTTGGAAGAACCGTTCCCAGATCAGGATGTTGCCAGCGAGCAAGCGCCTCAAACCCACAGAGTTTCTCTGAAACAGCATCAAAAATTCCCTGGAAATAAACGATGAATTCCTCTTTGTTCACCGCCTGTTTTAAATCAGATTTATACCGTAAGGGTTTTACCATTTCGGCTTTTTTTGAAACATCAAAAACACAGTATTGATTACGACCTTTTTCCTTTGCCTGGTAAAGAGCCAGATCAGCCCCGCGCAACATATCGCCTTTTGAAAGATAGGATGTATCTGAAAAAGCAATTCCGACACTGGCCGAGGGATGGATTTCCTGATTATCCAGGAAGACGGGCTGATTCAGTTCTGTAACAAGGCGTTGTGCGATGGCAAGCGTATCATTAACATTATGAGGAGCTGATAACAGAATAACAAATTCGTCCCCCGCAAGACGTGCAACTGTATCAACTTCACGGCAGCACTTTTTCATTCGCCCGGAAAGTGTCATTAAAAGAGTGTCACCAACAGCATGACCAAGGATATCATTGACTTGTTTGAAACGGTCTATATCAATAAACAAAACAGCAAAATGAGCATTATTGTCTCTTTTAAATCTCATAAAAGCTTGTTCAAAACGTTCATTAAATAAAAGTCGGTTAGGCAATCCCGTGAGGGGATCATGGAGGGCGTCCCGGGCAAGTTGTTCTTCAACACGCTTACGTTCAGAAATGTCTGTTTGAGCCCCAACAAGTCTGATGATTTTTCCAACATCGTTTGTTTCTGTCAAACTTTTGATGGTGACCCATATGATTTCACCCGTTCTGTGCTGTAGACGGATTTCCTGAGAGAGTATATCAAGATGTCCCTCTATTAACTGGTCCAGCTGATTCCTTAAGGTTTTAAGATCATCTTTATGAACACGGGAAAACCAGGTATCAAGAGTATGAGGTAAGTCATCGGGGTGAAAGCCTAACATTTCAAACCATCTATCAGAATAATAAATGGTATTTTTCTCCAGGTTCCAGTCCCAGAAGCCATCATTGGAAGCGAGAGAGGCCAGGCGGTATCGTTCATGTGTAAGCTTTAACTTTTGGGTTGCTTTATGAACTTCCTGTGCCAAATTTTCCGTATGTTGACGCAGCTTCTTATCATGATTTCTTAGGTCAAGCATATTTTGAGCTCGTGCCAGAAACTCGGTCCGATCCAACGGTTTTTGCAGAAAGTCATTTGCACCAGCTTCAAGAGCTGGTCGTAAAAGGGCTTTATCTTCACTTGAGACCATTAGAATAGGAACAGTCTCCTTACCTGGCGTTGACCGGAGTTTTTTAATGAAATCAAGCCCGTCAAGCTTGGGCATGTGGTAGTCTATAACAAGGAGATCAAACTCGTTTTCCAGGGCCCAGGAAAGTCCTTTAAGGGGGGATGTGAAACTTTTGATTGTGCAATCAAGTTTTTGTGAAATCCGCTCAAGCAGAGAAAGGTTTTCAGGGTTATCTTCAATGATTAAAATACATGGCAATGTCTTATAAACCTGTTTTCTTCCCTATATTCACAAGGGTAACAAAAAGCCTTCTTTACCTGTAGCCCTATTTTTAATGTCAAAAGTGAACGTCTTTTAACGTTACTCCTGTAACTTTTATATCAGAAAAAGTTTTAACAAAAACTTAACAATATTTTGATTTCCTGAGCAGAAAGTCATTAGAGGAAAAAAGTTATATTCTTTTTACTTCTTTACAGGAAATGGTATGATGCTAATTGAGGCTTCAGAAAATAAAAAAATATGAAAGATTCCTTTTATCGTATTTTAAGTCGTTTCTTTTTTCCGACAGGAGGGTTTGGCTTTCTTGTCGTGCTTCTTCTTTTGCTAATGCTTCTTCTTTCTGGCATTTTTGTTTACGGTCTTGGTGGAACACAAAGTGCCTACGTTCATATCTTCTATGTCTCTGTTATTTTAGGCGGTATGTGTTTTGGATTGGCTGGAGGTCTTGGCTCTGGTGTATTGGCGGGATTGATGGCGGGCCCTTTTATGCCAATGATTGTTGATCCCTATACACCGCAACCCCTGTACTCATGGGCCACGCGTCTTGGTTTTTTTGTTCTTATCGGTGGATTATCGGGTCTTGGGGCGAGTGTTTTAAAGGATTTTTTAAATAAACAACGTATTAGGCTTCAGCAGGATACTATTACAAGACTTCTTAATTTTAGAGGCCTTAGAGAGAAATCACTGCAATATAATCAAGCGGGACAAGTGATTTCAATTGTCTTTATTGAAATTCATCATTTGCGGCATATTGATGGGGCCATTGGGACAGAACTGACGAGTGCTCTTTTTAAGCAAATTGCTGAGCGACTGACGGCTTTGGTGGCTGAATCAAGCACGATTGGTCGTCTTGAAACAGGAGGTTTTGTTCTTTTGTGTCCCAGTCTTAAAAAGGCTCAACATGCCCTTGAAATCTGTAAGAATTTTTTGGGAGACAGTTTTGTTGTGGGTGACATTCCTGTTTTTACCGAGTTTCACTTTGGTCTTGCCGAGGCTGAAAATAGACAAGAAGATTTTTCTGCAACATTGCGAAAAGCCAAGATAGCCTCAGTTCAATCTCGAGAATTACAAAAGGTTTCTTCTGTTTTTGATCATCGGCAAGAGGATAAGATTAAAAGGGGTGTTTTTATTACCCATGGTATTCGTAAGGCCCTTGAAAGAGAAGAACTACAGCTTTTTTATCAACCCAAAGTCTCTTTATTAACAGGAGAAATTATTGGTGTTGAAGCGCTTGTAAGGTGGCCACATCCTGAGCTGGGTATGATTCCACCTGGAGAATTTATTCCTGTCATTGAAAAAACTCTTTTAATTAACCCTTATACCTCGTGGCTTTTAAGGTCTGCTCTTAAAGAAAAAGCCAAGTGGATGTCGAGCAAGATTGATATGACTTTCAGCCTGAACTTTTCTATGAAAAACTTTCTGGATCCTGGTGTTTTATCTTTACTTGAAACCTTAATCGATCAACATGGCCTAAACCCCAGGGAAATTGAAATAGAGGTAACAGAAACTGCTGTCGCAGGAAATATTAGGAAAGTGGCTGATGTTTTGCACTCTCTTCGTGAAAAGGGTATTCGGATTGCAGTCGATGATTTTGGAACTGGTCAGTCTTCACTTCATTATCTTTTTGAACTCCCTATTGATGCCCTGAAAATTGATCAGGTTTTTGTACGTTCCATGGCAACAAACTCTGCAGCAGAAGCGATTGTCAGAAGTGCTATTTTGTTGGCGAAAGAACTTAATCTTGATGTGACAGCAGAAGGTGTTGAGAAAAAAGAAGAGATCGCGCTTTTGAAAAAGATGGGGTGTCATGTTGGCCAGGGCTATTATTTTGCACGCCCGATGCCGGCAAGTCTTGCGAAAGAATGGATTACAGCTCATCCAAGGATTACTTTGTAGCGGCAATCTTATTGTTTTTTAGAAACTTTTTCTAGATGTGTGAGGCACTCTTCTTTACCGGGGGTTCTTTGTTTCTGTAACCACCAGGTTAGGACATGATTTAAAGCAATCCCGATATCTTTCCCTTTTAATCCAAGTGCCAAAGCATCCTTGCCGGTAAGAGGAAATGCGATAGGGGACCATGACTGAACTGTTGTAAACGCTTTATTAAGAGAAAATGAATGTCCCGCTATTTTTTGAATAACAAGGCAGCGATAGACTGTTTCTGTATCATAGTTATAAAGCAAAAAATCTACAGAGTCTGGACTTATTGACTGTTTATGGAGAAAATTCAGGAGATTTTTTTGGTGTTTCGATAAAGCTAAAAAGAGAGACGCCTGTTTTGGCGTGTCAAAGAAAAGGCAGGCGAGACGGACAATCCAGGAGGGCACAAGAGAATATTGTTTTTCCAGGTCTAGCAAGGAGCTCAAAAGGTCATACCGTAAATAATCCCCTAAAACAGTTCTTAGAATTTGTGTTTCCTTCATAAGAGACAGGGATTGCTGTGGCGCTGGATGGTTTAATAAGCCTTTGATTTCATATGTGAGACGCTCTTTAGAAAGATATTTAAGAAAGGGACGACTTTCTTTCAGGGCCTGAAGTGTTATACTATCGGGTGAAGCTGTTGCAAAGCGTGCAAAAAAGCGAAAATAGCGTAAGCATCTGAGATAATCTTCTTGCAGTCGATCTCTGGGGTTTCCTATAAAACGCAGATGCCTCTGACGCAGATCTTTCATGCCTCCAAAGTAATCATGAAGATTACCTTCGAGATCAAGAAAAAGAGCATTGCAGGTAAAGTCACGTCGGGCAGCGTCATCTTCCCAGCTTTGTGTAAAGCAAACTTTAGCATGCCGACCATCTGTTGATAGATCTGATCTTAATGTTGTGATTTCAAAAGAATCATGATCCACAATAAACCGAACAGTCCCGTGATCAATTCCGGACAGAATAGTTTTAAATCCCGCCTGTTTTGCCATGGCAAGCAAGTCATCAGGAGAATGGGTTGTCGCAAGATCGATATCTTTAACATCGTAGCCTAAAAGAGTATCACGCACACAACCTCCAACAAATCGAAGAGTCTGGTTGGCATTTTTAATGCAGGAAAGAAGTGACACGACCGAAGGCTTTTCGCGCCAATAGGGAAACAATGAGACTGACATTAACTTAATCTATTCTTCCAGGAGTTCAGGCAAGTGTTCCTGAAGTGACTGCCGAACGCGTTGATCCAGGTCAATGACAAGTTTCTTTATCAAGACTTCTATTGCTTGATCTTTTTCTGCAGATGTTAAGTGATCCTTAAGGGGTAAAGTGCGGCGTGTTGATATTCCTCCCATGCGCTCGGATTTTCCCTGTGAGGATAAAATTTCAAAGCGGATAAAAACTGTGCCTTCGAAAATCCGGGGTGATGCTGGTGAGAATAAGGAGGTTATTTTGGGCGCGTGTGCTTTTGAGTTCTGTGCCTCAATCTTGACGGTCTCAAAAGTTAAGAGGAGACGTTTTTGAGCCCCCTTTGCTTTGAGTGTTTTTTGAGACCATGTTTCCAGAGCCGCTGCAAGTTTATTTTCAAGAGGAGATCCTCCTTCCCTGAAAGGGTTGATAATCTCAATCTGCTTTATTTTCAAAGATACAGGTTGAAAAGAGGGTATTAAAAGGACAGGGGGTGTTTTCACAGCGCACCCATAAAGTGTTAGACTAACACAGAGAAAAATAATTTTTTTAAGCATGCGTTATACCCTGCTTTATGATAAAAAAAATTTTGGCGGGAAAGCCATAGTTTCGTTGCTTTTATAAGCCACACCGCTTTTTGATTCCTTAATAAGGTTTTTTCAAAAACACTGTGGCTTAATAAAAAAAGAGTTATTTATCCGTCACCACCTAATCGCGCACCAGGGCTTGTGACAGTCCCGGGGGGAACTTTCCCTCGAATCTTACCTGCTGTTTCTCGACCGTAACGTGAAGGCTGTTCCTGTTTTCGACGACTCTCCCTGGACTGAATTTTTCGTCCTTCTTCTGACCTGGGATCAATAGAGTTAAGATCGTTTAAAAAGTCAGCAGTATCAGACACATCCTTTTCTGCCGTATAATTTTCGGTACGTTTTTTGGCACTAGCCTTCTGAACAAAAGGGCAGCACATTACTAGACCGAGCCCCGTCGCCAAAAGCTTTTTTAAGATATTCATCAGTCACACCTTTCAAAGAGAATTCAGGATATCGTTTATTGAGAGGAACGAACCCAGGTTTGTGTTTTGCCAAAAAGAGAAAAACCAACATAGCCGCGCACATTGAGTTTATCAACGCCATCTTCCTGAATAAAGGTAATGGTACAGTTGTAAGTCTCACCATCTTCGGGATTATAAATTGTCCCATCTTCCCAGGTTGTTTCATCGCTTTGGGAAAAATTACTGAGAAGTTCCAGGCCCAACAAAGGACGGTCAGTTAGGGCAAGAGAGGGATTGTTGCGGTCAACTTTCGGGGTTCCATCTTCATAGTTTGGTGTTTGAAGCCATACTATCTTACCACAGTAGAGTTCTGCATTATTAACGCAACGCTTAATTTCAATCTTGGCGTTCTTTTCTTCCTTCTGGGTTAACCAGGTACCTTCGACTTTTGAGGACGTCTCGGGCGAAGTGAGATGTTGCGAAAAAACAACAGATGGAAGCGTGAAAATTAAAGCTGTTAATAAAGAGAGGAGGTGTTTTTTCATTGTATTTCCTTTGTTTAGGGGCCTGTCGTTTACGTAATCATTGATTATGCTACGCTGTTTATATTGGCTTTATCCTAGCAAGAAAAAATAAATCTAAAAAGAATTTTAGTTGCATTTATCATAGATTGAAGAATAGGGTTATTTCGTGTTGAGGCGCATTTTTTAATTGTGATGCGCTAAATAATAAGATGGAGTCTATAATAATGAGACATTTTAACTGGCGTTATGCGTCAATGTTTGCAGTTGCAACGCTTGCTTTTGAAGCAACTCAAAAAGCAGACGCGGCCGCTTTCCAATTACGTGAAAATACAACTCTTGGCGCAGCCCGCGCAGGTAGTGGCGCGACAGGGGGTGACCTGACAACAATGGCTATTAACCCCGCTATTATGTCGACAATTGATAAAAGTGCAGCGGCGGCCCTGGCAACCGTTGTGGCACCAAGCTTCCGCTTTAAAAGTGATGGAGCGACTCAGCAAACAGGTGCTGCGTTGGGTGTGCCAAACCAAAGAAGTATTGCCAATCTTGGAAATGGTGGTAATGCAGGTAGTGTCGTGGTTGTACCTGCGGGCTATTTAATGTGGCATGTGAATGATCATTTGAATCTGGGACTGGGGATTACAGTGCCCTTTGGTTTAACAACCAAGTATGATCCAAAATGGATCGGACGTTACCATGCAGTTAAGAGCAAGTTAACAACAACAGATATTAACCCTGCATTCTCTTACAAAGTGAATAAATTTTTCTCTTTTGGGGGCGGTATCTCTGTACAATTTGCAAAAGCAGAACTTACAAGAGCTGCATGGAATGTTGCCAATGGTGGTGCTGTTGTAACGCCGGATCAAGATTTCAAGTCTTCTCTTGAAGGAACGAGTATTGGATATGGTTTCAATGGTGGTATCCTGATTTCTCCTTGGGAACATACACGCTTTGGCCTTTCTTACAGGTCAGCTGTTCAACACGTTGTCAAAGGGAATGCAAGCTTGCAAGGTAGCAGTGTTCCAGGAGCAGATCAATTTCGTTTTGTGAGGCCTGTCAAGGCAAGTATGACACTGCCTGAAATTGTTACGTTTAGCGCGCACCATGACATTAACAAGAACTGGGCTGTGATGGCAGATGTTGAATGGACACGCTGGAGCCGTCTGAAAAGCCTGGATGTTTATAATCAGGGATCGACGGTTCGGGTTACCGGAAAGCCTGTTGTTAATGGGGGCTTAATGAGTTCCGAGACTTTCGACTACAAAAATTCCTGGTTCTACTCGTTGGGTCTACGCTGGAAGTATAGCGACAATCTGCTCTTTAAATTTGGTGTTGCCTATGATATGACGCCTACGAAAGATGAGCACAGGTCGCCTCGTGTTCCTGATGAAGCACGGATTTGGTTCACAACGGGTCTTGAGCATGATTTCAATGATCATGCCAAAATCACACTTGATTATGCGTATATCCACTTCAAGGATGCAAGCATCAATAAGACGAGAGTAACATCTTTTGGTGCAGGTAATGTCCCTGTAACAGAAACTCTTAATGGTAAGTTTGAATCAAACTCTCACTTGTTGGGTGTGAAATTCCAATACAAATTCTAAGGGTAACTTTAATAACAATATATGAAGGGGGCTTTGGCCCCCTTTTTTTATGCCTTATACAGAGGTTCACGATGCCATTGTGAGGAGCCATTTGTATTTTCTGTCATCCAGAGGCATCGTCGGTTGTTCCTTCTAAATGATAAAGTTAGAACGTCATCCAGAGGGTGGCAACG
>DDGG01000007.1:15168-34058 GCA_002337525.1 Alphaproteobacteria bacterium UBA1908 | reverse complement strand
TTCCTTCTAAATGATAGAGTTAGGATGTCATCCAGAGGTTGGCAACGCCAACCGTCAGGATCTGGGCAGACTGGATTCTTCCCTCGCTTCGCTCGGTCTGAATGACCGAGTTAGACATGCTCGGTCTGAATGGTGTGTGTTCTGAATGACGGGGTGGAGGATGTGTTCCTTCTAAATGATAAAGTTAGGACGTCATCCAGAGGGTGGCAACGCCAACTGTCAGGATCTGGACAGACTGGATTCTTCCCTCGCTTCGCTCGGTCTGAATGACCGAGTTAGACATGCTCGGTCTGAATGGTGTGTGTGTTCTGAATGACGGGGTGGAGGATGTGTTCCTTCTAAATGATAGAGTTAGAACGTCATCCAGAGGTTGGCAACGCCAACCGTCAGGATCCAAGAGGTTTCAGCTTTTTAGACTTATCAATCATTGATGCTAATTTTATTCGGGTGGGCTCCAGGGTCTGCTGCCAAGGGTATCTTTTAATGATTTAACTTTCAGTTTATTGCCTTGAATCCAGATTAGCGTTCCCTTATTATCTCGCGCAACTTTCTCATCTAACAAGATTGCCCCTTCCTTATTTTCAAGTTGAAGGGAGACGTCGTTGGTAACGGTGACTTTAAGGCTTCCTTTAAACAGATAGCTCCCTTCCTCAAGGTATTGTATATCAGCCGGCATATACTTTTTGGGAGAAGGTAATGTTATTGAATGAGAACTGGCTGAGAGGCTTTGAAAACTTTCCCGTGCAAATCTTCCGCTACGGCGACTGGGAAGATAAACATTTCCATTCTCACTCCGCATAGCGATAACACGAAGGTCTCCTGATATAAAAAGGTCTGGAACAGGTGACATAAAAAACCATATAACCAGGGCAATACTTGCAGGTATCAACCCCAAAAGACGAAGGTTTTTGCGGACAAGACATAGCCAGAGTCCTCCAAAAGTGAGCATAAGAAGAGCGGTGCGGGAGGTTGGGGGTGACAAAACAACAGCCCCCGGCCACTTTGCGACAGATTGACTGATCTCCAACAAGGTCTGGATTACAAAATTAAGAGGTGTTTCGAGTAAAGAGCCTCCATTGAAGGGCATTAAGCCAAGGTAGAGAATTAACATTGGAATCAGGACAAAGCTGGTCCAGGGAACAGCCATCAAATTTGCGGGAATAGAATGAAGTGTTAGTTTATGAAAAGTTTGGACAATATAGGGTGTTGTAGCAGCGGTTGCAATAAAGGTTGTTCCGGCAACACTCAGGAAATAGAGGCTGAAGCGTTTAAGGGGGCCTCTGTCCTTGTGATGGATTTTTTCGCGTTGGCGAAGAGTTTCATAGACAGCAACAAGAGCAAGAACAGCAGCAAAGGAAAGCTGGAAGCTTGGTAGTATCAGAGATTCGGGTAGAAAAAGTAAAATGATGAAGGCGGCCAAACAGACATTACGTAATGTCAAGGCTGTTCGATCAATCATGATGGCCACCAAGACAAGAGATGACATAAAGAAGGCTCGTTGTGCAGAAAGCGGGGCACCACATAATAATAGATATCCCGCAGTGCCGATTAATGCCATACCTGCGGCCCATTTTTTAATAGGGAAGCGAAGAGATAAGGCGGGTATCAAGGCAAGAACAGTTCGAATGATAAGAAAAAAGAGGCCCGCAATAACACTGAGATGAAGGCCTGATATGGCAAGGAGATGAGCCGTTCCTGCATTGGCAAAATTATCACGGATATCAGTAGTAATCCCGGATCGATCTCCCGTTATCAGGGCGGCTGCAATCTCTCCTGTAGGCGTTCCTAGCGAGAATCTTAATTTCTGAGTAATTTTGTGTCGCCATAAATCAAGACGTTTTTTAATGATTATAAAAAAAGAGGAGGGGGGTGTTGAAATCTTTCTGACAGGAGACAGGCCGTAGCCTACCCCACTTAGTCCTTCAAAATAGGCACGGCGGCGAAAGTCATAGGTGCCTGGTGCAATAGGTCCGGAAGGAGGCATAAGGGCTGCTTTGAGGCGAAGACGGTCCCCCGGCAGGATTGACTCATTCACTTTTAAACGTCCTCTTAGACTGATCCTTACTGCCGGCAATGTACGCTTTTCAGGGTATTTTAGGAAAACATTCTCAAGGGTAAGGCGTTGATGAGTTGGAAGGTCTTCAATTTTTGAAATGGTGCCTTCAATCCAGTGAGGAGAAATTTCTTCTGTCAGAAGAGGTGTTTTTTTAAGGGTAGTTCGAATACTCGAGACAGAGATACCCAGGGATACCAAAAAAAGGCCTGCAAAAAAGTATCGCCCCAAAAAATGGTGACGCAATAAAAGAAAGGCTCCCGCCAGAATACAGATGGTCGTGCAACATAACCATAAGGAAGGCTCTCTATTAAACGAGAAATAAAGCCCAATACCGGTTCCTAACAGAACGGGAGCCCAATAAACGGGACGGGAATAAATTTGGAAAAAAGCGATTAAACTCTTTTCTACAAGAGATGCAAAGGAAAGAATTCTGTGATAAGAAATAAAAGATTCCATAACAATTTAAGTCCTTTATGGGACGTGACTGAGAGAAAAAATGACAGTTGTCACCCGTTTTGCCCCTTCACCAACTGGTTTTTTGCATATCGGCGGTGCTCGTACTGCCTTATTTAACTGGCTTTACGCCCGCCATTTTGGGGGCCGCTTTTTATTGCGAGTCGAGGATACAGATCGTAAGCGCTCAACTCAAGAAGCAATTGATGCTATTTTGGCAGGTATGAAATGGCTTGACCTTAAGTGGGATGGTGAAGTTGTTTTTCAACACGCACAGGCAGATCGCCATAAGGAAGTTGCTTTGTCTTTATTAGAAAAAGGACACGCTTATTGGTGTTATTGTTCTCCGGAAGAATTAACGCGTATGAGGAACGAGGCGCGAGCTGCCGGACTTTCTCCCCGTTATAACGGGTTCTGGAGAGACAGGGACCCTGCCGAGGCACCTGAAGATGTTGCTCCTGTTCTGCGTTTTAAGGCCCCTAAAGAGGGCATGACAACGCTTCAGGATCTTGTCCAGGGCGAGATAACACTGGACCATCAACAACTGGATGACCTTATTCTTTTACGAGCTGATGGGACACCAACCTATATGCTGTCTGTTATTGTGGATGACCATGATATGGGGGTAACTCATATTATTCGTGGTGATGATCATTTAACCAATGCCTTTCGTCAGATCCAGATTTATCAGGCGATGGAGTGGCAGGTGCCTGATATGGCTCATATTCCTCTTATTCATGGACAAGACGGAGCAAAACTTTCCAAACGACATGGGGCTCTGGGCGTTGAAACCTATAAAGATTTGGGCTTTTTGCCGGAAGCTTTATGTAACTATTTAACGCGCCTTGGATGGAGCCATGGAGATGAAGAAATCTTTACCCGGGAACAGGCCATTGATTGGTTTGATCTGGACCATGCAGGACGGTCACCGTCCCGTTTTGATATGGCAAAATTAACAAATTTGAACGCACATTATATCCGTGAAACTTCTAATACACGTTTGCTTGATCTTATAAGTCCGCTGATTGAAGAAAAACTAAAGACAAGGTTGGAGGCTGACCTGAAAAGTCGGCTTTTAAGAGGGATGGACGGCCTTAAACAGAGAGCTAAAACAATACTGGAACTGGCAGACAGCGCTCTTTTTTATTGTTACTTGTTGCCTCTTCCTTTTGAGGAGAAAGCTTTAAAGGTTCTGACTAACGATGCATGTGCTTTATTGCAAGACCTCCTGCCCTTGATGGCAGAAGTTGAGTGGGAAGAAGGGGTTCTTGAGGCTTCGTTGCGTCAGCATGCTGAAGAAAAGGGGTTAAAGTTTGGAAAGATAGCACAACCTTTAAGGGCTGCGTTGTCCGGAAAAGCTGTTTCACCGGGCATTTTTGAGGTGATGCAAGTTTTAGGGCGTGAGGAGACTATTGCGCGACTGGAAAGTGTGATAGATTTATAAAGGTCTCCGCTCATCTATAATGAATATTTAGGGAGGCACTAAATACGGGGTTGGCAATAAGGCAAGGATAAAAAAATGTCGTCGAAAAATACCGTGAAAGTTTCTGTCAGCGGAGAAAATATTTTGAACCTTCCATTACTGGAAGGAACTCTTGGTCCTCGTGTTATAGATGTTCGCAAGCTTTATTCAGACCATGGTTATTTCACCTATGATCCTGGTTTCACCTCAACAGCAAGCTGTGAGTCTTCTATTACCTTTATTGATGGAGAAAAAGGGATCCTTTTGCATCGAGGCTACCCTATTCAGGAGTTAGCGTCCCAAAGCAGCTTTATGGAAGTGGCCTATTTATTACTCCACGATGATTTGCCAGATCTAGATCAATTAAACCATTTTAGGTCGGAAATTACGCATCATACAATGTTGCATGAACAGCTTATTTATTTTTACCGTGGGTTTCGACGAGATGCTCATCCAATGGCAATTATGGTTGGTATTGTGGGAGCTTTGTCCGCGTTTTATCACGATAGTCTTGATATTGCTGATCCTGACCAGCAAAAACTTGCGGTTATACGTATGCTGGCAAAAATGCCAACGATTGCAGCAATGGCTTACAAGTATTCTCAGGGGCAACCTTTTGTTTATCCGCGTAATGACCTTAGTTACGCAGCAAACTTTCTTCATATGATGTTTTCTTTGCCTGTGGAGCCCTATGAGGTAAGTCCTGTTATGGAACGTGCAATGGACCGTATTTTTATTCTGCATGCAGATCATGAGCAAAATGCCTCTACATCGACGGTACGCCTTGCAAGCTCAAGTGGCGCTAATCCCTTTGCCTGTATAGCAGCGGGGATTGCCTGTTTGTGGGGACCTGCTCATGGGGGGGCCAATGAAGCCGTACTGGAGATGCTTCAAGAAATTAGGACGCCGGATAGAATTCCGGAATTTTTGGCGCGTGCTAAAGATAAGGATGATCCTTTCAGGTTAATGGGATTTGGTCACCGTGTTTATAAAAACTATGATCCCCGTGCCAGTGTTCTTCGGGAAAGTTGCTATGAAATTCTGGAAGATGTTGGTAATGGGTCGGAACCTCTCCTTGAGCTTGCTTTAACATTAGAAAAAAAAGCTCTGGCAGATCCTTATTTTCAGGAGAAGAGACTATTTCCCAATGTGGATTTCTATTCAGGAATTATTTTCAAGGCTATGGGTATTCCAACATCAATGTTTACAGTCTTGTTTGCTGTTGCCCGAACAGTGGGATGGCTTTCTCAATGGAAAGAAATGATTGAAGATCCTAAAATGAAAATTGGGAGACCCCGTCAACTTTATAAGGGACATCAGAAAAGGAAATTTGTTCCTGTTAATGAAAGAAACTCATAAGTATATGAAAAAAGATTTTTATGTTTTAACCTGGTTTTCCTACTGATTTGATGATGAACTTTAAAAAAGAAGAAAAACCTCTTTCTGGAAACGTAAAAAAAAGAATTATTCGTTTTTTTGCATTTCCGAAACCGTCAAATGATAATAAGCCTTCATGGCCTTTGATTTTGGGACAAGTTGTGGTCATTGGATTTTTAATTGGTGTGGGGATTTCTCTATTAATTTGGGGAAAAGCTCTATATAGCTTTATCATATAGTTTTTATGAGAGAAAATCTTTCTTGTCTGGCTGTTGGCTTTAGAGAAAAGAACCTATCTATTTTAGTTGACAGCTATACAATGGTTAGAGTACAGTCCAACGAATTTTAAAGCCCGTAAAAAGGGCTTTAAGGAAAAAATCAAAGGCAAGAGGATCGACTGAATGTTTATTCAAACAGAAGATACGCCAAATCCCGAAACTGTTAAATTCATTCCTGGCTGTACAGTTTTAGAAATTGGAACTGCTGATTTTGAAAATGCAGAGTCCGCATGGCGCTCTCCCTTATTAGAGAGTCTTTTTGAAATTAAAGGTGTTTCCCGTGTTTTTCTGGGGGCCGATTTTATTTCAGTTTCAAAAGATCCAGAGGCATCTTGGCAAATTCTGCGTCCGTCAATTCTTGGTGCTATTATGGCATTTTTTTCTCGTTACGACAGTGTTGCTTTGAAGTCTGAGCAACAGTCAGAGACTTCTCTTGTTGATTCTTCCCAGGAACAGCCAGAAGTCGTGGCCGAGATTAAAGAACTTCTTGATACCAAGGTACGTCCTGCAGTCGCTCAAGACGGGGGAGACATAACTTTTGAACGTTTTGAAAATGGCATTGTTTATTTACGTATGAAAGGTGCTTGTTCTGGATGCCCGAGTTCTACAATTACTTTAAAATCCGGTGTCGAAAATATGCTGCGGCACTATATTCCTGAAGTTCAGGAAGTTCAAGCTATTGAATAATTAAAGAGTTATTCCTATATAAAGATCATGAAAAATTTAGTACGTTTCGAGGTGACAATGGGTCGCATTTGTTTTCTTGCTCTCACAGCTCTTATGACTGTTGGGATGTTTGTTGTTGGTTTTTTAAAGCCTGGTATAATTGACGCAGCACCTGAGCCTGTCATCTCGCTGGAAATAGCTCCACCCTCAAAAACAAAGAATCAGGAATCTTCTGATCGTTTCACAAAAGCCAGACTCGAAAATGCCCGGGAAGCGAAAAAAAATCCGGGATTCAATCTTTCTGGTTTAGTATCTGATAATGAGGATGAAGAAGGTATTGCGGCAAGAAGTGTCAATGAACTTCGCTCTGTTTTTAAAAAGCATGGTTTTACTCTTTCTACCTGCCAGTTTTCGGGGTGTATTCAAGTCCCGCGGCTGGAGCTTCTTTCCTTGCCCGGAGACTTGAAGTCATTATCACCGACCCAGAAGAAAGATATTTTCTTACGTTCACATCTGCCTCTGATTTTGCAGGCCAATGAGAAAATTCTGGGAGAACGAAAACGTCTTCAATTAATTATGAGGCACCAAGCAAAAAATCACCCTATTTCTCTGGATGATAAAAAATGGATTGCTGAAATGATGGAAAAATATCGCCTTAAGAAATGGGATCTTGATGAACTTTTATGTCGAATTGATATTCTGCCTCCCTCTCTTGCATTAGGTCAATCTGCGGTAGAGTCCGGCTGGGGGACTTCTTTTGCTGCGCGCGAGAAAAACTCGACTTTTGGAATGACAGTGCGTAACCGTGTTTTGGGCTATGAAACTTTACAGGACTGTGTTGACGCCTATATTCGCAATATTAATGCGAACCCTGCCTATCGGGATTTAAGAGAAATTCGGGCTCGTTTGAGAGAGCAGGGTCAGGATATATGTGCCCTTACTCTTGCAGAAGGTCTTATTAGATACTCCGAGCTTGGTCGGCGATATATTGTGAAAGTACAAAATATTATTCAAAGTAATAATTTGAAAAGGTTTGATACAGCTCAGCTTATGTCTTCTTCTGTGGACAGTACGTTTGAAAAGGCCTAGAAAAAATGGCAGAAGATATTTTAGGCCTCGGGAAGCCTCCCTCGAAAACACGTGTTGTGGTTGCAATGTCTGGTGGCGTTGATAGTTCTGTCACGGCGGCTTTGCTTTCAGAAGCGGGGTATGATGTTGTTGGTATGACAATGCAACTTTATGACCATGGTTTTGTGAGTGGGAAAACCAAGGCATGTTGCGCAGGTATTGACATTTATGACGCTCGTGTGGTTGCAGAAAAGCTTGGTTTTCCTCACTATGTGTTAAATTACGAAAGCCGTTTCAAAGAATCTGTTATTGATGATTTCGTTGATTCTTATGTTGCAGGAGAAACCCCTGTTCCCTGTATCCGATGTAATCAAACAGTTAAATTTACAGATATGTTTCAAGCTGCAAAAGATTTGGGAGCGGAGGCTCTTGCAACGGGACACTATGTGCGTCGTATTGCGGGAAAACGTGGTGCTGAACTTCATAAAGGAGTTGATATCAATCGCGATCAGAGCTATTTCTTATTTGCCACAACACAAGAGCAACTTAATTTTTTGCGATTTCCTCTTGGAGGAGTGCCTAAAGATGAAACGCGTCGCCTTGCACGTAAATATGAATTAGAAGTCTCGGAAAAGCCCGATAGTCAAGATATTTGCTTTGTACCCGACGGAAAGTACGCTTCTCTTGTTGAAAAATTGCGCCCCGGGACACTTGAAGAAGGAGATATCCTTCATGTAGATGGTCGGCATTTGGGAAAACACCAGGGAACAATTCACTATACAATTGGTCAACGTCGGGGGCTTGGGGTGTCAAATGACGACGGAGACCCTTTGTATGTTGTATCAATAGACCCTTCAAAACATCAAGTCTTTGTGGGGCCAAGATCCTTTTTGGCAAAGAGCGAGATTTTTGTCCGCCAGGTCAACTGGCTTGGTTTTGACGACGAATCCTGGCAGGGCAAGCCTGTTTCTGTTCGGATTAGGTCCAGTCAAAAACCCCTTTCTGCATTCCTGGAGTTGAACCAGAGTGAAAAAAAGGCTATAATCAGGCTTAATGAAAAAGAATACGGGGTGGCAAGTGGCCAAGCCTGTGTCGTTTATGACGGTGAGAGAGTATTGGGTGGCGGTTGGATATCGGGCGCTCGTTAGTTTTTTAAGATTTATTGCTTTATTTCTTGCAATGAATCAATCATTGTTTGCCATAACAGATAAAGCATCGTCACGTATTGTAGCTGACATCATCCAGGCTCTTTCCAATATACAACAAAGCCCTCAGGATTTTCTAAAATCAAAGAGCAACCTTTACTTTCCAAATTTACAGGAAAGTCATGTGAATGATGCTTTTTATGAAAAATGTGAAAAATTTGTTCAAGAATCTAGTCAAGAACGTGTTTTTTTTCTGAAATCTGTTCCTCAGGATGAAGCTCTTAACACAGCACGTCCTTCTGTTCGTTTGTTGGAAGGTCGCGTCGCCTATATATATTTGCCTGCACCTCATCTCCAATCAACTCAAAAAAGTGCCTATATCCGTTTTATACGGAAAATTATTCGTCGTTTAGAGCGTCGTTCTCCCAAGGGTTGGATTATTGACCTCAGGGATTGTTCTGGTCATGATCCCAAAACCCTTTTAGCAGGATGTGTCGATTTATTTCAGGAAGGTCCTCTGGGATTTATTGAGCAGCAAGGTCCTGTGATAGAAAGTTTCTCGAAAGTACAAAATAAACTTTTTTTTAAAAACGAGTATCTTAGTGGAGGCGGCAGACTTCCCGTTCGTGTCTTTAATTCCCCCAGGAAAATAGCAGTTTTGCAAAGCAAAGAGACAAAGGTGGCGGGTGAGGTATTGGTTTTAGCCTTTAAGTCTCAAAAAGTCACAAAATCTTTTGGAGAAGAAACAGCTGGGGATTTGACCTATTACAAGCCTTATTTTTTACAAACAGGAGGATGTCTTTTAGCACGGGAGGGGCGTTTTCTAAATTTAACAGGTGATTATTTTATATCTGGTCTAACACCTGATATTCCGATTCCCGATTTTTCCAGAGATATAGATGCTTGCTTAAATAAGGCTTTGGAATGGATTTTAGGGGAAGATGAGGAGTTTTAATTTTTTAACAAAAAGGCACAAATTCAAATCTGGCTAACTACTTTTAATTTATAATAATTTTTTTAGAAATTGACCTTCCAGATACGATTAAAACTTCTTTTTTTTGAATAAATATCATTTTTTTTTCGTATAAGACGCGGAATACCTTGATCTTATCATTTTTTTTGTTAAAGATTAGAGAGTGGCTCTTAATGAGTAAGAGCATTTTTTATAATTTTTTAGAATTGGGGAAATCTCGTGAACAAAAATGATTTGATCTCTCGTGTATCTGAGAACGCTGGTCTTAGTAAAGCTGATGCTTCCAAGGCCGTTGATGCTGTATTTAACTCTATTTCAAGCTCTTTGCAGTCTGGGCAAGAGGTTCGTCTTGTAGGTTTTGGAACTTTTGCTGTGGCAAATCGTGCTGCAACAGAAGGCCGTAACCCGCGTACAGGGGAAAAAATTCAAATTCCAGCGACGAAGTTACCAAAATTTAAGCCTGGTAAAGGTTTAAAAGAAGCCGTTGCTGCTGCATAAAAAAACCTAAAAAAGACTTTTCTTTAGTTTCCAAAAAGTGTAAGTAGATAGGGTCCTTGGTTAAGGACCCTTTTTTTAGGGGGCGGTTAGCTCAGCGGGAGAGCGTCTCGTTTACACCGAGAGGGTCGGGGGTTCAAATCCCTCACCGCCCACCATCTTTAGAAAAGTCCAATAAACTCTCTCACAATATATTTTTAATTCAGGAACACAGATGTTCATGGATAGGGTTCCTTTTTAATTTTCTTTGAAGGCAGCCGTGAATACCTGAATCATCAAGCATTGTCCTTCAAAAAGCATTATGGAGACAAATTTCTGAGAGAAAAGTTAGCTTGTTTTTGTACCAGGCTAATGTTCTTTCTGCAAAAAAAGGGAAGTAGAGTTTCCTCTTCTTCCCTTTTTCCTAGGTTCCTTTTCTTAAGTGTCTTTTTTGGTTGTCTTTTTGGGTGATTTCGTTTTTGACGCTGTTTTTTTGGCCTTTAGGTCTTGAGCTAGTATTTTCTGAAAAGCCTGTTGTTCAAGAACAATTTGTTTCAGGGCAGAAACCTCGCTTTTTAGGCCGGCAATAGGATCATCCTTGCTTCGTTCCAGATCGGCAGAAGCATCTTGCATGGCTTGTACAACAATACCAATAAAAAGGTTCAGGATTGAAAAGGCACTTAGTCCTAGGAATAAAACAAAGAATGCCCATGCATAGGGAAGTTCATCCATAAGAGGACGGATCACGTTACCAAGCTCATCAAAGGCCATCAACTGGAAGAGCGTGAACATTGAAATGGCAACGTCTCCAAAATTTTCTTGTGAAATACCAGAAAATAAGTGGGTACCAGCAACGGCGAAGGTATAGAAGATTACCATAAGTAAGATAACAGCGTTTGTAATGCCGTGCAGGGCTCTGGCAATGGCATCAACAACATGTTTCATTTTTGGTAATAATTCAACAAGGCGGAAAATCAAAATAATTCTCAGGGCCTGAAGAACTTCTATTTCATAGAGAATGGCCACGACAGATATAGCAAGAACAACAGCATCAAATACATTCCAGAAACGCTTGAAAAACCGCGTCTGAGTTCCTAGAAAACGCACAATGATTTCAATGACAAGGACTGTTATAATGGCGTGATCAATCGTTTCAAGTAGCGGTCCGTGAAGGCTGGTGATTGAAGATTCTGTCTTTAGCCCCAGAATGATAGCATTGGCCAGAACAAGTACTGTAATGACCCAATGCATCAAATTACTGTGAAAAAAATCTTCTATTTTGAGCATAATTGAAGGCTGTTTCATTATGTGACTCCGAATACTTTTAAACTTAACTTACTAACATTTTAAATTAAAATTATTGATAATTCGTAAATGTATTTTTAAACCGTCTAGTAAGTCTATATTGTTCCTAAAAGAATTCTTATTAAGGTTAGGCAAGCGTATATAATGAAGGTGATTTCGGGAACATAGAGACGGTAAAACCTGCAAGCAAAGAGTAAGGCGCTTAAAATAAGACATCCTCCCAGGAAGAAGATGGATATAAAGGGGATAAAGAGAAGGGACAGGATTAAGTGTGCCAGAAAATGGGTCCAGGCTGTTGCAATGGGGATAGCACCTGTGGCAAGCAGGAATCGGGCTTTGCTGCCAGGATCCAGTCGTAAGGCCCGGGTATTGAGAATATCTGCAAGAAGGACTCCTGCGCTACCTGTGAAACCCATCAAGAACCAATCAGGTATATAAGAAAAGAAAGATTTTCCAGTGATAAAGGAGGATAAAAACAGGACCAGGGCGGCTAAAAACTGACTCATCGAATAAAAGGCTAGTTGTCGCTCTTTAGGCGCTAGACCTTCCTCGAAAATATGAGGCGTGGGGTGACTTTGACGCAGTTTGTCCAGAATTCGGGCAGGGGTGTTGACCGCGATGGCTTCACCTGCGGCCTCCCAAACAGGAAGGTCATGGCGTGAATTCCCGGCATAAACAAAATTCTTTTTTCCAAACAGATCAACAAGTTTTTCTGCTTTTTCAGAGGATCTTAGGTTGGTGATGCCGTCACTGGCATAAGTTGCCTGAAAAAGCCCGAGATAATCTGCAATAGCTTTCGCTGGTTTGATATCCGACGCAGTCACAAGATAAAGAGGGCGACCCGCCCTATGCTCACTTTCCAGAAATTCAAGAAATTTCTCATTATAGGGAAGGGTACCGGGTTCAAAATGAACGCGGCTTGCAAGTTGTTGTTTAAGAAAAGCCCTTCCACCTTTTAAAAACCAAATAATAATATTGATTACACAAAATAAATGACGCCGCACATACAGGGTAATTGATTCCTGAAGAACATCTGTACGAATCAGCGTACCATCCAGGTCGACACAAAGGGGCGTAGTAGCGGACTTTTCAGTCATTAAAAGGCCTTTCAAAGAAACAAATGGGAAGTCATTTAACTTCATATGGTTTATTTAAATTGAAATTATCATTCGTGTAAAGAGAGACAAGATCAAGAACAAAGTCGTATGAGAGGTAAAATAAGGACTGTTTCATATGTCATAACACAGGTCATCCAGAGAGAAAATTCGCTTAAATTGAAGAGAAAAGCCCCTTAAATATAAAAACCGACAAGAATATAGCTTTTTGTGATTGACTCTTTTGCCTGATGTGGAGTATCAGTAGGGGAATGTTAACTATGTACCTTCCTGTGAGGAGGGGCTTATCGTTGAAAAAAACCGAGCGAAATGATGAAAACTTTTTCTCTAAAGCCTTCTGAAGTCGACAAAAAATGGTTTGTCATAGATGCCCAGGATCTTGTTCTTGGTCGTTTGGCTGCTCTTGTCGCAAGTCGTCTTCGTGGCAAACACAAGCCAACTTATACGCCTCATGTTGATTGTGGCGATCATATTATTATTATTAATGCAGAAAAAATTGCACTAACAGGCAATAAAGTGTCTGATAAAAAATATTATTGGCACACTGGTTATCCTGGTGGCATTAAGGAAAGAACTGCGGATGCTTTTCTGAACAGTCGTTTTCCTGAGCGTGTTTTGCAAAAGGCAATAACACGTATGATTCCTCGGTCACCCCTTGGGAGAACCCAGTTAAAGAATCTACGCATTTACGCGGGGGCAGCGCATCCACATGAGGCTCAGAACCCAACAGTTTTGGATGTTAACGCCCTAAATTCCAAAAATAAAAGGAGTGCTGCATGAGTCAGGAATCAACAGGTTTGGATGCCTTGAAAAGTGCTGCATCGGTGAGCTCGCCTGTTGCGGAAGCACCAGCAGAGCCTCAAATTGATTCTTTGGGGCGTTCGTATGCAACGGGCAAGCGTAAAGATGCCATTGCACGTGTCTGGATTAAAGCGGGAACAGGTAAAGTGACCGTCAATGGTCGCGAGGGAAATACCTATTTTGCTCGTCCAGTTCTGCAAATGCTTTTAAATCAGCCTTTTCATGTTGTGGGCCGTGAAGGTCATTTTGATGTGATTTGTACCGTTAAAGGGGGTGGCCTGTCTGGGCAGGCGGGGGCTGTTCGTCATGGTATCAGTAAAGCCTTAAATCTTTTTGATCCCTCAACACGTCCAGCTCTTAAGTCTGGCGGGTTTCTCACACGGGATAGTCGTGTTGTGGAACGTAAGAAATATGGTCGTCGTAAAGCACGTCGTAGCTTCCAGTTCTCAAAACGTTAAGCAGGTTTTTATATTTTTTGAAAGCCCCTTTTGGGGGGCTTTTTAAAGTATTTTCAAGGAGTAAAAAATGAAACGGACGTATCAGCCAAGTGTCTTGGTTCGCAAACGCCGACATGGATTTCGTTCTCGCATGCAAACAGTTGCAGGCCGAACTATTTTAAATCGTCGCCGTGCCAAAGGTCGCGCTCGTCTTTCTGCCTAGGTATTTTGTTGAAGCCGTTCCCTACTCTTAAAGCTCGTCGCGATTTTAAAAAAGTATCGCAAAAGGGTCAAAAGTGGGTGACGGCTTCTTTCATTCTTCAAGGCTTAAAAAGAAAAAATGATGAGGCACTCTCTTTAGAAAAAAATCTTACTGTTCGTGTCGGATACACAGTCAGTAAAAAAGTTGGCAAAGCTGTTCTGCGTAACAAAGTTAAGCGGCGCCTTCGAGAAGCCGTTAAAATTGCGTTTAAAGAGTCAAAAGAGTCGGGGTGTGACTACGTGATTATTGCACGCCGGGGATGTGACCAAACCTGTTTTAGGGAAATAGTTAAAGAACTTACATGGGCGTTAAAACACCTTCATCGATTGTTAGCTTAAGACGTTTGGCTGTAAGGGGCATACGGCTTTATCAAAAGGGCGTTTCTCCCTTTTTTCTTCCGAAGTGTCGTTATCTTCCAACATGTTCTGACTATGCGTGTCAATCTCTTATGAAACATGGTTTTATCAAGGGAGGCTGGCTTTCTGTGAAAAGAATTTTGAGGTGTCATCCCTGGGCAAAAGCAAGGGTGGATCCGGTTCCTTCAGCTTTTGAAAAAAACCTTGAACAACAAGCTCTGGAACGACCAAGTGATACCCAAACGTCTCTAACCCCCTTAAAGCATGAGAGTTAATATAAATGCAAACTGATGAAAACAGAAACTTATTGATTACAATTATTCTTTGTATCGTGATCTTTTTTAGCTGGAGTTATTTTTTTCCTTCCGCTCCTCTGCCTCCGCAGGAAGCAACTGATGTTGCAAGCTCTTCTGTTACGGGGTCCATTCCACTCGATGCTCCACAAAATATTGCTGCTACGACGTTACCAAGAGAAGAAGCTTTATCTCAGTCATCTTCTCGTATCACAATCGAGACACCATCACTGAAAGGATCGATCAATTTGGTGGGGGGGCGTCTTGATGATATAATGCTTGTCAAATATCAGGAAACGACAGATCCAGATAGCCCGTCTATTCATCTTTTGTCTCCGGCAGGAAGCTCGTCACCTTACTATGCGGATATTGGGTGGGGTGTTGTTGGGTCTGATATTTCTCTTCCAAATGAGCAGACTGTCTGGCATACCGATTCTTCTTCCCTGACACCACAAAATCCGGTTTTACTGACATGGAATAATGGTCAGGGTCTTGTTTTTGAACGTCAGATTAGTGTTGATGATAATTATGTCTTTAAAATGACACAACGTGTTAGAAACACAGGCACAGCCTCTGTTTCTTTATATCCCTATGCCTTGATTTCTCGTCATGGAAAGCCAGATACAGAAGATTTCTTTATCCTTCATGAGGGAATGACAGGCTATTTGAATGGTTCCCTGGAGGAAGTAAAGTATGCTGATCTTGTTGATTCACCAACACAAACTTTTGATACAAAAGGGGGATGGCTCGGGATTACCGACAAGTATTGGTTAGTGGCTCTTGTACCAGATCAAAATCTTACTGCAAAAGCATCATATCGTTATAAAAATCAAGGGCCTGGAATTTATCAAACTGATCTTGTGGGAACGCCCCAACAAATTCAACCAAAGGACGTGTATGAAAACACAGTGCATTTGTTTGCCGGTGCCAAGGTTTTGTCAATGCTTGACCAGTACGAGACACAGCTGGGGGTGACGCATTTTGACCTTGCCGTTGACCTTGGTTGGTTCCCCTATATTACAAAGCCTATTTTTCTTTTCCTGACAAATACGGCGAAGTGGTGTGGGAACCTGGGGATAGCAATTCTTATTTTAACTTTACTTTTTAAATTATTGTTTTTTCCTATTGCGAACAAACAGTATCGTGCGATGGCGCGGATGAAGGACATTCAACCTAAAATCAAAAAACTTCAGGAACGTTTTTCTGATGATAAAATGCGCATGAATCAGGAAATGATGGAGCTTTACAAGCGAGAAAAAGTAAATCCTGTATCAGGTTGCTTACCAATGTTGTTGCAAATACCTGTTTTCTTTGCGCTGTATAAAGTTCTTTTTGTGACTCTTGAAATGCGTCATGCACCCTTTTATGGGTGGATTCATGATTTGTCATCCCCGGATCCAACGAATATCTTTACTCTTTTTGGCCTGATTCCCTGGGATCCGCCGAGTATGATGATGCTTGGCTTGCTTCCGATCATTATGGGAATAACGATGTTTGCACAGCAAAAGCTAAATCCGGCTCCTGCAGACCCGGCTCAGGCAAAAGTTTTTATGATTTTACCTCTTGTGTTCACGTTTGTTTTGGCGCGCTTTCCGGCCGGGCTTGTAATTTATTGGACCTGGAATAACATTCTGACAATTCTACAGCAGTATGCCATTATGCGTCTTTCCGGGACAAAAATCCCAAAGTCCGCCAATAAAAAATAGAGGATAGAGAGTGTCATCGGGACGAACAAAAGACAAAGAAGAAAAAACTTCCGGTAGAGAAGTCTCTGACAAAAAGGAAAGCCTTTCACAAGAAGGCGATCCAAAAAACAAGAGCACAGACCCTGATTTTGATGGAGAGCTGATAGCCAGGCTTGTTTCGGAAAAGGATTTAGAGGCTTACAGCATGGAGGAAAAAGAGGCCGCGCGTCTTTTATTTGCACGTCCTTGTGACTTTATTCTGGGGGTTCCCTCTTTTAAGTTTCTACCTCCTATTACTCTGCCGGAGGTTGCCTTTGCCGGACGGTCAAATGTTGGAAAGTCTTCTCTGATTAATGCTCTGGTCAATCAAAAGGGGCTTGCCCGCGCTTCTAACACTCCGGGGCGAACACAGCATTTAAATTATTTTAACCTTGGAGAGAGAGCTTTTCTGGTCGATCTTCCTGGTTATGGATATGCATCGGCTCCTAAAAAAACAGTTGATGCCTGGACACGGCTTATTAAAAACTATTTGCGGGGTAGAGTCTCTCTTGCGCGTGTTTTTCTTTTGATTGATAGTCGTCATGGCATTAAAAAAAATGATCGTGAGATTATGACTCTTTTGGATGAAACGGCTGTTTCTTATCAAATTGTTTTAACAAAAATCGATAAAATTTCTCAAAAGGCTCTGGAGGATGTTCAACAGAAGATTCTGGCTTTAATCCCACAGTATACAGCAGCTTATCCCGAAATCATTGCGACAAGCTCGGAAAAAAAGCAGGGTCTTGAACTGCTTCGTTTTACTATATCAGGACTTGCCAGATAAGCTTTTTATAGGGCATAAATAAGACAAGAGATCTTATTATATCATAAGTTTGAGAGACAAAAGGATAAAAGAATGAAATCGATTTTTGGGGCCCTTGCTTTATGTGTTCTTTTTTTTGGGACTTCAGTAAAGGCCAAAGAGCCTAAACATCTTGGTACTTTCGGTGACTGGAGTGCCTACCAAACCACTGAAAATGGTGAAAAAGCCTGTTATATGCTTTCTTTTCCTAAAAAAGAAGAAGGCAACTACACAAAACGTGGCCGAGTTTATCTATTGATAACTCACAGGCCTGCTTCCAAAACATTTAATGTTGCCAGCTTTCATGCTGGGTATGGTTTCAAAAATGGTCAGGAAGTGACTGTCCAGATTTTGGGACGCAAAAAGAAAGACTCATTTACCCTTTTTACTGAAGGTGAAACAGCCTGGGCGCCAGATGCTTCGACAGATAAAGCAATAGCAACGGGTCTTTCGCAATGGGGGAATTCGCTTGTTGTGCATGGTGTTTCTGCGCGTGGCACAAAAACAAAGGACACTTATTCCTTAAGGGGATCTTTAAAGGCTTTTAAGGCAATATCAAAAGCTTGTGGTGTTCGTTAAAGCAAGATCAAGGTTCAATCACTGTGAGTCCTGTCAAGGATTGTATAGAATTTAAGGCTATGGTCTTACAAAGTATTTCCATAGCCTTAAATTTGTTTATTTGGTCCCGGGTAATTGGTACTCAAAGTGAAGCTTCATACGTTCTTTGAATCTTGGATGCTGACTGACGGTATAAATATCGCCATCAAGTCCTACAACTTTAAAGCGTTTTCCTATTGGAAGGCAGTATTCCCGGGTTACAGTTATTAAATCTGACTCCCAATCTTTAAATGTAAGTTCTTTGCCATCAAAATCTGCAACAGTTTCATCATCTTCAACTTTAAAGCTGGCGGCGCAAAACCCATTTTTTTTTAGGGCTTTCCAGGATCCTGGATTAGATGGGCTGGCGGTTGCATCAAATCGTTCAAGAGCTGCACCGGAAAAACACTGAAACTTTGCTTGTATAGCAGCCGGAATGTTGATGTCTGTTCCAAGCCGTCTTACTTCTGGACCCCATTCTTGAACAATGGCTCCAACAGCACTGCTGATAACGCCTTGTCCCCAGATACCGGGTGTCCCATCGGGGAAACAGGAATCTTCGCACAGGGCGTAGGCGACTTCTGAAACCCCTCTGCCTTCGCCGCCACCCGCAACAAGATACCCAATTCTTTGAGGTTCAGAGGATCGATCTGTCTCCTTTAAAAGAGTCAGTCCTCCATGAGGGTTGCCATTTTTGAACCTTGGAATCCATGAATCATTAACCCTTCTCTCAACATAGGCTCTGTCTCTTGTCTCACCACCGGCAAAACCTGACATCACTGTTTGATTTTTGTAAAGTTGAGTTAGAAAATCAATGTCATTCTTTTGAACTTCACGTGCTGTCCAGCCAAGACCTTTATGGCTTCGCCCTGATAAGGTGACGTGACAGCCTGTTACATTTTCAGTGTCATCAAAAGTGAAACAGGGAGAGAAAAATTCATGGGTGGATGCATGGGTTACTTTCAGATTGATAATAAAAAAAGCCGAGAAGAGAAAGATTTTTTTAATATAAGACATTTTTATTAATCCTTTTTATTTCTTCAAAAGAATACTTAAATCAATCTAGTAACTGAAAAGCTATTTGTCCAGATTTAGCTTCTTGAGAAAGCTTTTTAGAGGGGCAAAAATAAAATGCAGAAAGTGTGAAGGAAGCGCTTGTGTTTGGGGACCTTTTATTGTATCAAGTGAAATGTTCGGGGTGTAGCGCAGCCTGGTAGCGCGCCTGCTTTGGGAGCAGGATGTCGGG
>DDGG01000007.1:4081-15011 GCA_002337525.1 Alphaproteobacteria bacterium UBA1908 | reverse complement strand
GTCGGGAGTTCGAATCTCTCCACCCCGACCATGATTCATTCCTTGTCTTTAGAAACCTTTTTAAAGATTTGATTTCATCTAAAAATTTTATATCCTCGAATCCTTTAAATTAGTTTTTCAGCACGTAAAGAGATGTGTTTTCCGCGTCCAATAATCAGGTGGTCATGCAGTAAAACCCCCATGGTTTGTGCGCATTTTTCAACACGTTTAGTAATTTCAATATCTGCTTGAGAGGGGGTGGGATCTCCACTGGGGTGGTTATGAACCAGAATAAGAGCCGAGGCACCAAGTTCAAGAGCGCGTGTAACTACTTCACGAGGGTAGATGGGCGCCTGATCAATGGTGCCTTCTTGTTGAACTTCGTCTGAGATAAGACGATTGCGACGATCAAGAAACAAGAGGCGAAGTTGCTCTTTGCGTAAATGTCCCATCGTCGCCTTGCAATAATCAACCAGTTTTTCCCAATTGTGAATAATGGGACTTTCCCGGGCCTCTTCGCGTATTATTTTGTGGGATAATGTTTCAGCAGTTTTTAATAGGGCAATGCAGGAGTGCCCAATGCCTTCAATGCGTGCAAGTTCTTGAGGAGGCGCTGTTAGGACGCCCTTAACTGTTTTAAAGTGCCTCAATAGGGCTTTTGCAAGAGGTTTAACATCTCCACGAGGAAGGGCCCCAAATAAAAGAAGCTCGAGGAGTTCATAATCAGCAACAGCTTTTTCACCTCCTGACAGAAATCGTTCACGCAGACGTTGTCGGTGGCCGAGTGTATGAGAAGGGGTTGGCATTTGACTTTTCTACTACCTTGGACTTAATCTGAACGGACGCTATCACAATCGTGAAAAGAGTTATAGCTGAAAAATCATGAAATAATATGTTCTTTCGGAAAAAGATTCTTTTTCCTTTAAAGGAAAAGAGATAAACTGCCCTTTATATTTTGTATGAACGAGGTTTTTTCTTTTGGCGCCTTTACAGTCGACTCATCAGTCTCTTGAACCATGGCAAGATCTGGAGGCAAAGCCCTATATTCACGTTGAACAGGTTTCAAAGGATTTTGACGGGATTGTCGCCGTTAATAATGTGAGCCTTTCAATATTTCAGGGGGAATTATTTTCTCTTCTGGGGCCTTCGGGATGTGGTAAGTCAACTTTGTTGCGTATGTTAGCTGGATTTGAAACCCCCAGTTCAGGACGCCTTTTCATTGATGGTATTGATATGACTTCTGTTCCTCCTTACGAGCGTCCTGTCAATATGATGTTTCAAAGTTATGCCCTGTTTCCCCACATGTCAGTTGAGCAGAATGTCGCGTTTGGATTAAAGCAGGATCATTTGGCCAGGTCAGAAATAAAAGATCGGGTTGCCAGTATGCTGGAACTGGTTGGTATGGCAAAATATGCCAGGCGTAAACCCCAGCAGCTTTCAGGAGGGCAGCGCCAGCGGGTTGCCCTTGCGAGAAGCCTTGTCAAGCAGCCTAAACTTTTATTGTTGGACGAACCTTTGGGAGCACTGGACCGTCAGCTAAGGGAAAAAGCCCAATTCGAGATTGTGAATATTCAGGAAAGTCTTGGCGTAACTTGTGTCATGGTAACCCATGATCAGGAAGAAGCGATGACAATGTCTACCCGTATGGGGATTTTAGAAGAGGGCCGAATAAGGCAAATAGGAACGCCGACCGAAGTCTATGAATATCCTAATTCACGTTATGTGGCTGATTTTGTAGGTGAAATGAATATTTTTGAGGGAATGATTGTTGAAGAAGAGGCCGATCATACTCTTGTTTCCTGCCCGGATGTTGAATGTGATTTCTATATTTCTCACTCTGTAGAGGCTCCTAAAGGCGCTTCCGTCGCTGTTGCTATCCGTCCTGAAAAGGTGATGATTTCTGTAGGAGAGCGCGCAACAGATCGCAATTGTGTCAAGGGTGTTGTATCAGATATTGCCTATCTTGGAGACGTTTCAATTTATCATGTTAAGCTTCCTACGGGGCGTCGTGTGATGGCAAGTATGACCAATCAGGTTCGTTTGGCAGAGCGTCCTATTAATTGGGAAGATCAGGTTTATTTATCCTGGAACCCCGACAGTGGCGTAATTTTGACAGGGTAACAGCGCTATGAGATTTTTTTCAGCATTTTTCTCTGCCAAATCGTTTTTATTACGAGTTCTGGATTTTTTGCGTTTGCGCACCTTTATGGGGAAGGCTGCTGTTGTTGCTTTACCCTATGGCTGGCATATTATTTTTTTTCTTATTCCTTTTTTAATTGTTTTAAAAATTTCTTTTTCACAAAGTCTTCTTGGAGCCCCTCCCTATTCTGATCTTTTTTCCTGGTTTGAAGATGATATTTTACAATTGAGACTCAACCTGGGTAATTATTTCTATTTGGGAGAAGATAACCTTTATTTAGCAGCCTATTGGGAATCTATTCGCCTGTCAGGATTTGCGACACTGATTAGTTTGTTGATTGGATACCCTATTGCCTACGGGATTGCACGGGTGACCCCGGGAGTGCGTATCTTCTTGCTTTTGCTTATTATTCTTCCTTTCTGGACATCATTTCTGATCCGTGTTTATGCCTGGATTGGGCTTTTAAACAATGGGGGGCTTATTAACACGTTGCTTCTTAAAACAGGAATGATTCAGGAACCTCTTTCTTTGATGCATAATGATTTTGCGGTATGTTTGGGGATTGTTTATTCTTATTTACCCTTTATGATTTTACCCTTATATGTCTCTTTGGATAAAATCAATCCACGACTGTTGGAGGCTGCTCATGATCTTGGGTGTAAACCAGTGAAAAGTTTTTTTCTAGTGACTCTTCCCTTGTCGTTGAGAGGAGCAATCGCAGGGGGAATGCTGGTCTTTATTCCCGGGGTTGGGGAATATATTATTCCAGAGCTTTTGGGGGGGTCCGAGAGTATCATGGTCGGCAAAATTTTATGGAGTGAATTTTTTGTGAACAGAGACTGGCCTTTGGCGTCGGCACTGGCTATTTCAATGCTAGTCTTACTGGTGTTGCCCATCATTATTTTTCAGAGATTATTATCTTCAGAAACAGAAAAGGCACCCCCTTTATGATGTCCCTTCGCAAGTCAAAATTCCTGCTCACGATGATGCTTTTTGGGTATGCTTTTTTATACTTACCCATTTTGACACTTATTGGATACTCTTTTAATCAGGGGCCTCGTGTAACATTATGGACAGGATTTTCAACTAAATGGTATGCCTCTCTTTTTGCTAATGAACGTATTCTTGAAGCCGTCTGGTTGAGTTTACGCATTGCTTTTTGTGCAGCCACAATAGCAGTCATTGTCGGGGTGATTGCTGCTTTTGTTTTGGCACGCTTTCGCCGTTTCAGGGGGCGTTCTTTCTTTAACGGCATTGTAACGGCTCCTTTGGTGATGCCAGACGTTATGTCGGGACTTGCTTTACTGCTTATGCTTGTTTTTCTGGAACAGCTTATTGGGTGGCCTCAAACACGGGGAGGCGTTACAATCGCTCTTGGGCATATCACGGTTTCAATTGCCTATGTTCTGGTCATTGTTAGGTCTCGGCTTTTGGAAATGGATTATGCGTTGGAAGAAGCCGCTCTTGATTTGGGGGCTCGTCCTCTGGGTGTTTTTTTTCGAATTACGTTACCTCTTATTTTTCCCTCAATTGGGGCAGGCTGGCTTCTGGCTTTTACTTTATCTCTTGATGACGTTGTTTTGGCGAGTTTTCTCTCGGGTCCCGGGGCAACGACTCTACCCATGCTTGTCTTTTCAAGCATCCGCTTTGGGATTAGCCCCGAGATCAATGCTTTAGCCACAATAATTGTTTGCCTCGTTGCAACAGGTGTGCTGATATCAGGATACATACTTTATCGACAATTGCGTCAGGCCTCAAAAGCCTAAAATAAAATGAAGGAGCGTTTAACATGTCGCAAGCACAACAACCTTATGTGATTGTGTTAGGAAACCAAAAAGGGGGGACAGGAAAATCAACCCTGTCCGTTCATTTAATAGCATATTTAGCACGCTTGGGCTTTGATGTGGGCTCGATTGATGTTGATGCAGAACAGGGAACTTTAACACGTTACCTTGAAAACAGAACCCAAACAGCAGCCCGCGAAAAGATTGATCTTCCAATGCCGGATCATCATCCTTTACTTCGCAGTCAATTGCCATCTGAAGCAGAGGCCAAAGCAGATGAGGAAGCGCGTCTTCAGGACTGTTTATCTCAAATGGCGGGAAAAGATTTCCTGGTAATTGATACTCCGGGAAGTGACAACTATTTATCTCGTTTGGCTCATGCTCAGGCTAATACAGTGATTACACCTTTAAATGATAGTTTCATTGATTTGGATGTTTTGGCTCGTGTTTGCCCCGATACAATGAAGATACAACGTCCCAGTTCTTATTCGGAAATGATTTGGGAGCAAAAGAAACGACAGGCTATTCAGGGTAAAAATGGGTTTGACTGGATCGTGGTTCGAAATCGTCTTAGTCACTTGAATGCCCGTAACAAAGAGGAAATGTTGCTCGCATTGAAAAACCTTGAAGAGCGCATCCGTTGTCGTTTTGCCTCTGGCTTTGGGGAACGTGTTATTTTTAGGGAACTCTTTTTGAAAGGTATGACACTTCTTGATCTTGCTGATGCAGGTGTTTCGTTATCAATGTCTCATGTTGCAGCGCGTAGAGAGTTGACTTCGTTGCTGGAAATGTTGAATTTGCCCAGGGTTGAAGAGAAACTTGCAAGTCAGGCGGCATAGAAATGTTCAGACATAAGAGAGTTTTCTAGGGATATGGTTCTTTTTTATCTTATTTTAGGGGGTGCTCTCCTTTTTCTTATTTATCTCTTTTTAAGATGGTTTTATCAGGCCGATGCGCACTATGTTGCTCGAGTTATCAAACTTTTTTTGTTAGGGGGCGTACTTTTTGTTTTAATCGCGTCACTTTTAACAGGTCGCATTGCTTTCTTTCTTATTGGGGCTGTTGCATTATTGCCTTTTTATCCAAGAATTTATCGATTCCTGAAAAACTCGCGAAACCGTTCTTTTTCTGCCTCTTCTCTTTCGGGTCCCTTATCGGTTGAAAAAGCTCGTGAAATTCTGGGTGTTAGTGAAACAGCAACCAGAGAAGATATTGTAAAAGCGCACAAAAAATTGATACGAAAAATTCATCCCGATCAGGGAGGATCGGATTATTTGGCCCTACAAGTGAACCAGGCTAAGGATTTGTTACTTGAAATTCTGGAAGATAGTTAAATTTTTATCTAATACTTTAAACAGAATTTTATTAACTTCCTGTTAAGAAAGGTGACAGTATAGTGAAGAATATTGTTGACTTTTAATAAAAATATTAATAATTTTTCATTATGTTTGTACGTGATTTAAAAAGACGAGTCGGTCGCTTTTCCGGTCCTTTAGTGGCTTTTTTTCTGGTGACTTATTTTTCCTACCATCTTCTTAATGGAGAAAGAGGTGTTTTTATGTGGCGTACTCTTGAAAAACAGGTTATGGAATCTTCCCGGAATCTTGAAAATCTGGCTAAGGAGCATGATCGTCTTGAACGTCGCGTTACTCTTTTAAGAACACATATTTGTCCCAGTCTTCTTGAAGAGGAATTACGCCGCATGGGGTATGCTCACCCTAAAGAAGTTGTTGTCTATCGTTAGTTTTACAAGCCGGATACCTCTCCCTTTTCGCGGGATTTTGTCATCAGCATCGTCCTCACGTCTTCATGTATCCTCCATATACACTGCGGGTGACACTTCCTAAAATTTCCCTCGCGAGAGAGAAGTTTTTAGAGGTGCCCGGTTTCTTTTTGCAGGAACACAGTCCAAAATAGATTTTTAACAATGGTTTCCCCCTTTTTCTTTGGCAAAAAAAGGGAGAGGGAAGGATTTTAAAAATTCCGGGGCATCTTTTCCAGGATGCGGAAAGCTTCCGGATGAACTTCAAGGATAGCTAGGCCACGTTGTACAGTTCCATCAGATTTAAGGCGGAACAGGCCATCAATACCTGAAAAACCAACGCTTCGGGTCAAAGTATCTTTTGCGAAAGGATTAGCAGGAAAGCTTTTAGACAGCGCAGCAACCAAAGAAACGGCATCATAGGCGAGGGTCGATAATCTGGGGGGGCGATAGCCATAAGTTTCCTGAAACATTTCTTCGAACTTTAAGCGTGGCTGGGAATCAGGTGAAGCAAACCATGCACCTGTCAAGCTGTGATTGCTGCGGATTGAAGGAGTATCCCACTGTCCTGTTCCAATAAGCTGGTAAGATTCAAGCTTATTTTCATGGTATAAAAGAGTGGAAAGAAGGCGTGATAAATTCTGTCCCCCCTCGGCGATAAATAAAAGATCCGTTTTTGGAAAAGATTTTCGCGAGAGGCTAGACGGATTTCTGGCATCATACTTTTCAAGGTGGACTATTTTGATAGTTCCCTGCTGTTCCTGGCGTCGCAAGGCACTTTCTGCCAAGGTGCCATAATCATCATTTGGAATGAAAGCTATCAAGGATTTCTTCCCTTTTTTTGATGTATAGGAGAGAACACGTTGAATCTGTTCCTGTGGGTCAAAACCCAGGACGAAGGTTTGAGGAGCCGCCGCAGTCTTGTCGTTTGTAAAGCTTAGGACAGGAACTTGACGAGGGTTTGCAAGCTTCACCACTTCCGGAGTACCCTTGGAAAAGAGAGGACCCAGAATGAGTTCTGATCCTTTATCAAGAGCTTTTTGTGTTGCAAGTGCTGTTCCTTCGGGGGTGCCCAGGGTATCTTCAATAATCAGTTCCATTCCATCATGACCATTTTCAAAGAAGGCAAGTTCAGCAGCATTTTGAAGAGATTTACCAAGACCTCGACTTGGCCCACTTAGTGGAACCAGAAGAGCCACTTTTCTTGATGTTACTGTTTGAGAGGGTTTTGGCTTTTTTGGTATAGAGGGTTTTACAATAGGCGCTGGTTTTTGGACGCGGGAAGAACACCCTTCAAGGAAAAATACAAAAGTAAGAGGAACGATTAATCCTAAAAGATATCTGGCTTTAGTAGGCAACATTCGTGTAATGTCCTTTATTAAGTCAATAACTTAAAAAGTAGCGCTGTTGTGACGTCTTGTAAACAGAGAGGAACCCTTTGGCTGGTTTCAACGCCCATTGGTAACTTAAAAGACATAACTCTTCGGGCCCTGGATGTTTTGAAGAGTGCTGATATTATTGTCTGTGAAGATACACGGGTGACGCGCAAACTTTTACAGGCATATACTATTACGCCTCCTCAGTTATGGACTTATCACGAGCATAATGCACGGGTGCAGCGCCCTAAAATTCATGAAGCCCTTTGGGAAGGAAAGACAATTGCTTTGGTAAGTGATGCAGGGACGCCGTTGATATCAGATCCTGGTTTTAAGCTTGTGAAGGAATGTCAGGAAAAGGGCTTTCCTGTGACGGCGGCGCCTGGAGTTTCTGCCGTTACAACAGCCTTAAGCCTTTCCGGTCTTGCGACAAACGAGTTTTATTTTGCAGGTTTTGTGCCACGTAAATCAGGCGGACGTCAGCGTTTTTTTAAATCATTGTCCATAGTTTATGGAACGCTTGTTTTTTATGAATCTGCACGTCGAGTTGTTGCGACTTTGAAAGATATGAAACCTTTCTTTGAAGGTCGTGATGTTGCTCTGGCTCGTGAACTAACGAAACGTTTTGAGGAAGTCAAAAGATGCTCTTTAGGCGATTTGATAGCAGACCTTGACCAAAGATCTTCTTTGAAAGGCGAAATTGTTTTATTGGTGGGGCCTCCTGTCTTTCAGGAAGTATCATGCGAAGATCTCGATACTGCTTTAAATCAGGCGATGGCCACCAAATCTCTTAGGGAAGCTGTATCAGAGATAAGCACTGTTTTTGGGATTTCCCGGAAAAAAGTATATGAAAGGGCATTGGCTCATAAAAGTGGTGAGAAATGACGCTTTTTTGGGGATGGAGGTTAAAAAAAAGAGGTTTCCCGAAGAAGTCTCTCTCAACCCTCAAGCAGGATAGAGGCAGGCAATCTTTCCATCGTGGTCTTTGGGCTGAGCGTCTCATTGAAATTTTCATGCGCTGCAAGGGGTATAAATGCCTTGCACGGCGCTATCACACCCCCTATGGCGAGATAGACCTTGTGATGCGCAAGGGAAAAATCCTTGTTGCTGTTGAAGTGAAAACACGACAAAGCCACATAGCTGCTTTGGAAAGTCTGACACATTATCAGAAAAAACGTATTTCAAAAGCTCTGGAGGTCTTTTATGCGCGGCATGCTGATGCGAAAAATTGTACAATGAGGTTTGACTTCGCGTTCCAGGTAGGCTTTAAAATAGGACATATTAAAGGGGCATGGTCTTGCGATTGAAAAGCTTAGGTGTATGAGTGTCGAGCAAGGTTTGAAGGAGTTGGAAATGAAAAAATATCTGTTTTTTGGAATTTTGATAAGTCTTGCTGCAGGCTTGGAAGGATGTGTGCCGGCGGCATTGGTTGGAGGGACAACAGCTGTGGCTACTTCGGCAGCAGAAGAACGGGGCGTTGGTGGTGTTTTTTCAGATACAGCTATCAAAACCCGTCTTAATTTTCTTTACAGTAGCCGGGACCCGGATCTTTTTGCGGATGTTGATATTGTTGTTCGACAGGGACGTGTTTTGTTAACGGGAACGGTTGAAACACTTCAAAAACAAATTGATGCGGTTCGATACGCCTGGGAAGTCGAAGGTGTTAAGGAAGTTATCGATGAGTTAAAAGTCGGGCAGGGGACAAGCCTTGGAGACTCTGCAAAAGATGCCTGGATCACAACTCAATTGAAAACTCAGCTTCTTTTCGATGGAGAGGTTGAATCTATTAATTACAATATTCAAACGGTTGATGGCACTCTTTATGTAATGGGGGTCGCCCAGGATCAAAAAGAACTTGATCATGTTTTAAATGCAGCAAGACACATTGACGGTGTTAAGAAAGTAGTGAGCTATGTTAAATTAAAAGAAGTTATTCTTCACTTTCAAGAGGATGGCTCTTTCAGGTCGCCCTTAAATGAATCTTCCTATCAACCGGCTGCGGCGCCTCAATCGGCTCAACCAGCAGCACAACCCGCAGGGCTTGGCCGCCCCAATCAGTCATCTGCTTTTGATTGATAGGAAAGTGGATGTGCGTGTTGCTTTCCAGTGTGATCCATTTGAGACTCTAAATCCTCGGACGGACACTTCTATTGCTCTGATGGCTGAAGCTTTAGAACGCCACTATAGGGTTTATGCCTATACATCAGAGTCAATGACATGGTCTCAACAGACGCTTGGCGCTATAGGTCAGGAAGTATTAAAAGAAGGAGAGAGCTTGATTCAGTCTCAATCTCTTTCAGTAAACCTTGCTGAAATGGATATTATCTGGATTCGCCAGGATCCTCCTTTTGATATGGGGTATTTGACACCAACGTACTTGCTGGAAACTCTTTCACCAGAAATTCTGATCTTGAATGATCCTGCAGGAATTCGAAATGCGCCTGAAAAACTTCTAATTACCCACTTTCCGGAACTTTTGCCTCCAACTTTGATTACGGGAGACAAATCAGAGGCTCAACATTTTTTAAAAAAGCACCACAGTATCGTGTTAAAGCCTCTTTACGATTTTGGAGGGCGCTCGATTTTTAAAATCTCGTCACAAAAGGAGTTTGACAAAAAATGGTCAGAGCTGATCTGTTTATATCCGCGTCAGCCTTTCTTGTGTCAAATGTTTTTGGAAGACGTTTTTCAGGGAGACAAACGCCTGTTTCTGATTGATGGCGAGTATGCAGGAGGCTATAAAAAGATGCCATCGGGTAGCGACTTCCGGAGCAATCTTGCTGTTGGAGGCCAGGCAGAACCGCATGAAGCAACGCCAAGAGACCTGGAAATTTGTCAAGCAATAGGGCCAGTTTTAAAAGAAATGGGCCTCTTTTTTGTAGGGATAGATATTATTGGTGAGTTTTTAACGGAAATAAATGTAACTTCTCCAACAGGTCTTAAAGCCTATGAATCGCTTTATCAGCAAAAGCTTGAACAAAAAATTTGGGATGCTATTGAAAATCTGTAAGATACAAATTGCAAAAGGATAAAAAGTAAACTTTTGTACTCTTTTCTTCTTGCTAATAAATTGAAAGTATCATAAAAAGCAATTGATCGTTCACCATATTACAGGATATCATCAATTTGAGACCTTCCCTAATTTCTTTTCAGGTATTGTCGCTCTGTTGCCGAGATAAATTTTATTGATGATAGCCCGCATACAAACAGTCGCCTTCCAGGGAATACAGGCTATCAATATTGATGTTCAGGTACAGGCTGTCTCTGGTTTACCTTCTTTTCAAATTGTTGGTTTACCCGATAAAGCGGTTGGGGAATCACGAGAAAGAGTGCGAGCGGCTCTTCAATCCATAGGGCTTGCTCTGCCAACAAAGCGCATTACAGTTAATCTGTCGCCAGCAGACCTTTTAAAGGAAGGGAGCCATTATGATTTACCTTTGGCGATCGGATTACTCATTGCTATGGAAGTTTTGCCAGCCGAAGAACTTGGGCGTTATATGGCTTTGGGAGAACTCGCGCTGGATGGTGAAATCAGGCCTGTTTCCGGTGTTTTACCAACAGCTATCCAGGCTCTTTCTTCCGGTAAAGACCTGATTTGTCCGTCGGCTTGTGGCCCCGAAGCGGCCTGGGCAGAGGGATTGGAAGTTCTAGCGCCTGTGTCTCTTGTGGCACTCGTGAATCACTTTAAGGGACTACAGGTTCTTTCTCCACCGGAGCCAAAAATTCAGGATATTTCTGAAAAAGTATTGGACATGATTGATGTCAAGGGTCAGGAAACCGCAAAAAGATCGATTGAGATTGCTGCTGCTGGAGGACATAATTTGTTGATGCAGGGGCCTCCTGGATCGGGTAAGTCAATGTTGGCAGCACGTCTGGGGGGTCTTTTACT
>DDGG01000007.1:0-3942 GCA_002337525.1 Alphaproteobacteria bacterium UBA1908 | reverse complement strand
GGGGGGTCTTTTACCCTCGCTTGACCCTCAAGAAGCCCTTGAGGTTACAATGATTCATAGTGTAATGGGTCAGCTTCCGGATGGAGGACTGATACGCCGCCGTCCTTTTCGGGATCCTCACCATTCTGCCTCATTACCGGCTCTTATTGGTGGCGGAATGCGAGCACGACCTGGAGAAATTTCTCTGGCACATCAGGGTGTTCTTTTTTTAGATGAACTTCCCGAGTTTTCCCGTGGTGCCCTGGAAGCCCTCCGTCAACCTCTTGAAACCGGTCATGTGACGGTTTCAAGAGTTAATGCTCATATGAGCTATCCGGCACGGTTTCAGTTGGTTGCCGCGATGAATCCCTGTCGTTGTGGTTATATGAGTGATCTCTCCAGGGCTTGTAGCCGGGTTCCTCAGTGTGGTGCAGACTATCAGTCCAAAATTTCGGGCCCCATTCTCGATCGGATAGATCTTCATACTTTTGTACCAGAAGTGTCTGCTCATGACCTGGCAGCAGCTCCTTCAGGAGAAAGCTCTGAAAAAATTCGGCAACGTGTTTTGAAAGCGCGTAACCTTCAAAAAGACCGTTTGAGAATGCTTCTTGGAGAAAACACGCGAATCGTTACAAATGCTCAGGTTTCTGGTCAATCACTTGAAAAAATTGCACCTCTGGCATCAGAATCGCAAGCTATTCTACAAAAAGCGGCGGAACAAATGAAGCTATCGGCACGGGGCTATCATCGTGTTTTACGTGTTGCCCGTACTTTGGCAGATTTAGAGGAAGAAAAATCCATTTCTCCGACGCATATTTCAGAAGCTCTTTCTTTTAGGCCTCTCACATTTTCAAAGTGATGTCTGAAAATAGTTAACCCTGGTCATGGGAAAGAAGACCTTTTTCTTGCTATCTAGAGAAAGTGAAACGACTGTCAGGATCCAGGAATAAAATGAAAAAAGTTATTTCAACAAAAATTAAGCTTTCTTTATCCTTACTTCAAGTTCGTTGGAGTCTGTTTTGGAATCTATTGTGCTGTTAGGTATTGTTGTTTATTGAAACCATTAAATATATATTTCCTCACGGATGTCGATGGCAAAAATAAGTGGCTTGTACCAAGGATATATTTTTACCTATTTACTTTTAAAAAGTATTTTGAAGAGGGATGATCTTCTTGTTAAAAAGACAAGGAAGTGCTTATTTGACTTGCGTTTCGGGCTTAAATATGTCAAGGATAATCTTCATTTTTATCGACATATTTTACGAGCAGCTTTAAAAAGAGTATTTCGTAAAGACATTTGAAGGGTTTATCCAGCAGGATATCATCATGACAGATTTAAGAAACATTGCGATTATTGCCCACGTTGACCACGGTAAAACGACGCTTGTCGATGGTCTTTTTCAGCAAAGCGGTCTTTATCGCTCTAATCAAACTGTGCAGACACGTGCTATGGATTCAAATGATCTTGAACGCGAGCGCGGTATCACAATTCTGGCTAAATGTACTTCTGTTGAATGGAAAGGTCACCGTCTCAATATCGTTGATACCCCTGGTCACGCAGACTTTGGAGGAGAAGTCGAGCGTATTTTGAGCATGGTTGACGGCGTTATACTGTTGGTTGATGCAGCAGAGGGGCCTATGCCTCAAACAAAATTTGTCGTGATGAAAGCTCTGGCATTAGGGCTTCGTCCCTTACTCGTGATTAACAAGGCAGACCGGCCGGATGCCCGCTCTGGAGAAGTTGTTGATGAGGTTTTTGATTTATTTGTGGCTCTTGGTGCCAATGAAGATCAGTTGGAGTTTCCAATCATGTATGCTTCCGGCAAAGAAGGCTGGGCAGCCAACCGTCTGGAAGACCCACATGAAAATCTGGAGCCTTTGTTTGAAAAGATTATAAAACATGTGCCAACCCCTTTATGTAAAAAAGAAGGTCCTTTTAAAATGTTGGCGACTTTGCTGGATGTTGATCCTTATTTGGGTCGTATTTTGACGGGACGCATTGAAAGTGGTGTGGCCTCGCTTAACATGCCTTTAAAAGTTTTATCTTCATCGGGGGAGCAGGTTGAAACAGGTCGTTTAACAAAGCTTTTGGCTTACCGGGGGCTTAAACGTGAACCGGTTGATCGTGCTGAAGCAGGGGATATCGTTGCTGTTGCGGGACTTGCCGAAGCGACTGTTTCCCATACAATTGGTGACGGAGATATTGAAACTCCCCTTCAGGCTCAACCCATTGATCCTCCGACATTAATGATGACGTTTACGATTAATGACTCTCCTCTCGCAGGTAAAGATGGATCAAAAGTAACCTCTCGTTTGTTGCAAGACCGCCTTTTGAAAGAAGCCGAGAGTAATGTGGCAATTCAGGTCAAAATATCTGCAGACAAGGACGCGTTTGAAGTCGCTGGTCGTGGCGAGCTTCAATTAGGTGTTTTGATTGAAAATATGCGTCGGGAAGGTTTTGAGCTTTCTGTCAGCCGTCCCCGGGTTGTTTTTAAAAATGATCCTGAAACAGGCGAACGTCAAGAGCCTTATGAAGAGGTTCAAATTGATGTGGATGAAGCTTACTCAGGCGTCGTTGTTGAAAAGATGGGGCTTCGTAAAGGTGAGATGACAGACATGCGTCCTTCTGGCGGAGGAAAGACACGTTTAACTTTTGTGGCACCGTCACGATCTTTGATTGGTTATCTGGGCGAACTTTTAACAGATACCCGTGGCACCGCTATTATGAGCCGGCTTTTCCACAGCTATGGTCCCTATAAAGGGGATATTCCTGGTCGTCGCAACGGTGTTTTGATTGCCAATGCCGCAGGACAGGCTGTTGGATATGCTCTGGCAAATCTGGAAGATCGTGGATTCTTCTTTATTGAACCAGGCGTTGATGTTTATGAAGGCATGATTATTGGCGAGCATAATCGTCACAATGATTTAGATGTGAACCCTCTGAAAGCCAAGCAACTAACAAACGTGCGTGCATCAGGAAAAGATGATTCCATTCGATTAGCTCCTCCTAAAAAATTGCGTCTTGAGGAAGCCCTTTCCTATATTCAGGATGACGAGCTTGTTGAGGTGACTCCCAATGCTCTTAGACTTCGCAAACGTTATCTTGATCCCAACCTTCGTAAACGTATGAAAAGGTCTGGCGAACCATAAAATAAAGACAAGGGAGCCTTCTTCCTACTGTCCGGGTATGCGTCTTCAGGGATGTTGTTTTTTGTCAGATCTGAAGCCCGAATTGGGCGATAAGGTGATAGTAAAGAGCGACCACCAATCCCATCAGGACTACACTGGAAAAGATCTTGTATTTAAAACCATGCTGGTGATATTTTTTGCGATTTGCGTGGTTCTTGGCGTCAATAATTTCATCTCCAAAATAGATAGAGAGTAACGTTCCCAAAAGGCACAGTCCTAAAATAACCCAGTAGGGCCAGGGTGTCGTGAGAATTTGACGCAAAAGAGAAGTAATAATCGTATGAGAATAGATTTCTTTGTTTGTGACAAGAAAGGCAATATTACCCCCAAGAGCGATAAACCAGACGACAATTTGCGTGTGCAACATTTTAATCTGAAATAAAAGTCTTAAGGGAAAGGCAATGATAAAGCCGCCATCTGCAATGGGTGTGCAAAGAACAAAAAAGCTCCAGGTTAGAAAAGAAAGCCCCAACCCTTCCCGAGGGGAGTATTGAGTTGAAAGATAAACAGTATAGATAACTAGTGTTCCAATCAGGAGGGCAAAACGTATAAGCGTTTCTTTATGAGTTTGGTGTTTAATATGAAACATCTAAAAGCTTTTCGTTAGAGGATAGACTTTAACCAAGATGGTCTCATAAAAAATGATGTGAGGCAAAAGATTATCCAGAAGATATTGGTATGTTACAGGATTGACATTTTCTTTTTACTGACATCCAGGGGCGACTCTTTTTCTTGTTATCCGGAGTGGGTTCCTTTTTCTTGTCATCCAGAGGG
>DDGG01000005.1:7580-30320 GCA_002337525.1 Alphaproteobacteria bacterium UBA1908 | reverse complement strand
TTCCAAAATAATGAAAGAAATTGAAATATCTCTTCTGGAAAGTAAGGAGAATCAAAAGAAATATGCCATTAAGGTGCCGAGAGAGCATGTGTGGTTAAAAGATCATGTCGTTGCGGGAAAACTAACCCTTCCAGGGGCTGCTCAGCTCTCTATTGCGGCTCAGATTGCGTCAGAAATGATTTCCAGAAAACCTGTTGGCATTGCTGACTTGAGTTGGCAGAATCCCTTAATTGCGAATTCCGAGGTACTTTCTTTTGAGTTATTGATTCAATCCTCATCAGAGGCTTGTAGCTTTAAAATATTTTCAGACTGCAATCTTGCCTCATCAGGCGTCATAAAATTTGGTGAGGCTCCTGTTTTGGGTGATGTGGCTAATCCTTTTTTTATAAGTACAGAAGATCAAGAAGATCTTTACCAATCTTTTTCTGAAAGCGGTATTGATTACGGTCCTTTTTTTAAAGGTCTGAAGGAGCTTTCTCTTATTAATGAGAATAAATGCTATGGCACAATACAAATTGATAGGAAAATAGATTTTCTGAAAACAAATCTTCTGGATTCAGCTTTTCAAAGCTCATTAGGTCTTTCTCTAGTCGATAAAAATGAAACATTGCTTCCTTTTTCTATTGGAGAGTTGTCTATTGCCCCTGCTTATTATCAACAGGATACAGGCCTTTTTTATGTTGAAACAGAGCGTCAGTCATCTTCCAGGGTCAGTCTTAGAATTTTTAACTCTGAAAGAAAATCAATTCTTGAAATCCGTGATTTAGGAGTCCGTATCATGACTAGAGAGAAAGAAACACATGATATTAAAGAGGTCAAAGTACACCCACAGATGGTTTTTGCCCCTAAGTGGCAAGAATCATTCCCTCCTGGGAAAACAGCTTTGCCTCAAACAGTTCACATTCTATATTTTTCAGAATCTGACGAATGGGCACAAAAACTGAGCCTACTTTATCCTAATGCTCAGCTAAGTTGGCTGGAAACCCCGGACGATATTGCCGTGCTATGTAAACATCTTTCAAAAGGAGATGAGTTATGGCTTGTTGATGCAGAATTGAGTGAAGCTTTTGATCAAGATACCCTTTACCAGAAAGCTTATTTGGGTCTTTTACTTCTTCAAAGTCTTAATACTTTTGAGCAGATCACTCTTAAACTGATTGCACGATGTGGTATAACACTGGATTCTTTTAACCCCGAAATTCTACCTGCAAACAGTCTGTTACTTGGGTTAATACAAACAGCGGCTAAAGAATTACCGAACTGTAATCTTTGCCCTATTTCAACAAATGAGCTTAATGAAAAGCACCTGGAACTATTATTACAAGAAAAAAATTGGAAAAACCCTTTGTTTGAACCCATTATTTATCTGGATGGACATCGTTATATAAGGCGACTTAAGCCCTCTAGTATGTCACATCAGGTACCTAATCTCCTCAAAAAGAGGGGATGTTACCTCATCATTGGTGGACTGGGTGGCTTAGGATATACAATGAGCCAATATCTTGCAAAGAATTATCAGGCAAAGCTCATTCTTATTGGTCGCCGTGAAGCAGATAGTGAGAAAATAAAAGCACTGGAAGCTGATGGAGCAGAAGTTATTTATCAAAAAGTGGATCTTTTGGAATATGATCAGATCTCAACATTGCTTCAGAACCAAGCAGGTATAAATGGCATTTTTCATTCTGCCTTAACATTAGACGATCGCACTATACAATTCATGGACAAGGAAACCTTGTTCAGGGTTCTTGATCCAAAAGTGAAGGGCGTTATAAACCTTTCAAAAGCATTGATTGAGAAGAATTATCCCCTGGACTTTGTCCTTTTTTTCTCTTCTCTACAATCCTTTATTGCAAATCCCGGGCAGGCCAATTATACCGCAGCATGCGTCTATAAAGACGCTATGGCAAGTCTGCTTCGCAACTTCTACATGTATAATACTAAAGTCATTAATTGGGGCTTTTGGGGGAATGTGGGAATTGTTTCGAATGATAAATATAGAGAGAGAATGACGTCTTTGGGGATTGGCTCTATAGAGCCTAACGAGGGTCTCCAGATTATTGAAGATTTTCTGAAAAGCGATTTGACACAAATAGCTGTTGTTAAGGCAACAAAGGAGGCCCTTGAGAAGCTTAATATAGATACAGGTGAGGACATGACTCCAATTTCTTCCCGGATAAATGTTCTTGATAAGATTGTCCCTGTTTATAAGGAGGATGACCCACAGGTTGTTTCCAATATTAAAGCGCAGGAAGCTCTTGAAAACTATAGTCGATTTGTTGTAAAGAAAGTGGCCCTTCCGAAAAAAATTCTGCCTGTCTATAAGAAACTCGTCAAGGCAATAGAGAATATTCCGAATTTTGTAGAAATAGACAAAGACACTATTCTTAAAGATTTTCCGGAAATGGCTTCTCATATAAAGCTTCTTGATCATTGTTTGTCTTACTATCCTGAGGTTTTAAGTGGCCAGAAAGATCATATGTCTGTTCTTTTTCCTGACGGGCGATTTGATCTTGTTGAGCCTATTTACAGAAACAACCCGACATCGGATTACTATAACCAAACGGTTGCAAAAGTTGTTGAAGCTTATGGTAAAACCAGAGGAACTTCTCCTTTAAAAATTATTGAAATTGGAGCAGGAACCGGGAGCACAACCAAGTTTGTCCTGCCCGCTCTTCAGGGCCTTAATTACGAGTATACTTATACGGATCTTTCCTTTGCCTTTCTGAAAAAAGCACAGAATGAATTCTCTAAATATCCAGATTTAAAATTTGATGTTTGTAATATTGAGCAAGACTTGAAAAAAGAGTTGGAAGGTAGTTTTGATGTTATTATTGCTACCAACGTTCTTCATGCAACCAAAGATATACAAAAAACCCTCAGAAATGTGAATAAACTTCTAAAACCTGATGGCATTGCTGTTATTAATGAAGTTACTGAGAGACAAGATTTTGCAACACTGACATTTGGTCTAACAACAGGGTGGTGGCTTTTTGAAGATCACCGTATTCCAGACAGCCCTCTTCTAACTCCAAAAACCTGGGAAAATCTTTTGAACACAAGTGGTTTTTCTGAAGTTAGAAGTCATGGTAATGACACACAGCAGGTGATTGTGGCTTCTACCAGGGGGCAACAGGATTCAATTTCTGATACAACTCATGAAAAAGAACTCAATACATCTTTTGTTCGACCTTTGAAATTGCAAGCGTCAGAAACATCAAATGGACTCATTGCAGACAAAAAAGGGACATTAAATAATAATGTCGAAGATTTTATAGTCGATGCCATTGCAGCTGTCATGAAAATTGAGAAAGAAAAAATTTCCAGGCATATATCTTTCTCTCGGCTTGGAATCGACTCTTTGATTGTTTTGGAGCTGTTAAAGCCCTTTAAGGATGTTTTTGGATATGTTCCTACTACTATTTTTTTTGAATATCCGACGGTAGAGAAATTAGCAGGATACTTTGTCATTGAATATAAGGAAAAGTGTATTGAAAAATTCACTGAAATTTCCAAAGAAGTATCTCTAACATCTTCAAGTATTGATCAAATCAAGCATAGGCTTAGAAAAATAATTTCGGATGTTATGAAGATGGATCCTTCTCGTCTTCAGGATGATGTTGTTTTTACGAATTATGGCATAGATTCCCTTATAACTTTGGAAATTATGAAACCTCTTAAAGAGACTTTTGGGTATTTACCAACGACCCTTCTTTTTGAATGTCCTACTCTTGAAAAGCTTTCAAATTATATTGCTGAGCATTCGAAATCGATTCCTCTTGATGAGGTGGATAAGCAATCTTTTGAAGAGCGGATACAGGAAATCAACCGGGAAGAGCAGAAAAATCTTTCAGACCAGATTGCCATCATTGGTTTTTCCGGTCGTTTCCCGGGCGCAAGAAATTCTGGCGAGTTTTGGGAAAATCTTCGATCGGGGACGAATTCCATTATTAAAATACCAAAAAATCGTTGGAATCATGATGAGTTCTATGATCCAGAAGGACAAAAAGAACATAATTCTTGTTACACACAATATGGTGGCTTTATTGAAGGTGTTGAGTTTTTTGATCATCGTTTCTTTGATATAACTCCTTTTGATGCCGAAAAAATTGATCCTCAGGAACGTCTCTTTCTGGAAGAGACCTACAAAGCTATAGAGAACTCTGGCTATCCCTTTACTCATCTGAAAGGTAAGGACATCGGTGTGTATGTTGGTGTCATGAATGGAGGGTATGGCTGGCTGGGTGTTGATGCTAAGGAGCCTTCTGATGCTGATTCTCTATACTGGTCTATTGCCAATAGAACTTCTTTCTTTTTTGATTGGAATGGTCCTAGTATGGCAGTTGATTCCGCGTGCTCTTCATCTTTAACAGCTCTACACGTTGCTTGTCAGGCCCTTAAAAGTAGAGATTGTTCAATAGCTGTTGTTGGGGGAGTCAATCTTATCCTGCATCCAAAGCAGTATACAAAACTTTGTAAAATGCACATGCTGTCCCGGGGTCGCGAGTGCAAGTCTTTCGGAGCCAATGCAGACGGATTTGTAGATGGAGAAGGAATTATCTCTCTTGTTCTTAAACCTCTATCCGATGCTATCAAGGATAATGACAGGATTCATGGCGTTATTAAATCAACTTATCTTAATGCAGGTGGTCATTCAAACGGTTATACAGCGCCAAATCCTGTTGCTCAATCTGAACTTATTCAGAAGTCTATTGAGAAAGCAGATTTAAAGGTATCAGATATTTCATATATCGAAGCTCATGGAACTGGTACACAGCTTGGAGACCCTGTTGAAATAAGGGGCTTGAGCAAAGTCTTTTCAGGTGTTTCAGAAAAATGTCCTATTGGGTCAGTTAAAAGTAATATCGGTCACCTAGAGTCTGCTGCAGGGCTTGCGGGAGTGATTAAAGTTCTCTTGCAATTCAAGCATCAACAAATTGTCCCAACCTTAAATGCTGACGAGGAAAACCAGCATATTGATTTTAAAGAATCCCCTTTTTATCTTAATAGAAAACTGGTGGACTGGGAGAAGCCATCAAGAATTGCGTCGGTTAGTTCTTTTGGAGCAGGGGGGGCAAATTCTCATGTGGTCCTTGAAAATGGTTCTCTTTATTCTTCTTCTGAAAAAGTGGAACCGAAATTCTTTGTGGCCCCTGTTTCGGCAAAAACAAGTTCCTCTCTTATCAGTACTCTTGTAAATTTGAGAGAACTCCTGGAACAGAATCCTGAAATAAGCCTCTACGATCTTTGCTATACACTTGCTTGTGGTCGCTCACATGAATCTTACAGGGTTGCTTTTGTTCTGAGATCAGCAGATGATCTTTTAAATCAAATTGACACTTTACTTAGGGAATATTGTGAATCAAAAACCAGAATGACAAGTATCGATTTGTCAAAAGATCAGATTGACATTTCAGTAAAATCTAAAGAAGAAATTGTATCCTTATACCAGAAAGGCGCATTTATTAATTGGGAAACGCTTTACCCAAAACGCAGAGTTGTTGATTTGGCGTTAACCTCTTTTGAAAAGTTTGTGCACTGGATTGAAAAACCGCGATACGGTTTTGATATGGATGATCGGTATTGTGATCAACATAAAATTATGGGTAAACCTCTTTTACCTGCTGCTTATCCTCTTGCCAAATTCTGCACCACATTAGATGAAGGTCAATCACTCCAGAATATTTATTGGCTTAAAGCAGTTCAGTCCGGTCAAGGAAATAACATAGAGAAATCTTCTTCGGAAATTATTTTCCTAAACAAGAATAGTGATCAATGTATGCTGGCCTCTTTAAGCCAAAGGTCTCTTTCTTCAGTGCAGAGAATGTCAGATCTAGTGGGATATCAACCATTCAAGTTTAAAAGTTACAAGCCAAAAATCTATAATGATTTTAAAAAAATGGGATATGACTATGGTTCTTTGTATCAACGAATTGAATTTCTTCAGTCTGATGATTCAAGAGCACTTGGTATTTTAAATTCTTGCTCCAATCAAAATGAATCTATCGACATTGGTGTTATTGATGGAGCATTACAGCTCGCTATCACACCACTTGGGCTGAAAAAATTTAAAGAGAATGGTAAGGTTTTTGTTCCTTCTAAGTTGGAAGAATTTTATTTCTATCAACCTTTGAGAACGGACATATGTTTTTGCTATGTTGAGATAACAGGGGCATCGCACAGTGAAATTTCTGCAAATATCTTTTTGTTTGATGAAGAGCATAAACCTGTTGCCATGTTTAAAAATTTAACATCAAAGGCCGTTTCTGAAGATTTGTTGTTTTTTACGAAAGAAACCGAAGGTTTTTTCTCTGCAATATCCGAGCAAGATAATTCTGACTTTAAAATGTATAAATTTTAGCGTTCAAAAGGAAAAAATGATGAAAGTCTATATGTTTCCAGGTCAAGGATCACAGCATAGAGGAATGGGAGAAAAATTATTTGAAAGATTTACCAGGGAAGTTGAAGAAGCAAGCCATTTATTGGGCGAAGACATAAAAGATTTATGTCTTTATGATACTATGGGAAAACTAAATCAGACCCAGTTTACCCAGCCTTGTCTATATTTGGTGAACTGTCTTTCATACCTTGCTTTACGAGAGGATAAAGGAGAGTTACCTGACTATCTTTGTGGACATAGTCTTGGTGAATATTCAGCTCTTTTTGCGGCTGATGTTTTTGATCTATATGCCGGATTTGAAATTGTCAAGAAGCGTGGAGAGCTTATGGCTGATATCAGGGAAGGAGGTCTTGTTGCTATTCTTGGAAATGATGTTGACCAAGCTATGATGCTCTTAAAAGAGGAGGATCTGAGCAGGATTGACCTCGCAAACTTTAATACGCCCGAACAAATAGTTATTGGAGGTGTCAAAAAGGATCTGGATTTAGCTACTGCTTTGCTAGAAAAAAAAGGATTTCGTTGTGTTCAATTGAATGTTAGTGGTGCTTTTCATACGCATTATATGGAATCTGCACGACATAAATTTATGAAATTTCTAACAAACTATACGTTTAAAGAACCCACAATACCAGTTTTGTGTTCTTCATTTAGTCATCTCTTTAAAGAAAAGTATGCCATTGAAACACTTGGTTTCCAGATAACCAGGTCTGTTAATTGGGTAGAGTGTATACAAAAACTTGGAACGCTGGGAGCAAAAACTTTTACAGAAGTCGGGCCCGGAGAAGTTTTAACTAGAATGACAGATAAGATTATTAGTTATGATGCTTAATATTTTTTTTTATAAAATTAAAATTATTTCCTTTTTAGTTGTTGTATTTTCTATTTTTTTTGCATCCCCGAGTCTTTCAAGTGAGTTGTTAAAAGAATCAGTTGAGAAGGAAACAAACTTTTCTCTCTCGGTTTATTGGGACAATACGGCTTTATACGATGTTTTTTTGACTAACCTTCCTGCTTTTTTAGAAAAACAGGATTTTTTATCACTTTCAGCATGTAACAAAAGACTTCGTTCTGGTTTGATCAGAAAATATAATCTTCAGAAGTTTAGAATTAAGGTTTTCTTTAAATATTTCAAAGATTTTAACACAAAACTGGCTCCGGAGCTTTTATCTTATAAAGTACATGTGGATGATGAAAATTTTGAAAGCGACCTATTAAATTATTTCCAAAAAACAGAATATTTATCATTTGTTTTACACCCTAAATTTCTCAAAGAAGAAAACCTTGTCTACAAGGGGTTAAGGTCTCTTAAATCACTAAATATTATTAGTAAGGGATGGGTCGTTGAAATTAATGATATTCAAAATTTTGGGAACTTACCAGTTCTTCAGAGTTTAATATTAACCAGTATTGTACAACTTGAAAATGCCATCCCATTTTATATGCCAGGACTCCCAATAATAACAGAACTTACTCTTCAAAATTCCAATGTAGAAAAAACAGGGTTAATTCAAAGAGGGGTTCATATTTCTAAAGTTATGATCTATTACTAGTATTTATAATAATATAAAATCTTCTTTTACATAAGAAAAACTTTTACTTTTGTATCCTGTAGAGTATTTTCTCCTGATTCTCAAAATACCTTCAAGTTAGTTGTGTTAAAAGCACGGTTGGCGAGCATTGGAGGGAAAGTTATACAGAAGATGGCCCTGATTCGTTCTTTGAATAATGTAATTTTCTTGAAAAAAGAAATACAAAGGTATATTAAGTGTCATGAAGTTTTAAATTAATGGGCCTTAGGATTATTAAACTTATATTTAAGAAACATAGAAACCGTAATAGTTTTATGGCCATAAACATTCTTCTGTCTGTGAAGTATAGAAATCATAGGGAACAGATATGGGTAGACGAATCCATTTTAAAGAGTGACAAGGAATTGGTAAATACTAAAGGAAAATAGAATGATACGTCAAAAATCAAAAAAATCTCATTGGGAAAAGATAAAATCTTCCCGGGAAGATTACTTTATTCTTCCAAAAGAGGAGTGGTCAAAAACAGATATTCCCGATATTGATGAACAAGCACAGTCTCTTCCTGAAGATCAGAAAAATTTTTTAAAATATTACTGCGAATCTGATTTTATCCATAAGAATTATATTGCTAAAAATAAAACTCTGGTCACAAAAATTTTGTGTAAATCAGAGATTGAAGGTTTTTCAACACGAAGATACGAGTACTTCAAGGAATGGGAAAGATTGGTTTTTCATGAATTCTCTCTTGTAAGAGAGGGCAAAATAGTGACAACCATTGAAGACGCACATATTGTGTGTTCCCATTCCTCCCGAAAAATACAGGAAAGTAAAATTACAGGGGCCACACTTCTTGAAATCTTCATGCCTGGAATCAGGGAAGGGGACGAACTTCATATTAGTTTCACTATTTATCAATATTATCCCAACACTCATCCTCATTTTTTATCGGAGGCTTCCTTTGCTCAATTTGGTGAAAAGGCAGGAAGTCAACGCCATATTGTTTGGGCACCTCAGGAAATGTCTCTTAACATTGAAACTCGAGGTCCATCTCTTGAAATACAGTTTACTAAAACTTTTGAAGAAGTTGATCAGGGTTATGTGAAATACGAATGGTTTGTACCTGTCACACCAAGTTTTGAATTCGAAGAGGAGATGCCAAACTCTTACCAGATTTTTCCAAAAGTTTCTATTAGCTCTTGTTTGAATTGGTCAGAAGTTTCTACTATTTTCGAAACTCATTTTTCTTTACCAAAAACACATGAAGAAGCGGATGCTGTTTTTCTTGAAATAACAAGCTCTCAGAGTACTTTAGAAGAAAATGCTCTTGCCTGTATCGATTATGTGCAGAAAAACCTTAGGTATAAACATTTTAATGAAATTCAAACTTCTCTAAAGCCGAATACGCTATCATATATTCTTCAAAATGAAATTGGAGATTGTAAGGACAAAACTCTTTTACTGGTTTATTTTTTAAGAAAGCTTGGGTTAGAAGCGTGCCCTGCATTGGTTAACACCAGAGGTTCAGTAAACGAGTATTCTCTTCCAACTCTTTATGCGTTCAACCATGCGATTTGTGCTCTTGAATTTAAGGGCATAACTTATTGGATTGATCCGACATTATCTTATGATTCCGGGCTTTTAAAGAACAGAACCTATGATTACCATAATAACGCACTCTTGATAAGGCCAGGAACTGGTTCTTTAACGTTGATGCCAATAGAAACGACAGATCATGAAGATGTTTTCGAGTGTGCTGACTTTAGAGACGTTTCCGAAAAAAAAGAAGTACCCTTTTTTATCTCAAGAACCTTAAAGGGACGGGCGGCCCTTGTTGTTAGAGAGAACCTTGCAGAATTTGGGCAAGTTGCAGGAGAAAAATACTATTTAGAAGCGTTTCAGGAGTTTTACCCCAGTGCCATTCTCCAGGATTCTATAGAAATTAAAGATGACCTTGCTGAAAATCAGATAACCCTTAAAGAGTCTTACCTGATCAAGGATCTGGCTGACTTCCCAAAAACAGAAGAGGGAGAGATTCATGTCAGACCAATTGTGCATCCCTTGCGACATTTTCCTCTTAATGTTCCAGAGGATAGACAACATCCTATCGTATTGCCGTTTCCTCTTCACAGAGAATATCAGCTTAAAGTTCTTTTGCCATTAAAAACAATCAAGGAAAAGCTTTATGATGAAGAAAAGAAAAATCCTTTTTTTAGGTTTCAAGTCAAACAGAGTGTTGAAAAAGGGTGCCTTACTCTGGACTGCAAGCTACAGACCCTTGCCGGAGTTGTTCCGACAGACAAGGCACAAGAATATTGGGAGGCTTACAAAGATGCCTGGAGTCCTGCTGTCCTTTTTGTCAGCAAAGATCTTTTTCATAAGGAAAAAAAAGGCGACTGGATATACTATATCATAGCTTTTCTTTTTATTAAATTTGTGGTGGCTCTTTTTAGTCGTTAAGTTCTTTTTACAAAGGGTAGGGTTTTAAAAGCCCTAGAAAATTTGTTTGGGGAGTACTATATCGATGAGCATCCAGAGAAAGGAAAAAATTTGACACATAACCTAACCTTGATGATAAAAACAAAGTGTTACTTACCAGCTTGCAATCCATGACTTTTAAAGCTGAATCAAAAAAATCCCATAGTCTTTACCATTTGTCAGACTTTTTGTGACGGGGCCTTAGAAGAGGTCAAAATCCTAGAGGATTGATTTTTAACACTAAAATTCCTAAGGGTGTCCTTAAGTAAAAAATACCAATTGGATAAAGAGTGTTTCCTGTATGGAAAAGGAGTAGAATCACCAAAACGTAGGCTTTAGTTAAATTGGAAAATCATGTGAAGATAGTCAAAGAGACCTCTTTAAAAGATTCTCACGTAATACAGGATATTCCTTTTTCACAAAGAGAAATGGATGTTATTGCTTGTGTCCTCCATTGTCGGGGAAGTAAAAAGATAGCTGATTTTCTTTCTATTTCCCCAAAAACAGTTGAGGCTCATATCCGGAATATTACACTTAAGTTAGGATGCCATGGTCGGGAAGGTATCATTGATTTCTTAGAGAATTCAGAGAAATTTCTTTGGTTAAAAAAACATTATTTTTCCTTGTTGAAAAAATCTTTACTTAATAAGCAGCTGAAAATTATTTCAAAAGAAGCAAGAAGATTAGGGTTGGTATGCACTTTTGATTATGAATTAAGCAGCAAAGTAAAAAAAGCTTTTGTTCTACGTTTAAAGCAGCATCTAGCTCTTGCAGGCATAACGGTTCAAACTCAATTGGAAAAAAGGGGGCCTTCTACCGTAAAGAATTTTTATACGCTTGTAGATGTTTCAATTGAACAGTCTGGAGAAGAGCCTATCGGCAAGATTTATGTTTGTTTTCCCGGGGATGCTTTTTTATCTGGCACACAATTAAGTGAAAAAAACATTATAAATTTTTCAGAAGATAAAAATTATAATCACAATATTTTGAGAATTCTCCATCAAATGATTCCTGAACTTGATATCAAGAAGCACCTTTCTGAGACTGAGTTTAATAATTCCCAGTGGCAACAAGATAACTTTGTAGAGGCACCTGAAGAAAGTCGTAAAAAAGAAAAAAAAAGCTTTTATTTTAAAAAAGGTCCCTCCTTTTTTCTGGCCGCGGTTATTGGTCTTGTTTTTGTTATTTTTCTAAATACATACTTTGGAAATAACACAACAGAAAATCAGACCTTCATCCGTTCTGATCTACCGATTCCAACGAAAGATCAGTTGCTTGAGCGACCCCTTCTATTAAATCAAATAAGAAAGCAACTTTCTGTGCAAGAAGGGATTAGAAAAGTTGCTCTTGTTGGTGAAGGAGGGACTGGCAAGACAACTCTGGCCCGATGTTATGGACAAAAACAGGATACGGAACTTGTTTGGGAAATCCAGGCAGCAACAAGAGATTCACTTTTAGACTCTTTCAGAAGTCTTGCCTATACAATTTCTTATAAATCAGGTGATCAAAATGAATTAAGAATTATTGAGCGTATTGATGACCTTAACGAAAGATCAAAACAAATTCTTTTCTATGTTAAGGATAGGCTTAGAAAGTTCAAAGGGTGGATTTTAATTTACGATAATGTGGAAAAATTTTCTAAAATTCGCGACTTCTTTCCTTCCGATCCTAAAACATGGGGGGAGGGGAAGGTCATTATGACGACTCAAAATGCGAATATTGAAAACAGCCTCTACATAGGGGCAAAAAATGTCATTAAAATTGATACGTTAGAAGAAAAAGAAAAGCTGTTATTGTTTAAAAAAGTTTTGTCAGTAAAGCCTGATCGCATACTCAAGTCAAACGCTCTTCGGGCTTTTATTAAGAAACTTCCTCCTTTTCCACTCGATATTTCTGTGGCGGCCTATTATTTAAGAAATTCAGGTATGTCCTACGAGCAATATCTTAAAAGCTTGAATAACAGATATGGCCAATTTTTTCTTGCACAGGAAAATCTTTTAAGGAATATCTCTGGCTATACAAAAACACGATACAGTATTATTTCACTTTCATTAGAAAAGATCCTCGAAGAAGATCCCAAGTTTCACAATCTCCTGTTTATATTAAGCTTAATTGATGCACAGAATATTCCTTTGGCCCTTTTTAAGTATAGCCAGGAGCAAATTACGCTGGATAATTTTTTACATCATCTTAGACAATATTCATTAATCCAGTTTGACAATGAAGTCATGGATTCTTTTTCCATGCATCCAAGCACTCAAGGAATTATTCTTCAATACCTGGAGAATTACCAGCAAAGGAAACCATTGGATATAGAAGCATCTTTGGTACCTGTTGCGAAATATATGTCAGAGGTAGCTCGTAGTCTAAACGAACTGGAGATGAGGCGAGCTGTACGTCATTCCGAGCGGTTAATCAAGAAAAGCCAGAACATAAAAACAGCAAAAACCAGTCAAATTCTCTCATCTCTTGGAAGGTTGTATTACTATTTGGGTGAAGATGAAAAAGCAGTCGTTGCCTTTCAGAAATCTTTGCCATTTTACTATGATATTGAAGAAACGAAGCTTGCCTGGATCAAGATTTATCTGGGAAAAGCTTATCGTAATCTTGGTTATTATGATAAAGCAAAAAAATTTCTGGAAGAAAGTTGCCTTATCTATAAAAAACACTTGACTGAAAATCCTTTGGACTTTGCCTGGACAGCAACACATTTGGGTAATGTTTATCGCAGTCTGGGCTATCTTGAGAGAGCCAAAACTATTCTGGAAAAAGCCGTTACTATCTATAAACAGCATTATGATAGTCAACATATTAAAATTGCCTGGGCCTCTGTTCATTTAGCAAATGTTCATGAAGCACTGGGGAATTATGAAGTGTCCCGTCAATTGCTTCAAAGGTATTATCCTGTTTTTTGTAACTACTATGGTCGTTATCATATCTTGACGACGTGGGTTAAAACATGCATGGGAAAAGTTTATCAGCGCATAGGAAAGTCTGAAGAGGCAGAAGAAATTCTTCGAGAAACCCTCTCTAGGTATGAAAGTTATTATGGCAAAAATCATATTCAAACAGCCTGGGTTTTAAGAGCTATTGGTCGCGTTTATCTTTTGAAACAAAATTTTGAAAAGGCAGAGCTTTTTCTTAGGCGTTCCTTTGGTATTCTTGATAAAAAAAGAAACCCTGACCGCTATCGATCTTTAGAACTCATTGCAGACTGGCATCATCAAAAAGCTCGTGTTTTTTTTGAGCAAGATCAAATTAAAGAGGCGATTAAACATAGAGAGAAAGCACGAGAAGCACTACAGCAAGTTTACAAAATTGTGCAAGAGAATTTTCATCATAACTCTCCCCATCTGAGACGCCTTTCCTTAAAACTGACAGATTTTATCAAGTAGGTTTTTGGACTATTTGGTTTTCTCTATGAATACTTTAGCAGTCTCTTTTAACTTTTTGTGCGGCTGCTTTTGGGTCTAACTTCGTCTTTATGCCTGATTATGTTTTAGGGAAAAGGGCTCTTTGAAAATTACCTAAGGGAGTCCCTTACGTTAAAAATAGGGGTGGCAACTTTAGAAACAATTGAGTTCTCTAAAATATATTCTGTCAAAAAATATTTCAAAAAAATCCAGGAATACAAACCATCTTTTAACAAGGAACAAAGGGAGATTAGTCTCATGTCAAAAAAACTTAAACAAACTCTTTTGAAAACAATAGGAGCTTTGATCATAGGCTCTTCAGGGACTCTACAGGCCAGTGCAGGCGATACAACAGAGATCCTGATTCGTTCTCAAGATGACGAAACCCTGGCGGGGCATTACCTGACAGTCAAGGTCACAGAGGAGGTGATAAATGGCCCTGAAACCGATAAGCTGCGTATAATTGCAGAGGGTGTTCAGAGCGCTCTAAAAGATGCGCAAGGAAATTTTCTGGAGTATCAAACCAATTCGAAAAAAGAAATTCCTCCGCAATTAAGGCTCGTCTCTTTTGAGTCAGATCATGAGATTGATCTTGCAAAGGTAGAAATTATGTTGGCCGATGGAGCGAAGAAATTTGATAAGCTTGAAATTAAAATCGACAGAAATAGGGTGGAGTATCTAAAACGTGGTAACTTTAGATATGATCTCATTCTGACTGGATATAATCAATATTCTCCTCGTTTGGAACCTCTCGATGCATCTGGTCGACGTCTTAAAAGAACACGTGTAACGGATATGCCTTTTTTTGATTCTGTTTCCGTTTTTGGAACCCTTTGGACGGTTATGGATCTTTGCCGGCAAGACCTCCGCAGTATAGGGCAACCGGCTTCCTTAAGACGATGGGAAAATCGCAGTCCTTTAAACGTTTACCCCTTTTGTTCAGAGAAGCAATACCAGACTTTATATCCAAAAGGAGACCAACCTTATCGTGATTGGGCCGGTAATGCATTTTATCACTTTACACAAGACCAACATGTTTTATGCTTTTTCCCTCATAAAGACGGAGACGGGTATACTTCTCAATCCTTTGATATTCCTGCCCATGAAGGGGGGCACTATATTTTATCAATTCTCCGTCCGGATTTAAAAGAAAAAGGTGGCGCTGAAATCAGGGCTTTTGACGAGACATTTGCAGATGTAGGGGACTACTTTGCTATTTTGAGCTTTAAAAAGTTAAGAGAAAAAATCATTGATGAAACTGAAGGCAATTTACATAAAAGCTCGTTTCTTTCTGTTATGGGAGAGTCCGTTGCAGACCGCGATGCTTCAAGGCCAAGCGACACGAGTTCCCCGATACCTTGTGAAAGAGAACATGATCTTTCAGAGCCTTTAACAAGAGCGATATACGGAACCCTGGCAGATGCCTTTTTGGCAAAGCAAAGAGTTTATGCACGAATGTCAAAGGAAGCTTTATTGAAGCAAGAGGCTACTTTATTGCGCAAGGTGTTTCTGGAAGCTACCCTGACATGTGCAGCAAGGGATTTCAATTTTGCTAACTTTGGAAGGGAAATGGAGCGGGTTTCTTTCTCTGATGGATCTACAAGCCATTTCTCCGGGTATTTTCTTCTTAATTTTGCAAAACATGGAATTGATCTTAATAATCAGATCTATCGCCCTTTATGTGAGCACCGCCGTGCAGATGATTCTTCATCAGCAGGAGGCAGGCAAAAGGGCATTTGTGTAACGCAACGAAAAGCAATCTCTGAAAGAGCAGGAAGATCAAGAATGAGAGCGCTATATCTATATCGGTAAGCGCTTCATTAATCCCATCTGCACTTTATGAGGCGATTAATTTTATCAAACTTCCCTTAAAAATTGCAGCGGGCGAATCCCTCGAGGACCTCCTTCCCTACAACTGGAAATCCCAAGCCTTTATTTGGCTCGGGATTTTTTATGAAATCGAAATGGAGATTATAAGTTATTTACTTTAAAATTAAACTTATATTAATAACGTGATATTAATATAAATGATGATGAAAAAAACTTTTATATGCGTTTTTTATCCAGAATTATAAGGAGAAGTTTTATGGATAATTTGATTAAAACCATTTTAGCAGTAGCAATAATTGCATTGCCTACATTAAGTTTTGCGAGTGTATCAGTTAATTCAGCTAATGCTTTATTGAGTATTCAAGCTGATGTAGAAAAGTTATACCAACACGTTCCTTCAGGTAAGGACGATAGTTCTTTACGCGATATACAGCAAAAATTAAGCCATGCAACTAGTCTAGCGAATGATGTTAAAGATATTCGACTTCAGCTTATAGCAGACGTTGAACAGCTTTTTCCTATTTTGACTTCTGATGCGGATGATAAACTTAGAAGTATCCAAACAAAGCTCAGCGATGAAAAAGTAAAAGATAGCAATATCATGATGGATATTCAGGCAGATATCGAAGAGCTGTTTAAGCACGTTAAAAAAGGAAAGAGAGATGATGCTCTTAGAAAGATTCAACAAAAAGCAAGTAAAGCTTGGCATAGTGCAGAAAAAGTAAAAAATAAAATTCGTAATCTTTCTGCTGATGTTGAAAAACTCTTTCCACTTTTAAATAAAGAAGCGGATAGTGTTCTTCGAGATATTCAGGTTAAGCTTGGAGATATGTAAGGCCTCTTGGATGTCGTGAGTAACTTCTTTTCTTGGTAAGTGATCAGGAACAGGCTTACGACCTCCTTGGACTTCACGTTAAAACTAAAAAAATGAGGTTTATGAAGTGGTTCCTTATATTGGGAGTTACATTTTTTTATAAGCTAATCGATTTAACGCGTCCTTAATTATTGTCTATAACCAGGATACAGCCTGGTTATAGATGCAAGGAAGATCATTAATATAAATAAGAAAAGTTAGTTTGTATTGCGCATATGAAAAGGATCTACACCTTTTTAAAAGGAAGGTTCATCAATGACAAAAAGTTTATAGAGTTCTCAAGACTCTGGTTCTTTCCTAAATCTGTCTTAAATATTTCTTTTTTCGCTCATAGGAAGAGGCGATATTCATAATTTTACGATATTTCGAGATGGTACGTCGAGCAACATCAACTCCTTTTTCTGCAAGAGCTTGCACAAGTTGATCGTCAGAATACGGGGCCTGGGGTGCCTCTGACTCAATAAGTTCCTGAATTAGGTGTTGTACACTCGAGGACGAATACGTTGACTCATTTGTCATACTCGCCACAGCTGAAGAAAAGAAAATTTTCATATCAAAAGTTCCCCGGGGGGTCATCATATACTTGTGTTGAGTCACACGGGAAACGGTACTTTCGTGCAGATCAACAGCAACGGCGATATCTTTTAATGTCATAGGCTTTAAATGACTCAGTCCCTTTTTTAGAAAATCCCCCTGTTGTTTAACAATTTCACTTGATACTTTTAAGATTGTCTGTGCTCTTTGATCCAGGGCTTTTATAAGCCAATTAGCCGATTTAAAACGTTCTTTAAGATAAGCTTTGACTTCTTTTTCGCCATCTTCGCAAACACGTGCATAATAGCCTGTATCAATCAAAACCTTGGGCAAGGTTGCTTCATTCAGGTGAATAACCCAATTTTTCTGGCCGTCTTGCCAACGGACAAAAACATCTGGTTGAAATTCTTCTCGGGAAGTTGGTTCGAAGAGAAGTCCAGGACGAGGATTCAGGCTTTGAATAATATGTAGGTTTTTGGAGAGCTTATCCCGTGTGAGAGATGTCACCTTTTGAAGTTGATCAATCTTGCCATGGGCAAAAAGATCCAGATGATCGAGAAGCTTTTCAAGGTCTGGCGTTAAACATTCCTGATCTATAAGCTGAAGTTTAAGGCAATCAATCAGATTTTGGGCAAAAACTCCTGCAGGATCACATTTTTGAAGAGCCAGAAGAGTTTCTAATACGCGATTTTCCGGGCATCCAAGTTTTTCAGAAATATTTGAGAGAGGAACACACAGGTAACCACTTTCATCGAGCCCTTCAATCAGGTGTTCTCCAATAATAAGGTCAACAGGATTGGAAAAATCGGTATGAAGCTGGCTTAAAAGATGCTCTCTTAAAGAAAGAGACGTTGCGACAAGACGATTTTCTATCGTCGATGACCCGTCATCAAAGTGGCCTCCAGAAGATGAGCTGTTTTGCCATCTGTCTGCCTCGCTTTCATTAGACCACACATTATTATATTCCTCTGATCCTATGTTATCCAGTTCTGAGGTCGATGAGTGAGATTCCTGGTCTGTGTGAGTATGATCAGAGTCATCAGAAGGGGAAGTTTCACCTGGTGCCAGATCAAGAAGGGGATTGTCCAGCATTTCCTGAGACAAATAGTCTGTTAGTTCTAAATTGGAAAGTTCCAAAAGTTTAATAGCCTGACGTAATTGAGGCGTTAGCGTCAGCGATCCTGTTTGTTTTTGTTGAACTCCCTGAGACAAGGCCATCTTTTTATTTTCCTTGTTACCGAGCTATATGCTCTATTTTAGTTTTTTTTATAAATTAGCTCTCTTTCTTTTGGAGAACGTAGTCGCCATTTTAGATGATTAGAGTTTAAAATTCTCACCAAGGTATACTTTACGAACAGCATCGTTTGCGACAATCTCCCGAGGTGTACCTTCCATTAGAACATGCCCCTCGTTAATAATATAGGCTCTGTCGACGATATCAAGTGTTTCACGAACATTATGATCTGTGATCAAGACGCCGATATCCCGCTGTTTAAGATGCGCAATAAGGTCTCTGATTTCATGAACAGCAATAGGGTCGATACCTGCAAGAGGTTCGTCTAATAACATAAAATGAGGATCGCATGCCAGGGCTCGGGCAATTTCAACACGGCGTCTTTCTCCTCCGGAAAGAGTCACAGAGGAAGATTCACGAAGGTGAGTAATTGAAAATTCTTCAAGAAGTTGATCAAGACGGTCTTCTCGGCGATTAACATCTTTCTCGGTTATTTCCAAAACTGCACGAATATTGTCCTCAACTGAAAGTCCTCTGAAAATAGAGGCCTCCTGGGGTAAATAGCCAATGCCAAGTCTTGAACGGCGATACATGGGCAAATGAGAGACGGGAAAACCATCAAGACATATTTCGCCCTGATCTGGTCGAATAAGACCGGCGATAACCGAGAAAGTTGTTGTCTTTCCAGCTCCATTTGGTCCTAGTAAACCAACGGCTTCACCACGAATGACCCGCAGGGAAACATCTCTGACAACAGGCCTTTTATTATAATGTTTGCTTAGCTTTTTAGCTTCAAGTCCCCGTGCATGGGCGAGGTCATCTAAAGGAGTTTGGTGTGGCATCTTTAATCTGGTACTTTCGGTGTTTTTTGTGGTGTTAATAAGAGTTTAACACGTCCTGGAGAGGATGAGGAGTTTTCCTCATTAAAAGCATTTAAAAGGCGGGCGACGCCTGTTTTTAAGTTAATTTCTGCGGCATTACCCTCCATTTGCCCTTCGCAGCGGGTCAGTTTCACATTCCCTGTTAAACGGGCTGTTTCAGACTGGACATGGTAGTTCCCTTTATTTCCCCGGGCGGCTGTTTCAGGTGTTGTCACTATGACATTTCCTGTTGCTGTAACATGGTCTAGAGACCTTTTCTGGGTGAAATATGCCATTAGGAGATCTGCGGAAAGAATTTTATCATCTTTTTGGGCGCGGGCTTTCCCGGTTGCAACAGCACGTCCTTCTTGTTCAAAAAAATCCATAGATTCTTCAGATGTAATCACAAGGCCATCAAGGTAAAGTTTCAAGTTGTTTCCTGTAAAGTGAGCATGCCCGCTGGCAACATCGTAAACGGCTTTTTGAGACCAGCCTTTTTTACGTTGATCTTTTGTTGATAATCTAATATTACCATGAGCTTCCAGCTTTTTTAGATCAGAGGGCATCCCTTTTTCGTCCAAGGAAAAAAAGGCTGTTAAAGTGTCACATTGCATTTTTGTCTGGCCATGAGTCACGATAACATTTCCGCGTGCTTTACAAATTTGCCCTTTTTTGATACAGGTGATGCCCTGCTGAGAGTCTATTTCAACGGGCAGCTGCCCCGGAACCTTTGCATTAAAGTCAATGGCCTGGCAGGGTATGGACAGAACGAACATTACTTTTATAAGTAAGTTCCGCATGCTTGTTCGAATCATAAAAGTAGAGATATTTTTTCTCCAATGCCTCAATAATCAGGATCGCATTATACACTTTTTGACGACTGCAGAAAGTGGTGACTCTCATTAAGTTTGTCGCTTTATCCTCCTACCTTGGTACTGGTCCCGGTGGCAACAGCAAAAAGCATTATTCAGTGTAAGCTTCTGCTCTGCTTAACTCAAGGCTTTACTGTAAGGGAAGAGTCAAAAAATTAGAAGGTATCAGAAACCTTTCGACTGTTTCAAACGTTTTTGTGCCTGTTCCCGAACAGAAGCGTATCTTTTTTTGGGAAAGGGAGGAAGGGTTGTACCTTTCAAAACAGTCGGATTACTTCCTCTGGAGGAGGCAAGAAGAGGAGGGGACTGACTGGAAGAGGCCAAGCCTGGAGTGTTTTTTTTATTTTGAGCCTGGCTAAGGTGAATCAAGGCATTTTGAGCTCGTGCCCGATATTTACCCAGAGGGTTGAGAGTGTTCTTTCCAGACCAGTGAGGGCTTTTTTTGTGGTGGGACTGAATGGATATTATGGTATCGGGAACTTTTATAAGGCGGCTTTTGGCTTTGGCGCGTTCTCTAAATGTTGCCAGCCGAGAAGAAGTTTCCGAGTGTGGGGAAGTAACTTTATTATGTTGTTGTTCCTGGCGCCAGGTATCGTAAACTTTTTTTCGATACGGGCGGTGATGCCTGGGGGTCGCTGAATGGTAGTGAGCAACAGCTTTTGTCCAGGTTTTGTGGGATTCTTTTAAGTCTGTTAAAAACCGGGCGGCATAATCCACATTTTTTCGAGGATCAAAAGCATCCTCCAGGGTTCTGAAAGCATTTTTGTGATGATACAAATTGACTTGCATGCACCCGACATCAATACTATGGATTCCCTGCTGCTGCATTTTGCGAACGGCGGTGACAGCTTCATGCTTTGTCTTAAAGCGGAATCCTTTTCCTTCTGCATTAATTGTCCAGGGCCACGCAATAATTTCTTTCTGGTCTTTATCATAATGCCCTGATTCAACTTTTGAAATAGCGGCTAAAAGATGACGAGGAATTCCTTTTAAACGTTCATGCCGGGATGTATGCAAGGCACATACTTTTTGGGGAGAAAGGGCCTGCGCGCACCATAAGGCCGACATACCGTACACCCAAACAAACACCAGACAATATATTTTAGGATATAATTTCATTTTAAACACTGTGCAAAGAAGGTGCCATGTCCAGAAGGCTGACTTAATCTATTACTCTTTTGCCTCATTGCAGGCCTCTCTTTACTACTTTTTTAGCCAGTATTTCAAGTCTCGCGATTATCTTTCGGATTTCTATTCACAATACCTTGTAGGGCACAATAGGTAAAGAAAGAATGCTTTTGGAATAAGAGCAACCGAGCAACTCTTTTTCGGGTAATTTTTGTGTTAGAGCCATCCTCACATACTCATGTGCGACCCCTCACACTGCGGGTCAACGAGGGCATCCTGAAATTTCTCAATCAAAAAAGGTTTTAGGAGCATTCAACTTAACTTCATAAAGGGATCTGTAAAAGATTTAATATTAACTTGACTATTTTAGTCGGGATAAGATATGACTGAGTTATAGTTTAATAGAAATACCTTTAAAGAATGCTTGGAACAAAAAGCCGTTATGCGGTGACAGCCATGTTAGACTTAGCGTTGAAAAAAGGCGAAGATCCGGTTTGCATCTCTGATATTGCTGTACGCCAGGAATTACCTGAAAATTATCTGGAGCAACTTTTTTCCAAATTACGGCGGGCAGGACTTGTTGAAAGTACGCGTGGTAAAAAAGGAGGGTATCGCCTTTCTCGTGAGCCGGAAGCAATCAGTGTCTCAGAAGTAATTCTAGCGGTTGATGCATCTTTAAAAGCCACAGCCTGTTCCTCGCGCAGGGGATGTCGTCACAAAGGTGTAACGTGTTTATCGCATGATTTATGGGAAGGTCTTGAAAGGCACGTAGAATCATATCTTTCAGCCTTTTCTCTGAAAGATGTGATTAAGGGGAAGACGGACGCGATTAATCTATTTCGGGGAGATCTATCGCATGGTTAATCGTAATGTTTACCTTGATTATAATGCCTCGGCCCCATTGAGGCCAGAAGCACAAGATGCAATGTTGGAGGGATTGTCCATGATCGGTAATGCTTCCTCTGTTCATAACTATGGTCGTCGTATGCGAAAAGTTCTGGAGGAAGCCCGTTCAAATATCAAGGTGTCTTTGGGAGCAAAGGCTTCAACTCTTATTTTTACAAGCGGTGGCACGGAATCTAACAACCTGGCACTTTCCGCATTTCCTGATAAAAAAGTTTTTGCGTGCTCGACATCTCATGCCTCTGTTTTATCTGCCCGAGAGGATATGACACTCTTACGTGTAGATTCTTCAGGTATTGTTGACATTGATTTTTTAGGGGAAATGTTGGTAAAGGCACAAAATGAGGGAGCTTCTGTATTGCTTTCTGTAACGCTCGCAAATAGTGAGACAGGGGTAGTGCAGCCTCTCGAAAAGATTGTTGCCTGTGCCAAGTCTTATGGGGCGTTAATTCACTGTGATGCCGCACAGGCAATAGGTCGTATTCCTTTTGACTTTGATCTCTCCCATATTGATTTGCTGTCCTTTTCTTCTCATAAAGTTGGTGGGCCCGTTGGCATAGGAGCTTTAATTGTTCGAAAGGGGCTCGACCCTCAGCCCATGATAAAAGGTGGTGGCCAGGAATATGGCAAGCGGGCAGGATCCTCTAATATTGCAGCAGCCATGGGTTTTGCAGCGGCGCTTAAGGTCTCT
>DDGG01000005.1:3385-7418 GCA_002337525.1 Alphaproteobacteria bacterium UBA1908 | reverse complement strand
AAGGTCTCTGCTCCAGAAGAGTGGTCATCAGTGGCCCGGAAACGGGAGCGCCTGGAAGCAGACCTGAATCAATTGGGAGGGCAGATTATCGCAAAGAATGTAGCACGTTTACCCAATACGTGTGCTGTCCGTTTACCTGACTTTTTGGCAGAGACACAACTTATGGTGCTAGATCTTGATGGTTTTGCTGTGAGTGCTGGTTCTGCCTGTTCATCGGGTAAAGTCGGGGCATCTCATGTTTTACAGGCAATGGGTATGTCGGATGATTCAGCAAAAGAGACAATTCGTATCAGTTTATGTCTGGATACATCAGAGTCTGATATAGAAAATTTTATAAAATCCTGGCATGGGTTGGCCTCAAAAAAAAGAGATCAAACCAGATCCAGCCAATTAAAAGCCTCAAAATTATAAAGGAGTAACATACTGTGGTAGCCTCAAAATTCGAAAAAGCTAAAGATGTTATCTACTTGGATTATCAGGCAACAACTCCTTGCGATCCAAGAGTTGTTGATAAAATGATGCCTTTTTTGAAAGAACAATATGGAAATCCTCATTCCCGCAATCATATTTATGGATGGCAAGCAGAAGCCGCAACAGAAGCTGCACGCCATCATGTTGCAGATGCAATTGGTGCTAATGTTAAGGAAATCGTTTTTACCTCGGGGGCAACAGAGTCCAATAATCTGGCCCTGAAGGGGGTTGCCCACTTTTATAAAGACACGGGCAGAACCCATATTATTACCTGTGTAACTGAGCATAAATGTGTTTTGAATACCTGCCGTCGTTTGGAGCGTGAAGGATTTGATGTAACGTATTTGCCGGTTCAAAAAAATGGGTTGATTCGTCTTGAAGACCTGAAAGCAGCAATCACGGAAAAAACGTTGATTGTCTCAATTATGGCCGTCAATAATGAAATAGGTGTTATTCAGCCCCTAAAGGAAATTGGGGAGATTTGTCGATCAAGGGGTGTCTTTTTTCACACGGATGCCGCTCAGGCGCTGGGTAAAATCCCTCTTGATGTGAAAGACATGAAAATTGATCTGATGAGTTTGTCGAGTCACAAGGCTTATGGTCCCAAAGGTATCGGGGTTCTTTATGTAGGGCGTAAACCCCGTGTTCGATTAATCCCCCTTATTGATGGAGGAGGGCAAGAGCGCGGAATGCGATCGGGAACATTATCTCCGGCATTATGTGTAGGTTTTGGAGAGGCTTGCCGACTGGCCATCGAGGAAATGCCTTCTGAAACGCGTTATATTGAATCCTTGAAAAGTCGTTTTTACAATCAAATAAAAGATAACTTGGATGAAGTTTATTTGAATGGTGACGAGCAAGCCCGTATCCCGGGTAACTTGAATATCAGCTTTGCCCATGTTGAAGGAGAAGGCCTTATGATGGGTATCAAGGATTTGGCTGTATCGTCGGGATCCGCATGCACGTCTGAGTCGTTAGAGCCATCATATGTGTTAAGGGCTCTGGGTGTTGATATTGAAATGGCCCACACTTCCTTGCGTATTGGTTTTGGACGTTTTACAACAGAAGAAGAAGTCGACCGAGCAGCGCAAAGAATTATTGAGGCAGTTGCACGACTGCGAGAAATGAGCCCTTTATGGGAAATGGCCCGGGAAGGTATTGATTTGAAGTCTATTCAGTGGGCGGCCCACTAGGATTTGGATATAGGGAACAAAAGGAGAGTAAAATGTCATATAGCAAAGATGTAATAGATCATTACGAGAACCCCCGTAATGTAGGTTCTTTTGACAAGAATGATAAAAGTGTCGGGACGGGACTTGTCGGTGCTCCGGCATGTGGTGACGTTATGAAGTTACAACTTAAAATTAACGATAAAGATATTATTGAAGATGCGAAATTTAAGACTTTTGGGTGTGGGTCGGCAATAGCTTCGAGTTCTCTCGTCACAGAGTGGGTTCGGGGTAAAACAATAGATGAAGCCATGTCAATTAAAAATTCGGATATTGCCGAAAGTTTGGCGTTGCCTCCTGTCAAAATTCACTGCTCTGTTTTGGCAGAAGATGCTATTAAGGCTGCTGTTTCTGATTATCGCTCAAAAAAGCCCAAGGCGGCTTAATGGCGCGTGCGGCGAAAAGAAATCTTTTTACAGTGACGCCGGCGGCTTATGAACGTGTTGGTCAGTTACTGAAAGATCGTGGAAAACCCTCTTTAGGGATCCGTATTGGGGTAAGGTCTCGCGGGTGTAGTGGTCTTTCCTATACTTTAGAATTTTGTGACGAGCTTTACCCGGGTGATGAAGCGGTTGATTTGGAAGATTTTAAAATTTTTATTGATCCCAAAGCGACTATGTTTGTTGTGGGAACCGAGATGGATTTTGTGACGGAAAAATTGCAGAGTGGTTTTGTTTTCAAAAACCCCAATGAGAAGGGTAAATGTGGCTGTGGGGAATCTTTTCATGTCTAGAGAAAGGTCTTTGCAATGCATTTCTTTCCTAAAGACATACTTTTTGGATAATCTTTATTAAGGAAGAACATATACTGATGAAGCCTGCACGAAATGCCTTTGATTGTTTACGACTTGTTCCAAATTTCAAGTTGCCTTCAGATGTTTTGGAACGTGCCTATAAAGATGTTTTACGTGTCACGCATCCTGACCAGTTTGTTGGTAAGACAGGGGCAGAAAAACTGGCGGCAAGCCATCAGGCTGCAAATGCGAATGAGGCTTATGAGCAACTAAAATCCCCCTATCATCGGGCACAAATTCTTCTTGATCTACAAGGCCATCCCTTTGATGAAACTCAATCACCGGAACCTTCTTTTTTGATGGAAGTTATGATTTACCAGGAAGCCTTGCAAGAGGAAGAAATCGAGCCTTCTTTGGCGAAAACCCTTGAAGTTCTTTTGAAGGAGGCTATCGAAAATCTGGAGAGGGCTTTCGAGACAAAAAACTATAATCAGGTCACCAAAGTTTTGCGAAGGTATAAATACCTGGAACGCCTGGTTTTTCTGGCAAAGGCTAAACTTAAAATTCGGGGAACTTCCTTATAATGTTGTTACAGCTTTTGGAACCCGGGGAAACACCTCTTCCACATGAAGGAGAAGAAAGCCCGGCTATTGGTATTGACCTTGGGACGACACACTCTATTGTGGGAATTTCCAGAAGCCAAACCCCTGAAATCTTATCGGATGAGATGGGGCGAGCTCTAACACCTTCTGTTGTTCATTATGGTGCAGATAGAAGTATCACAGTTGGAGCTCTTGCCTTTGAGAGAAATCTTGAAGATCCTCTTAATACACTGTCTTCAACAAAACGTTTTATGGGAGGAGATTCTCATAGAGGTCATAAGAAATTCAAGGTTGCTGGAAAAGAAGTCACCGCGGTTGAAGTCTCAGCAGAAATTCTGAAAACATTGAAAATGAAAGCTGAAGAAATCCTTTCTCAAAATATTTCAAAAGCTGTTATTACAGTCCCGGCGTATTTTGACGATACAGCGCGTACAGCAACACGAGATGCGGCACGGTTGGCAGGACTCGAAGTTTTACGTTTGATCAATGAGCCAACTGCCGCGGCCCTTGCCTATGGATTGGATAAAGGGACAGAGGGTTTGTATGCTGTTTATGACCTGGGAGGCGGTACATTCGATGTTTCCCTGTTACGTTTTGAAAAAGGCGTGTTCCAAGTTTTGGCAACAGGAGGGGACACTTCTCTTGGGGGAGATGACTTTGATGCTTACTTGTTGGCGTTATGTATGGATGAGCGCGCGTGCCGTCTCAAAAACCAGAATGGCACCTCCCAGGAGCAAAAGTCTCTTATGCCAGAAATACGACGTGCCAGAGAATCTTTAACAACTCAAGATCTTGTCAATCTCTCTCTTACTCTTGGGGGAGAAACTTCACAGCATGTTGTGGCACGTGGTACCTTTGAAACCGCAGTACAACCTCTTATTAAGAAAACACTCACGCATCTTCAGGATGTTATTGAAGAGGCCGGTATTAACGCAGAAGACCTGAAAGGTATTATTCTTGTAGGAGGGGCAACACGAATGCCATGTGTGTCGGCGGGT
>DDGG01000005.1:0-3193 GCA_002337525.1 Alphaproteobacteria bacterium UBA1908 | reverse complement strand
CAAACGTCCTCTTCTAAAGGATCTTGACCCAGATCTGGTTGTGGCACAGGGGGCAGCTTTACAGGCTGAAGCATTAACCCGGGGATCTGAAACTCTTTTACTTGATGTGACACCTTTATCACTGGGTCTTGAAACAATGGGAGATCTCACAGAAAAAATCATTCCTCGTAATAGCCCTATTCCTATTTCCAAAGCCCAGGAGTTTACAACTTATCAGGATGGTCAAACTACCTTGTCCTTACATATAGTACAAGGGGAACGAGAGTTAGCGTCCGATTGTCGGTCTCTTGCAAAATTTGAGCTGAAGGATATTCCCCCTATGGTTGCGGGGGCTGCGCGGATTAAGGTAACTTTTACTGTCGATGCTGATGGCCTCTTGACCGTGAGTGCCAGAGAGCAAACAACTGGAATTTCTCAGCATATTGAGATTAAACCAACATATGGCCTAACAGAGGAAGAGGTTGCAACACTTGTACGTCAGTCTTATGAGGCAGGGGGACAGGATATGACTATCCGACTTCTTCGGGAAACAGTCGTTGATGCCAAACGATTGATGTTATCTGTGATGTCCGCTATGAAAGAAGATGGAAAACTCTTGATTGCCAGTGAAAAAAACGATATTGATGAGGCTCTGAAGGCTTTGCAGCAGTGTCTTCAAAAAACAGACAGAGAAGCGATTTTATCGTCGATGAAATCTCTTGAAAAAGTAACTGGCCCTTTTGCAGCTCGACGAATGCAGGTGCATTTGAATGATTCTTTACAAGGGAAGGCCCTTTCAGAGATTGAGTAACCCGTTGAAGTAATACATATAGTAGTGAGATGAAAAATGCCAAAAGTTATTTTTGTAACCCCGGACGATAAAAAAATTGAAATTGATGCACCGGAAGGTCTTTCTTTACTTGAGATTGCCCATGAAAATGATATTGACCTGGAAGGGGCCTGCGAAGGATCTCTTGCTTGTTCAACATGTCATGTTGTCGTTGATCCAGAGTGGTTTCCAAAACTGGAAGAACCGACAGAAGATGAAGAGGATATGCTGGATCTTGCATTTGGCCTGACGCACACGTCTCGATTGGGGTGTCAAATTATTATGTCGGATGATTTGGACGGGATTAAAGTACGTCTGCCAGAAGGCACGCGTAACATGCTGCTTGATTAAGTTAAATCACACGAATCTGGAGTAAGGGAATATGCCGCTTGTTTGGACTGATACATACGATATTGCTATAGAGCTGGAAGAGCGTTATCCAGAAGTAGACGTCAGGCATATTCGTTTTACTGACTTGTGGAAAATGGTTCAGGGTTTGCCAGAATTTGAAGCAGACCCAAATCAGTGTAATGAGAAAATTCTCGAGGCTATCCAGTCGGCATGGCTTGATGAACGCGATTGAACTTCTGTCCTGGATGTTTTGAAGCGTGTTCCCTGACTCTGTTTATCAAAAGCTTGAGGGTGAACTTTCTCGCTTTGGCAGAAAAGAGCTCCAGGAGGCGTCCCATCGTATAACACAAGCATATCGTCTGGATGAAAATTCAAGTGAGTTATTTAAGGATCCGGTGGTTCAGGCTGCTTATTTGGCTGTGCGGATGCCGGCAACTTTTGCATGTCTGTCAACAGTTATGGCCTCTCTTTCTAAAGACCATAAAACTTTTCTGGATCTTGGGGCTGGTCCAGCAACAGGGTATGGTGTTTTAAAAATATTAGGTTTTTCCTTTCAAAAGGCCGTGTTCCATGAACAGTGTGGTTCACTTTTTAAAAGGGGATATGGCCTGTGGTCTGATAAAGGCCTTGATTATACGCAAACTCTCCACACAACGCCTATCATGCCATCGACATCCCTGCCAGATTCCGATTTGGTGTTAATGGGTTTCTTTCTAGGAGAATTATCCCCCTCATTACGAACAAGCTTTCTTCAGAAAGCCTGGTCGGCCTGTCAGAGAACGCTTGTTATTGTTGAACCCGGGACACCAGATCGATTTCGCCTTTTGAAACAGGATCGGGAACAATTGATTCAGCAAGGCGGTCATGTTCTGGCTCCATGCCCACATGAAGGCCGCTGCCCTATGGCAGATTCTGACTGGTGTCATTTTAGTGTCAAAGTTGACCGAACTTCCTTGCATCGCAGCATTAAACAGGTCACGCATCCATATGAGCTGGAAAAATATTCTTATCTTGTGATGTCCAAAGAACCTGTTAATCATCGCAATACGGCCCGTCTTGTTCGGACACCCTTTAAAAAAACAGGTCACCTTGTTTTGGACTTATGTACACAAGCTGGGCTTGGGCGGCGAATTGTGTCTAAAAAAGATAAAACCTGTTATAAAAAAGCCAGGAAATATGTTTGGGGTGATCTTATTGAAGAAAAAAATATTTGATGCTAACTCTCTAAAAAGTAAGATAAAATAAATATTTTCTCCTTAAAGATAAAGTCTGTTATAACTTCTAAAATTTACCAAGCAGGAAAAAAAATGGGACATTTTCTTTATGTATTTATAATGCTTGTATTCATAGCACAGGCCTGGACAAGTGATATGCCTCTGATTGAAATTGAAGAGTCAAAATATAACGTGGAGCCTTTTCCCAAAGTAATAGTGATGGAAACACCCTCTGCAGAAGTCCCCGAAGAAAATCTTCGCATCTATCATCCTCTGTTAGGATCTCCCCTTATAGATGTGGCACATTATGAGAATAATATTTATGCTATTACTCTTTATGAAACAATTGATATAAAATTTGTTGAAAGACAACGTCAATTTCTTTTAAAAAATCTTACGGTACTTTATCCTTTGCGAAAACCTTGTCAGCCAAATAAAAAAGGTCAGCTTCTCGATTATGTGTCAGAGCAACAACAAAGATTAAGAACTGCGTCCCAAAAATTTTTTATTAGCCTTGGAGCTTTTATCGGTTGGTGTCAGAACGAAGATCCAAATTTTTTGGAACAGGGACAAAAGTGCTTTAATAAAATGTTAGCCTATCAACAAGAATGCCAAAAACGTCTTCAGCGTTGGCAAAATGAATTTACAGAGACAGAATGAAAATATGAAATATTTTTTAAAAAGTATTTTTGCGCTGCTTTAAAAAATAATTTCATATATTAGATTTGGCGACAAAGTGATTAATTTTTTCCTGATGGTGGATGGTAAAAACCTTTATTTCCCCATTATCCAGTTCGGACACCTTTACTTCCCTGTCATT
>DDGG01000024.1:17463-19909 GCA_002337525.1 Alphaproteobacteria bacterium UBA1908 | reverse complement strand
GTCATCCAGAGGGGGGCAACACCCCCCGTCAGGATCTAAATGGACGGGTCTATGCGCGCCGGAGATGATGAGATTCTTCCCTCGCTTCGCTCACTCTGAATGACGCAAAGTGGAGTTCACTCGCAATGACGGGGTGGAGTCGTCATCGTGAGGAGTCCCTTCCTTTCCCTGTCATCGTGAGAGGAGACCTTTCCCTCCCTGTCATCGTGAGGAGACCAGAGGTCGACGTAACGATCCCGTAAAAAACCTTTTAAAAAACTCTGAAATCTGCGAAAAAGGAATTTCCTTATCCAATGTCGAGGTTAAAAGAAAAATGGATCTGAACAAGCTTAAAATTTTTCACTATGTCGCCAAATATGGTGGCATCAGCCTCGCCGCCTCAGAATTAAAGGCCAACCAGGCCTCTGTCAGTTTGGCCGTATCGTCCCTGGAAAAAGACATTGGCTGCAAATTGTTTGACCGCCATTACCGCGGGATGACCCTGACCCCCGAGGGCAAAAACCTTTTTAATTCCTCCAAAAAAATATTGGAAGAAGTCGACTTCGCCCTTGATTCCCTGAAAAAAGGAGAGGGTCAGGTTGAAGGCACCCTGACCATTGCCACATCGTTTGGTATTGCCTCCTCAAACTGGTTTACCCAAAGACTTCATTTTATTGCCAATAAATTCCCAGACCTACGCATACGAATGGTCGATTACGATATAACTCAGATTGATAAAACGGAAGCAGATATTATTATATGTCCACGCATCTACGATCGCCTTGATTTCATTCAAGAAAAAGTTAAGGATGTAAAGTTTCAACTTTTTACAAGCTATTCTTACATCAAGAAGTATGGAAAACCTTTAACTCCCGAAGATCTGGACCATCACCGCCTTCTCTCTTTTTCAAAGGAACTTAATAATCCGTTTAATGAAGTAGATTCCTTGCTTCACATTGGACGAGACGCAAAAAATCCTCGGAAAATTTTTATGGAAGTGAATACTAATATATGTCTCTTAAAATTAGTAGGACTAGGCGCTGGAATTGCCGCACTTGCAACAGAAGAGGGCTTGGGAAATCATCTTATATCTATCCTTGATAATGAATTATACGTCTCAACAGCTTCCTTCATTACCTACCATAAAAAATACAAGAACCTTCCAAAAATCAAAGCTTTCTGCGAAACATTCTTGCACGAAAGTGCTAAAAACTAAATCAGCCATTCTTAACAACTGCAACAGATCTGTTCTGCCCTTTGTAACGATTTTCTAAAAAAATTTTTCTCATTATTCTGTTTCCACTAGTCTTTTTAGCAATAATACCAGGTCTATTTTGTCCCTGATGATGACTATTTAAAAAGATTTTTTTCACTATCAGGCCTACTAATTATGGCAAAGAAGAATACATAATTATTGTTTAAAATCATTATGTTACATAAAATCGGTAGCACCTCTTTTAATTTATGTCAATTGGTAAAAAACAAAAGCAGACACCTATTGACTTAATGTTCATTATTTTAACGCACACCCTAACAAATCTACTGTGGTTTTAGAATTTCTAAATCTATCAATAAAAAAATTATTGACAACTAAAATCATGGCGGTATAGTACCGAGGAAATTAACAATATCTTCCCCTTTGGCAAAAGAAGGGACGATGATAAAAAACAGGGCTAAAGAAACATGCTTCATATTATAAAACCGGATTCCCTTGAAACAGGATCCCTGACACTTCAGGACCTTTTAGCGCATCGTATTAACTATATGACCTCGGAAGGATTTGAAAACGCCTCTCAACGGGAGGGACAGGATTCCTTTGACACGGATCAAACAACCTATCTGGCCTTTACAGACCGTTTTCATGATCTGGTGGGGTGTGCACGGGCCCTTCCAACAATGCTGTTGCCCGATGCCATAAAGAAGACTTTACCTGTTAATCAAAAAATGCCTTTTGTCCTGGTGGATTGCCTTTTTCATATTCGGGAGAGTTCAGAGCTTTTTAAACTGCCACGTCCTGTTATGGACCGCCAGTTTGCCAATTTGCTGGACCAGTTTTACAAGGCGATTACGGTGTACCTGGAAAATCAGGCTCTTCAACACCAGGTGCCAATGATTCCCTTTTACCTAACCGAGGAAGAATTTGACTTGATGCAGATTCATAGCGGGCGGGAAATTGTTTTGTTAAAAGAGTTCCCCAATACGCCTGAATACGAAAGCCATTATGTTGGGCTGGTTGATTGTTCGGATTTACTGGGGTCAACGGGGATTCAGGAACCTCGTCAATATTTTGGCAAAGGGTACCCAGTGCCAACACAGGATTACTAGAAAGGAAAGCTCAAAAGTAGCTGGATCCCGACGGGGGGCGCTGCCCCCTCTGGATGACATCTCTACCCCGTCATTCAGAGTGAGCGAAGCGAAGGAAGAATCTCATTACCTCTGGTGCACATAGACCAGTCCAGCTGGATCC
>DDGG01000024.1:17001-17242 GCA_002337525.1 Alphaproteobacteria bacterium UBA1908 | reverse complement strand
GTGAGCGAAGCGAGCGAAGAATCCAGTCAAAAAAAGGCTGAAACATTTTAAAAGTTTTACCGGCGAAGTTGCTTCCAAAAACTTCCCTGTTATCTTCGTCGGTAAAAAGGGGTCAGTTTTCTGCTCCCTGGAGGAAAGCAACCCACTTTCCTCCTAAAAAACTTCCTGTACTTCTCTGGCCCCGAAAGGGGGCCAGAGCTTTTCTTTCCCTGTCATCCAGAGGGGGGCAACGCCCCCCGTC
>DDGG01000024.1:14777-16778 GCA_002337525.1 Alphaproteobacteria bacterium UBA1908 | reverse complement strand
GCTCACTCTGAATGACGGCGGGGGTTATGGTTCATTCTGAATGACGGTGGGATGTGCCGCTCCCTCACAATGACGATATGGGTGCAGTCCTTTCAGTCATTGCTCTTCTTAACAGAGTCGTTTATCCTGATAGTTAAGAGGGAGCTCAATCAATAAAAGTCATATATGTCACAAAAAAAATCACAGGATCGCCTCAAAGAACTGGTTTCAAAGTCGCCCTTGTTTAAGGGATTACAAAAGAAAACGATTAATCAGCTTCTTCAAAAACTTGAAACCCAGAAAATTGTTTCCGGAGAAACCCTTTTTGAAGAGAACGCAGAAGGAAAAGCTCTTTATATTATTGTCAGTGGCCGCGTAAGCATTCATGTCACCATTGTCAAAAAAGGTATCCCGCAACAGCGTATTGTTGGGTATCTAGGACGTGGCGAAGTCGTTGGAGAAATGTCCCTTATTACAGGAGAACCCCGTTCTGCCACCTTAAAAGCTGTCCGTGACACCTCTTTATTACGCCTGACCCGGGCGGATTTTGAAACTCTCTTTATGGAAGATCCTTTGGCTATGAAGCGTCTGATGGCCATCCTGGTCAAGCGCCTGAAAGAAACAACACATGCAACGGCTCCAACGAAAAAAGCAACGGCCTTCATGCTGTATCCTTTTGAAAAAAATGATATTTTCCAAGACTTCCTGAAATCTTTTACAGATCTTTTCGCACAGCAGAAATCGATCCGACTTATTAATCGTCAAGAAGCCCTTCAAGCCTTAAACATCAAAAAAATAATCCCGAACTGTGGTCTTTCTTCCTGGCTTTCTGATCAGGAAGAAAAAGTTGACGTGATATTTTATCTTGCAGATGAAACAGATGCCCTATGGACAGACATATGTACTCGCCAGTCAGATAGCATTCTTTATGTGGGGCAAGGTTCTGTAACGCCTCCAGAAATGCCCCTTGATTTACCGTCGGATGTTCCCCGGGAACTTGTTCTTCTGCATTCAGACCCGGCGTCTCTTCCCATTAAAACAAAGGAATGGATTGACCGTCTGCCTTCATGCCGTTGTCACCATTTGCGCCCCCATGATCCAGGTGATATTGCCCGGCTTGTTCGTATTTTAACAGGGGGTGCGATCGGGGTCGTTATGGGGGGCGGTGGTGCTCGTGGATTCGCCCATATCGGTGCCTTAAAAGCCTTTGACGAGATAGGCATTCCCATTGATATGATTGGAGGAACCAGTATGGGGGCATTGGTATCGGCTTCCCGTGCACTTGGATGGTCAACCTCAAAAACAACCGAAATTTTCCGCGAATTTTTCCTGGAATCTGGAGGGCTTCAGGAATACACTGTGCCGGTTTTTTCCCTGATTCGAGGGCAAAAAATAAAAGAAGCTCTCACAAAACTTGTCTCACAAACAGCGATTGAAGATCTATGGCTCCCCTATTTTTGTGTATCAACAGACCTTACCAATGCTGAAAAAGTTCTTCACAAACAGGGCCCCCTGCTGGAAGGGCTTTTATCAAGTTTTGCCATTCCAGGTGTCTTGCCACCTGTTCTTAAAGAAGGGCATATTCTGGTTGATGGTGCTTTTCTGGACAACCTTCCAATTAAGACAATGCGAGAAACATGCCCTGGTTCAGTCATTGCCCTGAATGTTAGCCCCCTGGAAGATGCCTCTGTTCAAACAACATGCCAGAACCTGCCAGCGCCAACTCGCACTTTATTTGATAAACTGAATCCTTTTTCAACAAAAGAAATTCCCCCGGGAATTATATCCATCCTAATGCGTGCAACAACGATCGGTAGCGTTCACCAACTTGAGTCTTTAAAGCAGGAGGTTGACCTTTTCATCGAACCCCCCATTTCTCATTTCAGTTTAATGGATTGGGAGAAAATTGACGATATTATAGAAACAGGCTATAGGGAAACCCTTCAGAAACTAACGGTCTGGCAAACAGAACAAAGTTAACGGAATACAAATGTCATCTAGAGGGGGGCAACGCCCCCCGTC
>DDGG01000024.1:8577-14455 GCA_002337525.1 Alphaproteobacteria bacterium UBA1908 | reverse complement strand
TGTCATCCAGAGGGGGCAACGCCACCCGTCGGGATCTAACCAAAGACCAGACAGATTGCGACGGTCTCTTCGTTCCCTCGCAATGACGAGAGAGGAATCGTCATCCAGAGGGGAGGCCCCTTCTGGGTGACAAGAATAAAAAAAGGGAGAGACGCTTACACGCCTCTCCCATCATGATTTTGACGGTAGAATAATACTATTCTGAAGCACTCGCCTCTTCAACAGAGGTCCCTGGAGTTCCCTCTTCACCTTCATCATCAGAATCTTTCCCACCAAAAAGACCTCCAATTTTTCCACCAATGCCAGTTATCGCACCAACGGCATCTTTTCCGACACCGGCAATTGTACCAATGGCCCCTGTTACGACCTCAAAATCCTCTTTTGTTACTTTTCCATCACCCGGCCCGAGTGGCAGAGTGTCACCTTCATCATCGTCACTTTCAACCACAATACCCGGAGTGTCATTTTCATCATCAGAGTCTTTCCCACCAAAAAGACCTCCAATTTTTCCACCAATGCCAGTTATCGCACCAACAACATCTTTTCCAACGCCAACAAAACCTTCTGCAGCTTCACGAAGCTCATCAAGGTCATCTCCAGTCAGTTTCCCATCCCCTGCTGCTGGAACTTTCTCGGCATCATCAAGTGATAAGTCTGCAACTGCCTGAGTTACGCTCTCCGACCCATCTTCTTCGTTTAGATCTGATGCAAAAGCATTTGTGTTAAAAGTTAAAAGAGCACCGCTTAGAAGTAAAAGGCTTAGTGATTTTGTCATGTTAAGTCTCCTGTTAGAACTTTTCCCGCCTTTCGGGATACTTCTGATCTTTGACTCAACTTCTTAATAAAAAGTAAAACAGAAATTAATAAAACGTAAGAAAATCAATGGTTTTTTACCTAACAGACTAACCCCTCAATAAAACTGGATTTTTTATTGACAAAACTGTACTAAACTTATCAGAAAGGTCTCAAAAAATTATCGCGTACCATAAGGCCACTCCTCGACAATACGCCACAGACCGGAAGCAGACTGACAAGCCTTACCATGCCCCTTCAGCTTTTTATCACTATAATCTATTTCTTGCTTAAACGTGATACAGGGAACACCCTTTTCACGCCGGGCAGTCTGCAGAATGAAACGTCCTTTTGGGGCATGCCTATGCTCTGTCAAATGTGGTAACTGCCACCTGCTGTCATGGTCGTAATCACCTGTCTCCAGAAGGTCCTGCAAAGCCCTTGAAGCCGCTACTTGAGCCGCCAACGGTAAATCACGACCTAAAGCGCTCGCTCTGTAAACTTCCAGAAGAGATGTTCTGGATATTTTTTCAGGGGTCTTGTGAGGACACGGAGATCCGCACTGATGCCGCACACCTCGATCTGGATCAGTGCACCCTGTTTGCAAAAGAAAGGTGCAGATAACAACACCAATAGCTACTTTCTTCATTATGAAAGACTTTTTTACCAAGAAAAACTTTTCTAGTATATGAGCCCAAAGAGTCTCTGTAAATAAAAGTCCTGAAATAAAGCCGTGGGTCAATCATTTTAGCACCATAGTGTTTATTTTATTACAAATAAAAACAACAAACTGTCTAAATCAAACAGATGGGTTAAAAAACCAAAAGTCAGATTTTCATTTTCAAGTGCTGTTCAAAACTGCCTCTTTTATAATCCATCTATTTTAGGCATACTAAAAACAGTTTCTCACAATTGGCCCTAATGATGAAGGAAGTTTCAACAAACCACTCGGCGCTTATGCGTCGCGCAACATATGCTTCTGTCAGCATCGCGTTGTTTCTGATCGGGATTAAGACCTTTGCCTGGATTGCGACAGACTCTTTAGGATTACAAGCTACATTGATTGACTCTATCCTGGATGCGGTCGCATCGCTGATTAGTTTAGTCGCTGTGCGTCATGCTCTTCGCCCCGCCGATAAAGAGCATCGTTTCGGGCATGGTAAGATTGAATGTATTGCTGCTCTTGGGCAATCTACTTTTATTATTGGCTCAGGAGGATGGCTCCTTTTCGAAGCTATTGATCGCTTTGTGACACCCCAGATTATAACAAAAACCACTATTGGTATCGTTGTGATGCTCATATCTATTGTAGCCACAGCAGGTCTACTTTTATTCCAGAAACACGTTGTACGTCAAACGAATTCAACCGCGATTAAAGCTGATGCCGCCCATTATAAAACAGACTTTATAATTAATGGGGGGGTTATTGCCTCTCTTTCAGTCAACCATTGGCTGGACTGGATCTATCTAGATACTTTTGTGGGGTTAATTATTGCCCTTTACATTCTTCATACCGCCTGGAAAATTGGATCTGATGCTTTTCATATGCTGATTGATAGAGAGCTTCCTGACGAAGACCGTCAAAAGATTTCCACGATTGCTCTTAAGCATGAAAAGGTTTTGGGAATGCATGACCTTAGGACACGGTCTTCAGGAAAACAAAGTTTCATCCAATTGCATTTGGAAATGGACGGTAATATGAGTCTAAGCGCAGCTCACGCCATTGCAGATGATGTGATGATCGATATTGCCAAAGCCTTTCCGGAAGCCGATATCCTGATCCACCAAGACCCTTATCAACTTGGTGGATCACCTCCAAAATAAAGGTATTTTGAGATCAAAATGGAACCAATTTCAAACAGAACCATTATGGGACTAGCGCCCTTGTCAACAATAGATTATAAAGTCACTGGGTTTTTATAGCGAGAAGAAAATGTCGTCACGCAAAACAGTTGCCGTCGTAGGGTTGGGCTATGTGGGATTGCCCCTAGCCGTTTCTCTGTCAAATCGTCGAAAAGTTATTGGATTTGACGTTGATCACGCACGCATAAACGATCTTCGAAAAGGCATTGATCATACAGGTGAAATCTCTTCACAGAAGCTTGGTGCGTCCACTCTCCAGGTTACAGATGAGCTTGCTGATATCAAAGAAGCTTCCATTTATATTGTTGCAGTGCCAACCCCGGTTGATGCTCAAAACAAACCTGATCTAACAGCCCTTGAAAAAGCTTCTAAAACAGTTTCCAGTGTTCTTTGCAAAGGGGATATTGTTGTTTTTGAAAGCACTGTTTATCCCGGCGTTACCGAAAATATCTGTGGCAAGATCCTGGAAGAAAACTCTGGTCTTAAATGTGGTCAGGACTTTCATCTTGGATATTCACCAGAACGTATTAATCCAGGTGATAAAGTTCATACTGTGGAAAGCATTACAAAAATTGTATCGGCTCAAAACCCTCATACTGCGGAAGAACTCAAAGACTTATATGGATCAATGAACGGAGGCAACATTTTTATAGCTGCTTCCATTCAAGTCGCAGAAGCGGCAAAAGTTATTGAAAACGCCCAGCGTGATATCAATATTGCTTTTATGAATGAGATTAGCCAGATTTTTACAAAGCTTAATCTTTCAACCTTTGACGTTTTAGAGGCCGCAAGCACCAAATGGAACTTTCTTCCCTTTACTCCTGGCCTGGTCGGAGGTCACTGCATTGGTGTTGATCCTTTTTACCTGGCTGAATGTGCCAGGCAAATTAATCATTACCCCCAAATTATTCTGGCAGGACGTTCGACAAATGATTCTATGCCCCATCATTTCGCAGATCAACTTTATCAGACAATGACCTCTCGTTTTGCTCAACCCGGAAAACTGCTTGTTTTGGGATTAACTTTTAAAGAAAATGTACCTGATCTGCGTAATACTAAAGTGGCTGATTTAATTATGTCATTAAAGAATAAAGGCTATCAGATGGATGTTGTAGATCCCCGGGCAGATCCAAAAGAAGCCATGGATTTTTACAATATCGCTTTAATCAAAGAAAAAGATTTAAAAAATAGAGCCTATCAAGGCATTGTCCTTGCCGTTTCCCATGAAGAATTTAAAGAGTTTAAGCCGACTTTTTTGAAAACTATTCTTGACAAGGACGGTATGGTATTTGACCTAAAAGGGTTTTGGCGCCATACAAAAATTTCTGAAGAAATTCCTTATTGGACTTTATGATGTATGGCAGGATATTATCAAGATAATTAAATAAAATAGGGAGAAGGTAAATGTCGAGAATTCTTTTTTTAGCAGGCAGCGCCCGACAAAATTCTATAAACAAGATGCTTGCCAAAGAGGCCTATATCATTGCAAAGCACTTGAATATTCAAGGAACTTTTCTAGACCTGGCAGATTACCCTCTCCCTATTTATGATGAAGATCTGGAAGATAACGAAGGATTGCCCAAACTAGCAATTGATCTTAAAAAAGTTTTTATCCAGCATAATAAACTCTTTATCGCTTCTCCTGAATACAACAGTTCTTTCTCGCCTCTTCTAAAAAATGCTCTTGACTGGATTTCGCGTGCTCATGAACAAAATGAACCCCCCTTATCAGCCTTCAAAGGAAAAATTGCCGCCATTACCGCCGCTGCACCAGGAACTCTGGGAGGCCTGAGGGGTCTTGTACCATTGAGAATGATGCTGGAAAATATTGATGTTATGGTAACACCTGAACAGTTAGCGATTCCTTCTGCTCATAAAGTTTTTGATGAAGCTGGTCAGTTAACAGATGATAAAAAGCGCCAAAGCTTGATCAATATTATAACAAGTCTTGATAACGCATCACGCACGATGTCTTGAAAAATGTATTTAAAACGGGTGCTCTTTCTAAAGACAACACACAACACTCTTCATATACTTTGAAATAGAATACTTACCCTTGTTAAACAAGCAACATGCTGGTAGCATGAAAAAACTTCAAGAATCTTATTTTTACGGGTCTAATTCATTGAAAAATAAACACCTTTCTCCTCACAACAAGACAGAACAGCAGCTAGCTCTTTGGCTCATGATAAGCCTTATTCTGCTTTTCGGCATGGTGGTTCTTGGAGGAATGACACGTCTAACCGGATCCGGTTTATCAATGGTCAGCTGGAAACCTCTGACCGGCTTTATCCCCCCCCTTAATACCCAGGATTGGGAAACTCTTTTTAGTGACTATCAAACCTCGCCTGAATTCATGAAGGTTAATTTCGGGATGACTTTAAATGAGTTCAAAAATATCTTCTGGCTTGAATTTATTCATCGTGTCTGGGGTCGCTTCATTGGAATTGTTTTCCTCATACCTGTTTTTATTTGTCTTAAAACCTCTTCCTTACGGCCACAATACGCCCCAAGAATTATTTTTATCTGGCTTCTTGGCGCTGTTCAGGGAGCTATTGGATGGTATATGGTCAAAAGTGGGCTTGTTAATGACCCAGCTGTGAGTCACTATCGTTTAGCGACTCATCTCTTACTAGCGTTTACAACCTTTGGATTGATTTTATGGGTTTACCTTGACTTAAAAAACACGACCCTCCACCAACAACACATCTCTTTTCACTCTGTCACCCCCTCTCATACCCTGTTATACACAGCACTAGGACTCACTTTTTTAACTGTTTTTTATGGTGCTCTGGTTGCAGGATTAAAAGCGGGGCTGATTTATAACACCTTCCCAACAATGAATGGGGCCTGGGTTCCTGATGAATTAAGAGACTCTTTCTTTAATTGGAATGACTTTTTCGAGCAACCAGGCATTGTTCAGTGGGTTCATCGAATTCTCGCAACTTCAACAGTTTTGGCAGTAACCCTTGTGTGGGGATATAGTAAAAATACTGCTGGCTCTCTGAAAATAGCCCTTAACAGCATGATGGCTGTTACCCTGGCTCAAATGGCACTGGGTATTATGACGCTTCTAACACAAGTCCCCGTTTGGCTGGGAACGCTCCATCAGGCAGGCGCCCTTCTAACCGTATCAAGTTTGCTGATAGTCTGCCATTTATCAGGATGCTTTAGCAGAAGAAAAGCTCAGAGCCTCAACACCAGGCAAAATCTTACCTTCAAG
>DDGG01000024.1:4127-8409 GCA_002337525.1 Alphaproteobacteria bacterium UBA1908 | reverse complement strand
ACCCCCTGAAAAAGAAAGACCGGTCAGTTTATCTACAACACCAGCCTGAATCATGACTGACGCTGTCTCCCCGCCACCGGCAATAGAAATAAGGTTCTCTTGTTCTGTAAGGCGCGCGACTTCTTGAGCAACACGCACAGTTCCCTGATCAAAAGGAGGCGTTTCAAAAAAACCCAGTGGGCCATTCCACAAAACTGTCCTAACCCCCTGAAGAGACTGGAAAACTTCTGAAATACTCTGCGGACCAAAATCCAGAGCCATTTTATCTGACGGGATTTGATCAACAGGAACAACTTCTAAAGCCCTTCCTTCAAGATCTTTCGCGCAGGCAACATCTGTCGGCAAGAGAATACGGCGCCCTGAAGCAGGTTCTGTTTCAAGAATCCCGCGTGCTGTTTTGATCATGTTTCTTTCCACAAGGGACTTTTGCATATTATACCCAAGTGCCGCCAAAAAAGTATTTGCTATTCCGCCTCCAAGAACAAGAATTTGGACTTTTTCTATCAGACTTTCCAATAGTCCCAGTTTTGTCGATACTTTTGAACCCGCCACAATGGCCATTAGAGGGCGAGCGGGGTTTTCGATAGCACGCTCAATAAGGGACATTTCCTGTTCGAAAAAGAATCCGGCAAAACCTGGCATCATTCGTGGCAAAGAATCCACTGAAGCATGTGCTCTATGCGCAACAGAAAAAGCATCATTGACATAGAAATCTCCAAGAGCAGCCAAAGACGCTGCAAAAGCAGAATCGTTAGTTTCTTCTTGAGGAAAAAAGCGTATGTTTTCAAGGAGTAAAATAGCACCAGGTTTCTGAGCCTCAATTGTACCTTTTAAGGTGTCATTAATATCTCCCTTTAGAAACAAAACCTCTCTTTCAAGCAATTCTGCAAGTAAAGAAGACAACAATGAAAGAGAATCCTCAGGAGTATAATGCCCCCGAGGGCGTCCTAAATGACTTATCAAGACCACCCTGGCTCCGGCTTCACTAAGATAGTTTAGTGTTGGCAGTGTCTTTTGGAGACGAAAAGTATTCAAAACTTTTCCCTCCTTTCGAGGCACATTATAGTCAACACGCACCAAAACTGTTTTCCCGAAAAGAGCATCCTTTGGAAGGTCTGAAAGGTTTCTGATAACCATTTTTTGATGTTTTCCCTGAAACTATGTTAGGTATAAATCTATTGATTTTATTTTTAGCATGACCTTTTTGATATGACGAGCCTGAAGTTACGTTATGGCCTTTGTTTCAACGACCTACATACGCATGAAGGGCTTTCAAGGCTTGATGACTATTTCATTGAATTCCTGAATCATCATAATAATAACTTGTGCCAGTCCCTTACAGCGGTGCGGACTTTACATGACAGTATTTCGTCGCTGGATGAAAGTGATCTGATCACCAAACTGTCTCCTTATTTGGAAGATTTTATAGCAGAATTCTTCAACGTTGAAACTTCTGTTCAGGAACTTCAAAAACGTCATCATGACCTGGCACCCCTTTTAACATGCAAGCGAGTTTTCATACAAAAAAAGATTGTTCATCACTATACATCAGAATCAGTCCAGGATTTTTGTAAGGAAGATTTCAAGAATTTCATTTCTCTTGATGATCTGGACTTTTCCAAACAAGTTTTGAAAGCCATAAATGAAAGAAACAATGACTTTTTAAAGCATGCAGAACACTATGCCGCCTGGCGATATTTTGCTCCAGAAGCAAGCCCTTATAAAAACCGTTCTCCCTTGTTTACACTTCCTCAAAAAATAGATTTCCAAAACCTTTTCCCCCTTGAAAAAAAGGAGGCCCTTTCCGTACCAAAGACTTTTTATAAGGCCAGAGATGGCTTTAACCTGACAGATCAGGGAGCGCCCTTTGCCGATGCTGTAGATCAGGCAAACTATTGTCTTTACTGTCACAAACGGGAAAAAGATTCATGTCGTCAGGGAATATCTCGAAAAAAATTACCAACTGATTCAGGTCAGACTTCAAGTGAAAAGCCTTTCAACGAGAACCCTCTTGGTGCCCTTCTAACAGGGTGCCCACTGGAACAAAAAATTTCTGAAATGAACCAGGTACGCCAGGAAGGGTACTGTATTGGATCACTTGCCATTGCCATGATCGACAACCCTTTACTTGCTGCCACCGGAGAGCGTATTTGCAACGAGTGTGAAAAGGCTTGCATCTTTCAAAAACAGGACCCTGTCAAAATCCCTGCCATAGAAACTCAAACTCTACGGGAAGTCCTTGCTCTTCCCTGGGGTGCAGAAATATACAGCCTTCTAACACGCTGGAACCCTCTTAATATCCGTTCTCCCTTACCCAAACCCAATAGTGGCTACCAGGTTCTTGTAGCGGGCATGGGGCCTGCCGGCTTTACACTGGCACATTACCTTCTTAATGAAGGACATAGCGTGGTTGGTATTGACGGACTTAAGATAGAACCCTTGCCTTCAGCAGCTTTTAAACCTCTTCACAATATACAAAAAGATCTTTTTGAATCCCTTGATAGCCGCGTCATAGGAGGCTTTGGAGGTGTCGCGGAATATGGTATTACTGTAAGGTGGGATAAAAATTTTTTGACCCTTATCCGCCTTATATTAGAACGACGCCAAGGCTTCAAACTTTTTGGAGGCATTCGACTTGGCAGCCAGATCACTCCCGAAGAATCTCTGACAAAAGGATTTGATCATATTGCCTTATGCCTTGGCGCGGGACGACCACGTTTTCTTCCCTTAAAAAACAGTTTTGCAAAAGGAGTCCGGATGGCCGCGGATTTTCTGATGGGGTTACAATTATCAGGTGCCTTTAAAAAAGACAGTTTTGCAGGCCTTCAGATACGCTTGCCGTCACTGGTTATTGGAGGAGGACTCACTGCCATTGACACGGCTACAGAAGTTCTCGCCTATTATCCGCGTCAAGTTGAAACCTTTCTAAAACGTTATGAAAACCTCGTAGCAAAATATGGAGAAAAGGTTGTTCGTCAAAACTGGACGGAAGAAGAAGCTCATATTGCAGAAGACTTCCTAATTCATGCCCGTGCTTTACAACAGGAGCGTCATCAAGCTCGCCAGGAAAACCGACGGATAAACTTTCTTCCACTCCTAAAAGAATGGGGAGGAGTTCGGATTCTTTATCGTAAACAACTGACCCAGTCTCCTGCCTATCGCCTGAATCATGAAGAAGTTTTTAAAGCTCTTCAGGAAGGGGTTGAGTTTCAGGAAGAAACAACACCACAAAAAATTCAAGTTGACCAGTTTGGCGCAATTCAGTCGATTCATATTAACTCGGGCGAGAAGGAAGAAATCCTCTCTGCGCGTTCCCTTTTTCTTGCTCTTGGGACCCAACCAAACTTAACCCTCTCAAAAGAATTTCCTGATTTATTTGTCAAGGATGGCACTACCTTTCAAGCTCTCTCGGAAGAAGGCTCTCCTGTCTCACCTCAACGCCTTTCCAAGCCTGATAAAATTGCCCTTTTTATCAGTGCCAAAGGCCCCCTTGAAAATCGTGTTAGCTTTTTTGGTGACTTACACCCTTCGTTTTCCGGTAGTGTCGTTAAAGCCATGGCAAGCGCAAAACGGGGCTATTCTCTAATTTCACGCACCCTGTTAAAAAAACCTCCTCTTAGCACTCAAAAAGCTGTTTTTGAAACTGTTAAAAAAGAATGGCTTGCAACAGTCCATAAGGTAAAAATATTGGGGCCCGGCATTGTTGACGTTGTTGTCAGAGCCCCTGCAGCGGCAAAGCATTTTAAACCTGGTCAATTCTTCCGTCTTCAAAATTTCGAGCGTTCCTTTCCTCATCACAATTACTCTAAAAGGGGGGATTTAATCATGGAGGGCCTCGCCCTGACAGGCGCTTCAGCCGATCCGGAATCCGGACTTATTTCGCTTATTATTCTTGAAATGGGAGGATCTTCAAATCTCTGTCGTCATTTAAAGATTGGAGAACCTGTGGTTTTGATGGGGCCTACAGGCACAGGAACAACGCTTGCAGGGGATCATATCGTTTTGATTGGCGGTGGCCTTGGAAATGCGGTTCTGTTCTCTATCGGAAAAGCATTACGAGCCCAGGGCAAAAAGATTCTCTATGTCGCAGCTTATAAAAATGCAGAGTCTATTTTTAAACCAGAAGCTCTTGAAGATGCTGCTGATCAAATTATCTGGACCCTTGAAAAAGACAATCTGCCTTTTACCCTGCGAGAACAAGATCTCTTTTTTCGGGGAAATGTGATCGAGGCTCTTCTCCATTATCAGCTGCTTTTAAAACATCAGGAAAGCCTCCTTGTTC
>DDGG01000024.1:0-3941 GCA_002337525.1 Alphaproteobacteria bacterium UBA1908 | reverse complement strand
TCAGGAAAGCCTCCTTGTTATTGGCTCAGATGGTATGATGCAAGCAGTTCAAAAAGCTGTTTCCGGCCCTCTTCAAAAAGCTCTCGAGTCTTGTAAAACCTTTATCGCCAGCATTAATTCACCCATGCAATGCATGATGAAAGAAATCTGTGCTCAATGTCTGCAAGTTCACAAAGATCCTGTGACAGGAGAGGAAAATGTTGTTTTCTCTTGCACAAATCAGGATCAACCTCTAAAAAAAGTAGACTTTAACATGCTAAAAAATCGTTTGTCCCAAAACTCTCTTCAGGAAAAGTTAGGGGCAATGTGGAGAAAAAGCCTTTCATAGATATTTTTGAAAGGTCACAAAGAAAGATATCTTATGATGACAACCCTGATGGATCTTTTCAAAGAATATCTGTCCCTACTTGTTGCTATTCCCGCTATTTTGCTGGCGGGCAGTTATTTTTCATATCGTCTTCGCTGGATTCAACTGACCCATGTCGGTAAAGCCCTTAAGCTCATCACACCCCGCAAAAAGGAAAAAGGCGGCCTCTCATCTCTTAGTGCCGTTGCCGCTGTCCTTGGAGGGAACCTGGGAACTGGTAATGTTGCTGGCGTTGCTGTCGCTCTTAGCATGGGAGGACCAGGTGCCCTTTTCTGGATGTGGATCATGGCTATTTTAACAGCCTCTCTTAAATATGCCGGTTGTTTTTTGTCCGTTAAATACCGCCATAGAAATGAAGATGGTACCTATATCGGAGGCCCGATGTACTATCTTCATAAAGGTCTTAAACGTCCCTTCATTGCCAAGCTATTCTGTCTTTTTACCGTTTTAGCAGCTCTTACCGGCGGGAATCTGGTTCAGGTTAATTCCCTTGCGCTACCTTTAAAAAATGCGGGGGTAGAGCCCTTAACCTTCGGAGCCCTTATGGCTGTCCTGGTGGCCTGTACAATTCTTGGCGGCATGAAACGCTTTTCAGCTGTTGTGTCCTCAGTCGTGCCCTTTATGGCTATTGGATATATTGGCGCCTGCCTCTTTTTAATCGGCCTTCATAGCGAAAAAATAGTACCAACATTCTCTCTGATTATTGAATCAGCCATTGGGCTGAAACCTATAGCAGGAGGCGCCCTTGGTTGCGGTATCTTTCAAGCCATGAAAACAGGGTTTGATCGGGCTCTTTTTGCAACAGAGTCAGGACTTGGTTTGGCTCCAATCCTTCATGCCCCTGTGACGAGTCCCTCTGTTGATTACCCCAATAAAGTCACGCAGGGGATCATCAGTATTTTCTCACCTGTTGTTGTTACGGTTGTTGTAACATTAACGGGCCTTGTTCTACTAATGACAGGTGTATGGTCAGATCCGGCGCTTGAAAGCACGAATCAGTGTACAGAAGCTTTTTGTCTTGGCTTTAATCATCCAAATGCAGGTATCCTGGTTTTGGTCACCCTCTTTTTCTTTGCTTTCACAACGACATTAACCTGGGCCTTTTGTGCTGACAGGGCTATTGAGTTTGCCTTAGGGAAAAAAGCAGTAAAGGCATTCCAGATCTTTTTTGTTTGTGTCGTACCAGTAGGATCTATTTTATCGGTCAGCTTTGTCTGGTGGCTGATGGATATCTGCCTTAACGTGATGTTACTTTTGAATCTTGTGGGTTTAATTGGCCTACGTAAAGAAATTTTCTCCAAAACCAAAGAAATCCTGTGGCCTGAAAAGTAGACTTTACCCGTAAATCAAGGACACTCAAGAAAACAACCCTGGTCATTGAAAGATGGTGCGGTCGAGAAGACTCGAACTTCCACGAACTCAATGTTCACAGCGACCTCAACGCTGCGCGTCTACCAATTCCGCCACGACCGCACATCATGACTCCCTCTTTGTGACGAAAAACAGGATCTTTTGCAAGGGAATTTTAAGATCGTGTGTATTTTTCTGGATCTTGTTACTTTTACAAAACAAGTCTCTCAAAAAAACTAATGAATAAAAGTAGTGACTTATTTTAAAATCAGGTACAATCCAAACAAATACTATGGATTCTCTATAACGGGATATTTCTTGAACAAGGTGTCTTTATTAAACGAAATTGACTGGAAGATCTCAACAACACCAGTACCCTATTTAGACGCAGTTTCTTTTATGGAACAGCGTGTAAGCCAGATCCATAAAGGGACATCCCCGGAGCTTATCTGGTTACTGGAGCATCCTCCCATCTATACATTGGGAACCAGTGCAGACCCAAAAGACGTCTTGCGCACGGATGTGCCAACATTTGAGACAGGGCGTGGAGGACAGGTCACCTTTCATGGTCCGGGACAAAGAGTCATCTATGTTCTTTTGGATTTATCACGTCGAGGTCGGGATCTACGAGCCTACATTGCAACTCTGGAAGACTGGATTATAAGTGTTCTCAAGATACTGAATATTAAAGCAGAACGTCGATCCGGCCGGGTAGGGCTCTGGGTCACAAATCCCGATGCTTCAGAAGATAAAATTGCTGCCATCGGAGTTCGTATTCGTCGCTGGGTCACCTATCATGGCATGGCATTGAATGTCTTTCCTGATCTTTCCTATTTTGAAGGTATTGTTCCTTGCGGCCTGAAGAACTTTGGGGTGACCTCTCTTGAAAAACTGGGATCAGAAACCTCCATGACAATCATCGACAGCCTTCTTCAAAAACAGGCTAAGATATTTTTTGGAAAAAAATAATAAACGCACACTTTATTGACAGTAATCGTAAATAATACTATATAAATTATTCATACAAAAAATCAAAATGACAATTGGAAAGAAAATGGACCTCATCAAAATATTATTTTTTGTTATAGTAACTCTCAATATTTCCTCTGTTTTTTCTTCTGGAGTCAAGAAGGATGACCATTGTGAAGAAGTCCTGATATCCTTACAACAACGTCTTGATCAGCATATTGAACATCTAGAAGATACGATTGAAATTCTAAAAAGCGATGATTTTATTGATAAATCCAGGGATGCTATTATAACGAGTCAAAGCAATATCCAAACAATTCAAGATATTAAAGAAAAAATCCAGCAAGTAATCAGCCATGATTTTCAAATCGAATCGATGGTATGTTTTATTATGCTCTCTCGATTCAGAATGCTCGAAAAACGCTTCCAAAACAACCTGTTATCCCTACACGATTCACGTTTTATACATGCTTATACACACCCATTTATCATAGAAAATATGGATCCTGCTTTCCGTTTTATACCCGAAAGCTCAGTTAATCTCTACCAATCCATTAATGATGTGATCTTATCTCTTGCATCCTTACTGGATCTCAAAAACCTCAAACTCTTGACAAGAAAATTCATTATAGCCTCTCCAAGCATGTGGAAACGTTTTCAAGGTCTGGAGAAAGATCTTGGCCATCCTGATGAAGCTCTTTTGACTATGGAACAAGGTGCAGAAGGCTATTGTGAAGCCTCCTTTTTAGATAAAGGAGACCTCTACTTTTATTATAAATTTTTCAAAGAAGGTGCCCCGATTCCAGATATAGATAGCGAAGATTTCTCTTATCCAGAATTCTTGCGACCCTCCCCTTCAGCTGGTTCTTCTCCTTCTACTGCAAAAGTAGTTTCTACTGCAGAATCATCTGCAAAAAAGCCACAACAAAGGAAAAGCAGAATCTCTTCCTCAACTCAACGCAGAAGAAAAGGAAGGCATCAAAAAGCACAGAGAAAAACCAGACAAGGAAAGATACAGTATGCCCGAAAAAAAGACCTTTCGGAAAAGCACCCTCCCCACATAGATTCAGAATCTGGAACGGTCAAACACCCTGTTGAAATCGATGATCCAAAACGGTCTGATGACGTCATCGGCAAACCTTTATCATCAGCCTTTTCTTCGTCGTCATCTACAGCAGCATCATCGTCATCTGCGGCGGAGTCATCATCTGCAGCAGTATTATCTGACATTTCTGAAAGTGAAGAAGAGCCTCAG
>DDGG01000004.1 GCA_002337525.1 Alphaproteobacteria bacterium UBA1908 | reverse complement strand
TTGACCTGAAAGGATTTCACCCAGATTCACGAGATCTTTTTGGGTGGAGGTGACACGTGTTTGCTGGCCCTGAATGAGGCCTTTGTTGGTCACGGACCCTGCTTCAATATCGATTATATGATGCGCTGTGATCGTGCTGTCTTGTGTATTGATCAGGCGTTTGTTGGCCCGAATCCGGAGTTCTTGAGTGCTGTCAAGAGTGCCTTTGTAATTGCGAACATCTTTGGCACTGTCAAGGAGACTTCCACCTTGACCGGAGCGAATTTTGCCTCTGTTGACTAGAGATCCGGTTGTGGATTTTACCTGCACCCGATCAGCAGCAAGAAGGCTACTATTGCTGACAGAACTTCCCTGAACAACAGCAGTATTCCTGGCTTGCAGGGTGCCGTCGTTGAGAATCTCGCCACCGGCGTTGAGAGCGAGCGTCCGCGCGGATCCAAGAGTACCTCCTTTATTGTGAAGGCTCTGGGCACTGTTAAGGACAAGATCTCCCTGGTCGGAGAGAGCTGTTCCCTTATTGGATAAGAGACCTGTCGTTGAGGTTAAGATAATATCAGGCGCTAGAACGGTCCCCTTATTACTTAAGGATGCGCCTTTTAGGTGGGTTCCTTTTTTAGCGACCACAGTGTGATTTTTTGAAACAATGAGCTTACCTTGATGAGACGTCGCCTTAAGGGTTTGTTCGGATACTGCTGTATTCAAAACAAGGTCTCCCTGAGCCGTGAGGGTCATTTCAGAGACATCGGAAACCATTTCTTTAGGGGTTTTGACGCCAACACCCTCTTCGGTACTGACCAAAGTAATGCGGCCCGCATAAAGGCCTCCCAGTTGAGCTGAATCAATACCCCAGACAGGCTTGGGGCCTTTAGGGGTTTGCGTTGAGCTGACAATCTTGCGTGTTGCATAACTCACCCGGTTAGGCCCTGTCATAACTTTGACATCTTTTCCGTGAAGAGCACCATTAATCCTGGCCGCACGGCTGATGATATCAAAGTGATCAATCCCTTTAAGGTCTAGCCCCAGAGGGTTGACCTTGATGGTTCCCTGGTCCACTTCCAGAGTCAAAAGGTCCCCTGTGAAAAGGTGTAAGTCCGGTCGGCCTGTTGACAATGTCACACGCGGTGTATTGATAAAACCGCCTCCCTTGACAGAAATTCCGTTGGGGTTGGCAATGACAAGTTCTGCTGAAGGACCATGAACTTCCAGAAGTCCTTCAAGCTTTGAGACATTTTTGCCTGTTACTTCGTTTAAAATGATTTTGGCAGAGGGGCTGTGTCTCAAATTAGGGTTGCCTAAAAGAGTCCCCCCAACCTGGCTTGTGCTAACGTGCGAGGTGTTATTAAGGACAACACCGGGCTTTCTGACATTAAAGTCTTGAAAGGTGTTATGAGAAACACCGGAACTCATCGGAGGATTAATATTCACAACGGGGAAACCATTGGGAGCCTCAACAACATGGGTTTGTCCTCTACGTTGAGGATCAACGGTAATCCCTGTATTTTTTGGCGGAGTCGGTGGGGCCAGACGTCGTTTTTGCTCTTTTTGGGCGATATAGGTTTCAAGGGGTGTTTTATCTCCGGGCAAGGCAGGGTTTGGCCTGACCTGAACAGCGGTACTATAAGAAGGCGTCAGGGGAATAAGGCTTAAAAAAGAGACAAAAAAGGACCAACAAATTTTTTGACAGAAAAAGGGGATGTTTTTGATAATCTTGGAAAAGAGTTGAGTCAAACGTCTATCCTTGAGGGCCATGGTTATTTCTCCCGTCTTTCCTAAAAAACCAGTCCGGCTTTAAATCGAATGAGTCTATTCTCAGGTTGAAAAAAAGAGGGACGTTTCAGAGGTTTTTCCCAGGAAATATCCGCAAAAAAATTCTCTGAACGGGCTCTCAATCCAATCGTAAAGCCCTGAAGTTGACCTCCTTCATAGGGATTAGAACTCTCCTTTCGGATCCAGCCCATATCAAAGCCTGTGAAAAGGTCTGCTTTTGTCAAAAAATTATTGTCCCACCACGATAAAAGGGACCAGGCAAGCTCTGTTCGAAAAAAACCTCCTACATCTCCGCTCAAAGTTTGATCCCAAAATCCTCGAACCGTTGTGGGTCCCCCCAGACCTATTTGGTCAGAGGCATAGAGGGAATCTGCTGACCACTGACCCAGAACTTCACAGGACCAGGTCAGGGTGTGTGTCCCAAGTCGAAAGGGACGAAGGTAACCCAGGGAGGCTTGTCCTTTTTTGAACTGGGCTTTGGGGGCTTTAGGAAAAGCATCATCATCTTTAAGAGCCCCAAAGGATCTGAGGCCCTGTTCATAGGTGAGAGAAGCCGACGCGACTCCGGAGAGAAGGCGCCGTGAATGAGCCAGACGCAGCCCCACAGATGATTGTTTTCGGGTTCCTACCTGAATCAATGTCTCTTCAACATAGCTTCGGAGACCTTTAAGGGATAAGAAAACAGCAAGGGACGTTTTGCTCACTCCGTCCCGGTGCAGGAGGCGTTCGATTTCTCCTGTATGGTTCCAGCTGCTGCCAGATGGTCTAAAATCCTGGCTTTGGCCCTTAACAGTCATTAAATAGGAAAAATAGTGACTGGAAAGACGGAAAGTCCAGTACCCATAAGGCACTGAGAAAGACGCAGAAAGAGAACGACTGCTGGCAACTTTTTCATCTTTCCCGATATCTTGCTGGACAGTGAGATGAAGGTCTTCATAAAATCCCAAAAGATTTTCCAGTACAAGTCCCAGGTCAGCTCGATGACGGCCTGTTTGTTGAGATCCCGAATTATCAAGAGAACTTGAAATTTTCCAGCTCTTTTGTTGCTCAATTACCACTTTGGCAGAGCTTTCTCCCGGGTCTGATCCCGGGGTAAGGTCCAACTTTGCAGAAAGATTTGATAGGCGGTTGATTTGATCAAGTCCCTGTTCCAGATCCCGCAGATTGAGAACGTGACCTGTTAGCCCCGGGAAGGCGATGTTCCTTCCAGGTTTTTCTGTGTCGACGGTACCTTTTTCAAGAAGCATTATTTTTGAAAGAACCCCCTCAACAACTTTGATTTTTAAAAGGCCCTTCGTCAGATTTTGAGGAGGAACATAGACGCGGCTGGTGATATAGCCTTTATCAACATAGGCATTGGTGATATAGCGTACAAGGGTATTAATTTGGTCCAGGGAAACAGGTGTCTTTCTAAAATTTCTTAGAAAGGATTCTATTTCTTCATTGCTGAAAACAGTGACACCTTCAACAAAAATACTCTGGAAAGTAAAAGAGAGGTGGGAAGGAAAAGTCTCCGATGCAAGGTTAATATCCTTGGTAGGTCTTTGAGGAGGCGTTAGAAGACGACGGCTTTCTTCTTTGGCGCGTTGGCGTTGAAACTCTTTTTGAAGAATTTCGTTTTGCTGGCGCTGAAGATTGCGCGGTGAAGCCTCTGAAGAGCACACCCGTGGCAGAGTGAGGCAAAAAAAGAGTATAAGAACAGATGATGCGCTTTGATGCACAACTTCCTCCCATGTGTTAATTTCTGGTTAATTTGATCTTATCGTCAAACTTTTTGGTGATGATTTACTCAAGGATGATAAGCACTGTGGCTCAGGATCCTCCCGTTTGTTATTTCTAAGTTGATCTTATCGTCAAACTTTTGAATATTCATAGCAGAAGAAAAAAGAAATATCAAAGAGTATTTTTTAGCGTCTGAACTTTTACTGACTGAACGAACGGTTTAATGTCAGAAGTCTGACTCTCAAACACCCAAATCAGGATGTGGAACATTAGCTTAAATAGGGGCTATACAAAATTTTGGTCCTGTTGCAAAAAGTTTGTTGAGTTATATATTTTGTGATGAAGTTATTTTTAAAGTATTCTAGAGAAAAAAATGAAACTTCATTGTACTTTTTGGGGAAATCTTTTTTATAATGACCTTATTATAAAGAATTCCCTTGATTGAAGGTTTTTTCTTATGGCCTCTATTTACAAAATATTCGATAATTTTTTATCTCCTGAGGATCATCAACTTGTGTGGCATTATATTCAAAATGAGCGCCTTGAATTTATTCATCAATCTCGCTGGGTTAAAGCTTTTCGATTAACAGATGGAAATCCTCTTTGGGGTCCTCCTATTTTATCGGATCCTTATCAAAAAGATCCCAGTCGTCCCTCATATCCTTCAGGGAAAGGGATTGATCTGGTGATCCAAAAAATAAAAGAAGTTCTGCCTGAATGTGAAGAGATTGTCGGCAAACAAGACAAGGATTGGGCTTATTTTTTTCAAGAGCTTACGTTTATCCTAAAAAAACGTGATTTTCCTGGCATAGAGACAATCAAAATAATGCGACAGGAGCGTTTGTTTATTATGCTCATCCTGACTGGAATCCTCAATGGGGCGGTGAATTTCTAGTGGCGTCAGAAAAAACAAAATCTTTTGTTTTTCCTAAAAAAGAGCTGTACGGAGAAGACTCAAAATTCTTGGGATCTCATCTTGATAATGCCGTAGAGAAAGAAATTCTTTTAGAGGATGAGCCAGGGACTTATATTTTTCCCAAACCTAATCGTCTCGTCTTTTTAACCTCAGGGGTTTTGCACTGCATCACTCAGCGGGTCACCATGTCCGGGCAACAATACAGGGGTTTTCTCAGGATCCTGCGGGTCTTTTAAAGAAATAGGGCCGGGGAGGAATGCTTCAAAAAGCCTTCTCAGGATATAAACGTGTTTTAAAAGAAGGATCTCTTGACCTTCTTTATGGTCTCACGATGAAAGGAATAGAGTCTTTTTTAATTCTCTATCTAACAAGCTCTCTTCTATATTCTGATGATGAGGCCTTTGATTTTCTTGGCGCTAAAAATGTTATTTATTATAGCATCGCTTTTTTGATGTCTCTTCTCTCCCGAAAACTCCTCTCTGTTCAGGGGAGTATCCTGACAGGTTTTTTAATGATGGGGTTGGGATGTTTTCTTGTGTCCTTAAAGGGATTTTTATTCCTAGCGTTAGGAATGGGGTTTTTAACTTGTGGTTATGGTGTTGGGCGGCCTGCTATTCCTTTAATGATTTCTGAAAAAAAAGATGCTGATTCTCGGCAAAAGCATAAAGATGCCGGTTATCTCTATGCATTTGGTAACCTTGCCTCAATTCTTTCTCCTATCTTACTTGCCCTTTTAGGTCATTTCACGAATTGGAGAACCGTTTTTATAAGTCTATCAGGGGTCTGCTTGGTTGGTGCACTCTGTTTTTATATTTCTCTCCATAAGAAACATCTAATTTCTCGTTTTTCTCTCAAAAAGGTAATTGTTGTAGGTGTTTCACCCTTTTTGTTGTCATTGATTATTTATTTCCAGGATTTGAAATGGATTTTGACGGGAGGAACGGCTTTAGGCGCCATTATTTATCTCAAACGTTTTTATCAAACGGCAACATTACATACGCGTCTTATTCTTATGAGACTTTCTTTATTAGGGCCAAGCATTATTTTATTTTTTACGCTGCAAAGTCAGGAATATTTTTGAATGCCTCTTTATATTGAGAGGTATGTTGTAAGAGATTTTGGTTTTTTGATGATTCAAACACCCTGGTTTCATTCAATATCCCCTTTGGTTGCTCTTTTGGTCACTCCTTTAATTGCCAGGTTTCATGAGAAATTAAACGCGAGAGGCAAGAAAGTTTTTCTGCCAAATCAGATTGTCTGTGCTTTTATTCTCTTATTTTTGAAGCTCCTAATGGTTTGTTTGTCATCGTATGTTGGGTCAATAGCTTCTCTTTTTATTTTTATAGGTTATGTTTGTTCCGGTGTTGGTATTTTGCTTCTCGTCCCGAAAGCGTATCAGATTATTGTCAAGGTTAAGGATACGGGATTTGGAAGAATTCTTGTGGGGTGCTTATATCTTATGATGGTTTTTGCTTATCTGGGAGCGACAGGACTGAGTAAGATGGCCTCAAAAGGATCCATCGTTTCTCTGGAAGAGTATCAAACTATTTTTGATGGGCTTACGTTTGTTACAGGAGGACTTGTTCTTTTGCTTTTTTATTGTTCAAGGGTTTTAAAGAGAAGGAAAGATCTTCTTAGGTAACATAAGTCATACCCAAAAAAGAAGTGGACTATATAAGTACCTATATGGTACTATCTAGAATAGATATAGATGTTTTGAGGAATGATAGAAATGGAAGCCTTAACGTATACCCAGGTCAGAAAAAACTTTTCTGACACAATGAACAAGGTTTGTGAAGATCATAGGCCCTTGATTATTACGCGTCAAAACCGTGAACCTGTGGTTATGATTTCTCTTGAAGATTATAACGCCATTGAAGAAACTCTTTATTTAATGAGAAGTCCAAAGAATGCAAGTCGCCTTCTTGAGTCAATTTCTGAAGTTGAAAAAAACACTTTATTGAAAAAAGACTTAATCGAAGAGTGAGGCTGATAAAAAAGTGACTCTTTTTTTTACAGAAAAGGCATGGGAAGATTATCTTTACTGGCAAAAGAATGATAAATCTGTTCTTAGAAAGTTGAATTCAATCATTAAGGAGATTAAAAGAGCTCCTTTTAAAGGGTTGGGAAAACCAGAACCCCTTAAGTTTGACTTATCGGGGTATTGGTCCCGTCGTCTTACCAGTGAACACAGAATAGTTTATAAGGTTACAGAGGAAAACCTCATGATTCTTCAATGTCGTTATCATTATTAGACTCGGATTATTCAAAAAATATATTTTTCATATATATTTATGTGTTCTTTTTTTTGATATGTTTAATTGTTTGAAGAGGTGCTTCTAAAAGTTCATTTCGTTGAAGAATACATTCAAAGAATTTAGAGGCTGGATTATTTTCTGTGTTACTATCTTCGACATATCCAGCATATACCTCGTTTTTAAAAAATTTTTCATTTTTTAAAACTCTCACAAGAGACTTTGTTTCAAAGAGAGGAGCTGGTACGGAAAGAATACCCTCTCCCATTTGACAAAGAGAAAGAGCTAGCACAAAGTCTTCACTAATAAGTTTAGTATCAAGATACATTTGTTCTAAAAGAGGATTTTCAGACTTTATATTTTTGAAAGGAAAAAGAAATTTATGCCCTTTCAGTTCTGCAATTGAAACTGGATTACCATGCTTTTTGATATATTCTTGACTTGCGAAAAGGGCTTGTTCAAAACTCAAAATTTGAACTTTCTGAAGATGGTCTTGTGGGTAAAACTCTCTTCTAATTTGAATATCTCCAAATGAGAGTTTTTTAGGTTTTTGACTTATTTTAACAGAAACCTCTATATCTGGAAATTTTTGCCAAAAATATTGGAGTTGAGCAGGAAGCCAAGAGAATGCAAGGCCTTGAGTTGTATAAATATTAATTCTTTCTTTTGTTTTATTGTTGTCGGCACAAGTTAAAAGATCAACAGCACCAGTGAGAAGCGAATCAAAAAATGCTATTTTCTTTCTAAGAATTTTTCCTTCAAAATTGAGGCTTGTTGATAAGTTCTTCTTTTTACGAATTAGAATTCTTTTCCCAATCTGATCTTCTAATTTACGCATTTGAGATCGTAATGTTTGAGGAGTTAGGCCTGTTTCTTTTGCGGCTTCTGTAAAACTTTTATAATTTGAGCATGTGACAAAAATTTTCAGAAGTTCCCAATCAATTTCACTATTCATAGCTCTCTAAAGTTTATTTAAATTAATAAAAAGTGTATCATCTAAATTTTAAAAACTCAATATATTTAAATGCTTACATCTTAAAACTATAGAAAAATACTTTTTTTAAAAAAACACTATTGAATTATCACTATTTATATGCTTATATGTCAAAGAATTATAAAAAGCTTATAAAAGCTGTAGTAAATTAGAGGTTTGCGAGAAATTAAATGTGTTTAAAGTGGATACAATGTTGACAAGAAAAGATTTTTTACGAGTTTCATCCAGTTTCCCAACCCAGCAATTGGTTTGGGATCCCTCGCTGAACGCTATGTTCAGCGAAACCTCCCTGTTAAGACTTGGTACCTTTCTCGTTAGAGAGAGGTACCCTTTTTTACGGGGAATTTAACAATCAGATTATTATTTAGTTTTTTATTTTATAGATTGTTTCATATCCTTTGAAAAACGTCAATATTCTCTTTTGATGTTATTTTTCTATTAAAACCGGGCCTCTCCCTTTTAGGAGGAAGGTGCTCTTTTTCAGGTAACAAAAGCCGCCTCTTATACCC
>DDGG01000018.1:47436-93441 GCA_002337525.1 Alphaproteobacteria bacterium UBA1908 | reverse complement strand
CGCCGTTCCAAGTGCATCGAGCCGTGGTCAGATTATGGGGCCAATGGTCAGTGACATGATGTCTTATACGGGCGTAAAACCGGGGGGGAGTGCTGCTACGAAGCTTTCTATTTCAGCCTATACAGGAACAAATGTTTTTAGTGCTATTTTCTTAAGCAGCTCTCTGCATAATTTTATTCTCCTGGGTCTTTTCTGGGCACAGGATCAGGAACGATTTCAGTGGATGGGGTGGTTGCAGGCGGCTCTTGTACCAGCAGCATTTATGGTGGTTTCTTACGCCCTGGTAACCTTTTTCTTTGTCCGTAGTGATGAAGTTATCCAGATTAACAGGCAAAGAATCCAGGAGCAATATGATCTCTTGGGGAACTATAATGCACGGGAATCACTGGCGCTTATATGTTTCTTTGTTTTTACTGTTGGTGTTGTGACATCAAATCTTCATCGCTTATCGCCGCCAACGCTTGGTCTTATTGTTCTTTTTATTTTACTTGCTTTTGATGTTTTAAATCGGGAAGGTTTTCAAAAGAATATTGATTGGCCCTCTCTTGTTCTTTTGGGCGGGTTAATTGGTGTTGTTCGTGTTGTTGATCATCTGGGGCTCAATACTTTTTTCCTTGATCATATGGATTGGCTGGGCCTTTATCTTAAAAATGATTTTGAGATTTTCATTTTTTTATTGGCAGGCTTTCTTTTTGTTTTGCGGCTTTTTGTTCCTTATGGTCCGGCCGTTATTATTGTTGCAACACTTCTTATACCCCTGGCACAGCAGTATGAAGTTAACGCCTGGGTTGTCAGTTTTTGCACACTCTTTCTTGGCAAGATGTGGTTCTTTCAGAGTCAATATCCACCTCTTGCGGATTTTAAAGATAAAATTTATCCGTCAGAAGCTTATAATGAACGATATTTTTACCTCTTTAATCTTTATATGAACGTAATGAGGGTTCTGGCAATTTTAGCATCTATTCCATATTGGAAGAAAGCAGGGTTAATTTAATATGGCCGTTACAAGTCAAAAAGTTGGTGTCGCTCTTAAAATCTTTTTTGTTATCGCCCTGTCAGTATATTTTCTGATCTTTAACGTGGAGCGTCCTCGTATTCTTGTGCTACACAGTTATGCCTTGGATTACAACTGGACACAACAGGTTAATGAGGGCTTGATGCGCGTGTTTAAAGGGCGGACTGACTTTTCTCTTCATTGGCAATATATGGATACCAAAAACCACCCAAGCGTATCTTTTAAACAAAAATCAGGTATCCTGGCGCGGCGAATGATTGCCCGACTTCGTCCCCAGATTATTATTGCTGTGGATGATGATGCTCAGGATTTTGCCGCAAAATTTTATGTGGACAACCCAGAAATCAAAATTATATTTGCTGGTGTTAATGGTGAGCTTCGTGATTATAACTATGAAAATGTTGACAATGTTACAGGCGTTCTTGAAAGGTTGCCTCTTGCGGCGGTCAAAGATACGGTTCCCTTTCTTCTAAAGTCCGCCAAGGATCCTAATGATATCAAGATCATTAATCTGGGAGATACATCAGGTACGGTACGCCGCGATGAAAAACATATCCTCGCCTTTGATTGGAGTCCTCTCAATTTAATTGATTCCGTTCTTGTAGGAGATTTTGAAGACTGGAAGAGTGCCATTATAGAGGCTTCAAAGCGCGCAGATTGTTTATTTATTACAAACTATCGTCAAATTCGTCGTACTGCAAGTGGTGATGCTTCTTTCGTCCCTGCGAAAGAACTAATTGCGTGGACACTGGAAAACTCTTCTGTGCCAATTCTCGGGGGAAATGGGTTTGTTGTAGAAGATGGAGCCAGTATAGCGATTTCGGCTTCTGCCTATGAGCAGGGAGAAGTCGCTGCAAGATTAGCTTTGAAGGTTTTGGCAGGAACGCCTCCTCATGAACTCGCCGTGACGTCAACTCAGCATTTTCTGGTTTCTGTGCGCGGCAACCTATCTGAAAAGTTTCCACGTTTGCCGCAGATCTATGAAGCCTTTGCCCGGGGGACAGGAAAGATGTACGATAGTAAGCCCCGAGAGTAATGTTACTCCTCATTGGAGATGAGAAAGATGCCTTGGTGATTCCACAATCTTGTACGAAGGTTCTTTCTATATTTTTTTGATTGGTAAATCACTTCTCTGAGTGTGAGAAGTTTGTTAAGAAAAGACTATCATCCAAAAAGCGTGAAACAATCTTTAGGGTCCGGAGGAAAGTATAAAAAACTATTTCAACACTAAGTGGCTTTTCTTTCGTTGTTGAGACTGGCTCGAAATTGAGGGCCTTTTTTCACAGATCACTTGGGTGGTTTCTTGTCAGCTTTTTTTTGACGGGATAAAATGCCGTGTGGGTTCACAAGGGACGAAATAACACCTCTAAGAGTCCTGATTTCTTGAGAAGTAAAAGGCATACGCGCAAACATATTTCTCAAGTGACGTGTCATCATTTCTTTCATATGGGCAGCTCTAAAATATCCAGATTTTTCCAGTTCTGTTTCTAAATGTGTCAAAAACCCCTGAGTCTCATTTTGGGTCGCCAGAGGATCTTCCAGAGCCCGGGATTTTGGTTCTGAGGGTGCAATACCGGATTGAAACCACTCATAGGCAATAATGACAACAGCTTGGGCCAAATTAAGAGAGCTAAAGTCAGGGTTGAGGGGAGCAGTAATAATAGCATCGCAGAAAGCAATATCATCATTTTCAAGTCCCGATCTTTCGGGTCCAAATAAAAGACCGACCTTGTGATGTGTGTGTTGACTCAAGTGATCACGTACCAGATCCATCGCATGATGTGGGGTATAGACATCTTTAATCATCTCTCTTGGACGTGTCGTTGTTGCCAGAGTAAAGGTAAGGTCATGGGCCGCGCTTTTAAGAGACTCATATACTTTTGCCTGATCCAAAACAAAGTCTGCTCCGGCTGACAGGACACGAGCAGTTTTATTATTGTGAGATGCTTTTGGTCGGATTAAACGTAAATCGGTCAGGCCAAAATTCAACATAGCCCGAGCAGTTTTACCAATATTCTGGTCTAGTTGAGGCTCAACAAGAATAATACAGGGAGGGAGTATTGGCATCTTAAGACCTTTTCCATTTTGTGCCATCCGGACTGTCTTCCAAAATGATATTGCAGGCTGCGAGACGATCCCTGATATCATCTGCTTCTTTAAAGTTTTTAAGACGGCGAGCAGTTAATCGGTCCTCGATCAGTTTTTCAATTTCTTTTTCATCAAATCCCTGGGATGATTCTTTGGCTTGAAACCATTCAAGAGTATCTTTTTCAAGAAGTCCCAGCACATTCGCTGATGCTTTCAGGGTCTGTTGACCTTTTCTTTTTGCCACTCCATCTTTTTCCTTGTTAATTTCGGTTGCTAAAATATGAAGACGGGCAAAGGCAGCAGGTGTATTCATATCATTTTTTAAATGGGCAAGGAATTGTGAATCAATATTTGAAAGAGAAGTCTCTTCCTTATACCCTTCAAGGGCTGTATAAAAGCGATCAAGGGATGACTTTGCCTGTTGAAGGCTTTGATCTGTCCAGTCAAGGGCCTGACGATAATGTGTCATCAAAACGGCATATCGAATGGTTTCACCTCTGGCTTTTCTCAGGAGATCCTCAACAGTCAGAAAATTACCCAGAGATTTTGACATTTTTTCACCATTGACGGTGAGAATACCATTATGCATCCAGTAGCGGGCAAAGTGTTTAGTTTTATGGGCAGCGCAACTTTGGGCGATTTCATTTTCATGGTGAGGAAAAATCAGGTCCTGTCCTCCTGCATGAATGTCGAAAGTTTTCCCCAGGAAAACAGCGCTCATTGCGGAACATTCAATATGCCAGCCAGGCCGACCACGACCCCAGGGACTCTGCCATCCTGGCTCATTATCCCGGGCAGGTTTCCATAAGACAAAATCAGATGGATGTCTTTTATAAGGGGCAATTTCAACACGAGCTCCTGCAAGAATTTCATCCTGATTTGAGCGGGAAAGACTTCCATACTGGGGATAGGATTCTACACTAAAAAGAACATGCCCTTCAGCCTCGTAGGCGTGCTCCTGTTTCAGAAGAGTCTGAATCATATGAATCATATCCTCTACATGATGAGTGGCACAAGGTTCGTGTGTTGGTGGTAAATTTCCCAGGGTTGCCATATCCTCATGATACAGACGTGTTGTTTCACGTGTCAGAAGATCAATGGGGGTTTCTGTTTGTTGAGAGGCTCGAATAATCTTATCATCAATATCAGTAATATTGCGTACATAGGTAACTTTATAATCCAATGCTAAAAGGCGGTGAAGAACATCAAATACAATGACGGGGCGGGCATTTCCCAGGTGAGCGCGATCATAAACAGTTGGGCCGCAAGCATATAATCCTACATAACCTTCTTTCATAGGTTTAAAAGATTCCAGTTGACGCGTCATTGTATTATATAGGGTTAAAGTCACAGTTCTTTCCTTTTAGGTCTTACTTTTAAAAGCCCTTGTTATGTTATCGAACAGCCAGGTTTAGGCGCTATTTCCTGCAAGACGTTCCCGGGTACGCTTCTTGCCTATCAGGGGAAGAATTTTTTTCATCTCTGGTCCATGATTCTGTGCTGTCAGCGCACGTCGTAACGGCATAAAGAGAGCTTTACCCTTACGTTCTGTTTCTTGCTTAAGTTTATCTGTCCATGTTTTCCAGGTAGTTTCATCCCATGGACTGGAAGGTAGATGAGTTAAAGCTAAAGCAATATAGTTTTTGTCACCTTCTTCGATGATAGGTTTGACAGGTTCTCTAACAATGGACCAAAGTGTTTCAAGGTCTTTTAAGATAGAAATATTTTCTCGTGTAGCAAGCCAAAAAGCCTCATCAATATGCGATAGCCCTTTTTGACCAAGGGCATGATGGACTTCCTTAAAAGAAAGAGCCTTTAACAGTCGACCATTAAGGCGTTCAAGATCCTCTAGAGAGAATTTGGGAGAGTTTGCCGAAAAAGCTTTAAGAGAGAAACTGTCGATCAGGGCTTTTAAGTTTTTTTGGGGCGAGAGATCCTGCGAAGACCCTAGCTGAGAAAGATAGCTATTAAGAGCCATGGCTTCAATACCATCGCGTCGCAAGTCCTGAATTGACAAACTTCCCAGTCGTTTTGAAAGACTCTCTCCTTTTGATCCCATCAGTAAAGGGAGATGTGCAAATTGAAATGTTGTTTCAGCTCCGCCAAGAGCCTGAGTCAGCTGGATCTGAACGGCCGTATTGGAAATATGGTCGTTGCCCCTAATGATATGGGTAATACCAGTATCCAGATCATCAACAACAGAGCACAGGGTATAGACATAGCTGCCGTTTGCCCGAATTAAAATAGGGTCTGATAATGCTGTACTTTCATAAGATAAGGGACCACGTGCCAAATCTTCCCACGAGACAGTTCTGTCTTCGAGACGAAAACGCCAATGAGGAATACGCCCTTCAGCTTCATAAGCTGCTTTTTTATCAGGTCTTAAGGAAAGAGCTGATCGGTCATAAACAGGAGGGCGTCCCGCCGCAAGAAGACGCTTACGCTTAAAGTCAAGTTCCTCCGGTGTTTCATAACAAGGATAAAGGCGTCCGCATTTTTTTAAGGTTTCAACCGCTTTGTCGTAAAGTGCCAGACGTTCTGATTGATAAAAGGGGGGGTCAAAAGACCAGCCTAACCAGTCTAAATCTTCTAAAATAGCCTCTTTAAATTTATTCTGACTGCGTTCTGTGTCTGTATCGTCAAACCTCAGAAGAAAGCGTCCCTGATTTGTTTGTGCAAAAAGAAAATTAATAAGTGCCGTTCGGACATTACCAACATGAAGATAGCCGGTAGGGCTTGGAGCAAAACGAAGAACAACCATAAATAGACAGTTTCCAAAAAATGATTCTTATTCATATCATAGACAAACTTTGTATGAAAGAAGAGAGCGGTATCTTTCATCACAGATTTCTATTTTCAGGATAAGGGCGCCCGACGCCTTAAGAAAATGAACCCGATAAAAGCAAGAGCCAACGTGGCAGGAATAACCATCAGACCATAAGTGTAGGCCTTCGTATCATAAACGGGAATACAGTTTTCCATTGTACCATCCCAAAAACGATCCATAACTAAAGTGATGGATTTGTGGAAAACCCACCCAAAAAACATGATAATCATATTTGTAAGGGCCGTTACAATGCTGGCAAGGCTATCATCTACGTTTTTGCTGTTCATATACATGATAAGAACCTGGTAGGCAGAAAAAACACCAATAATGAAAAAGAGAGCGCCTACAATCCAGGGATCAGGTCGCATCATCAGGATCGCCAAAAAACAGCTCCCCATTCCCAATGCCGAGAGAAGGGTCACTGGATAGTAGGCTTTGAAACGTTCTGATATCATGGCGAGTAAGGGGGATCCAACGCCCATCCCAATAAAAATCAAAGAGGGCAGGGAGGAGGCAAGGGCCTTATCATACCCATAGACATGAATTAAAAATGATGTTGCCCACATGTCTGCAAAACCCTCTAAAGGACCGACCATAAGGGCGGCCATGAGAGCTGTTAACAAGACACGACCTATTAACGCCTTTCCATTGGCAATAGCAAGCTTCAGGAAAGATGGTCCCTGCTGAGTTTCTGTTTTCTTGGGAATAAAAAATACCATTGCAAGTGCCAGAAAGACACCAAGGACAACAACACCAAAAAGAACTTGCTCCCATCCATAATGGTCAGACAGGTAACCAACAGGATAGCCCCCGTATATTGCCCCCGCAAGACCAATCATGACGGAAATGCCTAACATTCTTGAAAAAAGATTGTCAGGGAAATGAAGTCTGATAATGGTAAAAACTCCAAGAATGGCACCTGAAGAACCTGCTCCGACAAGGAAGCGACCCATGACAGAAACGGCCCAGGAATCACAATAGAAAAGAGGTACAATTCCTGAAACACTTAAAAAAACGCTACCTGAAATAATCCACCTGGGTCCAACCCGGTCCAGGAGGATACCAATGGGGATATGCATTAGGGCGTATCCAAGGTAATAGGCCCCTGTGAAGTCGCCAAGCTCGCTTGCGTTGAGGGCAAATTTCCCCATGATATCATCCACCATGATACTGGGGCTGACTCTGATAATATATTGAAAGGCATAAAAGAAAGTTGTCATGGTCCATAAAGACCAGGCCAGGGTTTTGCGTGTATTGGTTACCATTTCCCGTTTCTTAATATCGACTGATAATTCGCCACGGATTTAAGCAGAATTCCACGATAATGAAAAGGTCTATCAACTATATTTCAAGATTTTTTAACGTGAAAAGACTCTTTGCTCTAAAGTTCATTAATGATTTCAGCGCAAGTTTCAGCCATTGCTTCGTAAAAGTCTGCTTTTTTAAAACAAGCATCTGCCTTGATATGAAGCATTTTCGAAACTCCCTGGGCATAATGTGCTCCTTTCAAAGTTTCTCTGTTTTTAAATGATGTAGGAGAGGTCTTATCATTTTGACGAAAATGCGAGAGATGAAGATGTGCGGCCTTGCGTTTTACTTTTAAGTCGGACTGGCGTGCCTTTTGAAGTTGTTTTTCACCCCATTGACGATAGGCAAACGAAACACAGCGGTAGTATTCTTCAATCACAGAAACATTTGTTTCATTAGAGTCTATAGGAGTCGGTAGTCCCTCCACTTCTTTTTCAGTTGGGAAAAGCGGGGCTTCATAGTCTTTGAAGATCGCTTCTCGGGGATTTTGATGAAGCAGCCCCACTATTTCATAGGAGGTAAAAGCGGATACAGTCGAATTTGCTGCAAGGGTTAAAAAAACGAATCCCAAAATAAAAAAGTGGTGTTTAATACTCATAACCTGTGTCCATCGTTCTTCAAGAAAGCCAGTGTGCCATAGAAATAGTTTCCAGAATCTTACCACCTCTTCTATTTCAGCAAGATTTCAACTTTTTATGATGAAGGAGAATAATGCCTGACATGAAAAGAAGAGCAAGAGGAAGTAGAGCAAAAGCAAGACTTAAAAGGCTATGCTGATAAGCATTGCTGAGACAGAAAAGGCTGAAAGCGCTTATAAGCATTCGCAGACTCATAATAAGAGAAGTACTCAGTCCCTTTAAAACAGGGAAAAGAGATAAAGACCTACTGAAAAGAAGAGGGTAAGCAAGGGCAAAACCAATAGAGTAAAAAGACATGCTTGCAGTGGTAAGAAAGGGTGACTCAGGGAAGAAAATGCCTGTGACGACAAGAGATAGTGATCCTGCCATAATCAGTGTGTTTGAGAAGATGAGGGTTTCTTTCTTCCCAAAGTAAGTCGTGATTTTTGAAGATAGAAGACTGACAAAAGCAAAAACTCCCAGAAAAAAAGATTGGTAAAGTCCATAGGAAAAAAGGCTAGTGTTAAAAATATGACAATACAAAAGAGGAGCCGTAACCACAAATCCCATGTAAAAAGTGAAAAGAAGGCTTGGTGTTATGGCGGCTATCATAAAGTCAGGTGATCTTAAAAGTTTTAAAAAATCTTGTTTAAAAGAATAAAAAGAGAACTTTTTCTTTGTTTTTAAGCTTTCTGGAAGATAAAAGACAAGAAGAATGAAAACACTTCCTGACAAAAGAGCCAGAAGCCAGTAAGTGCTTTTCCACCCATACAGACGAACCAGTAAACATCCAAGACCTGGTGCACCTGCCATGCAAAGGGTTAGAAAGGCATTCATGAATCCAATCAGACGCTCTGTTTGCTTAAGAGAGAACGAATCTGAAATGATAGTAAAGACCAGAACAGCGGGGGCACCAGCTCCAAGGCCTTGTATAAAGCGGGCATAACTGAACGCATAAATTGATTGTGTCAGGACGCACCCCCAGGCCCCCAATGTCATTATAAAAAATCCTGTTAACAGGGTAAAACGACGACCAAAATGCTCAGAACAGGGCCCATAGATAAGAGCCCCTATAAAAAAGCCCAGAAAATTCCAGGCAACACTTTGTTGAAGCAGCTTTTCCTGAATGCCAAGGGTGAGTGCCATTTCAGGAAAACCTGGCACAGAAAGGTCAACTTCTAAACAAACAGGAAGTAGGGAGAGAGATAGAAGAAAAGACAAATATTTTTTTTGCATGATAACTCCAGTATTCTTAGAATTGATGAAGAGATGTTTTTTAAAAAAGGACTGTTCTCAGCTTTTTTCTTCATGCCGTTTCTTTTCGGCGACAAAGAGATGCTGAGCTTGCGATTGGGCCTTTCAATGCCGGGGATCTATAAATGATGTTGCTCTATTTTTTGGCATCATAAGATTCACAACGGACGCTTTAGAAAGGTCTTTCCAGGATTTTAATAAAGGGTGAAGTAAAAAGGGGGGGTATGAAGACCACAAAATTTTAAACTTGAATATTATGTGATTTGAGAAGAAAAAATAAAGACGAGAAGAAAATATATTTTGAGTCTATTAAGCCTGATTATTTTATATATAGCCTTATGAAGGTTTTATTTCAAGTCTTTATGCCTGAAAAAGTTTCAGGCACTGCAAAGTACGATGTGACCTACTGGCCCCCTAAGGGTTGAAGGCAACTTACAGCTCGTCTCTAAGGTGTCCAAGAGTTGATTCAAATCCATAAATACTGTCATCTGAATAAAATGTTGATCCTTCACCAAGCCATTTTGAAAGAGAAAATGCCATAAAGCCCTGGTTGATAGCTGGAAAGCCCAGGATTTTAAAAAGTTCACAATACCCCTCAAATTTATTAGCTGTCTCTGTTGACATATATAAGGCAAAGTTTTCAGCGCTTCTGTCAAGGTCATTTTGTATTCCTGATAGTTTTAGGTAATTCCAAAAATATGAGCAAAAAATTTCTTTTACATCTACAGCGTCAAAAGAATTAAAGTCAGGATTTTCTGAAAGTTGAAGGCCGATTCTAAAGTGTAGTTTTTCAGTATCTGAACTTGACGCAAGACATTCTAGTACCTTTACCGCGTGTGACACTTCTGGAACGCTCTTTAAGTGTCCAGTAAGGTTATTTGCCAAAAAGATTAACGACTTTCTTATTTGTAAAAGTGTAAGAAAATTTAAAGTATGAGGTTCAAAAGTGTTCCAACTTCTTTTCAATAATCTGATTGCTGATTCTCGATCATCAGAGAGAAGAAAGGCATTGGCAATAGCTTTAAAGCGTAATGCTTTATAGACATTACATTCTTCATCAAGTGACTTCCCTGAAAACACTTTTTGAAATGTTTCAAGGCCTTCTGATGCAGGTACAGCAAGAATGGAATAAGGGTTTAGGGTAACAGAGTCTCCCTGTTCATTCTGGATAATCCATTCTGACTCTTGTTTCTTTTTAATTTCCAGGCTCTCCGTTAAATCAACCCCTCCACCATTGTTGCTAACCAGGTCACAAATCTCTTTTAAACCTTCTGTTTCAGGGTCTATATTTCTAACAAAAGCCTGACGAAATGTTTCTACAATTCTTTTTTCATTTTCCACAGTAAAAAAATCATCGATCTCGGAAGAAAAGGAGGAAGGAACGCCGCAAGAAAGAGCAAGGATTGAATAAGCAATAAAAGCTTGTATTTTTTTCATAGTCACCATTCTCTGAAATTTTTGTTAGAATAAAGCTATTAGGGCTTATATGCCTTATTTACCAATATGTCAATAAAGAGAATGATGTAGAAAAGCCATCCTGTTTGGGATGGCTTCTAACTGTCTTTTATAAAGAAGTGAAAAAAGTCTTAATTTTCGCCCTGGGCTCGTGTAAAGCCTTCTTCGCCATCGATAAGCTCAAGAAGCTTGGTGTCTGTCCACTTATGGTCTTTTTCGATACATTCCAAAAGGTTCCTGACTTTAGAACGATCCGTAGAAGCCCCATTTTTAGCTGTGAAACGAGCACGCCATAAGTCAACAACATCTGGCATTGTACCGGCACTGGGGAATGTTTGAACCCCTCGATTTGAAATCATTTTAAGGTCAAAGTCTGTATTCGCCGTAAGAGCCCGAAGCTTTTGCCCAAGTTCTTCCGAGAAAAGAGGAGAGTCAATATAAACGTCAACGCCAATACATTCAGCTGTTTTTGAGCGAACAATATCCGGGCGTTTATCCACTTCGGGAACCTTGATCTTTTTATAATCACGGGCTTTCCATGCTGAAGATGTCTTGCCAAAGTTTGCAATAATCGCGTCTGTAAAGTCAGTCGTTGACGTTGAGGGGCCCTCTCCGGCAATATCTTTTGGTAAAATGCCTTCTTCCAGGGTGGCCAGAGTTGCTTGTTCGATTGTCATTGCGGCTTCAAATTCGCCCAGATGACGCAGCATCATAACGCCTGAAAATAAAACAGCTGTTGGATTGATAACATTTTTTCCGGCATATTTGGGGGCTGATCCGTGAACAGCCTCAAAGATGGCAATTCCATTCCCGATATTGGCGCCTGGAGCAAGACCAAGTCCCCCCACCAATCCAGACCCGAGGTCACTGATAATATCACCATTCATATTTGTGGTGACAATGGTTTCAAACTTTTCCGGGAAGCGCACCATTTGGTGGGCACAGTTATCAATAATAATATGGTGAGGTTCAATATCCGGGTATTCGGGAGCAATCTCTTCGAAGGTTTTCTTCAAAAGACCTTCGGAAAACTTCATGATATTGGCTTTTGTCGCGCAATGCAGGGTTTTACGCCCTTCACTGCGGGCAAATTCAAAGGCAAAGCGGACGATTTTTTCACAGCCCTTACGAGAAATAAGTTTTAAACATTCTGCAACACCAGGTGTGCGCATATATTCAATGCCGGCATAGAGATCTTCTACATTTTCACGAATAATGACCATGTCGATTCCTCGCCCTTTAAAAGGAGTATCAACACGTGGGAATTCTTTTACAGGGCGAATATTGGCATAGGTCTCAAAAAGTTTGCGCAAAGTCACATTGGCGCTTTTTTCTCCAAAACCAACAGGTGTTTCCAGGGGACCTTTTAAAACAACACGGTTACGCTTAATGGATTCAATTGTCTCTTCAGGAACACCGGATTTCAGGCCACGCTTGAAAACTTCGGCTCCGGCTTCACACAGATCCCACTTTATATCCACGCCTGTTGCTTCAATAATTTTGCGGGTCGAGCGGACAACTTCTGGTCCGATTCCATCACCTTCAATTAATGTTACCTTGTGTGTCATCACTAGTTCCCCTTTATTTTTTTATGAAAAGACACTGGAGTATAGAGGGTAAATCGACTCTTGTCTTCCCTAAAAAAAGGGACAGGGACAGCTTTTCTGCTCTTCCTGAAATTCAGTGCGATCAAGAACGGTGGGCTTGATTTCCTTGAGTCCTCAGGAATTAATGATCGTCATTGCGGTTTTATGAAGACCGGGACACGACGCAATAATAGAGCGCGTTTCAAAGAAATTATGGCCTCCTTTGCAATCAGAAATATATCCACCGGCCTCTTTAACAATCAAAAGACCAGCCGCCATATCCCAGGGGGATAGGGAGAGGCCAACATAGGCATCCAGGCGACCTGCTGCAACATAACAAAGGTCCAGCGTCGCGGATCCTAAATTACGTCCTCCTCCAATTTGAGAAGACAAGGAACGAAGGTTTTCAAGCTGCCTTTTAAAAGTTTTGGCATCATCCTGCCCGGGGTGAGGGCGACTTGCTGAAATAAGAGCTTCTGATAAATTTTCTCTGCCTGACGTGCGAAGCCGCTTTTCATCTAAAAAGGCGCCTTGACCCTTGGCAGCATAAAACATTTCATCTCTGAGTGGATCATAAATTAAACCTGCTGTGATCTCTCCATCTTCTTCCAAAGCAATAGAGATGGCAAAATGAGGAAACCCATGCAGAAAATTCGTTGTGCCATCCAGGGGGTCCACAATCCAGCGTCGAGAAACATCTTTATTGATTGTTTCTCCGGATTCTTCCATTAAAAAGCTGTAATCTGGGCGGGCATGCCCTAATTCTGCTTTCAGGGTGGCCTCCGCTCGACGATCTGCTGCAGAGACAAAATCACCGGGACCCTTGCGGGAAATTTGTAGATTCTCAACTTCTCCAAAGTCACGAATTAATTTACGAGCTGCCTTCAGGGCGGCCTTGCTCATCACGTTCAGGACAGGAGAGTTAAAGGCAATACGAGTTAGCGATGTCATCATTAATCCTTTGCACGTTCGATGTAAGTTGCATCAGATGTCTGCACCACAATGCGAGTTCCAGAGGCAATATGGGGCGGAACCATAACACGAACACCATTCTCAAGCATTGCTGGTTTAAAAGAGGAAGAAGCCGTTTGCCCCTTCACAACAGGCTCTGCTTCTGTGATCGTGACAATAACTTTTTCAGGCAGGCTAAGACTAATAATATCACCTTCATAACTAGAAGCTGTGACAATCATGCCGTCCTCCAGAAAGGGTAAAGCCTCTCCTACCAGATCCTTGGGAACATTAATTTGGTCATATGTTTCCTGATCCATTAAGGTCAGAAAATCTCCGTCTTCAAAAAGGAACTGATACTCTTTTTCGTCCATGCGGACTCGCTCGACCGACTCACTGGAACGGAAGCGTTCATTTAATTTGGTCCCGTCACGAATATCTTTCAATTCGACCTGAAGATAGGCACCGCCTTTACCGGGCTGAGTGTGCTGGGTTTTGACGGCGACCCATAATTTCTTTTTATGCTCGATAATATTTCCAACGCGTATGGCATTTCCATTAATCTTCATGGGCAAACCTTTTTTATCCCTAAAATTAGAAGTCACACTACATCTTATAAGGGTACAAAGCGATTCAGGCAAGGATAACCTGGTTTTTACCGGAACTAACCTTTTTCGAGAGGGTAAACAGTTGTCAAAATTGTTGACAAATGAGTGACGTTGCCTTAATAATAAACTGATAAATCAATAAATCTCTTTGGTGGTATGAGAAAATTATTGGCCCTTGTTGGTATTCTTTGTTTGATGCAATCATCCCTATGTGCGTCGGGTCTTATTCTTGAAGAAGCCGAGATTTTTTGTCGTGCTCATCCCTGTTTATATGATGGTGTGACCTGGACCCCCTATAAGGCAGATGAAGTCTCGGAGACGGCATCGGCTTTGGGAACAGTTTCTCTTGTTATTGGTGCGACAGCTGTTTTTATTCCGCTGGTGACGATTGCCTGTAATCGTTGTCTGGACTGGGGAGCTTATCGATTTAACTGGATGAGTGCTTTGCGTGACACGGGCCGACAAAACCAAACAAAAGCCATAACAACTTCTATTGATGACAATACAAGTATGCTGAATCGGGTTGAGAATTCTTTGTCTAGTATAAGTACTTCATTAAAATTGTTAAACAAAGGAGAAATTTTACCACCTATAAATATTTCTGATACGGCTTTAGATATAGTTTCGCTGGATGAAAGCCAAGAGAGAGATCTTAACGAAGATGAAGTTGTTGTTGGATCATTTGATGACGATGAAGGGTTCAAGGGGGATTAAATCGTGAAACATTTTATATTTTTGCTGTCCTTTTTTTCTATAGGGTTTTCCTTGGATGTGAACGCGACATCATTTGGGGAGTATTGTGATCGCTCGGACAGCACTCTTCGACAGCGTTTGGTTGGTGACTCTGATGAAGGTAGCACACCCAAAAAAGGAGGCTGGGTTATTGATCCAGCAAGTGCACCGTCGGCAGAGTTGATGTCTGAAGAAGATAAACGAGACCATGTTTTTTTTGTTTTAGGGAAAGCCTGGGAATTATTTAAGTTGAAAGAGTATGATGAGGCTTATTATCAACTAAATAGGTTTAAAGATTGCGATGAACACCCTAAATCCCAATATATTTTGGGAGAATATTATGAGAAGGGTCTGGGTAGAATTAATGCTGTGCCAGAAGATGCTTTAAAATATTATATGAAGGCCGCCTCGAACGAGAAAACAAGGAAGGGGTCTTATTTGCATGAAATGGCCCTGGAGGGTGCCCTTAGAGTTTTAGAAGTGTTGAAAGAGAAGCGCTTGCGTCGCGCAGAGTTGAGAGAACGTCTCGGTCTTTGAAGGCCTCTCCTTTTTGTTGGTACCCTTGACAGTTCAGCCAGGAACGGGAAGCGTCAACATAGGAGACAGACTGTTAATGTTCCTTAAGGAATAAGTTGGTTAATTAATTTTTTGGGCGGTAAATGAGAAAATTATTGGCCCTTGTTGGTTTCTTTGTTTGATGCAATCATCCCTGTGTGCGTCGCGTCTTATGCTTGAAGAAGCCGAGATTTTTTGTCGTGCTCGTCCCCAGTAATAGAGTTTATCAATAAGGCTGAAGCAGATAAGAGATTCTGAGAAGTCACTCAACGTTGAGCCAACAAATAGGCATAATGGTTATTGAGTATATATCTCAAAGACGCAGAAATCTGTCTGCTAACAGAGTTGAATCTCTGAAAAAATATGAAAGGTTTCGATCTTTATGCGATCTTGTGCGTATTCAGGCGCCATATCGTTACGGAGAAGAAAACTCGCAAACAATTTACCATCTTGATATTTTCCATAGTGATCAAAGAACACATTCAATTCTTTTGTTAAAAATAGGTCAATCAAGATGGCAAAAAATCATTGTAACATCGAGCCTATCCACTATATTCTTCTATTATCGATAAAAAAGAGGGCTGTCATAAGAAAAATTAAAAATCATCACACAGAATAGATTGAGGTTCAAAGAGGCCCGAACGGATAAGAGAGTTCCATAAATCTTCAAAAGAGGTTTCCCGTCCAATATTTAAAGGCTCTTGAAGGGTTGTATAAAAAAACGTTCTACCGGCACTCAGGTTAAGGGTGTGTCCAACCCTTTTCCCATTAATATAAAACCCGTCTGATTGGCGTTTAAAAAGAAGTTCATTTTTTAGAGGAAGGCATATGATCCAGTTATGGTAGGGGGATGATTCGCGTTCCTCATCACACAGTTCATGTGCGTTGATAAGTGATGGCGTTGAGAGCAGGAATAAAAAGACTATAAATCGTTGCATTTGATATCCTTGATGATTAACTTTACCTAATGGTAAATATATTTATCATAAGAGAAAATCGATGTCTTCATAATTTTCCAAGAGTTTTTTCTGCAGAGATGTAGGACTCTACAACAACCTTGCACTTGCCTTCTTTGTCAGTAAGTACCTCCCTAATCTTTTAATCAGAAGATTTAACGATTTCTTCACAGACTTTTTTAGCATCTCCAAAAAGCATCATCGTCGATTCTCTGTAAAACAGGTCATTATCAATTCCGGCATATCCAGGAGATAAAGAGCGTTTGACAAAAACTGTCATGCGGGCTTTTGCAACATCCAGGATTGGCATACCATAGATAGGACTGTCAGGGTCAGATTTTGCAACAGGGTTTGTTACATCATTCGCACCGATGACAAAAGCAACATCTGTATCAGAAAAGTCACTGTTGATATCTTCCAGTTCAAAAACACTTTCATAAGGTACATTGGCTTCTGCAAGAAGCACGTTCATATGGCCTGGCATGCGTCCCGCAACTGGATGAATTGCGTATCGGACTTTAATGCCTTTTTGCACAAGCATGTCGACCATTTCACGAAGGGCATGTTGGGCCTGTGCAACGGCCATACCATATCCGGGCACAATAATCACAGATTTACTATTTGATAAAAGGTAAGCTGCATCAATGGCACTGCCTGTTTTTGCAGGTGTTCGACCTTCAGTTGAAACTCCTGTGGAAGAAATTGGAGTTGCTGTTGTCCCGAAACCACCGAAAATAACATTTAGAAGCGATCGATTCATGCCTTTACACATGATATAACTTAGAATTGCCCCGGATGACCCTACAAGGGACCCTGTGATGATCAAAAGATTATTTTCGAGCGTAAATCCTATGCCAACTGCGGCCCATCCGGAATAGGAGTTAAGCATTGAAACGATAACCGGCATGTCAGCGCCTCCAATCGGAACGATAAGAGTTACACCAAGAATAAATGAAAGCATAATAATGATAAGGAAAAGCTGATGGCTTTCATGCATTGCAAAAATAACAGTGATGACAACAATTAGAACAAACAGCAAAGCGTTAAAAAGGTGTAAAAATGGAAAACGTACAGGCTTTCCACTGATAAGACCCTGCAATTTTAAAAAGGCAACGACAGAGCCAGAAAAAGTAATGGCTCCAATAACAACGCCCAAAGACATTTCAATAAGAGAGCTTAAGTGAATACGCCCGGGAACCCCGATACCGAAAGATTCAGGAGATGCAAGGGCTGCTAAAGCGACAAAGACTGCTGCAAGGCCTACAAGGCTGTGAAATCCTGCAACAAGTTGAGGTAATGCCGTCATTTGAATGCGTTTGGCAATGAGAATGCCAATGGCGCCCCCTATGACAAGGCCGGAAATTATCCAGTTATATGTCAGAACCAGAGGCGAAGCCAGGGTCGCACCAATAGCAACCAGCATACCCGCTTTTCCGTAACTGTTACCTGCAAGAGATGTTTTAGGGGACGAGAGTCCACGAAGGGCCATAATGAAGAAAATAGAGGCAATTAAGTAACAAAAGGAGAGAATATTAGAACTCATTATAAAAAACCTCTATTTTTATTGGCGAAACATTTTCAGCATGCGGTCTGTTACGGCAAAGCCTCCAAAAATATTAATTGAGGCTAGGGTTACAGCAATAAATCCAAAAACACGGGAAGAAAAAGCAACATCTCCTCCACACGCGATCAAAGCACCGACAATAATCACACTTGAAATCGCATTTGTGACAGCCATCAAGGGAGAGTGGAGGGCAGGAGTAACGCGCCATACAACATAGTAGCCAACAAAACAGGCCAGGGCAAAGACGGTTAATCCGATCATAAAAGGAGATAATGTTTCCATTTCAGTTATAGCAAGATCTTGTGCGGGCCCAGACATGAGGTCAACTGAACTAACGTGTAGAAAATCCTGGGTGATTTCGCGAATATTTTGAAAAAAACTGTCAACACTCATTTTGTAGAAGCCTCCTTGAAATTTTCATGAACTGTTTGACCCTTTAGAGTTAATAATGTTGATGTCACAATTTCATCTTCTGAGGTCAGATTAATGGCGCCTGACTCTTCAGAAATTGCAACTTCAAGGAAACTGAGAATATTTCGAGCGTATAGAGCACTGGCATCTTTTGGAACACGACTTGGCAGGTTTGGATAACCAATGATTTGAATGCCCTCTTCTGTTTCAATGATTTTTCCAAGTTCGCTGGCTTCGCAATTTCCACCAGCTTCAACAGCCATATCAACAATGATTGACCCGGGTTTCATGTTTTGGATCATATCATTTTTTATCAGGAGAGGAGCTGGTAAGCCGGGGATGAGGGCTGTTGTTATAACAACATCATGTGCGATTAAAGCTTCTTTAATACGATCAGATTGTCGGGCTTTGTAGGTTTCATCCATTTCTTTGGCGTATCCCTTACTATCCTCGGCATCTTTGTCTGAAGGGACAGAAATAAAGCTTGCTCCAAGACTTTCAACTTGCTCTTTGGCTGATTCCCGCACATCAAAGGCAGAGACAATAGCCCCGAGTCTTTTTGCCGTGGCAATCGCCTGAAGTCCGGCGACACCGGCACCCAGAATAAGAACACGAGCAGGAGGCACAGTTCCGGCTGCGGTCATCATCATTGGAAAAGCCCTGTTAAAAGCAGCAACAGCTTCAACAACAGCGCGATAGCCTCCCAGGTTACTTTGTGACGAAAGAACATCCATGCTTTGTGCCCGAGTAATGCGAGGAGCCATATCGAGTGAAAAACAAGTCAGCTTTTTCTTGTTATAAGGTTCAAAAAGGTCGCGATGGACATAAGGTGCCAAAATGCCTAGCAAACAGGATTTTTCCGGGAGAGGGCTAATTTCATCAATGGCATCTTTTTGAGAAACTCTTGGAGGTTGAACCTTAATAATGAGATCTGCTGTTTTGACTGTATTGTTGTAATCACTGGCAATTGTGGCACCGGCCTCTGTGTAAGCTTTATCTGTCATACTCGAGGCAAGTCCTGCGCCGGTTTCAATCGTTATTGTATGACCAAGATCACTTAATTTTTTTACAACTTCAGGGGACAAAGAAACGCGATTTTCATGGTCTCTACGCTCCTTTGGAACAGCAATTTTCATGGGCCTTTATCCAGATTTTTTTACCTCACCAACAAGAGTTTAGCAATTTTTTTCAGTTTTGACTCACTTTTTCTTAAAAAAAGATATATCGTTAACAGTAGGTGTTATAAAGTGAGTTATACAAAATGATTCAACGACTTATAATAGGGGGTTTGCTGATTGTTTTAACGGGGTGTGCTGATGGAGGCCACTGGATGTCTAGTGAATACCTGACAGGTCGTGGTTGGGCTGCACCTTCAGAACAGGGGCCACAGGATAAACTCTACTGCTACAGAACTCTTGGCAAGGTCGATTGTTATCGGACACCGCAACCTGGCAAAGGGCGCCTTATAGAACAGCCTGCACAAGCTGCAATGTCATCAATACAGATGCCAAAAGAGGGAGATCAGACCCCCCTTTCTCCTGATAGGGCCCTGGAAAACAAAAGAGCGTCCTCTAAGCCTTTGTCGCTTTTGTCCTCATGACGATGGTATCTTCTGCTGATCCGACTTTAAAAGCCATTTTATATCGGGCAAACTATCGTGGTAGCAAGGAAGCGGATATTATAATTGGTGGATTTGCAAAAGAAAAAGTTTGTGACCTGGCAGATCAGGAACTAAGAGATTTTGCGATTTTGCTTACTTATGATGATACCGTTATTTTTTCATGGCTTGACGGGCTACCTTTTGAAAAAATCGTGCTATCTGATTCTTTGCGGCAAAAGTTGTGTGACTACCGAGAGACCCTTGGCAAGTCTCTTTGATGCTTATCCTGTATGCTGCGAACCAAGTCCCAGAAATTCACTGTGCAGGTCAATTGTTCCTTTAATGCCCAGGGAATCTTTATGCTTTTCTAGCCACGAATCGGCAGCCTGGCGACCACGTTCCTTAAGAGATGTCAGGAAAGTCCAGCTTGTATCAAATTTACTGACAACACTAAGATCGCACATAAGATCATCTGTGCGAATAGAATGCATTAAGGGATGCTTTAAGCGATTTCTATAATCAGGTTTTAACCAGTCTTCTTCAAGAAGTTTTAGGACAAAGGCAATCGCACGATATTCTTTTAGAAGAGATGAATTAAAGCTGATTTCATTAATACGATTACGAATTTCAGAGGCACGTTGAGGAATTTTATGGCGTTCAATGGGATTGATATGGACGACGAGAATATCCCGGGCGTCAGTATGATAAAAAAGAGGGAATAAAGCGGGATTGCCCATATAGCCTCCATCCCAGAAATACTCGCCTTCGATTTTAACTGCCTGAAACAAAAAGGGGAGACAGGATGATGCCAAAACGACATCAGAAGAAAGATGCTCTGTTGAAAAAACCCTTACTTTTCCGCTGCGGACATTTGTGGCACTGAGAAAAAGCTTAATGGGTGATGAGAGGGCCAGTTTTTCAAAATCAACACTTTTCTCAATGATACTGCGCAGAGGATTGAAGTTTGCGGGATTGAACTGATAGGGAGAAAAATGCCTTATAACAGATTGAAAAAAACGGTACAGGGGAGACCAGTCCAAGTCTTTGTTTTTAAGTGGTTTTGATGATTGTAAAGCCCGTTTTAAAGGGCTGTAAAAAACGCCAGCTTGACTGATGTCAAACCAAAAAGATTCAAGATAATGCTTGGCGCCTATGCGACCGTTTTGGCGTAAGCCTTCGGCAAAGATAACCGCATTCATTGATCCGGCACTGGTTGCCGTGATGGCTTCAATTTCAATGTCATCTTCGTCCAGAAGACGATCCAGAACACCCCAGGCAAATGCTCCGTGGGCGCCTCCTCCCTGGATTGCGACATTAATTTTCTTTACGTTTTTTGTCATTCAATTATTTCCTGTTGTGGTAAGGGGGGCTAGATAAAATAGCCGGTGATTGTACATTAATGGGACGTCCAGGCTCCATCAATGGGCAAAAGAGCTCCTGTAATAGAATCGGCAGCATCCGAGCATAAAAAACTGGCAAAGCTTGCGATTTCTTCTATTGTGACAAATTTCTTTGTCGCTTGTGGTCCTAACATCACATCTTTAATAACAGATTCTCGAGAGATTCCTCGTGCTTTCGCTGTATCATCAATTTGCTGATCCACAAGTGGAGTATGAACGTATCCAGGGCAAATGGCATTACAAGTAATATTTTCTTCTGCAACTTCCAGAGCAATGACTTTGCTAAGGCCTGCAAGAGCATGCTTTGATGCAACATAGGCCGATTTAAAGGGGGAGGCGACCAGGGCATGGGCAGAAGCCATATTTATAATGCGTCCCCACTTTTTTTCGCGCATGAAAGGAATGGCAAGGCGTGCTGTATAGAAAGCAGCTGAAAGATTGAGATCAATAATCTTTTGCCATTTTTCAATGGGGAAGTCACAAACTGGAGCAACGTGTTGTATGCCCGCATTGTTTACCAGGATATCAAGACGGCCATGGGCGTTGGCTGAAAAGTGAATTAACTCTTCAATTTGATTTGGATCAGTCAAATCTGCAGGATGAAACAGGACGCTATTGTTACAATCTTTTTGAAGAGAAGCTTGTAAGGCTTGTATTGCCGTTTTTTCACCCATACCATTTAAAATAATATGCGCTCCCTGTGAGGAAAGCTTTTTTGCAATCCCCAAACCAATGCCGCTTGTTGATCCCGTTATGAGGGCAACTTTTCCAGTGAGCATGACAAGCTCTCCCTATTGTGTTAAGGCAATTCAGAGTATAAAACACTTATCAATTCAAGTCTTCTACTCTTTTTTTACAGTCTTATTATAAGCAGAATATTATTGATATATTCTTAATCTTCAAATTTGAAGAGTCTTTCATTTGTTAAAATTAAAAAGTATTGCCGATTAGAAAATACAATAATATTTGTCAAGATACTGTTTTTATGAGGTTTCTTGCGTCTATTTCCAGGAATGATGTTAAGAAGTAAGACACAGAGATTTTAAGGGGCTATGGAAGTATAGGAAGGGCCGGGGTCAAGGTGATGACTCTAATGGCTGCCCAGTAAGATTAAGGGGGTTGTCCGTGCTCCTAAAAAGAAATATTAAGAGATCGTTAATATTTCTTTTTAGGATAGTTGCTTTATCAAAAAAATACATGTTTTTTTCTTGTCTTATTCTGATGCTGAACTTTGATTCTTTTTGTCAGTTATACACATCAAAAAGTGTCAAGAGCAATTCAGTATTTAAAAATATTTTTTGGGATGTGCCTAAAGAGAAAAAATCTCTGAAAAGCCTGTAAATCAAGGCTTTTGAGCCCATGGTCAAGAAATGACCATTTCCTAGGAATTCCATACTGGATCTTCCTTTTAGGTACTTATGAGAGAGTTTTCCGCAAAGTTATCCACAGCTATCGTGGATAGTTTTATTTTGTTAAGGGTCTATTAGGGTTTGTGGGAAATACAAGCTTTTTAACGGTTACTTTTAATATACAATGTGTGGAAAAAAATACTTGAAAAAGCTACTTGAGAAGTGCGAGAAAATTCTCCTCTGCTCTATTTTTATTTACTTGATGGTTCGTAGTAAAAGCATAAAATTTGAAAGTTGAGAATAAGACCAACCTTGTGAAATGTTGGCCTGCCTCAATTTTGTTTTTGTTCTATTGATCAAAAAGATGTTTTATCAAGCCACTGACGAACAACTTCAATTTGGTCATCAGGCATTAAAGAGGGGGCATGACCGGTTTTCTCAATGTAGACATGATCGAAAGAAGGTCCTCGTGTAGACATCTCCTTAACGACTTCTGGAGGCAAAATATCTGATTCACGTCCGTTGATGACGAGAACAGGGCATTTGATCCTGTCCCAGAAATCCCAAAATGTTACGTCTCCTGCTTCATCTTCAGCAACCATTGATTTTTCATGGTCTGCTTTATTACCTTCAACGGCGCCTGTGGCATTGGGATCATAAGCAAGAGTATATCCTTCATCCACCTTGACGATACTATTGGTAAAAAGGTATGTCCATTGGTCATCGCTCATAGGTCCAAAGGGAGCGTATGTTCCCCTAAGGATTTCATTGGCGTCTTCAAGCGAATCAAAAATAACTTCTGAACTTGCATACATTTTAATACGCGCAATGGCGCTGGCTGGTACAAAAGGACCAATATCGTTTAGAATCAGGCGACGAATGGGAGTATTGGGAAGAGACGCCAGAACAATACCGAAAAGTCCACCCATAGACGTTCCAAGCCAATCAACATCCGTAATATTGAGCCTTTGTAACAAGGCATTCATATCTGAAAGATATTGTGCATAACCGTAGTTTTCCGGTTTGCTGAAACGATCACTTTTTCCCCGTCCAACAACATCCGGAACAACAATACGTCGTTTATCTTTAAGGGCTTTTGCCAGAAAATGAAAGTCGCATGAATTACGTGTAAGGCCGTGCACGCAGATTAAAGTGTTGGCTGTATTTTCACAACCATAGTCCCGATAATAAACTTTGTGAAAACCTTCTTCCGAGAGTCCATTAATATAATTTTCTTTCATAAATATCCCTGTTTTAAAGTGGTTTAACGTCCTTAATTATATCCTACCAAATTGATTTAACAAGAAAAAGGGTTCAGAAGTCAGTTCATTTATCCTCTTTGGGTTTTAAGAGGTCGAAAAGAAAAACAAAAAGAATTGATTCCTGCTTTAAAGTTGTGTAGAAAAGGGGGAATATCTCCTTGCCGATTGTTGTCGGCTTTGTTGATAGTTATCAACCCAATAGCCAAAAGGAGCACTTAATGCATCTTTATGAAACTATTTTTATTGCGCGTCAGGAAATGTCGCCAGCCCAGGTCGAGTCACTGACTCAATCTTTAACTGAAATTCTGAAAGAAAGTTCTGCCACAGTTGGTAAAACAGAATATTGTGGTTTGCGTACCCTGGCATATCCAATTAAGAAAAATAAAAAAGGCCACTATGTTTTGATGAATATTACGGCCTCATCAGAAGCCCTGAATGAATTGGATCGTCGCATTCGCCTTAATGAAGACATTTTACGCCATATGAATGTTCTTGTTGATGAGCATGAAAACGAGCCATCAGCTCTTTTGAAGGCTTCTCGTTATGGTCGTGAAGAATCTGAAAAAGAACAAAATGCTCGTCGTCCCCGGACACCATCTGGCCGAGCGCCCCGTCCAGAAGCCGATGCCAGTGATACACAATAGTCTGAAAGGAATTTAAATTATGTCTGAAACTGAAACACAAAAAGGGCCAGCAAGCTCTAAAAAAGTTTTTTTCCGTCGTCGTAAGGTGTGCCCTTTTAGTCAACCTAATTCCCCAAAAATTGATTACAAAGATGTGCGTTTGCTTCAAAAATATGTTTCTGAAAAAGGACGTATGGTGCCACGCCGAATTACATCTGTTTCTGCAAAAGCGCAACGTGAATTGTCAAATGCCATTAAAAGAGCCCGTTTCCTGGCGCTTTTACCCTATGTTGTGAGATAGGGCGCTATTTAATTTATCGTAAATGTTGCCGAGATATGACTATCGTATCTCGGCTTTAGTGTAAATACTGACCTTTACGGCCTTTGAATAAGGTGAGTCAGACATTGTTTTTTTATGATGAAGCCTGAACAAGTATGCCACCATATTTCAAGTGGTATTGTGAGAAAAGGAGGAGCGGGTGTCTTTTTTAGAGCCATATCGCTCATATATTAAACCAGTTTTATTGGGTGCTTTAAGTGCCTTGCTTTTTTCGTCTGTTTTGTCCGGAAATCTTCTTGCTCTTCTTCTTTTTCTTTTAGCGCCTTTCCCCCTTTTTATTTCTGGTTTAAGAGATGGTATTAAACCTTTAACTGTGTCCTTGATGGTTGGGGTTTCTTTAATGTTATTATTATCTGGCGCGGGAGCCGGGATTTTTTATCTTTTCTTGCTTGCTTTACCTGTTTATATGTTGATCGTGAAAGCTTTGCAAGTTAGACAATGTCAGACGTTTAACCCCACTAATGCCCATGACCAAAAAGGGATTCTTTTAAAGAATATTGTCCTGGAGGGCGAGAGAGTCACTTCCCTCGTTCTTATTCATAGCCTTTATGGCTTGTTGTTGGTAACAGGTGTTTTTGCTCTATTTTGGAAGGTTGTGGATCCTAAATTAGTCACGGAGTTTGTGACGCCTCTGCTTGAATGGTGGAAACTTCCTGTGACAGAAGAAACTGTTTTTGCTGTGTCATCAACAATTCCTGGACATTTTACTTTTTTCAATCTGCTGATCATTTTTGCAAATGGTGTTGTTGCACATCTTATTTTAAAGAGTCAGGGTAACTCACTGATTAAAACGCCGGATTTGAAGGCTTTATCACTTCCTTTCTGGCCCTGGGGTGTTCTTCTTGGGGCCAGCCTTGTGGCGATAATAATGCAAAAATCGCTTTGGAATGTTTATGCATTTAATGTTCTGCTTGTCTTGCGTATGCTGTTTCTGTTACAAGGTTTGAGTGTTGCACATACTTATGTCACGACAAGGCAAAATGGTAAGCGGTTTTTAGTGCCTCTTTACCTGTTTGTTTTTCTTGTTGATTGGCTGGGATTATTAATTGCGGGCTTAGGCGTTTTGGAACCCTGGTTAAAGTTACGTCATCGCTTTGCAAATCAAAAACGAGGAGATCGCTAAGATGAGAGTTATTCTCAAACAACGTGTTGAAAAACTGGGGCAAATGGGAGATATTGTTGAAGTGAAGCCAGGATATGCGCGTAACTTCCTTTTTCCAAATGGCCATGCAGATCGGGCGACAGAGCAAAAAATTGCAGAATTTGAAGCTCAACGTGCTCAACTGGAAGCTCAGAATCTTGAGTTGGTTAAAGAAGCGCGTGCCGTTGCAGATAAGATGGAGGGCCTGAAAATCATTCTCGTTCGCTCTGCGGGAGAGAGTGGTCACCTTTATGGTTCTGTCCGTTCTGCTGATTTGGCAGAAGCAATCACAGAGGCTGGTTTTACAGTGTCACGTCATCAGGTTCGTATTGAAAAACCTATTAAAGAGCTTGGCATATACAAGATTCGCGTTGCCTTGCATCCAGAGGTTGACGTTGAAGTTACTCTTAATATCGGCTTAACAAAAGAAGAGGCTTTAGCGATGACAGAAGAAAGTCTGAATGCCGCTAAAGAAAAGCTTCTTGAGGATAAAAAAGCGCCCGTGTTTGAGAGTCTTCATGGCCAAGATGATGAAGATTCTGAAAATGATGAGGCATCTGCCTAATTATTCTTGATTGCTATGGCAAGGTTGCTACCTTGCCTACTCTTTAAAATCTGCTCTTTACGTTTTAAGGGGCAGATTTTATCAATTTTATACTCCTTTCTTAAGAGTATGACCTCAAAAAATCCAACACCTGTTTTTACTTTTTCTGTTGTTTTTATTTTCGACCTTATGAAGAAGGGTTTGTCTTACTTTATATTTTGTATAAAGAGTTACTCTTCAGCTTTGTCTTTGATTCAGGAAGATCAGCCTTTATCCTTGTTCGTTTTTTGTCATCTATCCTTGAGAAGGAGAGGGGTATGCGTTCAGGTTCGTCATTGGGGGTGAGTAAAGCGAAGGAAGAATTCAAGTTTCTACAGGGATGTAAAATCCACTATCTTGTTTATTTGCGATCTAAAAGACACAGAGTTTTAAAAAAAGTGTTTAAGCTCTGTATCTTTTTAGAGAGTGTCGTTATACTAAACATATGTAAAATTTTAGCGTTTTAATGAGGTGTCATGGAGATTTTTGATGGCGCTCTTTTAGAAGTTTATTGGCCAATTGCTGTTTTTATTATTATAGCTCTTGGTTTATCAACTTTCCTGGTCTTTCTGGGGTGGGCTCGTGGTCCAAAAAAGGGTGGAACGGAGAAGCTTTCGACCTATGAATGTGGTTTTGAACCTTTTGAGGCTCCCCGAAAAAAATTTGATGTGCGCTTCTACCTGGTAGCTATTCTTTTTATCATTTTTGATTTAGAAGTTGCTTTTCTTTTTCCCTGGGCTATTTCCCTGGGTGAAATTGGTATTTTTGGATTCTGGTCGATGATGCTGTTCTTGGCAATTCTAACAATTGGATTTATTTATGAATGGAAGAAGGGAGCCCTTGAATGGGAGTAGAGCCCTCTAAAATTCTAACCTCTTTGCCTGGTGATTTGACAGAAGATCAGGCTGCAAAATCTTTTTATGAAGGCGCTGCAAACCGTGGCTATATGCTTGCCAAGGTTGATGAAGTTGTTGCCTGGGCTCGTAGTGGATCTTTATGGCCTATGACTTTTGGGCTGGCATGTTGTGCTGTTGAGATGATGCATACAGCTGCCAGTCGATATGATCTGGATCGCCTGGGCGTTGTTTTTCGACCAAGTCCTCGTCAAGCAGACTTAATGATTGTTGCGGGAACTCTGACTAATAAAATGGCACCAGCCCTGCGTAAAGTTTACGATCAAATGGCAGAACCTCGTTGGGTTTTATCGATGGGATCCTGTGCAAATGGGGGAGGATATTATCATTATTCCTATTCCGTTGTTCGAGGGTGCGACCGTATTGTACCTGTTGATGTCTATGTGCCTGGTTGCCCCCCAACGGCAGAGGCTCTTTTATACGGTATTGTTCAGCTTCAGCGAAAAATTCGCCAGCCAAAGCATTTTGTTATTGGATAAAGAGTATGAAGACAATTACCCTCCGATATATAGAAGATTTTTTAACGAGTGAACTCAAGGGGGCTTTACGACATATTGCCATTCGAAGGGGAGAGCTTTGCATCGAGGTTTCTCCAAAGGATTTTTTGCAAACTCTTATTTTACTGAGAGATCATCCTGACCTTGCCTTTCGTCAGTTAGTCGATATTTGTGGTGTTGATTATCCTGACCGTGCGCCCCGTTTTGAGGTTGTCTATCATCTTCTAAGTCATCGTTACAATAATCGTATTCGACTTAAAGCAGGTGTCGGGGAAGGAGAGTTGATGCCAACAGCAAGTCACCTTTTTAAGGCTGCAAATTGGTATGAACGGGAAATTTGGGATCTTTACGGTGTTGGTTTTGAGGGGCATCCAGACTTGCGGCGGCTTTTGACAGATTATGGTTTTGAGGGGCACCCTCTTCGTAAAGACTTTCCTCTCACAGGTTTTTCAGAAGTTCGGTATGATTTTGAAAAAGAAAAAGTGGCTTATGCCCCCGTTAATCTGCCTCAGGATTTTCGCCAGTTTGATTTTGAGAGTCCCTGGAAAGCTATGACACCAGAGCAAGTTATTTTGCCCGGCGACGAAAAAGCAACACGGGATATCTTATGACTGTTCAGAAAAGACGCACTCATACCATTAATTTTGGTCCCCAGCACCCAGCAGCTCATGGTGTTTTACGTCTTGTCCTGGAGTTGGACGGAGAGGTCGTGGAGCGTGCAGATCCTCATATTGGTTTGTTGCATCGGGGTACGGAGAAACTGATTGAGCATAAAACATATCTTCAGGCCTTACCTTATTTCGATCGTCTTGATTATGTGGCGCCAATGTGTCAGGAACATGCGTTTGCTTTGGCGGTTGAAAAACTTCTAGGGCTTTCTGTACCTTTACGAGGGCAATATTTACGGGTTCTTTTTGCCGAACTTTCGAGAATTATGAATCATATTCTTAATCTCACAACTTATGCCATTGATGTCGGGGCCATGACGCCTCTATTGTGGGGATTTGAAGAGCGGGAAAAAATAATGGTTTTTTGTGAGCGAGCAACAGGAGCTCGACTACATGCCAATTATTTTCGTCCCGGGGGTGTTCATCAAGATGTTTCGGAAGAACTCCTTAATGATATTCAGGACTTTATTTCTGCGTATCCCAAATCAATTGATGATATGGAGCGTTTGCTAACTGACAACCGTATATTTAAACAGCGCACGGTAGATATAGGTGTTGTTACAAAAGATCAGGCTCTCGACTGGGGTTTTTCAGGCCCAATGTTACGTGCAAGTGATGTCGCGTGGGACCTTCGGAAATCTCAGCCCTATGATGTGTATGCCTCTCTTGATTTTGATGTACCGGTGGGTAAGCACGGTGATTGTTATGATCGTTATCTTGTGCGTGTTGCGGAGTTGCGCCAGTCTGTAAAGTTGGTTCGACAGTGTTTGGATCAGATGCCTTCTGGCCCTGTCATGACAGAAAACAGAAAGGTTGCTCCGCCGCCTCGGGCTGAGATGAAACAGTCAATGGAAGCGTTGATTCACCATTTCAAGCTATATTCCGAAGGGTATCATGTGCCTGAAGGAGAAACCTATACGGCCGTTGAAGCGCCCAAGGGTGAGTTTGGGGTTTATCTGGTTTCAGATGGATCCAGCAAACCTTATCGTTGTAAGATCAGGGCCCCCGGTTTTGCTTTCTTGCAAGGGCTCGATTTCATGTCAAAGCGCCATATGCTATCGGACATAGCGGCTATTATTGGCTCAATGGATATTGTATTTGGAGAAATTGATCGGTGAAACGTAGACTTCAAAAATCAGGTCAAGGATTTGTTTTTTCAAAAGAGAATGAAAAGCATTTAAAAGCCGTCATTAAAAAATATCCCAAAGGTCGAGCACAAAGTGCTATTAAAGAATGTCTTTATACAGCACAGCGCCAGATTGGCTGGGTGAGTCAGGAAGCTGTGGAAACGATTGCCACTTTTTTGGATATTGCCCCCATACATGTTTATGAAGTTGCTACTTTTTATACAATGTTTCATTTGGCACCAGTTGGTAAGTTTCATTTGCAGGTTTGTACAACGACGCCTTGCTGGCTTCGGGGGAGTGACGGGGTTTTGAAAGCGTGTGAGAAAGCTTCTGCCACGCACGGGGAAGGTGTTTTTACAACAACAGAAGTTGAATGTCTTGGGGCTTGTGCCAATGCACCCATTGTACAAATTAACGAAGATTATTACGAAGACCTGAATGAAGCTTCTATGACCTCTGTTCTGGAAGATCTTGCCGCTGGAAAATCCCGTTCCCCCGGGTCTGTTATTGGCCGCCAGTATGCGGCACCGGAAGGAGGCTCAACAGTTCTTGTGAAAGAAAAAGACCCTGACAACAAAACAGTAGAAACCAGCAAATCGGAGCCGGTAGATGTTGCAAGATAAAGATCGTATTTTTCAAAATTTATACGGCGATGCAGGATGGGATTTAAAATCTGCCCGTGCACGAGGCGATTGGGGAAATACTCGGGACTTTATTGCAAAGGGAAAGGACTTTCTTGTTGAAGAGGTTCTGAATTCAGGTTTGCGAGGGCGCGGTGGTGCCGGTTTCTCGACAGGGCGCAAATGGTCTTTCATGCCAAAACTTGATAACAAGCCTCACTATCTGGTCATTAATGCGGATGAGAGCGAGCCAGGAACGTGCAAGGACCGTGACATCATTCGTCATGAACCCCACAAGCTAATAGAGGGGGCACTTTTAGCGGGTGTCGCGATTCAGGCACATGTGGGTTATATTTATATTCGCGGGGAATATACACGCGAAGCCGAGCGTTTGCAGGCCGCTATCAATGAAGCTTATCAGGAAGGATTGCTTGGCAAAAATGCGGCTGGCTCAGAATGGGATTTTGATCTTTATCTTCAGCGGGGAGCGGGAGCCTATATTTGTGGTGAGGAGACTGCTCTTCTTGAAAGTATGGAGGGTAAAAAAGGTCAACCTCGTTTGAAGCCTCCTTTTCCTGCCATCATCGGGCTTTATGGGTGTCCCACTATTATCAATAATGTTGAAAGTATTGCTGTTGTACCGACAATATTGCGGCGTGGTGCAAGCTGGTTTGCGGGCCTTGGAGTGCCGGATGCAACAGGGACAAAGATTTTTTCTATTTCTGGTCATGTGAACAAGCCCTGTAATGTTGAAGAAGAGTTGGGTATTCCTCTAAAAGAATTGATCGAGACTCATGCAGGTGGTGTACGGGGCGGCTGGGATAATTTACTGGCAATTATTCCGGGAGGGTCCTCTGTCCCTCTTTTACCCAAGCATATTTGTGAAACGGTAAAAATGGATTTTGAAAGTTTAAGATCTGTTAAAAGTGGTTTAGGGACGGCGGCTGTAATTGTGATGGACAAATCTACGGATATAATTCGTGCTATTGCCCGTCTTTCAAAATTTTATATGCACGAAAGCTGTGGACAATGCAGTCCATGTCGCGAAGGGACAGGTTGGATGTGGCGCCTCTTGACACGTATTGCCGAGGGGCGTGCTCGCATAGCAGATATCGATAAACTCCTCGACATCAGCTATCAGGTTGAAGGCCATACCATTTGTGCCCTGGGGGATGCAGCAGCATGGCCGGTGCAAGGCCTGATTCGTCATTTTCGCGATGTTATGGTAACTCGTATAAAACAAAGTGCGGCGTAAAAAGGAAAAGAGAGAATGCCAAAAGTAATTATTGACGGGCAAGAAGTAGAGGCGGTTGAGGGAGGTACAATTCTTCAAACGGCACGTCAAGCTGGCATCGAAATACCTGTTTTTTGTTATCACGAGCGTCTTAAGATTGCTGGAAATTGTCGGATGTGTCTTGTTGAAATTGAAGGCGCTCCAAAGCCTGTTGCCAGTTGTGCCATGCCAGTAGCTCCTAACATGGTTATTCATACAAAAAGCGAGGTTGCCCAAAAAGCGCAAAAAGGTGCCCTGGAGTTTCTGTTGGCCCATCACCCTTTGGATTGCCCGATCTGTGATCAGGGGGGCGAGTGTGATTTGCAGGATATCACAATGGCTTATGGATCTGGTCAAAGCCGCTACGAGGAAGATAAAAGGGCCGTTCCCGAAAAGAATATGGGTCCTTTAGTTAAAACTCATATGACCCGCTGCATTCATTGCACAAGGTGCGTTCGGTTTGTTCAGGATGTTGCCGGAACCCAGGAACTTGGAGGTATTAGTCGTGGCGAAGATATGGAAATTACGACTTATCTTGATCAGGTTTTAACAACAGAGCTTTCCGGTAACGTTATTGATTTATGCCCGGTAGGTGCCTTGACGTCGCGCCCCTATGCCTTTAAAGGGCGTCCCTGGGACCTAACCAAAACAGAGAGTATTGATGTTATGGATGCTCTTGGAAGTAATATTCGCATCGATACAGCTTACCTGTCTGTTCAACGTATTCTACCTCGTTTGAAAGAAGATATTAATGAAGAATGGTTGGCTGACAAGTCCAGGTTTGCGTGTGATGGTCTTAAGCGACAGCGCCTTGATACGCCATACAAGAAAAATTCAAAAGGCCACCTGGAGCCCTGTTCCTGGGAAGAAGCCTTTTCCCTTATTGCCGAAAAAATAAAGAAAAGCTCTGGTAAAAGGATTGCTGCTCTTGCCGGTGATATGGCAGATGTTGAATCTCAAATGGCTTTGCTTGATCTTATGAGGTCTTTAGGATCCCCTCACACGGACTGTCGTCAGGACAGTGCCATTTCTTTGCCCTCTATCAGATCATCCTATGTTTTTAATAGTGGTCTTCATGGTATTGATCGGGCCGACTTCTGTCTTTTAATCAACACAAATCTTCGACGTGAAGCCCCTCTTTTAGCTGCTCGATTACGCCGCCGTTATGGAGAAGGCGGGATGACAGTTGCGTCTCTTGGCGGCCCAGTAAAGAAGAGGGATGAACTCACCTTTCCGGTTAATAATCTTGGAGCTGACCCCGGAGTTTTGGAAGAGCTTCTGGATGGTAGTCATAAGACTTGCAAGGCGTTAAAGCGTGCAAAAAGACCGATGCTGATTATCGGTCAGGAGGCTTTGTCACGTCCTGATGGTGATGTTATTTTGGGAAAGCTGCGTCTTTTGGCAGAGCAGTACAACCTTATCAAGAAAGAGTGGTGCGGGTTTAATGTGTTACAAAAAGCAGCCGGCAGAGTTGGTGGGTTGGATTGTGGCTTTGTTCCCGGAGATGCAGGTTGGTCAACAAACCTGATTTTAAAAGCTTCTGAACGCGGGGATTTAGATATTATTTACCTTTTGGGCGCGGATGAGCTTGATATGACTTCTTTCAAGAAAACCTTCGTCATTTATCAGGGGCACCATGGTGATCGGGGGGCTATGGCCGCAGATGTTGTTCTACCAGGGGCAGCCTATACAGAAAAAAGTGCAACTTACGTGAATACAGAAGGACGCGTTCAAAGGACAAGGAAAGCTTTGTCACCTCCTGGAGAGGCCCGTGAAGATTGGAAAATCATCATATCATTGGCCAAGTCTTTAGGGCAGGCTTTGCCCTACAAGTCAATCGAAGAGTTGCAGGACCGTTTGGTGAGAGCGAATAGTGTTTTTAATCATTTGGATCATCTTACTGAAAATTCATGGGGCGTTTTTGGGAGCCCGGAGGGAATGCTTTTGAATGATCCTTTTATTCTTTCTGATACATCCTATTATATGTCAGATGTGATTAGCCGATCTTCTGAAACAATGGCTCGTTGCGTCCAGGATATAGAGCAGTCTAAAATCGAATCAGGGGAGAAAAAATCTCATGATTGAAGTCTGGGAAGAGATCATGCTCCCTTTGTTGCAAGTTACTGGAATAATTTTTCTGATTGTTCTTCCTCTTATTTTATCTGTTGCATATTTGACTTATGCAGAGCGTAAAGTTATTGGTTATATGCAGCTGCGTAAGGGACCTAATGTTGTTGGTCCTTTTGGATTACTCCAACCTATTGCCGATGCATTAAAGCTGATGCATAAGGAAGTAATTTTGCCGGCGCGTGCCAACCCTTTACTTTTTATTGTCGCTCCGGTGCTGACCTTTGCTTTGAGTCTTATTGCCTGGGCTGTTATTCCCTTTGATGAAGGCCTTGTTCTGGCAAATATTAATGTGGGTGTTTTGTATCTCTTTGCTATTTCATCATTGGGTGTTTACGGTATTGTTATCGCTGGATGGGCCAGTAACTCAAAGTATCCTTTTCTGGGAGCCCTGCGTTCTGCTGCCCAAATGGTATCCTATGAGGTCTCTATTGGTTTTATTATTGTAACCGTGTTGATGTGTGCCGGGTCATTAAATCTTTCTGAAATTGTTCAAGCTCAGCAGAATCTTTGGTACGTGGTGCCACTGTTCCCTATGTTTATCATTTTCGTGATTTCTGCTTTGGCGGAAACAAATCGTGCTCCCTTTGATTTGCCTGAGGCTGAAGCTGAACTGGTCTCCGGGTATAATGTTGAATATTCATCAATGCCCTTTGCCCTTTTCTTTCTGGGGGAATATGCAAACATGATTTTGATGAGTGCTCTTGGAACAATTTTATTTCTTGGGGGATGGCTTCCTCCCTTTGATATCCTGCCTTTTAATCTGGTGCCAGGATTTGCCTGGTTTGCTTTTAAAATAGCTTTTCTTTTATTTGTTTTTCTGTGGGTTAGGGCCACACTCCCGCGTTATCGCTATGACCAGCTTATGAGATTGGGGTGGAAAGTCTTTTTACCTTTTTCTTTGGCATGGGTTGTTTTAACAGCAAGCATTCTTGTTTTTTGTGATTTATTGCCGGCTTAGGAGCAAAAGTATGTCTTCGTTTATGACCTTGATAAGATCTTTTGGGTTAATGGAAATAGCCTCTGGTATGGCTTTAACACTGAAATACTTTTTTAAACCCAAGGTAACTCTTAACTATCCTTATCAGAAGGGTCCCATAAGTCCCAGGTTTCGAGGGCAACATGCTTTAAGACGTTATGAAGGTGGAGAGGAAAGGTGTATTTCCTGCAAGCTATGTGAGGCAGTATGCCCGGCGCAGGCCATCTCGATTGAAGGGCAAGTGCGTGAAGGTGATGAAAGTCGTCGTACACTTCGATATGACATTGACATGACAAAATGCATTTATTGCGGTTTGTGCCAGGAGGCCTGTCCTGTTGATGCGATTGTTGAAGGTCCTAATTTTGAATTTTCAACCGAAACTCGGGAAGAATTGTTTTACAATAAAGAAAAACTTCTTGATAACGGGGATCGTTGGGAGACATTGTTGGCTGAAAATATTCGAACAGAGGCTTCTTTTAGATAGGTTAAGGTAGCTTTTTGATTCAAAAAAGATTAAAATTACGCATAAATCTGGTAGGTATCCTTTTATGATCGCAGCTTTTTCCTTTTACGTGTTTGCCACAATCCTTTTAGGAGCAGGAACAGGCGTTATTTTTTCTAAAAATCCTGTTCATTCTGTTTTATTTCTTATTTTGGCATTCTTTAATGCAGCAGCTTTATTTGTCATGCTGGGAGCCGAGTTTTTGGCGATGCTTCTTGTTATTGTCTATGTGGGGGCGGTGGCAGTTTTACTCCTTTTTGTCGTTATGATGCTTGAGATAGAACCCCGAAAAGCAAGCAGACTTACCTGGGAAGAAAGAAAAAGTCGCCTAAAACAGGGGATTGGAGAGTCCCTACGTTTTAAAATTGCTTTTATTCCCTTGTTTCTTGCGCTTGTTTATGGATTGAGTTCCCTGGACTTACTTTTTAATAATCTGGGAGATTCCCATTTTATCAGCAATGGTATTCCTTTATCTCTTTGGGCGATCTTTTCAAGTGAACCTGCTCATAAATCATTTGTGACAATTTCAGCAGGATTCCTTATCTTTAGTTTTTTTGTTTCTTTACATGTTGCTCGCCGCTTATCAGGTGTTTCTATTCTGGATGCGACACGACATATTTTCTCTGCCTTACCAATGAGCTTTTTTATAGGTATTCTCTTATGCCTTGAACTTGTCTTTTTATCTTTTTCTTGGTCGACGTCTTCTCTTTCTCAACAAGTTATTACGGCCCCCATACCTCCGGGAGATTTAACGACAAATACGCAAGCGCTCGCTGGTTTGATTTACCGTTATTACGCTTATGTTTTTCAGGCATCTGGTCTTATTTTATTGGTGGCGATGATAGGGGCTATTGTTTTATCCTTGCGCCAAAAAACAACCATGAAACGCCAGGATGTTTCTGTACAAATTTCGCGTGATCCACGAGAAACGCTGGAACTTACAAAACCTGGAATTGGTGAGGGAGTGAGTGATGTTTGAAATCGGATTGCAGCACTATATTGTTCTTTCGGCTCTTTTGTTCGGTCTGGGTATAATGGGCATTATTGTAGGGCGCAAAAGTGTTTTGTCGCTTTTGATGGCTATTGAGCTAATGCTGCTTGCAGTTAATATTAATATGGTTGCTTTTTCGGCGTCCTTACACGACCTTGTCGGTCAGGTTTTTACTATGTTTATTTTAACCGTTGCAGCTGCTGAAGTGGCCATTGGATTGGCTATTCTTGTTGTTTATTATCGGCAACGTGGCACAATTTCCATTGAAGATATCAGTTCGTTAAGGGGATAAGAATGTTTTATAGTATGGCTTTATTTGCCCCGCTAGCTGGTTTTCTTTTTGTAACGGCACTTGGGTGTCGTTTGGGTGATCGCTTTTCTGCCTGGTTCACAACAGCTTGCCTGGGATTCTCGTGTTGTATTTTCTGGGGCTGCCTTGTGGACTTCGCTGGAGGTGCTGATCCTATCTATATCCATTTTCTGGATTGGTTAACCTTTCCAAAGCTTAAGGTTGCCTGGGGGCTTTATATAGATACTTTAACGGCTGTTATGCTTGTTGTTGTTACAACCGTATCCTTTCTGGTTCATTTGTATTCCATTGAGTATATGAGCCATGATGAAAGTCTTTCGCGCTTTATGGGATACCTTTCTCTTTTTACCTTTATGATGTTGATGCTTGTGACATCGAGTAATTTGATACAGCTTTTCTTTGGGTGGGAAGGTGTTGGTCTTGCCTCCTATTTATTGATTGGTTTTTGGCACTATAAAGATTCTGCCAATGCAGCAGCGATGAAAGCTTTTATTGTTAATCGTGTTGGAGATTTGGGGCTTGTACTGGGTATTGCTACAGTCTACTTTCTGTTTGGTACTGTTGATATTCAGCCTCTTTTAGCAATGCTGTCAGAACAAGCGTCACAAACGTTTTCTTTCCTGGGAATGCGTTTTCCAGCTTTAGAAGTTGCCGCGTTCCTTTTCTTTATAGGGGCAATGGGAAAGTCGGCCCAGCTTGGTTTGCATACCTGGTTGCCCGATGCAATGGAAGGGCCAACACCGGTGTCGGCTCTGATTCATGCGGCAACAATGGTCACAGCAGGCGTGTTCCTTGTCGCCCGCTTATCGCCACTTTACGAAATGGCACCTTATGCACGGTCTTTCATTACCATTGTGGGGGCAAGTACAGCTCTTTTCGCAGGTACAATTGCATTGACGCAAAATGATATTAAGCGAGTGATTGCTTATTCAACCTGTAGTCAACTTGGATATATGTTTTTTGCTGCAGGCCTTTCTTATTATAATATTGCAATTTTCCATCTTTTTACTCATGCTTTTTTTAAAGCTCTTTTATTTTTGGGGGCTGGTGCTGTTATTCACGCCTTGTCTGATGAGCAGGATATGAGAAAAATGGGAGGCATATGGAAGGCCGTTCCGGTGACAGCTTCAATGATGTGGATTGGAAGCTTTGCACTAGCGGGTATTCCTTTCTTTGCAGGATATTACTCAAAAGATGCCATTTTAGCTGCAGCCTGGACAGGTGAGGGAGCAAGTGCGACCTATGCTTGTGTTGTAGGCCTTGTTGCAGCTTTCCTGACAGCTTTTTATTCCTGGCGGTTACTATATATGACTTTTTCAGGAGTACCGAGGGCGGATGAAAAAGTAATGAGTCACTTGCATGAACCTGGTTACCTGATGCAGATTCCTCTCATAATTTTATCGGGTGGCGCTCTCTTCTCGGGAATGCTGGGACTTTATTTTGTTGCCTCACCTGATTTCTGGTCGAATGCACTGGTTTTATCTGCTGGCCTTCCCCACATAGAAGGATTCTTTCACTATTTACCGCTCATGATTGCTCTTGTGGGAGTTGGACTTGCAACACTATTTTACCAAGTGTTACCAGAAATCCCCAAAAAGCTCTCCGAGACTTTTCAGGCTGTTTATTGCTTCCTTTCCAGAAAATGGTATTTTGACGAGCTGTATGAGTTTCTTTTTATTAAAACGTCTTTAAAACTGGGTTCTTTTTTATGGACGCAATCAGACCAGCGCGTTATCGACCGGTATGGTCCAGATGGTGTATCACAGTGGTGTTTGTCATCGGCAAAAAGAACTAGCCAGGCGCAAACTGGATATCTTTACCACTATGCATTGGTTTTTGTTTTAGGGCTTGTGGCAGCGGGTCTTTGGTTTTTATTTTTGAGTTAGGACACCAGGTTTAATGGATGGCTTACCGTTATTATCATTGACAATATTTTTGCCCCTGATAGGAGCATTATGTATTCTTTTTATTCGTGGAGATGCCGCTTCTATAGCTCGTAATGCAAAGGCTGTGGGACTTCTTACCTCCCTTGCAACATTTGCTCTATCTCTTCTTTTGCTCTTTTATTTTGACAAGCAAAATGAAGCTTACCAGTTTGTGGAACAACGTTTTTGGTTATCTGCTTTTGGTATTCATTATGCCATTGGCCTTGATGGTATTTCTTTAACTCTGATTTTGCTTTCGACCTTTCTGGTTCCAATTGCCTTATTAATGAGCTGGCAAAATATTTCCGAGAAGGTTAGCACCTATATTATTGCCTTCTTGCTTCTTGAAACAACAATGATTGGTACATTTTGCTCTCTTGATCTGGTTTTGTTTTACATCTTTTTCGAGGCCGCTTTAATTCCGATGTATCTTATTATTGGTGTGTGGGGAGGCCAGCGTCGGGTTTATGCATCGTTGAAATTCTTTTTATATACCCTGTTGGGATCTGTTCTATTATTACTGGCCATTTTATATATTTATGACCAGGCCGGCGGGACAGCAATTGAGCAGGTGACTTCATATTCTTTCGCTCCAAATATTCAGAAATGGTTATGGCTGGCATTCTTTGCCTCCTTTGCTGTTAAGGTTCCCATGTGGCCTTTTCATACCTGGTTGCCTGATGCGCATGTGGAAGCTCCAACGTCGGGGTCTGTCATTTTAGCGGGAATTCTGTTGAAGCTTGGGGGGTACGGTTTCCTTCGTTTTTCAATTCCCCTTTTCCCCGCAGCCTGTAAGTATTTTGCGACTTTTGTTTTTGTCCTTAGTATCGTTGCCGTTATTTATACATCTCTTGTTGCCCTGGTACAAAAAGACATGAAGAAGCTGATAGCCTATTCATCTGTAGCTCACATGGGATTTGTAACATTTGGTCTGTTTACGTTCACTCTTGAAGGGGCACAAGGAGCAGTTTTCCAAATGTTGAGCCATGGATTTGTTTCTGCTGCTTTATTCTTGTGTGTTGGTGTTTTGTATGACCGTTGTCATACACGCGAAATTGATGCCTTTGGTGGTGTTGTTCGTGTCATGCCGACTTTTGCTGTCTTTTTTATGATTTTTACGTTAGCAAGTGTGGGGCTTCCCGGCACAAGTGGTTTTATCGGAGAAATTCTTGTTTTGCTTGCGGCTTATGAAGTGAATGGTTTTTTCGCTTTCTTAATGGGCTTTGGTATGATTTTGGGGGCAGCTTATGCTTTATGGCTATATAGACGAACTATTTTTGGGCCTTTGGAGAAAGAAGCACTCAAAAAGCTTAAGGATCTGACATTTGTGGAGCGCTCTGTTTTAGGGGGGCTGGCCTTTCTAACATTGTTTTTTGGGCTTTACCCCACACCTGTTCTTTCATTAACAGAACCTGCCCTTACTAAAATTTTGGCGCCTTATCAACATGAGATTGTTCTTGAAACAGTTGAGGGGCCACTAACACAGGAGACAAAATCAAATGATGTTACCGGCTGAATTTTCACCCGGCGCTGCTGAAATTTTTCTAAGCATATCAGGCCTGGCTATTTTGCTTGGAGGTGTCTTTTCGAAGGATTGTTCAAAATGGATGTCACAAATTGTGATGGGCATTTTTCTGTTAGGTATGTTGATTTTATTATCGGACCTTTTTCATGCAGAGCGTATTTCTTTTTATGGTTTATTTTTGGCGAATGCCTATACGCAATTAGCTAAAATGATGATTCTTCTGGCGGCATTTTTTGCTTTAGTGATGAGCTTTCGTCATCTGGAGCGTGAAAGTATTCGAGACTTTGAATACCCGATTCTGGCACTTTTTGCGACACTTGGCATGATGCTTATGGTGTCGGCCAATGATCTTGTTTCCATGTTTATTGGTCTGGAACTTCAAAGTCTTCCCTTATATATCATGGTTGCCATGCATAAGGGGCGCTTTTCTGCATCTGAAGGAGCTGTAAAATACTTTTGTTTGGGGGCACTTTCAACAGCTTTAATCCTATATGGGTCGAGTTTAATATATGGTTATACAGGAACAACAGAATATGGAGCCCTTTTATCTGTTTTTGCGACAGATAAAAGTTTGCCGGCCTTTTTGTTATTTGGTATGTGCTTTCTCATTGCGGGTGTTGGATTTAAAATGTCCCTCGTGCCCTTTCATATGTGGACACCGGATGTTTACCAGGCCAGTAGTACGTCGGTGACTTCTTTTTTAGCCGCCGCTCCAAAAGCGGCCGCCGTTTTTTTGTTTGTCCGTCTTTGCTTTGAAATTTTTATTCATCAGCTTAATTTCTGGTCTCCAATTATTGTTGTTATCTCATTATTATCCATGGTTTTTGGTTCTTTTGGGGCCTTGTATCAAAAAGATATCAAGCGTCTTCTAGCTTATAGTTCGATTGCACACATGGGTTTTATTCTGTTGGGGCTCGTGGGAGGTGATTTTATAGGTCTTCGTAATGTTGTGATTTATGTTGCCCTTTACCTGGTGATGACATTAGGCATTTTTGCCTGCGCGCTTTCTCTTAAAAAACAGGGATTATCTTTGGAAAAAATAGAGGATCTTGCAGGTCTTGCAAAATATAATCCTCTTGTTGCCGGGTGTTTAACAGTTGCTTTGTTTTCCCTGGCAGGCATTCCCCCTCTTGCAGGCTTTATGGCCAAATTTGGTGTTTTTATGTCAGCAATTGAAGCAGAATATTATTGGTTAAGCGTAATAGGTATTTTGTCAAGTGTTGTGGCCGCGGGATATTATTTGCGACTCATTAAAATTATGTATTTTGATGAGGTTCCCTGTGGTATTGATAAGCCTTATCTTGAAGAAACGGGTTCAAAAGAAACCCTGATTATTATGCTTCTTATGACTGGCATTATGCTTTTTTACATTGTGTTTCCTGATAGCCTTATGGACCCTGCCTACATGGCGACAAAAGCTCTCTTTTTTCGCTTGTAGGATAGTATTTTAATGATATCCGATTCCAGAAAAAACAACTTGTCAAAAAAAAATTGGGAAATCCGGACTTTTGATTGTGTTGATTCAACAATGGATACTCTGGGAACTCTTTTACAGGAGTCTTTAAAAGAAGCGTCCTCAATGTCTTCCAATCGTGGCTACTTAGCTGTCAGATCTAATCGTCAACTCTCTGGGCGAGGCAGACAGGGGCGCCAATGGCACAGTGAGTCCGGAAACCTTTTTGTGTCATTTTCTGTGCCTGAAGAAACAGATAAGTCCCGTTATTTTGAACTCTCATTTGTGACGGCACTTGCCCTTTTTGAAACGACAAAATTCTTTGCACCAAAGGCTCCATTGCTTTTGAAATGGCCCAATGATCTTTTGCTGGACCATAAAAAGCTGGCGGGAATCCTGATTGAAGATTTTTCTTGTCAAGGGCATGATTTTCTTTTAATTGGTGTTGGTGTTAACCTTGCGACAGCTCCTGTATTAAAGGGTGCCTATGACTGTACAAGTCTCGACATGTTTCTAGATGTTCCTGTCACTCCTCATTTGTTCATGCATCACTTTCTTGATATATTTGCTACTTTTTATGAAGTGCGCCACCAAAAAGGATTTTCATCTATTCGCCAAATGTGGATGGAAAGGACTTATTTACCGGGAACTCTTCTAACAGTTACAACAAATTCTGGCTCTATTACGGCTCCTTTTCTTGACCTGGATGCTCAAGGTAGGTTATTGCTTGGAAAGTCTTTCAAAGCGGCGCATATCTTTTCATCGGGGGATGTCAGTATTTTTATTGATGCGTCTAAAAGGGGATAGAAATGATTTTTTCGTTTTCATTTTTGATAATATTCCCTAGATTAGGATAGTAATCGTGTATCTTGTGGCCGATATTGGTAATACAAATGTTTGCCTTGCTGTTTTTAAGGGCGCAAGGTTATTAAAATCCTGGCGTTTTGAAACTCATGCTTCTTTGGATACCAAAGATTGGGCAGAACAAATAGAAAAAGCTCTTTGCCTTGCCTCTTTATCTCTTGGTGAAATGTCAGGCTTTCTGGTGTCATCAGTTGTTCCATCTCTTCTAAAAGTCATTGAACCTTTTGGAATGAAAAACTTTGGAGAGGCCTTTTATATTGCAGGTCAGGGACCTGCCTTTTTTCGAAATAAGGCGCTTATTCAGTCTCCTGGCGAAGAAGGTGCCGATTTGATGATAAATGCTTATGGGGCGCACCATACCTATGGTGGGCCCCTGTTCGTGGTAGATTTTGGGACAGCAACAACTGTGTCACGCATTGACGAAAAGGGGAATTTTTGCGGTGTGGCAATTGCGCCCGGGTTTAATCTTTCCGCAGAGGCTCTTTTTAAAGGGGCGGAAAATTTATTTCATCTGTCTTTTGAAAAACCCCGGAAGGTCATTGGTACGAGCACTGAAGAGTCTGTCCGTTCCGGATTGTTTTGGGGGTATCTTGGGCTGATTGAGGGGCTTGTCAACCGGGCAATCAACGAGAATAAACAGTTTTTTACGACAAAGTCACCGCGGGTCATTGCAACGGGTGGACTTGGGGAAACCTTTTCGAAAGAAACGTCGTGTATTACCTTATATGACCCATATTTAACTTTAAATGGTCTGGCGCTTTTATACCAAAGCATCAGCATGGAACAGAAAATAGAATTAGAAAATTATGACACAGCACTATAATAAAAATGAACTGCTTTTCACTCCTCTTGGGGGGTGTGGTGAAATTGGCATGAACCTGAATCTTTATGGATATCAGGGTAAGTGGTTGATGGTTGATTTAGGGATTACATTTGATCAGGACCTGGGCCTTGATATCATCATGCCAGATCCCGGCTTTATTGAGGAAAATAAATCAGATCTTGTCGGGCTTGTTTTAACGCATGCCCATGAAGATCATATTGGTGCAGTACCTTATTTGTGGCAGAAATTGAGATGCCCTATATATGCAACACCCTTCACAGCTTTTTTAGTGAAGGAAAAATTAAGAGAAGCAGATCTTCTGGAGCAAGCAACAATCCATACCATTCCGCTAAAAGGTGCTTTTCAACTGGGACCCTTTGATCTGAGCTATGTTTCCTTGACGCATTCTATTCCCGAACCTAATGCTCTTATTATTAAAACACCGGCAGGAGTCGTGGTTCATAGTGGCGACTGGAAGCTTGATCATGATCCCCTCATTGGTGAAAAGACAGATGAAAATACTTTAAAGGAACTAGGAGAACAGGGGGTCCTTGCTCTTGTTTGTGACTCAACAAATGTTTTTGAAAAGGGGCATACAGGATCAGAAGCCGATGTTCGCAAAAACTTGATAAAGCTTGTTTCTAAACAAAAAGGGCGTGTTGTTATCTCGTGCTTTGCCAGTAACGTAGCGCGTTTGTCTTCTGCGCTTGAGGCGGCCAGGGAAACAGGGCGGCGTGTTGCATTTATTGGACGGTCATTACATCGTATGTATGAAGCAGCAAGGTCCTGTGGTTATCTTGATAAGGTCGATTTTCTTGAAGAGTCGGAAATAAAACAGGTTCCGCCGGAAGAGCTTTTGTTAATCTGTACCGGATCGCAAGGCGAGCCACGTGCTGGATTATCTCGAATTGCTAACCGTCAACATCCAAGGGCCCAATTGGAGGAGGGGGACACAGTTTTCTTTTCTTCCCGGAAAATACCGGGGAACGAACATCAAATCAAGGCTGTGCAGGAAGCTCTTATTCACCATGGCATTAATGTTATCACTGATAAAGAGGCCCCTATTCATGTCTCAGGTCACCCTTCAAAAGGGGATTTGAAAGAAATGTATAGCTGGGTGAAGCCAAAAATCCTGGTGCCAGTTCATGGTGAAGTTGCCCACATGCGCGAGCAGGCGCAATTTGGTAAAAAATGTGGTATTGAACAGGCCATTGTCCCCGCAAATGGTCAAGTGATTGCCTTGAACCCTGAAAATCCCGGTGTTGTTGATGAAGTTCATTGGGGGCGCTTGGCTCTTGATGGGAATCAGCTTGTCCCGCGTCGCAGTGATATGTTACGTGATCGTTTTAAATTGAGTCAGGCAGGCGTTATTTTTGTGACTTTGACACTTCGTAAGGGAAGGCTGAAAGGAGAACCTCTTATCTCTACAATGGGGGTTGGAGAGCCAGATTTTGTGGAGTGTTCCCTGGATTCGATTAAAGATAGCATTATTGATATGATTGCCCAGGCAGATGAAGCGCATTTAAATTTTGAAGATGGTCTCAAGGAAATGGTTCGTGTGACGGTTCGGCGTGCTCTCAATGCTTTAAAAGGAAAGAAGCCTTTGGTTGTAACGCACCTTGTTTTTCTTTGATGAAAATAAACGTGCAGGTCATTTTTGTTGCGAGATAAAACACACATCTGCTCTTTTAAAGATTTTTTAAAACAGTTTTAGGTTGTTTTTTTTGAGAAAATAGCATCACATTAAAATCATAACTTTTTAAAGGAATATGATTAACATTGATGAAAAAAGTCTGGATTTTTTGTGTTGCTGTTGTTTGGTCGCAAGGTCTTGTTGCTGCCTCTCTTTTTAGTAAAGGACACTTCTGGCATTTTGTGAATTCTCATGGGCACGAGCTTAGGGCGGCTAGCTGGGCCGGAAGCTCTGACAATAACCGTGATACAACAATTGTTTTATTGCAAGGCCGTGCCTCGTTCATTGAAAAACATCAAGAATTGATAGAAGATCTGGTAAAGAGAGGCTATCATGTCAAGACACTTGACTGGTTGGGACAGGGAGGATCTTCCCGTCTTTTATCTAACCCCCATAAAGGCCATATTGATTCTTTTGATCAATATTTATCGGATCTCCATATTTTTATCACAGACCATGTCATGCCAAAGGCACCCGGCAAGATTATTTTTCTGGCAAGCTCTATGGGAGGGCATTTGGCTCTGCGGTATATAAAAGAGCATCCAGACTTGCTTGATGGGGCTGTTGTTGTATCTCCTATGCTTGATGTGGTGACATCACCCTATCCCAGAGGTCTGGCAGGGCTTCTTGTCGGCCTTATTTCCAGTATGGGAGGAGAAAAATCCTATGCTTTTGGGTATGGAGATTTTTCCTTTAAAAAAGAGACTTTTGAAAACAACAAAAATACTCAGTCTCCGGAAAGGCACGCTCGTAAAGTAAAAATTATGAAGGAAAACCCTTACCATATCCTGGGAGGACCAACATTTGGATGGGTTCATGCCGCCTTTGAGTCCATGGAAAAGACTCGTGATCCGTCCTATATTGGATCTATCAAATCTCCCATTCTTTTGCTAACAGCTGGCCAGGATAAAGTAGTGCGGACGGAATATGATCAGATTGTGTGTGCAACCTTGCCAAAGTGCGTCCATAAGGTTTATAAAAACGCTTACCATAATATACTGAATGAAATTGATCAGGTGCGAAATGCTTTCCTGGGAGATCTTGAAGATTTCGTCCATCTTGTGATAGAGGAGTAAAAAGCAGTAATGGATATTGTCACAAATGTTGTTGTTTTTCTGATCGTTTGGTGGATTGTTCTTTTTATGGTACTTCCCTGGGGCGTCAAGACTCCCTCTGCGCCGGATGCAGGGCATGCGTCCAGTGCCCCTGTAAAACCAAAACTTCTTCAAAAATTTCTTATAACGACGTTTATCAGCATTATTGTATGGTGGGTTATTTTGCAGATGATTGATGCAAAAGTCGTTATTTTTGATGGAGCATAGCGACTTAATACCCTTGTTGAAAAAGAGTGATATCTCCTTGACAGCTTCCCTGGATAAACGTATAAAATCCTTGATCGATTTTGATCATCATAATTGATCAGATCTTTTATATCATTTAAAAGATCTTAATCTCGCCTAATGGCGGAGTAGCTCAGCTGGTTAGAGCA
>DDGG01000018.1:32851-47231 GCA_002337525.1 Alphaproteobacteria bacterium UBA1908 | reverse complement strand
TGGTTAGAGCAGCGGAATCATAATCCGCGTGTCGGGGGTTCGAGTCCCTTCTCCGCTACCACTTTTGTTTTTAAAAATTGTGATAATAAAAATAATATGGAGAGGAAGCATCAAAACTTTTTGGGATCCTTTCACTGTTATTAAATAATTTCCTGAGTACTTATTCATAAAATGGCATTTTTGTCTTACCTTGCTATCATCCTGTAAAGTCGATAGAATACACAAAGTTCCAGGCATTTTACAATATATGAAACCATCTCTTTTGGCGCCTCTTTTTAAGGACTTATCGGCCTTGCAAGGCGTTGGAAAGGGAACGCTTTTTTGTCTGGCCCAATTGGGCATACAAAGCCGTTTCGATATGATTTCCCATTTGCCGACAGGGCTTCTTGAAAGGCGACGCATTTTAACGATTACCATGGCAGGAGACGGCGACCTTGTCACGTTGCCAGCCACTATTCTTTCGGTTGATGGCCTTGTTTCCAAAAGTCGATCCCGTTCTCCCAGACCGCTTCGTATTCATTGCCAGGACCGATCAGGTCAGCTTTTTACGATTGCCCTTTTTCGTGCAAATCCCGATTATGTTGCGCGGACCTATATCCCGGGTCAAGAGCGTCTTATCAGTGGCCGTGTTGAACATTTCAAAAAACAACTTCAAATTTCTCATCCTGATTTTGTTGGATCCTTAGAAGCTACACCTTATTGGGAAGGCGTTGAGCCGGTTTACCCTTTGACAAAAGGATTAACCCAAAAGCGTATTCAAGGTCTTATTAAGGAGAACCTTAAAGGTCTCCCTGATCTTCCTGAATGGCACCGGGAATCAGTTATCCGCCAATATGGCTGGCCCTCCTGGAAACAGGCCTTGAATGACGTTCATAAACCAGAGCAAGAAAAAGATCTTTCTCCTATTGCTCCGACTCGACACAGGCTTTCTTTTGATGAGATGTTTGCGAATCAGCTTTCAATGATGCTGGTGCGTTCCCAACAAAAACAATTCAAGGGACAATGCCATGTTTTGAACACTGAAATGAGAGAGAAATTCCTGCAGATTTTACCTTTTTCTCTTACAAAGGACCAAAATAAAGCGATTGCAGAAATCGACAAAGATATGAGTTCTTCCGGACGTATGATTCGTTTGCTTCAAGGTGATGTTGGCAGTGGTAAAACAGTTGTGGCCATGATGGCAATGTTGACCGCTGTTGCTTCTGGAGGGCAGGCTGCGCTTATGGCACCGACCGAGGTTTTGGCACGTCAACACGGCCATGTTCTAAAAGCATGGGCCGATGAAATGGGATTGATTCTAGAGGTTTTAACCGGAAGTGACACCGCAAAGAAGAAGCGTGAAATTTATGCTGCGTTGGCCTCTGGAGAGTGTCATATGGTAGTGGGAACCCATGCTCTTATTCAAGAGGGACTCACCTTCAGGAATCTAACGCTTGCCATTATTGATGAACAACATCGTTTTGGTGTAGAACAACGCCTGAAACTTTCTCAAAAAGGAGATACGCCAGATTTATTGGCAATGACGGCGACACCTATTCCTCGTACTCTTATGCTGGCAGCTTATGGGGACCTTGAATGCTCCTATCTGCGCGAGAAGCCAGCTAATCGACAAGATGTTGATACACGTGTGATCTCTCTTGACCGTCTTGACGAGATCATGGACAGCCTTCAACGAGCGCTTCAGGCAGGAGATAAAATCTACTGGGTTTGTCCTTTAATCGAAGAATCAGAAACTATGGAAATAGCGGCAGCAGAAGAAAGATACTGTGTACTAAAAGAGAGACTGAAAGGATTCCAGATAGGATTGATTCATGGACGTTTGTCAGCACAGGAAAAAATAGAAAGAATGAGCGCTTTTCGTTCTGGTGATACACAGATTTTGGTTGCCACAACAGTGATTGAGGTTGGCGTTGATGTACAGGACGCAACTGTTATGATTATTGAGCATGCAGAACGTTTTGGTCTGGCTCAACTCCACCAGCTTCGAGGTCGTATCGGTCGTGGTGATCAGTCAGGAACCTGTCTTTTGCTGTATGGGAAAGAGTCAGGCCATCTCTCGCGGCAGCGCTTGCAGGTGATGAAAAATTCCCACGATGGCTTCTATATCGCTGAACAGGACTGGAAATTACGGGGAGGGGGCGAAGTTTTGGGTTCTCGCCAGAGTGGTCTTCAGAACTTTCGATTTGTGGATATGGTTGTGCACGAGCCTCTTCTAAATCTGGCTCATCAAGAAGCTCATGATATTTTGCGAGAAGATCCTTCCCTTAAAAGCGATCGTGGCCAGGCAATCAGGATCTTACTTCATCTTTTTCTCAAAGATAAAGCAATGTCTTATTTAGAGGCGGCTTAATCAGCAAAAGAATTCTCCTGGGTTCAATAAAAGAGTCCATCTCTTTGATGCACAGAGGGAAACCTTTACTTTCTCGTCATCCAGAGTGAGACAGTGTCGAGCGTCGGGATCCAGTTGGAAAAGGTTGCTTTGCTGTGGATGATGGATTCTTCAGTCATTTCACTCCTTCTGAATGACGAGGGAGATGACTCCTTTCGAATGACGAGGGAGGGGCTCTTTCCGCATGGCGAGGGGGATGACTTGCACGACGGGACGAAGGCGTCATCGTGAGGAGACCGCAGATCGACGTAACGATCCAGACTTTGAAGGTCAAGGGCTTTTCAGGGAAAAGGTTGCTTTGCTGTGGATGATGGATTCTTCAGTCGTTTCACTCCTTCTGAATGACGAGGGAGGGGCTCCTTCCGCACGGCGGTGGGGATGACTTGTACAACAAGGAGGGTACTTTTGCTGCATGACGAGGGGGAATGTGTGAGAATTTGTTACCTGTCCGTATTATCTTGAGGAAATGTTATAATAAAGGTTGTATGTTTACCAAAAGCAGAATCAACCTTGATCGTTCCTTTCAAGTTTTCAATAACCTTTTTGCAAAAGGACAACCCAATACCGGTTCCGTTAGGAGAGTTTGTAAAAAATGGTTTAAAGAGCTTATGAAGGTCTGAGTTTTTAATGCCAGGACCTGTATCCCTGAAAATAACGACATTGTGAGGTCCTTTGGTTTTGACCGTGATAAAGACTTCCCCTTTGCCTGCTGCATGAATAAAATAAAGACTGTTTCTTAACAAATTGAAAAAGACGTGAACTAAAAGTTTTTGATTGCCAAAGATTGTAAAATCTTTCACGATCTCGACGTTAACTTTATCAAAATCGTTTCCTTTGAAGGCATAAGATTTAATCGTTTCATCCAGTACCTTCTTTATTGATAAAGGTTCTGTTTTAATTGTTGAAAAATCTTGTTTTAGATTTGAGAGTAGAAGGCTGATAACATTATTTGTTCCCCGTGCCATTTCTACGAGATTTTTAGAAATCTCTTTTAGAAGGTTTATATCTTTATCAAGGGTGTCACGCTCTGTCTCCTTGTCAGGTGGCGTCATTTTTTCGAGATTTTTTATGCTGCGATCCATAAGATTCCCGCATAAAGTGATATTCAGCAAAGGAGTTCGCATTTCATGGGCAATAGTTCCTATGGCTTCTAATGATTTACGTTTATGTTCTTCTCTCTTTGTCTTGTTGTAGGAAAAAAGTCCTCCAATTATAAGAGCGGCTCCAAACGTTGATAAAACCCCGGGGATACTCACTACTCCAGGGTTAAGGACAATAGTATCAGAAGTTAAGTAGAAAAATGTAAAACCCAGACAGATGCCAGTTATCAAGTTTCCCAGAAAAGATAGAATATCCATGACAAGCAACATGAAAAAAATTGCTGACATCGAGTTCATTAACCAAATTGTGGAAACACCATTTTTCAAAGTCATAAAAGTGAAGAAAAAGGGTAGACAAATCATGACAGTGAACTGCCAGTAAATTGGGATGAAGCGTTTAAACCTTGTGGTTGATAATTTATCTATTAAAATTAAGGGTAGACATAAGGTGCTTGCAAAAAGTCGGAGTCCCAGGTTTTGATAAACAGGGTCAGTTCCAAACATCAATAAAATATGAAAAAGGGGATAATTAATGAACATAACAAGACCAAAAAGTCTGATTTGGCCATATGAATCTTCGAATCTATTCGCAATATAGCTTTTGAGAGTTATAAACATTTATCGCATAATACCTAAAAGATTTAATTAAAGTTACTGTTGCATATCCTGGTCTGTTGGTCACTAATAAAATGAGAAGCCTTTTTAATACCTTTCATTACTCAACATTAAATTTGAACTCAAAGGCAATTTTGCTTTTCTCGAATTTTGATATGGGGAAGAAAGAAGACTCTGAAGCTCCCCCTGAACGTCCCTTTCATATTCTTGCTTGGCAGGATTGCTCTACAAGTAATGTTGGGCTATTGTCATTTTATGAACATAATATTATTTTTCTGTGTTGCCTGTGGAGGGGCGCTAGGAGCTTTACTTCGGTATTTTTTGGTCACCTTCATAGACCAGTTCGGAGGCCAAAGAATTTTTCCATGGGGTATTTTTGTTTCTAATGTGACGGGTGCTTTTTTCCTGGGAGTTCTGATTGAGATAATAGCTCTTAGGGGGGCTGCTTCTTATGAGGTTCGGGCTTTTCTTTATGTAGGGCTATTGGGTGGTTTTACAACTTTTTCTGCTTTTACCCTGGATATTGTTTTGATGTTGCAGCGTGGAGATTTTTTAAGGGCTTCTGCTTATATTATCAGTTCTGTGGGGTTCAGCTGTCTGGCTCTTGTTGCAGGTATGTTTTTTATACGATCTATAGTAGGGGTGAAACCTTAATTATCCTTCTTTTTCGCCTTCCAGGGTACTGTTCATTATTTCAATCTGAGATTGTTCTTCCGAGAGCATAGAGGCGTACGAGGCTCTTAGAGAGGCACGTTCAGAGGCTTGTTCTGCCAGGCGTGCTTCAAGGGCAATCCATCGGCTGTAGGCTGCCTGGGCTGTGGGAACAGCAATTTTTGATTCTGGTGGGGCTACAGAGCCGCCGCTTGCAACGGCTGCCTGAGCAGAAGCTTGTTGTGCTTCCATCATAGCTGTTGCGGGCCCACTAACCGCATCACTGGCTGAGGCCATGTCTGCCTGCATTGACGCAGTTCCCTCTGCAAAAGAATCGCTCATAGCGGTGGCGGCCTTAGAAGCCGTTTGTTCCGCCGTTGCTACAGAATCGGTCTCGCTCGCAATTGACTCTGAGAGGTCTGAAGCGGCTTCTGAAGCGGCTCCTCCCATGGCAGCTTCTGCTCCGGCTGTTTTTTCTGTCGCTTCTGCTGCGCCGGAAGCCAACGCATCTGTAGCAGTACTGACGGCAGAAGCTTCAGAGTCTTGACCTGATGTATCAACAGTTGCCATTTATAGTCTCCTGTTCGCTGGCAAAGGTTTTTTAACCTTTTTACTTGATGACTTCTCCCTCCTGGAGTCCCCAGAAATCCTTCTTTTGCAGCCAACCTTCATGATCCTGGAAAATGAGGAGGCACCAATTCTTTTTACACTTTTTCAAACGACCAATGACTCCTCCCTGAATATAAGCAACAGCATGAGCCTTTGAATCAGGGTGCTTTTGTAAAGTAACGGGATCCTGAAAGAGGGGGATCATTACAGTTCGTTTCCCCGAGAGCATGCTTTGATGAACCCATCCTTCAGCACCTTCAATATCTCGAACTTTTCGCCATGTCTCAAACTCACTAATAATTTGAACGGGTAAATTGGCACGTACAAAAACCCAGTCAATCCTGTATTGAGTCCCCGGACCACGTCGAAGATTAACCTCATCAGATCTTAGGGAAACAAAACGGGGAAGAGGTAGCCCCGAGGAATTTGAAAAAGAAGGGCTTACAAACAGCAAGGAAGCGGCAATGAAAAGAAAAAAGCAAGCTTTCCTAAATAGTTTTTGCATGAAGCCCCGTTGATCCAAACCCACCTGTGTCACGCTCCCCGGACGATGTTAATGTACTGACAATATTCCATTCTACTGCATTAAAGCGGGCAATGACAAGTTGGGCAATACGCATTCCCCGCGTAATTGTGAATTTGTCCTGGCCCAGGTTAATTAACAGTACCTTGATTTCTCCCCGATAATCAGCATCAATGGTTCCCGGACTGTTTAGCACAGTGATTCCATGCTTGTAACTGAGTCCTGATCGTGGTCGCACTTGTGCCTCATAGCCTGATGGAAGAGTCATTGCAAAACCACAAGGGACAAGAATGCGCTCTCCTGGCATCAACGTTAGATCGTCATCAATAGCAGCGGATAAGTCCAACCCTGCACTATCGCAAGTACCTGGTTGAGGGTGTGGAAGTCCTTTTGCATGTGGAAACTCTTTAAAATCAATTTTTAGGGGGGACATATTTACCATTTCTTCTGGTTTGAGAATAATTTTGACTTTGCCATTATAAAAGAAGGTCGCGCAAGGAATAAAGAATAATTTGGCTGTTTTTTCTGTTATCAGTAGTCTGAATAAAGCAAACCTTGTTGCAAAGAGGTCTTCTTTCAAAACAATGGTGTGATTTCAAGGTGTTTTCTTGCTTGAAAGAAAAGTGCATGCTATTTTAGGGTGAAATATTGTAAGCCTAGGGAGGCATTTTGGCAGCAAACGGTGACCTGTGGCAAGGTATCATTCGTTGGAAGCAAACTCGGGAAGCTTTGAAATTAAAGAGTGATCTTTCTGCAAAAATTGATCATGCTGTTTCAAGTTCACAAGAGGAAAGCTCTGCCAGTAAACTCCACAATGACTTGCTTGAGGTGGACAAAAAGTCGGCTCACCACCTTGCATTGCCGGCTAAAAAAGAAAGACTTATAATGGGGAAATTAAAACTCGTTGGACTAATTTTACTATTTCTACTTGCGGGCGCTCTTTTCTTTGTTGCTGGATTTTTAACATGCTATACAGTTTTTCCGCCGTCACAAACATCTTTTTCAACCAATCTTCCTGGTGGAGGACCCTATGGTGCTTCACGTCCTTCTGAAGGATTAGGGACAACGCCTTCTTCCCAGATTGTGTCACCAACAACTTCTTATGCTGCCCGTCAATCAATGTTAAGAGGAGGCAAGGGAAACAAGGGAAGTCTACTGGAACAAGCCGAAAGCCAGACAGCTTATCAGGCCAAGCTTCAGGCTCATAACATTATTACCCGTACGCTGAATCGTTGGAGTATGAAGTTGCGTAGTGTATTTGGCTATTATGCCGGTTCTGCTATAGCTCCCTTGACAACAGGTCTTGCAAAACGTGTTGCTGACTCAGCTTTGCCCCTGGATAGGCCTGGCGTGGGTTTTGGAGGTGGAAAGTCGTCTACTGGATCAAGCTCGGGTGGAGATGCCCCCCAGGCTGCTGCTCAATCAGGATCTGCAGGCACTCATACTATCGGGGGTGGTAAGGCCTCCTCTCCGGGGCGCTTTACTATCCTGGTTCAGTCTTTTTCAAATAGTGGCGATGCATTCAAATTATCGGGAGAGCTTCAATCCCATGGTTTTGGAGCTTATGTGGCGCAAGAACAATCTGGATCAGGTGTTAAATTTTCTGTTAAGGTTGGTCAGTTTTCAAACTTCACGGATGCTCGCGATGCGTCGGCTGTTTTATCACAACAATGGCATCGTCCTGCCAGGGTTGTTATGATCGATCCATCTGTAGGGCATTGATGATTTGTAGAGAGGGTTAGGAACCAATGAGTTTTTTAAAAAAGATTTTCATTCTCGGGATACCTTTTTTAATGGGAGGGTGCAGTTTATTGCAAACAGATAAAAATGAAGAACCTCCCGTTTTTCTTAAGGAAGTCAATATTTCTCTCGATGCCGATGCGAATCAGGATTCGGCACTCGCAATTGACCTTTTGATGATTTATAAAAAAGAACTTCTTGATACAGTCATGAAAATGAAGGCTCGAGACTATTTTGTTTCTGCGTTACAGCTAAAGCGTGATTATCCTGAAATGGTTGATATCTGGCATTGGGAACTGACACCTGGTCAAGTTGTGAAAAAATATCCTGTTTTTCATCGCCCCGAGCCAGTGATAGGGGCTGTTTTCTTTGCTGATTATCTGACCGCTGGAGATCACAGAGTTCGTTTTGGAACTCAGGAAAAAGCTCATGTAAGGGCCAAGCGATTTGATTTTTGCGTGCTTGAACAGGGATGTGGTTCAGACCTTCATAATCGCAGTGTTTCATCCGGCCTGCCAAAAGAAAGCCTCAAATCACAAGCAATTTCTGGGGGGATGCAAAAACAGGGTGGATCAAGTGTGAATCCTTTGAAGGAAGTTCAAAAGGCCGAGAAATCAGCTCAAAAGGAAATAAAATCGATTAAAAGCGATATTGAAGGCTTTAAAAAGCTTTTTTAACGCAGAATGCCTGAAAAGGGAGGGTACTAATATTATGTCAAAAATCCATCAACTACGGCCAGCTGTTCAATGGCATGAAGGAATGCTTTTGATGCCGGAACACTTTCAGCAAAGTGATCGCCGGGTTGAAGAACTCATGCATTTTCATATAGCACATGCATCACCATTTTATTGGGGAGTTGATGAGCTTACCTTTGACAGCCCTGAATTGGCTACAGGCAAATTATCAATATTATCACTTCAGGCAGTAATGCCTGATGGTACACCCATTATTGCCGGGGGACGTACAGGCCATTCTCTGGAAGCTGACCTTAAAGCTTTTTACCAAAAAACCCAGCAAAAGTCCTTTACAGTATATTTGGCTATTCCTGGAGAAGGAATAAATGTTGCCAATTCCGAGAAAGATTTTCCACGTTATTTATCAAGGGAAAGTGACGAGGTTGTTGACGAAAACACAGGTGAGGGACGCATGCGTTACCCTGTGCTTCAACCAAATGCCTTGCTTCTTTTGGGAGAGGAGCCCAGTGGTAAGTATGTCCATTTTCCGCTTTTGAAAATCAAGTATAGCTCTAATACTTTTGAAGTTGACGAGACTTTTTCTGCACCCCGTCTGATGGTGCGATCTGAGGGTGTTATTGGGGGGCTTGGTTTGGATCTTGCCAAGCGCATCAGGGAAAAGATTGCTTTTTTATCTGAGCGTTTAAAAAATCAGGCAAGTGATGTTATGTCGGAAGAAGCGGAAAATGCGGTCAAGGCCCTTGCAAGAGGTCTTTTACCATTTGAAGCTATTCTTCGAAGCAATGCGTCTCACCCCTTTCAGATCTATCTCTACCTTTGCCACCTTGCAGGCCAGTTGACAGCCCTTCACCCTGGACAGATGCCACCAAGTTTTTCTCCCTATCAACATAATGATATGCGCCAGTGTTTTGAAGAAGTCATGGGATATGTAGATACAATGCTTGGTCGTATACAGGAAGGGTATAATGTGATTCCCTTTGACCTTGATGAACGTGTCTTCAAGCTTGCGCTTCGGCATTCATGGATGAATGACCATTTAATTTTGGGAGCAAAAGCCAGTTCTTCTATGTCGGAGAAAGATTTGGTGGCCTGGATTGAAAAATCCCTTATTGCCACTGACAAATATGTCACAGCCTGCAGAGACAAAAGAATCCTGGGTGCGGACCGTAAAATCTTGCAAGAGTACGAAGAGATGAAACTTCTTCCGGCACAAGATGTTGTTTTGTTTTCAGTTGTTTATGATAAATCTTTTCTGGATGCCAATGAAACGTTGCAGATCTTTAATGTTGCTGATTCCCCGATGAACCGTCCAGAAGAAATTGTAATGTATGTTCCAAAAAGAACACGAGATACATATTTTTAGGAAAAATTAAGAAAGTTATGTGTAAATTTTAATTACATTTTTTAAAAATACACTCTGTTAGGAGATATTGATTTGCAAAATGCTATGAGTCATTCGCTAAATCTTAGACGTCTAGGTGATCGTGAGTCATCCTATGTAGTACGTTGCTTTGAGGATTTTTATGCAGAGATTGCGCGCCAGAAGGAGCGCATTTTAAAAGGAACCTGGACGACCCAGGTAGAGGGAACGGATAAAACTCCCGGAACGTTGGATACCAGTGTTGCTGCCAGTGCACAGTCTATTTTGGATAAGCTCTACAGTATCCTGGACCGCCAGTCTTTTGAAGCATCTCATCAGGGTGGTGAATTTGCCTCCGAAATATTTCGTGAAGCTCAGTTTATTATGGCATCACTTGCAGATGAAATTTTTCTGAATATGTCCTGGGATGGTCGGAAATATTGGGAAGACAATCTTTTAGAATCTCGTTTTTTTGGATCTCACGATGCAGGGGATTTATTTTTTCAGAATCTGGAGACATTTCTGGCACGACGCGATCCAGCTCGAAAAGATTTGGCAGAACTGTATCTTTTATCACTTGGCGTGGGTTTTCAGGGAAAATACCGTAATATTGATGATCAAGGCAAGTTAGAAGCTTTTAGAAAGCAGCTCTATAACTTTATTAATCATCGAGAGTCTCGCTTGTTTTCTGGTGAGCAACGTCTTTTTCCCGAGTCCTATACGCATACATTAGATTCCGGGCAACCGGAACAAATGCAGGATCGTCATGCCTGGTTTGTGGCAATTATTGGTGTCTTTTTGTTTTTGCTCGTGTTTTCACACATTATGTGGCATGACGCGACGGATAGTATTTATAACGTAATTGACCGTATTAACAACGAGTCAATGAATTAGCAGAGGAGGTGGACGTGCTCGCTCAGGTCCTACAAGGTTATCAACCTTATTTACCCTTTATCCTTATCGGAGCGCTTGCTCTTGCCGTAATTGCAGTGATTCTCCTTGTTTTCATGGGGCGCAAAATGGTCAAGCAGGCGCGCAAACGCCAAGCTCTAGCAAGGCCTCCTGCGGCTCGAGCAACGATGGGTGAACGCTTTAAGTCTGCACGCGGCCGATGGGGGCGCTTTGTTTTGTGGGTGAAAACCCTTTTTTCACGCTGGCGATGGAACCCAACAGATGACTTGGCATTAACATTTAAACAAACTCTTAATGTTTTAAAAACATATCTTCCGGGTCGCCAGCCACAATATGAGATTCCCTGGTATCTTATGCTGGGAAGCAACAAGTCCGAGCGTGCGACCGTGCTGGAAGATGCTGAACTGGAATTACCTATTGGACGCCCGGAATACACAACAGATGCAGATATTGCTGGTGTCAAGTGGTCTTTTTATGACAAGGGTGTCGTTCTTGATGTTGAAGGGCGTCTTTTTCTGAATGATAAAGAAGTTTCTTCTGATAAAGAAGCCTGGACGCGACTTTTAAGGCTTCTGAATAAATATCGTTCAAAACGTCCTCTGGATGGAATTATTCTTACGTTACCCGCTGATGAATTTGTGGGACCTTACCGACTTTCAAGAGAAGAAGTTTCTGAAAGAGCGCGTCATATTTATGCACAATTATGGAAATTACAAAGTATAACAGGTATGCGTGTCCCCGTTTATATTGTGATTTCAAAGTGTGATACAATTCCGGGTTTTAAATCGTTTGTTTTGGAAACTCCACCAGAAAGTCAAAGAGAAATTTTTGGGTGGTCTAGTCCTTATTCATCGGAAGCGACATTCTCGTCCAGCTGGATTGATGATATGTTCTCTCAGTTACATCAATCGCTTAACAGGGTTCGTTCTTCTCTCTTTACAGAAGGCCATGTAAAAGACGGGCGTGAGGGGAGTCTTCTTTTCCCTGCAGAGTTTATGACTTTAAGGGACGGGATTGAAAACTATTTGAAGGGGATCTTCAAAGAAAGTACCTACCATGAGAGCTTCTTTTTAAGAGGTGTTTATTTTACGGGGCAAGCGTCACCTCTTACCGATGACGAGGTTTCGCAATTTGGTCCTTTTTCAGCGGCAAAATCCTCTGTTCCAAAATCAGACCCTTTAAAAACACCTCGACGTCTTGTTTTTCTTAGAGATCTTTTTGAGAAGAAAATTTTTGAAGAACACGCTCTTGGAAAACCAATACGACGTGTTCTTGTTTCAACCAGCCGTCTTCTTAATTTCGTAAAGGCGACAACAGCCATTTTTGCGGCTGTTTGGATTTATGGTATTTTTCACTCTCATAATACCCTGATTGAGGGGAACCATACTCTTTTACCGGCTTTATCTCGTATTGACCATGCCTTGCAAGGTATTAATCAACGCGGGGGATATTCTGATACACCTCGCTTCAGAGCTTATTTGACACAACAAGCCGAATCTGTTTTGACTGGATTTACATCTCTTGATCCTGTTAAGACATCAGCACTGTCTATGCCATCTTCCTGGTTTAGCTCTTTGGACAAACAAATTCAATCTGCGTTTACAGCAGCTTATAATAATGTTGTTTTGCCATCTTTGTATTCCGCTTTATTGAAAAAAGTAGCAGAGACTGTTTCTGTTCGTCATGTAGACTATTCATCAATGGGCGGGACGAGGGCTTATGTAAATCCAGGATTTACACCTACATTCAAGACATTAAACCAGTATGTTCACGATATTATGTCGTTAGAGCAAAATGTTGATGTTTTCAACAATCTGGATGCAACTCAAAATGTTAAGGATCTTGGAAAACTTGTGAAATTCTTGTTTAACAAGGATCTCCCGGGTGATTTTTATGACCATAGTGACTATTATAAAAACGCTCTTGCTCGGGTTATTGACAGAGAAATAGATCTGTATCAATTCAAAGTGATGGCAGGTCAGAAGTTGGGGATTTTATTTAGAAACTTTTTAGAAGATTCCTTTAATATTCGGGCTAATTTTCCTGCCTTTTTAAAACTTCAACAGCATTTGACCCGCTTTGAAAACCTTGGTGGGTTGCGCACTTTGGATGATCGGAGTGTACGTCGCGCGACAGAAGAAGCCATTGCTGTTGCAGATATTATTTCCGGGGGAAATATGGCCTGGATTGACAGCCTTTCATTTGAGCCCTCTCCAGACTATACAAATATGATGAATGATATTTCTGTCTCTCGTTTGTTAGGACTCGATATTGCAGCAGAAATGAGTCGTGTTGCTGATGAGGATTTTGTAAAATTCAAACTTGCAATGTCAGATTTTAAAAGCTTTCTGACAGGTCCATTCCTGGCGGTTCGGGATAATCACATAGTTTCGGAACCTTCCTCGGGTCTTGTTTCCTTGATTGATTCTTTAACAGGATTCCTGAATGAACCCTTTATGCACCGAAGTGAGCACCATCTTTTAACAACAAAAGTGGCTCCTGGAAAAATTCTTTTCTGGGATGAACCGACACTCATTCGGGCAACCGATGTTGCTGATCAATATAACTCTTATATCAATCAACGTTTGTCACATGTTTCCAAACAGTTGCAGGATATTTTCAGAGTTATTGGGCGCAACAGTGTTAAGAAAAAAGTTTCCAGCCTGATTGCAGAAGCTCAGGTATTTCATGATCAGCCTTTAAATCTGGTGGGTTTTGGTGCAAGAGAGGTTCTGCATGCTCAGGTTCAAAATATTGCAGCAGCAACTCCTCACTTTACAAAACTTTTAGGTATGTTCTCGGATGGTGGTTTTGTGACTAAAAGCTCTGCTCTTCGGGAACTTCTTGTAAAACAAAACTATGGTGTTCTAGAGAAAATTGAACAACTCCTTGAAGTTGATAACCTTTATAATGCGCGAGAAGAGGCTTTTGAATGGTGGGACGGAAGCCCCATGGTGGGTCTGAAAGCTTTCTCTGTCCATAGCATTAACGATATGCATAAGTATTTGACAGCACAGCGTTTCCGGATTCATTTCCTGGCTAAAGAAATGGCAGAGCCTATCCTAACCTTATTAAGTCTCGGGTACCTTGAGGATGTTCCCTATGACCTTCCTTTAGTCATGAAGTGGAGCAAAATAGCAAGTGTTCTTGAAGATTATGATTCTCAATCACCGGGAAATACTCTTAAAAACCTGGAGAAGTTTTTATCCTATGATATTAATGAAATCTCTCTTGAAAATTGCGATATGGAAGGCCTGGATATTGATGATTTTGATGCAACAGGCGATTACTTCCTTGAAATTCGCAATCGCTATTTCCGGGCACTTCATAATCGATGTGAAGCTTTGGCAGGCCATAAGGCGGTCGATCGTTTTAACCGGGCAGCTTCCTTCTTTAATGTCAATCTTGCAGGCCGTTTTCCTTTCACAAAAGATGCGGGAAAAACAACCCATGCAGAGGCAGACCCTGCTGATGTTCAGACATTCTTCCAGCTTTTTGATTCTTTAAGTGAGCGTGATCTGGAGACAATTGAAAGGGCTTCAAGATATTCAAATGCCCGGGATTCACTTCAGGAATTTATTCGAAAAGTTGAAAGTATTCGTCCTATTATGCTAGCAGCTCTCGATCAGGGGATGAAAAAGCAAATCCCGGAAATCTCACTGGATATCCAGTTTAGAACTAATAGAGACCAAGAGCTTGGTGGAGATAAGATTATTGACTGGGCCATTGATTTTGGTGGACGTCGTGTTGACTATCGAGGGCAAGACAAAAAAACAAGCTGGCGGG
>DDGG01000018.1:520-32713 GCA_002337525.1 Alphaproteobacteria bacterium UBA1908 | reverse complement strand
CAAGCTGGCGGGTAGGGGCCCCTGTTGATATGACGTTCCGCTGGGCGCTGGATTCCGATAATGTTCCAGTTGCTGATCCTCGCTCTCCTAATCTAGAGGTCTTTGGAACCAAGGCAGTCTTTACTTATCGTGGACGATGGAGTTTGATTCGTCTTATTCGTGAACATGCAACACCTGCCAGTACCTATAATGTAAGTGACCTTCCTGGTCCTCAAGTCCTGGAATTTGTTGTGCCAACAGCCTATAGCCAGTCATGCTATCAGGGTAAACCTCCTTTGCTGATGGATCGTAAAAGTGAATCTGCAAGAATTTACTGTCAACTCAATATGCATATTCCCGTGACAGATGAACTTGATTCGGATTCAGGTATTTCTGCCAAACGTGTTCAACAGTTGGCTGTGCCACGCTTCCCCTATGAGGCACCTGTTGTAAGTCGTGTAAAAATTAAAAAGCATCGTAGATAAGGGGTGATGAAATCATGAAACCTTTTAAAATTTCAGAACCTGTCTGGAAAGGTCTTTTGAAACCTCTCGATGGTGATAAACCATGTGGTCGCCCCCTTTTATATGAACCTGTTTATGATGAAATACGTGATGCTCGAAGTCACGAAGATGAGAATTTGCCCCAGGGGATTTGGAAAAGAGACCTTAAAAAAGCGGATTGGTCAAAAGTTGAAAAGCTATGTATTGAAGCTTTAACAGATGATTCAAAGGACTTGCAAATTGCTGCCTGGCTTTCAGAAAGCTGGCTACAACAATATGGCCTTAAAGGTTTTGCAAAGGGACTAGAGCTGATAAGACGATTGTCTGCAACTTTCTGGGACGATCTTCATCCTGAACTTAACAAGGATGACCCTGAATATCGCCTGGCTCCTTATCTATGGCTTGATGATAAGCTTCTGGATCGCCTGAATTTATTACCCGTAACATCTCCATCTGATCAAGGCGGTATTGTTTATCATTTTGAAGACTGGGACCGGGCTCAACATCAGGAACAGCTTAACCGTCTTTCTGGTAATAAAGACAAGAAAGCGGGAAAAACTCTTTCCTTAAAAGAAATCAAGCAATCTCAAAGCCTGACACCAACGCCTTTTTATAAGGAAATGCGCGATAGTTTAAAAATCTGTCTCGATGAACTTCAACACATTGAGACGTTGATTACATCCCATGAGCCTGATTATCCAGGCTTTTTATCGCATTTAAGAACTAAGTTACAGTCACTTTCTGCTTTTGTGAATGTTATTTTATCCGCGCGTAGAGAAATAGATTCCAAAACAAATCAAGAGAACAATTCTGACGCAGATTCACAATCAGGAGCATTAATTTCTATGCCAAGTGGCCCTATTTCTTCAAGAGAGCAAGCCTACCAACTTCTTGCAGAGGCAGCAGATTTTTTGGCGCGCCTTGAGCCGCACAGCCCAACGCCATACCTTGTGCGTCGAGCGATCAGTTGGGGAAGTATGTCTCTTGTTGATCTTTTGGATGAGATTGTCAATGATCCAAATGATTTGCGTCAGATTATGCAGCTTTTGGGGCAGCAGTCTAAAAATCCTAATGGTACCAACGGTAATGGCGGTGGGAATGGTGGCGGACCTTCCTGAATAAGGCTTCAGGTTGTCTGTGTAAGGTTTGCTTGTTTTACAGTGCCGTTTATAAAAGCAATGCGTTCATTTCTCTTTATTTTGAACTTGAAAATAAGTTTATGGGCTGATACAACGTAATCATCAGGTGGCGTGGCAATGTTTTAGGGGCAGCCTAATCCACCGAGTGTTTATCACTTTTATTATAGTTATGAGGAAAAAATGCCCAAATTAAAGACAAAAAGTAGTGCCAAAAAGCGCTTTAAAATCACAGCCAGTGGTAAAGTTGTCCGTGCACAAACGCGCAAGCGTCACGGGATGATCAAAAGAACGAACAGGCAAATCCGTAATCTTCGTGGAACCGTTATCATGAGTGAGCCGGATGCTGCAAAAGTTGTTCGTCATTACATGCCCAATTCTCGCTAGTATTTTAAGGAGTTAAGTACAATGGCACGCGTTAAAAGAGGGACGGTCACCCATGCCCGTCACAAAAAAGTCATTAATATGGCCAAGGGATACCGAGGTCGTTCAAAAAATTGTTTCCGTGTTGCACGTCAACGTGTCGAAAAGGCTCTGCAGTATGCCTATCGTGACCGCCGTGCGCGCAAGCGTGATTTCCGCAAGTTGTGGATTCAACGTATTAATGCGGCTTGCCGTGAGTTGGGGATGACGTATTCTCAATTTATAAACGGTGTCACAAAGGCCGGTATCGAAGTTGACCGTAAAGTCATGGCAGATCTTGCAGTCCATGAACCCGCGGCCTTTAAGGCGATCTTTGATCAAGCTGCTGCTGCTTTAAAAGCATAAAAGTTTCATTCCTTACAGATGAAGGCAAAAAGCCGCCCCAAGGGGCGGCTTTTTTGTATAGTATATGAGCTTGTTTGTTGTTCTGGTCAGGTTACTAGTAGTTTATGGCCATATATAATTTCTCTTGTTAAATAAAATTGTTTTAGGATTATCTCCATTGATAATCATTATAAATAGAAGCGAGATCTGATTTGGGATTTTTATTCAATTTGTATTTTAGATTATTTATATAAGTTTCAACTGTACGTGATGAAATATTTAGTTTTTTACCAATTCCCTTGAATGTAAGTCCATTACTAATAAGCTTTAGACACTCTTCTTCTCTTACTGTAAGTTTTACTTCCAATCCATTAAAAAATATTGGAAATCTATAATTCAGATTTTTTTTTAAACTCAAAAATGCATTTTGATGATTAAAACTATATTTTTTAAATTTTGCTACCGCAGAGATACCTCCTTGAATTAAGGAACTTTCAGATTTTTTAAAAAAGGTAGAAAATTTTTTTAATTCATCAATATATTTAATGTAACAATTACTAAGATTTATATCTTGACATTTTCCTGAGAAAGACCAAGCCTCAAAATAGTTTTCATGAAACTTTGATAGGGTAAATCCATTCGCTATATCATATCTTCTTGCTTCCAGGAACAGTCTACTCGTAACATTAGATGACCATAATAATGAATTATAACCATCTTGATATCCTTCAGAAAAAAATAAATCTACATCGTGTACTTTATTAATGTAATAATTTGCAAAATTTTCATTGTCAAGAAGGTGTATGTAGTTTCCATTATTAAAAACTTTTATGTAATGAAAATGGCTAATACCAAAACCAGACAACATTTCAGAATATTTTTTCATTATATTGGTCTGCGATTTAATAAAGTCTAATGCGAGCTTATTTTGGTTATTCATAGATAGAGACAGACAGTCAATATTCTTTTTCGTAAAGACAATTTAGAAACCTCCATTTTTTAAATGTTTTTATGTAGATTTAGAAGAATTTTAGAAGTGAAAACTCCTTACTGTCAATAATATTTAGTCATTTTTCTAACTCTAAAGAGAAGAGGTAGAGGGATATTAATATATTTAATTTTCTCCATATGAAGTATTTAAAAAGAAAATCTAAAAATTCCTAAGTCATCAAATTATTTCTTCTCATTATTCTTTGCTCTTGCTTGATATCCTGTAAAAAGATTTGTAAGGGAGGTATTTCTTTTTGTTTTGTCAAAGGTTGCCCATCCCACAAAATCTCGAAGAGCCTGAGCCTGGCGGCGACAATTACTTGAAAATTCGTTAATATTTCCTGTTAAATCTGATGGTTTTGACGGGTGAAGGACTTTATATTTTGCCGCAGACTTTGATTTGGTAAATTCATCAATAATTTGGTCAAAAACGATCAGGTTAAGTTTCTTTTTTTTATAAGCTTTTTTTTGCTTTGGAGTAATATTTTCCAGATTTTTTCTTAGATTTCGTGCCTCTAAATACTTTTCTTCACAATCTTTGATGATAGCCCGAATATTTTCTTTTTCTGCGGCATAGTGTTTGATGGCATCAGAAGACTGATTATGAAGAACTGACAGCTGTTGGGACCTTGGTGTAGAAGGGCTTTCCGCATAACCTGAGGCAGAAACGACTAAGGCAATAGAAGCTATTTGAAATGTTTTTATCATAAAATTCTCCACTAACCTGTACTTACTTTAGAATAAAGATATTTTATTAATTTTTTATGATTTTTGATTTGTAACAGTTTTAAGGCTGAAGGAAGTTATTCTTTTACAGCTATATTTGGATCAACATCTGTAGAGGGCTCCCGGCAGGACTCGCGAAAGGCGGCAACAACTTGATTCACTTCGTCCTGGGGTGTCCCAATAGCCGTTAGAACCTGTGTCGCGAGTTGAAGGCTTGGTTCCAGGTTTTCAGGCATAACAACACGCACACCAGCCTCGTGTAATAAGTTTTCATATCGATTATCTCGCATTCTAACGGTAACATCAATGTGTGGAAATTGTCGGCGGAACATCATGGCTGTATCAACTGCACATTTAGCCTGGTTAACGCTTATGGCTGCAGCACAGGCCTTTTCGGCACCAAGAGTTCGCATCATATGCATGCGTCGGGCATCTCCATAAAAGACGGGCATACCGCTGGCACGTCCCTCGCTGACACGTGCCATATCGTTATCAATTGCCACAAAAGGGACAAGGCGCTTGGTAAGAAGGGTTGCGACGAGTTTTCCAACTCGACCAAAACCACAGATGATGACGTGATTCTTTAAGTCTCCAATTTCTTCAAGAGTCGCGTGAGTAGAAGCTTCAGCTTCCTGTTCAAGCCAGCGATCTGTTACAAATTTACCCAGCATAGCAAGCAGGGGAGTCAAACCCATCGAGATTGCAACAGTTGCGTATAAAAGCTGTCCAAGCGTATCTGTGACAATCCCATTAGCGATGGCAGGGCCAATCAGGATAAAAACAAACTCTCCTCCTGTTGACAGAAGAAGGGCAACCCGCAATGCAGAAGACCTGGGGATTGAAAATACACGGCACAGAAAATACAAAATACCTGTTTTCACAGCCAGCATCAGAACAAGAGCTTCAAGAATAAAGGCGAGATTTTTTTGCAAAAGCTCAAGATTAATTGACATGCCCACAGACATAAAGAAAACGCCCATCAGAAGACCATAAAAAGGCTGGATGTCTGCCTCAACCTGGTGACGATATTCTGTTTCTGAAAGCAATAAGCCCGCGAGAAAGGCCCCTAATTCCATTGAAAGGCCAAAGGAGGCAGTAATAACGCTTGTTGTTAAAACAACAAGGAGAGTTACAGGAATAAAAAGTTCCGGGTAGCCAAGCTGAGCAATTCCCCTATAGAGAGGCCTTAGGATCACCCGACCAACCAAAGCAATTGAAAGAAGAGCGACAAAGGCCTTGATACTTGCGATTCCAAGTTCATATCCCAGGCTCGTTGCCTCATTACCAATTGTGCTTTGTAAAACAAGAAGAACAACTACGGCCAAATCCTGGAATAGCAAGACAGCAAACGATACGCGCCCATGACGCAGGGCAAATTCACCCGAGTCAGCCAGAACACGCATTGAAACGGCTGTTGAAGAAAGAGCCATTGCACTGCCAATAATAATTGAGGATTCTGGCGATTGTCCCATTAAAAAGCAGGCACCGGCAATAACAAGGCCAGTTACAAGAACTTGAGCCAGACCAAGTCCAAAAACGTAACGACGAAGAATATTAAGACGCTGGAGGGGAACTTTTAGCCCCAGTGTGAAAAGAAGGAAAACGACACCGAATTCACCCAGGGTTTTGACAATTTCAACCTTTGAAATAAAACCAAAAGCGTAGGGCCCAATTAAGACCCCTGCCATAAGATATCCCAATACAGGACTCGCTTTGATCGATCTGAAGAGAGATACTACCAGGACCGCCGCCAGTAGAAGAACGAGAACTTCCGGCAAATAGGACCCGTGTGACAAAATTATTACTCCCCGTTTAAATTTTTATAGCGATATTAGTTTATAAAATAATGATAACCAAAGAAGATTTTTCTGCAAGCATAATCGGCTTAATTTTCCCGGTTTTTACCATTTAAACTAAAATTACCTTTAAATCCGATATCAATAGAGCTTAAAAGAGTCGTTTTAAAACTCTTTCCCTTCTGATCGATGGCAGGTAAACTGAAAGAAAAGAGAGGAATTAATAATCCGGTATGTCTCAGCATCGTTCGCCCCCTTTTGTCTCTTCCGGAGATCGTCAATTAACAGAATATTCGGAACCCGTTGATGTTGTAAGGACTCTTCAGTCTCTTTACAAGGCGAGTTGTCAGATCCTGGATGAAGCCGTTACAGCTTTTTCTCAAGACCCTGAAAAAACGTTTCATCCGCATGCAGCAACCTACCCACTCATTCGTTGCCATATTACTCAGGAACAAATGTCTGAAAAACATGCACGTCTTTCTTTTGGAGTTGTTGATCAGCCAGGTGTTTATGAAACCACTGTAACAGACCCCTTTCTTTTTGAAAGCTACCTGACAGAGCAATTGACCCTTTTAGTTAAGCATTATGGGGCGACTTTTTTTGTGGGAGAAAGTAATCAACCGATTCCTCTGACTTTTGCTTTGGAACGCCTTCCTTGTTCTCTTTCTAATGACCCTGATGTTTTATCCTTATTAAGGCAAAATTTCGAACATCCTAATTTACAGCGGGTTGATGATAGTACAGTAAATCATACGCGCGCTCTTGAAACAGAGGAATCTCTCCCTCTTTCCCTATTTACAGCAGAGCGAGTTGACTATTCTCTACATCGTCTCAAGCACTATACAGGAACGAGTTCTGGCGCTTTCCAGAATTTTATTTTACTGACAAACTACCAGCGTTATATCAAGGAATTTATCGCCTACGGTCTTGAAGAAATCAGACAAAAAAGAGCGCTTCGTTTTACATTTTCCGGAGGGCAGTCAATTACCTATGACACAATTGATAAAGCGATTGAAATAGTTACAGACAAAGCTCCCCTGGTTCAGATGCCGGCCTATCATTTGGAGTTTCCTGATCGTAATGGTATCAGTATTGTTAATGTTGGTGTTGGCCCCAGCAATGCTAAAACTCTAACGGATCACCTGGCTGTTTTGCGACCTCACTGTTGGTTGATGTTAGGGCATTGTGCCGGTCTAAGAAGCACCCAGCAACTCGGTGATTATGTTCTGGCACATGGATATGTTCGTGAAGATAGCGTCCTGGATGATGATTTGCCCTATTGGGTTCCTATTCCAGCCATCGCAGAAATTCAGGTCGCACTACAGGAGGCCGTGGCAGAAATTACGAGCCTTCGTGGAAGCGAGTTGAAAAAACGAATGAGGACAGGAACAGTCTTTACAACTGATAATCGTAACTGGGAATTGCGCGCCCGCGAATTGTATGAACGTTTTAATCAAAGTCGGGCGATTGCCGTTGATATGGAGTCAGCTACAATTGCTGGCAATGGCCTTCGTTTTCGTGTCCCCTATGGGACCTTGCTTTGTGTTTCGGATCGCCCTATTCATGGAGAAATCAAGCTTCCTGGAATGGCGAATCAATTTTATGAACAAAGTATTAGTCAGCACCTAACGATTGGGCTCAAGACGATTGAAATCATTCGGGAGCGTGGGATAAACGCGCTTCATTCCCGTAAATTGAGGGGGTTTAACGAGCCTCCTTTTCGTTGAGTTTAGGGGTATTATGGTCTTTTTGTTTTTTTCAAGAAATTCTGAAAAATCCTTCCAAAACCGTTGCATGTAGAAGGAAGACTCGGATAAAAGCTGATGTCTTGCTCCTTCGTAGTTAAGATAATCTCCTTTTGGCAGCCAGGAAACATATTTGGGGACATGTCTGTTGTCAACAATCACTTCATTTCCTGCCGTGATCGTCAAAACAGGACACGTAATGTGACCAAGAATTTCGGGCTGGTTAAGATAAGCTATAGAGTCAAAGCTGGCATTTACCCATCCAAAAGTGACACCACCTATTAATAAGTTTGGATTCTTCTTGAGAAAATTACGATGAGCCATAAAGGAAATGCGATCATGAGTTAGCATATTTCCTTCAAAGGGTTCACAAGAAGGATCATATTGATGATGTCCGGGAACATAAAGGTGCCCAAGACCCAACCGACACATCCCACGAACAAAAAATCGTGCTATCCGATTCGAGTACCCTCCTGTATTAAGGTCAAGCATGGGGGCTGTCAAAACAGCAGCATTAAAAGAGTCGGGATGTTTCACCAGATACCTTAAAGCCAGATGAGACCCCATTGATTGCCCTAAAATAATTAAGGGGCCCACTGATTTAGGAGCAATAATATCAACAAAAAGGTCATGAAAGTCAGAAAGATAAGTTTCGTAGGAATTGATATATCCGCGACGTCGATCTTTTAAAAGACGCGTTGATAATCCTTGTCCACGCCAGTCAAACGCCCAAACATGAAATCCCTGGCGCGTTAATTCACAGGCAATAGAAATAAACTTTTCGATAAAAGAACCTCTGCCCTGGAAAATAACCACAGTTCCACGACAGTGTTCTATAGATTTTTGGGAAGGCCAGTAAGTATAACGAAGCCTTGCACCGTCACTTGTTTGAAAATATGAAAAAGAGGTTTCCAGCATACTGCACCATGTTTATAACTTTCTGCATTATAAACCTGGAATCCTTATAAAAGAATAAATTATTCTTTTATTTTCTTATTTAGTCTGTTAGCAACCAAAAGTTAATTAAAAGCTTGTTACGGCTTAAAAAAGAATGTCGGCTGATGTTTGTAATCCAAAAAATCCAGCCATTTTTTGATTAATATAACGCTTGGCGATTTGGACGGCTTTTATGGGAATTTCTTCTGCAGGTTTACCATGAAGAATCTGGGCTACAATTTTTCCTGTCATGCGCCCTACATCGTATTGATCATTGGCAATAGCTCCAAGAGCCCCTTTCTTAACAGAATCGGGATCACTCGTGAAAACAGGAATATGATTTTGTAAGGCAGGTTTTAAAACAGACTCCAGAGCAGAAATAATTGTATTATCGTTGGGAATAAGAATAGCTTCAACCTTTGATGTTAAATATTTTGCAGTCAATGCAACATCAGCAGTACGTGTGGCTGTTGCTTCAATGATATTAAAACCTAATAAGCCAGCAGCTTTTTTAAGGCGGGCAACTTGTTTGATGTTGTTGGATTCTCCTGGATTATACAGGATCCCAAGTGTTTTTATTTTGGGGAAAAGTTCTTTAATAAAAATCAGTTGATCTTTGGCGGGGGGGAGATCAATCGTTCCAGTAGCATTGTTGTCAGGCCTTTCAAGAGACCGTGTTATTTTTGCAGACAGAGGATCAGTAACAGCGCCAAAAACAATAGGAATATTAGCGTCTTTCATAGCATTTACAGCTGTTTGTGCGGAGGGGGTGGCAATGGCAACGATAACATCGGGTGCAAGAGCAATAAATCGTTGGGCAATTTGTGCAGCAATGACAATATTTCCCTGTGCGTTGTCGTATGTAACGGTCAGATTATTATTTTGGGTAAACCCTTGAGACGCTAATTCATCTAGAATGCCCTGGCGGATAGAATCCAGGGAGGGGTGTTCAACAATTTGAGTGATGGCAACCTGATAGGAAGTTTTATGATCGTGATCCAGTTTTTTCGCTCCAAGAGAGGTCAATGAGAGTGTGATAGAAAGAGCAACTAAAAACTTTTTTGCAGCGAAGCGTAACATGGGAAAATCCTTCTTTGTAATGAAATCAATGGTGAACGTGATGTAAGTTGCCATCGCCACCATCGATGCTCTTTCAAAGAAGAAAGTCTCTGTTTTAAGAATGCTTCTGAAATAAAGGGACTTTCCATGCCCAAAAATGCCTGACTTATTAATATTTCTAAATGTGCCTAAAAAAAAGGGGGGATGTCAAGGGCATGCTTATAAAAAATCTTTTTCTCGAAATTAATTATATATAAAACCAACGATAGCTCAAAAATTCCTTTTTGCCAAAATAGCTTCTTTATATTCAATCCAGAGAGAGCTTTGCCAGGGAAAAGTCTTCGTGTCAAATTACGAGATCACAAAAAAAGTCCTTCTTGCCTATCGTTAAAAGCTATATAGGTTTTAGGGCTTTAAATACCGTTTATACAAGCCTGAATTCCTTATATATCCGATTTTCTTGAGTCCTTTTCTCTTTTCTCCAGTTGATACAGAACCCCTAGAACGCCCCCTTTAACAAAGGGCATTGTGGCCAAAGTCAGGATGAGGGTTATCGGTAGAGAAAGCACGAGTAGAAAGGGAATTGAAAGATTATAGAACCGATCTAGTGCCAGGAAAAAAGGAACAACAAGATGGACGATAATAAAAATCGTGAGGTAAGGTGGGGCGTCATCTGCACGAAAATGTGAAAGTTCTTGATGGCAATGGGAACAATGGTCTCTGACTTTTAAAAATTTAGAGAATAACTTTCCTTCACCACAAGCAGGACATTTAAGTTTAAAACCCCGAAAAATGCTGTTTGAAAATGTTTTATTATTGTTTTTCATTAAGTCGTACTTTCTTTTGGCTAAGTCCTGGAAGCTCATAATATTAAAATAAGTTTACCCTATTTTTGATCTAAATTCTCTAAAAGTCTTTGTGTTATTTTAAAAAAGACATTTCTCTCCATAGATTGAGGATCTTCTAAAAAGGCAGGGTTCCCTTGATCTGCTGCCTGAAGAATTGTAGCTGAAAGAGGGACGCTTCCTAGAAAAGGAATCTCGGACCTTTCAGCTTCCTCCTGGGGTTTTCCCCTGGTGAATGGGTGAGATTCTTCGTGGCAATGAGGACAAATATAACTTGCCATATTCTCAATAAGACCTGCAATTGGAATCTTGAGTTTTTCAAACATGGCAATCCCTTTTAAAGCGTCTGCCAGGGCTAGATCCTGAGGGGTTGATACAATAACGGCTGCTGATAAAGGGCATTTTTGAGCTAAAGTTAATTGTGTGTCCCCGGTCCCGGGAGGCAAATCAAGCAGAAGATAGTCTAGTTCTGGCCAGTCAACATCTATAAATAACTGTCGGACACCTGACTGAATCATCGGACCTCGCCAGATAATGGGTGATCGAGCGGGAACTAAAAACCCCATGGACATAACGGATAGCCCTTTGAATAAGAAAGGTTTTATTTTTTTATCAGGTGTCATTGTGGCGGGTCCCTCAAGGCCCGTCATAAGGGGAAGAGAGGGGCCATAAATATCAAGATCGAGCAGACCAACCTTAAACCCCGACTTTCTAAGAACTAATGCAAGATTCATCGCAATCATGGATTTGCCAACTCCTCCTTTACCAGAGGCGATTGCAATAATATTTTTCAGGTGGGGCAAATCGTAAGATTCTTTTTTATCGGTAGATTGTTTTGTTTGTTGTCTTTCTGAAGGTGGTTGTTCAGAGAGAGAAGATGGTCTATGGGCTGTTAAAGCGACAAATATGTTGAAAGAGGGAAATTTTGAATGAAGAGCTTCCTCCAGGTTTTTTCGAAAAGGTTCATATAAAGCAATATCCTGGGGCAAAACGTTCAGAGCGAAACTAAGTCTGTTTTTATCAAGGGCGAGGCTTTCTATAAGGCCTGATTTTAAAAGAGGACGTTTTGATTTGGGGTCCTTATAATTTTCAAGGATATTTCGTATTTCATCAATTGTGTTGTTTTTTGTCATTAAAATGAACTCTCTTTTTGCTAGCCTTCTGGAACAAGTCATTGCTCCATTTCAAATTCTGGACTATAAAGAAATGTATTTTTAAAATGCTTGAATTCAAGAGGGAGTGTCAAGATGGCTTGGAATGACCAAGGAGGAGGTCCCTGGGGACAACGTCCTGGAAAAAATGGTGGTGGTAACGGGGGGCAGACACCTCCTGACCTTGAGGAAATTTTGAAGAAAAGCCAGGATAACATCAAACGTTTCTTTCCTGGAGGCGGTAAAGGTGGTGGCAAAAGTCAGGGAGGTCGAGGAGGTTTCCTGGCAATTCTTGGAGTTGTTGCTGCTCTTTGGATGGCATCAGGTTTTTATATTGTCGATGAAGGATCTCAGGGGGCTGTTCTTCGCTTTGGTGAGTGGGTTAAAACAACAGATCCAGGTATTCATTATCATCTTCCAGTACCTGTTGAGCGGGTCATTATCACGCGTGTTGCTGAAATCAGGTCTATTGAGAGCGGGGTTGCCGTCCGGGCTGCTGTTGCTCTTAAATCAGACAATAGTGATAGTCTGATGTTGACGGGTGATGAAAATATTGTCTCCGTTCAGTTTACAGTCCACTGGTTTATTAAAGATTTACCCAAGTTTTTGTTTAAAGTAGATAATCCGGGAGAGGCTGTGCGTTTGGCAGCTGAAAGTGCTGTGCGAGAAATAGTAGCACAAACACCAATTGCAGAAGTTCTGACTTCAGCGCGAGGCAAGATTTCAGATGATGCGCAAAAACTTCTTCAAAAAATGCTGGATGAGTATCAGGCGGGTATCCAGATTCAGCGTATTCAGCTCAAGCGATCAGATCCTCCGGCACAGGTTATCGATCCTTTTCGGGATGTCCAAAGGGCTCGTGCTGATAAAGAAAGCATGATTAACGAAGGGCGGGCCTATAGTAATTCTATTGTACCAAAGGCTCGTGGTGAGGCAGCGCGATTAATTCAAAATGCGGAAGCTTATAAAAAAGCTGTTGTCGACAAGGCACTTGGTGAGGCCGCACGCTTTAAATCTGTTTATGCTGCCTACCGCTTAGCACCAGCGGTCACAAAAAAACGTATGAAAATTGACGCCATGGAGCGTGTTTTAAGTGGAACACAAAAAATATTGCTGGATGGGAAGGCTGGTGCGTCTCAGGGAGTATTGCCCTATTTGCCTTTGTCAGCTTTAAAGTCCAAAGGGAATACTGTTAAGGAAGGAGACTCAAAATGAAACAGGGTCGTTTAGGAGTTTTCATTTTTGCTGCGGTTGTTTTGTTTTTTGTTGGGTCTGATCTCTTTTTTACGGTTCAGGAAAACGAAACAGCTATTGTCTTGCAATTTGGTGAAATCAAAAAAGTTCATAATTCACCAGGACTTAAAGTTAAAATGCCTTTTACACAAAGCGTTGTAAAATTTAAAGCGTGGCTTCTGGACTATAACTTGCCTCCTATTGAGGTAACAGCCGGGGATCAAAAGCGTATGATTGTTGATATGTATACGCGTTATCGTATTGTTGATCCGTTGCTCTTTTATCAGAAGGTGCAAAATGTTGGTAGTGCGCAAAATCGTCTTAGTACCATCGTTGACGCCAGTATGCGCCGGGTCATCGGCCGGATTCCTTTATCTGATATGCTGTCACAAAAAAGAACTCAAATTATGGATCTGATCCAAAATGAAGTTGTTCAATCTGCCAAAACTTTTGGTGTGAAAGTTCAAGATGTTCGTATTATTCGTGCTGATTTACCTCGTGAAAACAGTGAAGCAATCTTTAATCGAATGGCTTCAGAACGCCGTCAAGAGGCTAAACAACATCGTGCAGAAGGTGGTGAGGAAGCTAATATCATTCGCGCAGAAGCAGACAGAAAACATACAGAAATTTTGGCAGAAGCACAGAAGAAGTCTGATATTTTACGGGGTGAAGGGGATGCGATTGCAACCAAGATTTACGCAGATGCCTATTCACAAGATGAGGCTTTTTACGAGTTTTCAAGAACTCTTGAAGCTTATAAGAACACTTTGGTCCCGGGGGATACAACATTAGTTCTGAATTCTGAAAATAACTTTTTCAAGTTTTTTGGAAAAAACTAGAATACACAGAGTTAGAAACTCAATTGTAATGAGGAGGATAATAAATCCAATGATAAAATGGTCGTGTGTCAAGCAAGCGGTTGTGGCAAGTGCTTTGTCTCTGTCCCTTTTTCTCGGGACAGTGCATGAGGTCAGTGCCAGATCTGCTCCCAGTGATTTTTCCCATATTGTAAAACCATTGATGCCGTCAGTTGTGAATATTTCAACAACGACAGAGATATCAAGCGAACGTCGTTTCCAGGGTCCCGGTGGAGCACATCCTTTTGAAGAGCTTTTCCGTCAATTCCTGGAAGACCATAGAGGTGGTGGTCGACCTCGCAAGACCTCTTCTCTTGGGTCGGGTTTTATTATTTCACAAGAAGGTAAAGATGTTTTTGTGGTGACATGTAATCACGTCATTTCAGAAGCAGACGAGATTAAGGTTATTTTTCATGATGGGGATGAAGTAAAGGCCCAACTTATTGGCCGAGATCCCAGGACCGATTTAGCTCTTTTAAAAATCACAACGGATAAAAAAGTAACTGTAGCAACATGGGGCGATTCCCGAAAGACAGAAGTTGGGAACTGGGTCATCGCTGTTGGCAACCCTTTTGGACTAAGCAGTACGGTTACAACAGGAATTGTCTCGACTGTTGCTCGTGATATTGCAGCGCGTAGTAGCAGAGGTCAGGGTTTAGCTGATTATGTCGACGGCTACATACAAACAGATGCACCAATTAATATGGGGAACTCTGGAGGTCCTATGTTTAACATAGACGGCCAGGTGATCGCTATCAGTACAGCGATTTTTTCTCCTAACGGGGGTAATATTGGTATCGGTTTTGGCATTCCTTCGGACCTTGCTAAACAGGTGATTATGCAGCTTAAAGAATTCGGTCGTACAAAACGCGGATGGCTTGGAGTTCGTATTCAAAATGTGACTAAAGAAATAGCATCCTCTTTAGGCCTTAAGAATGATGAAGGTGCTTTGGTCGGGGATATCTCTCGTAACAGTCCGGCAGGGGCTGCAGGCGTTAAAACAGGAGATGTTATTCTTAGCTTTAATGGTAAAAAAGTAAAAGAATCACGCCACTTACCGCGACTTGTTGGTGAAACAGTTATAGGGAAATCTGTCCCATTAGTTGTTTGGAGAGATGGTAAGGAGGTCACTCTAAGTGTTAAAGTCGGTGAATTTGAACAGGCCCAGGAAGAAGGTCTGATAGATGCCCAGTCAGGAGATAAAAATACTTCCAAGAAAGACTTTATCCTTGGCCTGGTCGTGAAGCCAGTCAAGCCAGCTTTATGTGAAAGATTTGGCATTGCTGAAAATTCAAAGGGGTTAATGATTGTGGCTATTGATCCAAGATCGGAAGCTGCTGAAAAAGGTCTTCGCCCCGGGGACCTTATTTCCGAGATTAAGGTTGAGAAGGAAAAGATTAATCCAAAATCTCTCAAAGATCTTGAAACCTTTATTTTAAAGGCGCGTAAGGCTGGTAAGAAACAGGTCTTGTTCCTGATTAGTCGTGGCGGTAATCTTTTATACCTGACATTAGGTGTCGGAGATTCAAAGAAGTCGAAATAAGACAGAGAAATTTTCTGTTTTTAAAAGGGAAGGGGGGTGTTACGGCGCTCCCTTTTTCTTTTTGGGGCTTTTGTGTGTAATGCGGTTTTTGCAACCTTGTCATACAAGCTGAACTATATATACTTGCTTGTCGTGTTGTTAGGCGTTTGATCATTGAAAAAGTTGTGACAATCTATTATTGATGGTGCTTATGCTTTGGAACAACCTTTGGATAAGTCTGCAGTGCTGGACAGGAAATGAAGTTATATTGATGACTGAAAATTATACCTTTTTTGTAAGTGAAGAAAATCAGCTAAAAAGGCTTGATCAGTTTTTGGCAGAATTCTCCCCCCTTTCCAGAAGTCGACTTAAAAATCTTATTGAAGAAAAACATGTTTTAGTGGACGGTGCTATTGTAACGTCTTCGTCTCGTAAAACAGTTCTTGGACAAGAAATTCGCCTGGAAGTGCCAGAGCTTGAAGAGCCACTTCCTGTTGCTCAGGATATTCCTTTAGACGTTGTATATGAGGATGAGGATCTTTTGGTCATTAATAAGCCTGCAGGGTTGGTTGTTCACCCTGCCGCGGGACACCCTGATCACACCCTTGTGAATGCTCTCCTCGCACATTGTGGTGACTCTTTATCTGGTATTGGTGGTGTAAAACGACCGGGAATTGTTCACCGTCTGGATAAGGGAACAAGTGGTTTAATGGTTGTTGCAAAAAATGATCATGCGCATCAGGGGCTCTCTTCACAATTTTCAGAAAGAGCCCTTTCTCGACAGTATTTGGCTTTTGTATGGGGTATTCCTAAAGTACTTGAGGGCACTCTTGAACATAACATTGGCCGTAGTCCTCGTCACCGCCAGAAAATGGCTCTTTATAAAACAGGGGGCAAGCCTGCAATTACGCATTTTGAGGTAAGAGAAATCTATAAACCCTATACGTCCCTCATTGAATGTCGACTGGAGACAGGCCGCACTCATCAGATTCGTTTGCATATGACAGAATTTGGTCATTCCCTATTGGGTGACCCTCTTTATGGAAGGCCATCGCGAGGGATCTCCCCTCCTTTTAAAGAAAGCATTAAAAAACTGACTGAAGATGGAACACGGCCTGCGCTTCATGCATATCGGTTGAAATTTTTACATCCAAAAACAGGCCGGAAGAAAGTTTTTGAGGTTCCATTGCCAGAAGATCTTTTAAAGCTTCAGAGCTTTCTTGAAGAAACTTGAAGTTTTTAAAGACACAAAATTATAGCATGAAAAGACTGTGTTGAGTTTCAAGGTATATCGTTAATGGAAAACGACTTTAAAGGTTTAATTGATAAGGTAAAGTCTTGCTGTATTTGTGAACCTTTCCTACCTTTTGGACCAAATCCTGTCTTTCAAATAAAGCCAGATGCCCGAATTCTGATTGTTGGTCAGGCACCAGGAAGGCGCGTTCATGAAACAGGCATTCCCTTTAATGATCCCAGCGGGGATCGCTTGCGCCACTGGATGGGGGTTAATAGAAAAACTTTTTATGATGAAAACCTAATGGCCATATTGCCTATGGGTTTTTGCTATCCGGGTACGGGGAAATCGGGAGATTTGCCCCCACGGCCGGAATGTGCTTTGCATTGGAGAGAGCGTTTATTAGCCTCTTTACCACATATTCAGCTAACTCTTGTTATTGGCCAGTATGCGATTAATTATCATTTGAAAGGCTGGAAAAGCCAAACCCTGACGGAAACAGTCAAAAAGTGGCGAGACTTCTGGCCAGAAATAGTACCCCTACCGCATCCAAGTCCGCGTAATAATATCTGGATAAAACGAAATGACTGGTTTGAAAAAGAGGTGTTGCCTGATCTTAGGGCAAAAGTATTTCATATTTTAAAACAACATTGAGGGTAAATAACTAGCTTTCTGTATTTTCTTCGCGGGAGGAGGTCGCCTGTCGAATGAAATCTTCGAAATCATTTGGCTTTGAGAAATCCCGATAAACCGAGGCAAAGCGAATATAGGCAACGGCATCAAGGTTTTTCAGGGCATCCATTACTTTCTCACCAATATCTGTGGAAGAAATTTCCATCTCTCCTCGTGATTCCAACTGGCGAACAAGGCTATTAATTACCTTGTCAATCCGGTCTTCCTTCACGGGCCTTTTATGAAGGGCTTTTGCAAAGGCGTGTTCTAATTTTTCTCGTTGAAAAGGTTCCAGAGTTCCGTCTTTTTTCACTACCTTGAGGGATAACAGTTGTATATGTTCTACCGTGGTAAAGCGCCCTCCACATTCCATACATTGGCGCCGCCTGCGAATTGCTGTATTCTCGTTGGCAACACGAGAATCTTTCACGGCGGTAGCTTCATGACCACAAAAAGGGCATCGCATTGTTTTAGGCAGCCCTGGATAAATGGGGATAAAGAGGATAAAGGGTACACATATCAGCTACTTTTGAGCGCACTTCTTTCTCTACCTGGCTAGAATCTCCATCTCTAAGAGCTTTGAGGACAGAAACAGACCATTCACCAATATTTTTAAAGTCTTTTTCTTTCAGGCCACGCGTTGTGCAGGCGGGGCTACCAAGACGAATACCAGAAGTCTTGACTGGAGGAAGAGGGTCATTGGGGATGCCATTTTTATTGCAGGTTATACCAGCACGTTCAAGAGCATCACAGGCTTCTTTGCCTGTCAAACCATAGTTTTGAAGATCAACAAGAAGAAGGTGAGAATCTGTTCCTCCTGAAACAAGGGTCAGTCCACCCCGGGTGAATTCCCAGGCCAAGGCCTGTGCATTTTTAATAACCTGTGCTGAATACGTTTTAAACGCGGGATCGAGAGCTTCCTTAAACGCAACAGCTTTGGCAGCAATGGCATGCATTAACGGCCCTCCCTGGTTTCCCGGGAAGACGGCTGAATTTAATTTTTTCCCAAGATCCGGATCATTGGATAAAATCATGCCACCTCTGGGTCCACGAAGTGTTTTATGAGTCGTGGTGGTAACGACATGGGCATGTGGAAAAGGCGAGGGGTAAACGCCCCCAGCGACAAGGCCTGCAAAATGGGCCATATCGACCATAAGGAGTGCACCAACATCATCTGCAATTTTTCGAAAAGCTTCGAAGTTGATTGTGCGGGCATAGGCTGATCCTCCAGCAATAATCAGTTTTGGTTTATGTTGTTTTGCAAGGTTATGAACCTGATCCATATCGATATACCCTGTTTCATTAAGGCCATATCCAACCGGATTAAACCATTTACCTGACATATTGACTTTACAGCCATGTGTAAGATGCCCTCCGCTATCAAGACTCATTCCTAAATATGAATCACCTGGCTTCAGTAGAGCGAGAAAAACAGCCTGATTAGCCTGGGCTCCTGAGTGAGGTTGAACATTAGCATAGGTACAGTCAAAAATTTCTTTGGCACGTTCAATGGCGAGGGTTTCTGCCTTATCGACAATTTCACACCCTCCATAATAGCGACGCCCTGGATAACCTTCTGCATATTTGTTGGTTAAGACAGAGCCTTGGGCTTCTAAAACAGCGGGAGAGGCAAAGTTTTCAGAGGCGATGAGTTCAAGTTGAGATTGTTGTCGATGAAGTTCTTCATCAAGAGTCGTTGCAATTTCCGGATCAATAAGGGCGAGGGGGTGGACTGAGTGCATCTATAATCTCCATGATGAAAACTTATCTCAACCTATCAAATGTCCCTGTAAAAAACCAGTGAGATATTTTAGGAGAATTCGATTTTGGTTGAAGACAGGAAAGGAGTTAAAATACCTTGAACAAAAAGCGGATTTCTATTGACCGGCTTCCCTTTTATAAGGTATATACCAGCTAGTTATTATTTAATTCAAGGAATATTAAGAAATGGCCAATATTCGATCTGCTCAAAAACGTGCGCGTCAGTGTGTTGTCCGCACTCAAAGAAATGCTTCTCGTATGAGCCGTGTTCGTACTGCGATTCGTAAAGTTGAAGAAGCTATCGGGGCAGGAGACTATGATAAAGCGCACGGAGCTTTGGCTGCGGCTGAACCGGAAGTTATGCGCGCTTCTAAAAAAGGGCTCTTTCATAAAAAACGTGCTTCCCGAAAAATTTCCCGTTTGTCAGTACGTGTAAAATCCCTTAAGGCATAATTTAATTCTTCTCTCTTGTGGAGAGCGCAAGGTTATTCTAGGATATTCTTGTGGTCTTGGGCTATTGTTGTGGTAGTCTCGGGTAATGCCTTGGTATATAGTTAGTTCCGAGACCCAAGTTTTCAGTTTAAAGTTAGCTGATAAGAATAGAAGTGCAGAAATTCTCGGCAAAAAATTAGGAAACACTTTTCTTCAAGTCGTTTCTGAACAGGGTCTTCCAGCAAAAAAGCCAGGACGTTGCTCTGAAAACCTTCGCATGATTTTTTTGCTGTAGATTTTCCAGAGTTATCGTTTTGCTATAATGGAAGTACTTTCTTGTGCAATATCCTATTGTCATGGTAAGCAAGTTATAATCTGTCTTAGTTATGACTCTGTCGTTGGTGTGCTTAAAGAGTTTTACATATACAGTATGAAAGTTAGGGAATGGTATCAAGTGTGACTGCGTCCAAGATTGGAGAAGATACTCCTGCCAAGGAGACAGTCTGGGAATCGACCAAATCTGGATTTTCCGCGATGTTTGGAGAAGACTGCTATAAAAGCTGGCTTGCTCCCCTGACATTTAAAAAATTTTTTTCTGGCCGGCTTGTTATTTCTGCTCCTTCCCGGTTTATGAGAGACTGGGTGCAAACAAACTGTAGTAAGGAAATTCTTTTGTCTCTTCAAAAGGTGGATTCCTCTATTCTCGCTTTGGATATTATTGTTGAATCTTCCTCTCGTCCGCAATTGTTTGAAAAAGAATCCTCTTCACTTTCAAATCATAATTCTTTGGCCGACCTGGAGCCAGCAATTGAAACATCTGTTGACTCAGGTTCGGAAGAAGATTCCCAGGGTGTTATGGGATCTCGTCTTGATCCACGGTACACTTTTGAAAATTTTGTTGTGGGACAACCGAACGAACTTGCTTACGCAGCGGCAAGGCGAGTTTCTGAAGCCGATAAGGTGACATTTAACCCGCTTTTCCTTTATGGGGGGGTTGGTCTTGGTAAGACTCATTTGATGCACGCGATTGCGTGGCATATACAAACAACACACCCCAAACGCCGCGTTGTTTATTTGTCTGCCGAAAAGTTTATGTATCAGTTTATTCGGGCATTACGTTTTAAAGATACTGTTTCTTTTAAGGAAAAATTTCGCTCTGTTGATGTCTTGATGATTGATGATTTTCAGTTTATTGGTGGAAAAGATTCAACACAGGAAGAATTTTTTCATACTTTTAATGCATTAGTTGATCAAAATCATCAGGTTATTATTTCTGCAGATAGGTCGCCCACAGATTTGGAAGGACTGGAAGACCGGATGCGGTCACGCCTTGGGTGGGGTTTAGTCGCGGATATCCACCCTACAACATACGAGCTTCGTTTAGGAATTTTACAATCAAAAGCAGATAAACTTGATCTTAAAATTCCGGAAAAAGTGCTGGAATTTTTGGCTTATAAAATCTCTTCAAATATTCGTGAGCTTGAAGGCGCCCTGAATCGTATCGTGGCTCATGCCATGTTGGTAGGCCGAGAAATAACAATAGAATCAACTCAGGATGTTTTAAAGGATCTCCTACGGGCAACGGACCGTCGTCTTTCCATCGATGAAATTCAAAAAAAGGTTGCCGAATACTATAATATTCGTCTTGCCGATATGCATTCTTCAAAGCGTGCCAGGTCTATTGCACGCCCTCGACAAATTGCCATGTACCTTTCCAAATCAATGACCTCTTTGTCGTTACCTGAAATAGGAAAGAAGTTTGGAGGGCGAGACCACACAACTGTTATGCATGCTCTTAAAAAAGTGAATGAACTTAAGTCTAGTGATATTTCTTTGGCAGAGGATCTTGATTTATTGCAAAGAATGCTGCAAACCTGCTAGAAAGACTTGTATCCTTTTTTAGATACAAGAATAAAAAAATGCGCAGGCAAAGACGTGATGTGTTTGCCTCTTTGTGGATAGTTCTTTGAGGTAACTGTAATATTGTTGTTTTTAAGTAATAGAGGATGAAAATAGGATGCGAGTCACTTTAAAAAGCGATGTTTTTTTGGACGCCTTGTCTCATGCCAAAAAAATAGTTGATAAAAAATCATCTATCCCTATTTTAAAGCACCTTCTTTTCAAGGCCGAAGACGCGGCAGTGACTTTGACATCCACGGACATGGAACACAGCCTTACAGAAGTTATCCCGGCTCTTGTAGAAGAGAGAGGGAAAATTGCTATTCTTGCTCATATTTTATCAGATATTGTTCAAAAAATCCCTTCTGGTTCAGATGTGACTTTGACAGCAGAGGAGGGAGCAAGTCGAGTTATTCTAACGTCAGGACGTTCTAAATTTGAAGTGGCATGCCTATCTAGTGAGGATTTTCCAAAAGTTGGAGACAAGGACTTACCGCATCAGTTTGAAATACATTCTGAAGGGTTGAAAAATCTTTTAAGCCATACAAGTTTTGCGGCATCAACGGAAGAGACCCGTTACCATCTTCAAGGGGTTTTCTTTCATTCTGACAAAGAAGATTCAAACGATATTACGGATTCCAATCTTTGTGCTGCTGCAACGGATGGCCACCGTTTGGCATGCTATCGTGTTCCATCACCAATTGGTGCTGAAAATATTCCCGGGTTTATTATTTCTGCCAAGACATCTGATGTGCTTGGGAAACTTTTTGAATCTCAAAAAGAAATGATTCAAGTCTCTTTATCCGAGTCTCAGATTTGTTTTAAAATGGATCAGATAGAACTTTCGGCACGCCTTGTTGATGCAGATTTTCCTGATTATCGTGCTGTTATTCCCCAGGAAAATTCAATTAATATCAGCTTGAAGACTGATTTGTTCAAACAAGCCCTGGAGCGTGTCTCGGCTGTGTGCGATTCAAAAACGTCTGGTGTACGTCTATCTTTGTCGGATAATGAAATGCATATGACGACTATTGATAAAGAATATGGAAGTGCAGATGATGTGCTGGATATTTCTTATGCGGGAACGCCTATTCAGATTGGTTTCAATCATTCATACCTTAGAGATATTTCGAACAAGATAGCGAATCAGGCGACCCTTGAAATAGGAGACAGTACTTCTGCTATTGTTATGAAAGATGCTGATGATCAAAATGCTCTTTATGTTTTAATGCCCATGCGTCTTTAATCGTATTGTGTTCCCTTGCTTATATTATTATATAGAAGGTTTTCCCCAAATCAGGAGTCTTCGCAATTATCATGACATTGGTTCCTTCTAGGGAAATGGAGACTTCTGCTCGGACAGGCCTTATAAAGCTAACCCTGTCTTCATTCAGGTCTTATAAAAGCTTGTCCTTATCTTGTGATGCTCGCCCTGTTATTCTGACTGGTGCTAACGGGGCCGGGAAAACAAATATTCTGGAAGCGTTATCCTTTTTGGGTCCAGGAAGAGGGCTTCGCAGTGCAAAGCTTTCTCTTGTTACCTATGCCGGTGAACCACCCTTGAAAGAATCTCCTTTTGAATGGAGTATATCTTCTCATTTTCAAACGCCTGAAGGAGTAACTTCTGTTGGAACAGGTCTTGAGATTTCAGAAGGTCGCGAACGCAGGGTTGTCAAAATTGATGATGACCGGGGTCTTCCCCAAACAGCTTTGAGCCAGGTAACAAGTATTTTGTGGTTAACTCCCCAGATGGATCGTCTTTTTGTTGAGGGAACTTCTGCGCGACGAAAATTCATGGATCGTCTTGTCTATCTCTTTGACCGTTCTCATGCAGCACGAGTTGCACGTTATGACTACACGATGCGGGAGCGCCTGAAACTTTTGAAACAGGGTCGGCATGAAGATGCCTGGTTATCCAGTCTAGAAGCCAAAATGGCAGAGAGCTCTATTGCCATTGCTGCAGCAAGAAGAACGCTTGTTGAGAGATTAATGCAGGCAAAAGTTTGGGCTTTGGGTGTTTTTCCCCGTCCACGACTCGAGATTGAAGGTGTTCCCGAGGATTTACTGGAAACTTTACCCGCTTTGAGTGCCGAAGAGCGCTTGCAATCTCTTTATAAAGCTAATCGATTGAAAGATTATGAATCGGGCAGGACTCAAGAAGGTTCCCATAAAACTGATTTAAGGGTATGGTTTACAGAGAAAAATATGCCTGCTGAATTATGTTCGACTGGAGAGCAAAAAGCGCTTCTCATTTCGATTATAATGGCAGCGGCACGGTTGCAGGCAGCTCAGGAAGGGCTTGTTCCCCTGGTTCTTTTTGATGAAGTTGTTGCACATTTAGATGAACAGAGGCGTCAGGCTCTTTTTGATGAAATCCTTCATTTGCGCATGCAAGCGTGGATGACAGGAACAGATAGGGACCTGTTTTTGCCTTTAAATGATCAAGTGCAGCATTTTGAGGTGGAAAAGAGTACCTTAACCCCTGTATAACAAAGTATTAAAAGACGATTGAAGGATACCTATGTCACAGACAAGCGAACATACATCACCAGAAAACTCACCTCAAGAGGGCGATTATGGGGCTGATTCGATCAAAGTCCTTAAAGGTCTTGATGCCGTTAGAAAGCGTCCGGGAATGTATATTGGTGATACGGACGATGGTTCCGGACTCCACCACATGGTGTATGAAGTTGTTGATAATGCAATTGATGAAGCTTTAGCGGGACACTGTGATACGGTCCATATCTCACTGAACGCAGATGGTTCTGTTTCTGTTTCCGATAATGGTCGCGGAATTCCCGTTGGTATCCATAAAGGTGAAGGTATTTCTGCTGCAGAAGTGATTATGACCCAGCTGCATGCAGGAGGAAAATTTGACCAGAACTCCTACAAGGTCAGCGGAGGGCTTCATGGTGTGGGTGTTTCTGTCGTCAATGCACTTTCTGAGTCTTTGACTCTTACCATATGGCAGAATGGCAAGGAACACCAGATGAACTTCGAGCACGGTGTTGCTGTTTCTCCCCTGGCTATGACCGGTGATTGTGGTGGTAAATCCGGTACCGAAATTACCTTTAAACCTTCTGGTGAAACATTCACCACGCTTGATTTTGATTTTTCCAAGCTGGAGCATCGTTTTCGTGAATTGGCATTCTTGAATTCAGGAGTTCGTGTTCATTTAACTGATAAACGTACTTCAGAAGAAAAAACAATTGAACTGCATTATGAGGGGGGGCTTGCTGCCTTCGTCGAATATCTGGATCGAAATAAAAATGCTATTCATACGCCTCCTATTGTGATTATGGCAGAAAAAGATGGTATTGGTGTCGAAGTCGCGATGGAATGGACGGACAGTTATCACGAGAATGTTTTGTGTTTCACCAATAATATTCCTCAACGGGATGGAGGAACACACTTGGCCGCTTTTCGTGGAGCATTGACACGGGTGATCAATTCTTATGTGACATCAACAGGAATTGCCAAAAAAGAAAAGGTTTCCCTAACGGGAGACGATGCTCGAGAAGGGCTAACCTGTGTCGTGTCAGTCAAGGTACCAGACCCAAAATTTTCATCACAAACGAAAGATAAGCTTGTCTCCTCTGAAGTGCGTCCCGCGGTTGAAGGTCTTGTGACCGATCGTCTTTCTCAATGGTTTGAAGAGCATCCTCAGGAAGCCAAAAAAGTGATATCAAAGGCTATTGAAGCGGCAACAGCTCGTGAGGCAGCACGTAAAGCGCGGGAGCTGACACGGCGCAAGGGAGCTCTGGATATTGCTTCTCTTCCAGGTAAACTTTCGGATTGTCAGGAAAGAGACCCTTCAAAAAGTGAAATTTTTCTTGTCGAAGGAGATTCGGCAGGAGGATCAGCAAAAGGGGGTCGTAATCGTAAAACCCAAGCAATTTTGCCTCTTAAGGGGAAAATTCTAAATGTAGAGCGTGCTCGTTTTGACCGTATGCTGGGATCAGCAGAAATTGGCACACTTATTACAGCTCTGGGGACCGGTATTGGCCCTGAAGATTTTAATCCAGATAAGGCACGTTATCACAAAATTATTATTATGACAGACGCAGATGTTGATGGTAGCCATATCAGGACTTTATTATTGACTTTTTTCTACCGTCAAATGCCCGAGCTGATAACGCGCGGGTATCTTTATATTGCTCAACCTCCCTTGTTTGGTATTAAGCGCGGATCTTCTGTTACTTATATGAAAGATCAAAAAGCTCTTGATAACTACCTGATTACATCAGGAACAGACGGTGCTGTTTTACAGCTTCAAAAAGGGGCACAAATTGCGGGAGAAGATTTGAAGAATGCTGTGCGTCTTTCCCATCGGGCACAGGACTTGATTCATTCATTAGCACAACGTGTGAGTTCTGAACGTGCGGTAGAGCAGGCAGCAATTTCAGGTCTTTTAACACCGGAAAATCTTGCTTCTGATGAGGCAGCCCTGAAGGCATCACAAGTGTTGGCAGACCGTTTGAATGCAATGGCTGATGTGGATGATATTGGTGTTTGGGGACCGTGTCCCAAAAATGAAGATGACAGAGTTTTTGGTGTGACGCGTGATGTTCGGGGAGTGACGGAAAAGCTTGTTTTTGATCAATCTGCCCTTGAAGCTCGTGAAGCCTCACATTTGTATGAAATGACCACAGATCTTCAGGAATATTTTTCCGAGGCTGGACGTTTTATAGTGGATAAGACAGACTTACCGGTAACGGGGCCCTTATCGTTAACGGAGTCTGTTTTGGCTCATGGTCGTAAAGGGGTTGCTATTCAGCGTTATAAAGGTCTGGGAGAAATGAATGCAGACCAGCTGTGGGAGACAACTCTGGATCCGGAGGCTCGGACTTTGTTGAAAGTTGAGGTGACTCATATCGATGAAGCCGAGGAAACATTCTCGACACTTATGGGAGATGTTGTCGAGCCACGTCGAGACTTTATCCAGCAAAATGCGTTGAAGGTTTCAAACCTGGACACTTGATGCTTTTAAAGGTGCTTTTGAAGGAGAGTTTTTGATAGACTCTGTGATACTGCATTTTCTATAAAAGTAGTTGTTGGGCTTTTTAAAGGATTCCAGGACTGAATTTTTCTTTATAAGGACTTGAAAAAAAGTCCAATGTGCCTATGCTCTGTAATATCTTGAATTCATGGTGACAAAATATGGAAATTTCAAAGAAAACAATTGAGAAAATCGCACACTTGGCGCGTCTTAAGATCAATGAAGCTGATCTTGAGCCAATGCAAGAGCGTCTATCCTCGATTTTAACCTGGGTTGAACAGCTTTCAGAGGTTCCAACAGATAATATAGAACCGATGTTCAGTGTTCATCTGGACCATATGCCTTGCCGATCTGATAAGGTAACGGACGGGGGTTGTGCTGATGATGTTTTATCAAATGCTCCTGAATCGGCCCTTGAAATGTATAGTGTTCCCAAGGTTGTGGAGTAATTTTATGTCAAAAGATTTATTGTCCCTGGATATTGCTTCAATCCACGAGGGTTTTAGAAAAAAGACTTTTTCGGCTCAGGAAGTTACGGCGGCGTATCTTTCAAAGATGGAAGAAACTCGTGAGCTTAATGCCTATGTTTTAGAAACACCGGAAGTGGCCCTTGAAGCGGCAAAAAAAACTGATGTTCGCCTTTCCAAAGGGGAAGATCTGCGTGATATGGAAGGTGTTCCGGTTGGTGTAAAAGATCTTTTTTGCACAAAAGGGACCCGAACCACGGCGGCCTCTCATATTCTGAAAGATTTTGTACCTCCCTATGAATCAACAGTGACACAAAAACTATGGAACTCCGGGGCTATCATGCTGGGTAAAACCAATATGGATGAATTTGCGATGGGGTCAGCAAATTTAACCAGTGCCTTTGGAAAAACTCTCAGTCCCTGGCAAATTAAGGACGATGACCGTCGATTTGTGCCGGGAGGCTCTTCCGGAGGGTCTGCTGCGGCTGTGGCGGCACAGTCTGCCCTTGTTGCAACAGCTTCTGATACGGGGGGGTCTATACGTCAACCTGCTGCTTTTTGCGGGCTTGTCGGGGTAAAGCCCACATACGGTCGTTGCTCTCGTTATGGGATGGTTGCTTTTGCCTCTTCCCTGGATCAAGCAGGACCTCTTGCACGTTCTGTTAGAGATGCAGCAATCATGTTACGCGTTACGTCTGGCCATGATCCAAAAGATGCAACTTCGCTAACGCATTCTGTGCCTGATTTTGAAAAAGAAATGACAGGTTCTGTGAAGGGTCTTCGGGTTGGTATTCCTAAAGAATATCAGGTAGGAGGTTTGACATCAGAAACTTCTGCGTTGTGGGAAGAGGGGGCCAGCTGGCTTCAATCTGCAGGCGCAGAAATAGTAGAAGTTTCTTTGCCAAGTACTCAATATGCCTTGCCAACGTATTATATTTTGGCCCCTGCCGAGGCTTCGTCAAACCTGGCGCGTTATGACGGGGTCAGATACGGCCACCGTGTGGATGGTGAAACTCTTGATGAGTTGTATGAACGTACGCGCGGAGAAGGTTTCGGAGACGAGGTGAAACGCCGTATTTTAATCGGAACCTATGTTCTATCGGCTGGATACTATGATGCTTATTATCTGAAAGCTCAAAAAGTACGTCGGGTTATCACCCGGGAATTTCAAAATGTTTTTACAAAAGTCGATGTTTTACTAAGCCCTACAACACCTACACCAAGCTTTGCTTTTGGAGAGGAGCCAACGGATCCTGTTACAATGTATATGAATGATGTTTTAACGGTTCCCGCAAATATCGCTGGACTTCCAGCTCTTTCACTGCCTGCTGGTTTGACGGAAGAAGGACTTCCTTTGGGGCTTCAGCTAATCGCGCCTGCATTTCAGGAAAATATCCTTTTCCAAACAGCAGGGGTTATGGAAGAAGCAGCAGAATTTCAGAAAAAAGTAAAGGCAATGAGGTCATCATCATGAGCGACGTAAGATCAGTTGTTAAAGGACATACCGGCGAGTGGGAAGTGGTCATCGGCCTTGAGGTTCATGCACAGGTCGTTTCAAAGGCAAAACTCTTTTCTGGGTCATCTGCGGCTTTTGGGGGGGATCCAAATGCCCATGTTTCTTTGGTTGATGCGGCTTTTCCCGGCATGTTACCTGTGATTAATGAATATTGTGTTGAGCAAGCTATTAAAACAGGAATGGGGTTGAACGCAGAAATTAATTTAATGTCGATTTTTGATCGTAAGAACTATTTCTATGCAGACTTGCCCCAAGGATATCAGATTTCCCAGTTTCAACGGCCTATTGTAGGGGAAGGATATCTTGATATTGAAACAGAGGCACATGGTTCTTTGCGTATTGGTGTTGAACGCCTCCATCTGGAGCAAGATGCGGGGAAAAGCCTTCATGATCAGCACCCGACCAAATCCTATATCGATTTGAACCGTTCAGGTGTTGCCTTAATGGAAATTGTCTCAAAACCTGATATGCGTTCTGCAGAAGAGGCTCAGGCCTATATGAAAAAACTGCGTGCGCTTGTCCGTTGTTTGGGTACTTGTGATGGTAATATGGAGCAGGGCAGCATGCGCGCAGACATTAATGTATCACTGCGTCGGCCCGGGGGGCCTCTTGGAACACGAGCAGAAATTAAAAATGTGAACTCTGTTCGTTTTATGGGACAAGCCATTCAATATGAAATTGAACGTCAAATGGAGATTCTTGAAGAAGGCGGCGAAATTAAACAGGAAACACGCTTGTTTGATGCGACTAAAGGCATTACCCGTAGCATGCGCTCCAAGGAAGACGCGCATGATTATCGTTATTTCCCTGATCCTGATTTACCCCCACTCGTCGTCTCACAGGACTTAGTAAATCGTCTTCGGGCTTCTTTGCCAGAATTGCCCGATCAAAAAAGAGATCGCTTTATGAAAGAAATGGGTCTTTCTTCATACGATGCATCCGTTTTAACAACGGAATCCGAGAAAGCGGCCTTTTTTGAAAAAGCGTTGACCCATTTATCTTCCAAAGATCAAAAAGCATCAAAGTTATTGGCAAATTGGTTGATAGGAGAATTTTTTGGTGCTCTTAATAAAGATGGAATCTCAATTTCTGAGTCAAAAGTAACTCCACAACGTCTTGCTTCCCTTATTAATTTGATAACAGCAGGAACAATTTCAGGAAAAATTGCGAAAGAAGTTTTTGTTGACATGTGGAAGACAGGTCAGGAACCCTCTCAAATCGTGAAAGAAAAAGGTCTGGAACAGGTTAGTGATGATGGCGCTATTTTGGCAGTTATTGACAGTATTATAGCAGAAAACCAGGATAAAGTAACTGAGTACAAAGCTGGAAAAGAAAAACTATTTGGTTTTTTTGTGGGTCAAGTGATGAAGCAAATGCAAGGTAAAGCAAACCCGGGCCTTGTAAACCAATTGTTAAAGAAGAAGTTGTCTTCCTAATCGATTTTAGGGGCGTGATTATTTCTCTGTCATCCAGAGGGTGGCAGCGCCACCCGTCGGGATCCAGTTGGATGGGACGTGTTTTTACAGTGATAGTAGATTCTTCAGTCGTTTTACTCCTTCTGAATGATGGTGGGTGATCACTTTGAATGATGAGGTGGGGATATGCTCGGGATGAATTACAGAAGGGGGCGTGATTATTTCTCTGTCATCCAGAGGGTGGCAGTGCCACCCGTCGGGATCCAGATTAATAACGTTCGTCAAAGGCAGCCCTTTTTTTCTTGTATGTTTCCTGTTTAATGCGCTCCAGAGCTACTGAAGCAAGAGAATACAGCAAAGGATTATCAGATGCATAGACGAGAGCCTGAGTATACCATTCGGAAGCTTGGTTTAAACTTTCAGCATATTTTCCAAGGCCTTTTTCGGAGATATATCCCATTAAATAGTAGATTCTAGAATCACCTGTATTTAACAAGCAGGTTATTTCATCAAAGTAATCACTACACTCTGATTTCTTAAATTTCCCCCAAATATCGCCTAATGACGAAAAGATAGAGTCGTAGACAGGATCATCGTATTCAGTCACAGGTTGAGATACTTTCATACCCTTTGTATCGGACAGAAGGTTTCTTTCTTCTACGCTCCAGGCAGGGCTTGAAGTGGATTTCCCCCTGAATCTTAATTGAGGATCGCCAGAGGAATTAAGAACTTCTGTTGCCAGGCAGGTTCCTGAAGCAAACAGATATAAGGCGATCAGAAGAAAAAACCGTTTCATTTTAGACCCCATAATCATAATAAGAAAATATCCGTAAAAATTACGAATATAGTTACATTTTAAGACATATTATATTTTGAACATTCTGTCAAGTTAAAGAGGGATAGATAAATCTCCTGTAAAGGGTAGTGATTCTCTATCCCGGGCCTTTATGTTATTCGTCTTCTTTTGGTGCAAGTTTTTCCAAGGTTTCATTAAGGCTCATCAGGGTTTCCTGAAGGCTTTTATTTGATGCCTGGTTTTCCTGCATTGACTGAGTAAACGTTTCACGAGTTAAGGTTAAGGCCTCAAGAAGTGCCTTCTGAGTATTTTCGGCTTTCAGATCAGAAGATTCCTGACGTTGAGCCAAGTGGTGAAGGGCTTTCAGAAAGTTTTCATTTCCACCTGTAACGGCATCAAAAATTAGTTTCAAGGCCTCTTTTTTTTCATTCGCAGATAATAAACTCTGAGTTATCGGTCCCCGTATTGAACCAAAAATATTATGTATTTCTTGAACTTGAGTATTCACCGACTCTGTGGCCGTTGCTATTCTTTTAAATTCTCTGGTTTGGGCAACGCCACCGCCATCTCTCAGGCCTCTTAGGCAATTGAATCTATAGGCACAATAATCAACGCCATAGTCGATTGCGCGCTGAATTAAAGGGTAAGCCAGGGCCACTGTTAATCCCACGGTAAATCCTGTGATAGTATAACTGTTCCATCCATTATCGGATGGAGTGTCAATATGATGCAATGAATGGCCATCATAATAACAGGGGTTGCTCTCTGTGCAGTCTCCCCAGTCTATATCGTCTGTCCAGCTACTGGCAAAACAAGTTGTATTTATGGTTAGTAAAGATGCGACGATTAATGAAACTTTTTTCATTTTTAAACCTCCTGTATTTTTTATGAAACAAGTCATCATTAATATTGTGTTCAATAAATTATTGTCAACTTTTTTGTTTTGAAAATTTGACTTATGGGCGGTAAGGTCTTGTTTTCAGCAAAAAGATTCCATTCTGGATTCTTCAGTCGTTTTACTCCTTCTGAATGACGGGACGGGGATATACTCACTTCTGAATGACGGGAGGGGGGGATGCTCGTTCTGAATGATGGTGGGTGATCACTTTAAATGATGGGATGGAGAGGTCCAATGATGTTGTAACTATTGTTTTTTATCAAGGACAGATCAGCGGCATTATCCAAAGGGGGCGTGATTATTTCTCTGTCATCCAGAGGGTGGCAGCGCCACCCGTCGGGATCCAGATTAATAACGTTCGTCAAAGGCAGCCCTTTTTTTCTCGTATGTTTCCTGTTTAACGCGCTCCAGGGCTACTGAAGCAAGAGAATACAGCAAAGGATTATCAGATGCATAGACGAGAGCCTGAGTATACCATTCGGGAGTTTGACGTAAACTTTTATGAATAGTTCCAAGACCCTTTTCAAAAACAAGACCCATTAAATAATAACCTCGTGGGTCTTCTTCTTGCATCAAGGAGAAGAGATCATAGAAATATCCCTCAAAATGACCATTTTGAAATTGGTCCAAATGTCGCCCAGTGATGAAAAGATAGAGTCATACACAGGATCATCGTATTCAGTCGCAGGTTGAGATATTTTCATACCCTTTGTATCGGACAGAAGGTTTCTTTCTTCTACGCTCCAGGCAGGGCTTGAAGTGGATTTCCCTCTGAATCTTAATTGAGGATCGCCAGAGGAATTAAGAACTTCTGTTGCCAGGCAGGTTCCTGAAGCAAACAGATATAAGGCGATCAGAAGAAAAAACCGTTTCATTTTA
>DDGG01000018.1:0-436 GCA_002337525.1 Alphaproteobacteria bacterium UBA1908 | reverse complement strand
GAAGAAAAAACCGTTTCATTTTAAACCTCCTGTATTTTTTATGAAATAAGTCATTATTAGTATTGTGTTCAATAAATTATTGTCAACTTTTTTGTGCTGAAATTTTGACTTATGGGGGGCAATGTCTTGTTTTCAGGAAAAAGATTCCATTCTGGATTCTTCAGTCGTTTCACTCCTTCTGAATGACGGGAGGGGGGGATGCTCGTTCTGAATGATGGTGGGTGATCACTTTAAATGATGAGATGGAGAGGTCCAATGATGTTGTAACTATTGTTTTTTATCAAGGACAGATCAGCGGCATTATCCAAAGGGGGCGTGTTTATTTCTCTGTCATCCAGAGGGTGGCAGCGCCACCCGTCGGGATCCAGTTGGATGGGAGGTGTTTTTGCGGGGGTAGTGGATTCTTCAGTCGTTTCACTCCTTCTGAATGACGGGA
>DDGG01000015.1:1206-53226 GCA_002337525.1 Alphaproteobacteria bacterium UBA1908 | reverse complement strand
TGTGCCGGTGGGCGCATCATTCACCGGTGTAATCGTCAGGCTCACCGTCTGAAAAATTTCATTCTGGCCATCACTAACTCTCAAAACTAATTGACCTGCAGAACCATTAAAGTTTTCATTCGGTATAAATTCAAGATTCCCAAAGTCACTTCGGGACAACTGATCTTGTACAGAAAGGCGCTGACCATTAAGTCTCAATTCCCCGTCTGTTGGAAGCTCTTGTATTATAATTGAAAGATTACCCCCTTCTGGATCACTCGGAGGTGCTACATTAAGAACAAGAGGTGTATCCTCAATCCCCGTCAAATTAGCATCTTCAGCATTGGGTGATAAGTTTAAGGGAGTGCCCAGTAAAAAGTTTGGAAGATCAACTTCCCCTCTATTACCAAACAGAAAATCATTGCCCTCTAACAAAGCACGAAATTCTCTATTTAAAATAATGGGTTCCTGGAATTTTTCAAATTCCCGAGCAAGGCCGAATTTATCTGCAATATCCATATTAGGGGACCGAGTAGCAAACCCGTCCATTGTGTAGTTTTGAAATGTTAGCCCTGTGGAACCCTTGAGAAAAACACCCTCCGGAGCAAGAAGAATTTCCTGCAAGGCGTCTGAAAGGCCACCATTCTCTAACTTAAGAACAAAACTTTCAGGATTAAAAAATTGGATTTCTTGCATCAAAGGACTGTTTAATTGAACTAATTCCAAAAAAGAATTATTCCTTGATGATGAAATAAGTAGAAAATTCTTTAACATTAATAAAACCAACTATAAAATACATACACTATTATTTTATATTTACTTTGTTAATTATTCGTAAATATTCTTATATTGGATATTTGTTTACTGATTGAAAAACAAAGGATTTTCTATAATAAAAGCGTTTCCTAAAATAATCAAAGTTTACTAGGCTGATGCTTTTTCGTCTGTGATGCCGTGCGATGATCCTCCCTATCACCAAATAATCCGAATTCACTCTCATAAAATACTTGTTCCAACTCATCAACGTCTTCAACGTCTGACAATTCTTCTGTTGTACATAGCTCATCGTCAGATTGAGATAAATTAGAAACAACAGGTTTCACTGCCCTGATATCAAGATAGGCATAGTCATAATAAAAACTATCAGAGTACTGCCTACGCTCTTTTTCTGACAACACCCGCCAACGAGCTGTTTTATGGACAAAAAAAGAATCATAGACAAGAGCTTTTTTTTTATCAATGGGACACCCATCAAGAGTCCGTAAAGTCATTTCATCCGGTATTTTTTTAAGATAAGAGGCATTTGTGACTTTAAAACCATAAATCCTAAAATAAGAAGAGGCTTCTTCTGGTGTTATGCAACGATGCTCAAATCCCCCCGATAGAAAAACAACCATACCCTCTGGCTTAATAATCCTATAAATTTCAGAAAGCAAAAAACGACGTCTTTCAGGTATATCAAGAAGCAGAGAATTAATATGTTCAAAAGTGACTTTGTCAAAAGAATAGTCTGGAAAAGCAGACAAAACACCAGGAGATAAAATATCTGCCCGGATATGAGGATTAGAAACAGAATATGAGTTCAACCTCTCTCCACTCTTATCAATAGTAAAAGCCCCTTCATGGTCATGAGCTAATCCCGTTACACGCTCTGAAAGGTGATTCTGACCACACCCCAAAACAAGGTGAAGGAAATCCCCTTCTTTTTTAGTTGTCAGGAATTTATCAAAAGTTTCTTTATTCTGAAGTCTCCTTGACTCTGTCTCTGGCGATCTGCCTAACATTTTATCCATATCCACAAAAGGACAGGAAAAACAGCAAGAAATGGGTACGAGAACCTGACTACAGAAAAAAGCGGCTAAAAGCTGTTGAATCATTATAGATAAAATAAATAATTAAGAGGTTACTCTTTTATCATAAAAATCATATAGATAACAGAAAAAAACAGAACCCCGGAGACTATGGAAATTTTGCCAGGCTACTCCTGAAGCTCGGGAATATCTTTAAAAAACTCCAAAGCTTCAGGGTTTGCCAACGCTTCTGTATTTTTAACAGGACGCCCATGAACAACATCACTTACCGCAAGCTCCACAATTTTGCCACTAATCGTACGAGGAATAGCTTTAACTTTAATTATTTTAGCGGGAACATGGCGGGGAGTCGCTTTTTCTTCTATACGTTGACGAATTTTTGATATCAATATCTCATCAAGATCGTATCCAGGCATTAGTTTCACAAATAAGATAACACGAATGTCCTCTGCCCATTGTTGACCAATCACAAGGCTTTCCTGAATTTCTTCAAGAGGATCAACTTGACGATAAATTTCTGCGGTTCCAATACGTACACCGCCCGGATTCAAGACCGAGTCTGAGCGTCCATAAATAATAAGACCATTGTTTTTTGTGAGTTCGACAAAATCTCCGTGATGCCAAACCCCCTGAAAGCGCTCGAAGTATGCACTATGATATTTTTCACCTGAAAGATCATCCCAGAACCCAACAGGCATTGATGGAAAAGGCATGGTACAAACTAACTCACCTTTTGTCTGATGCACACAGCACCCCTCATCATCAAAAACTTCAACAGCCATACCAAGTCCACGAGTCTGAAGTTCTCCTCGAAAAACAGGTTCCGTAATATTTCCAAGGGCAAAACAAGACAGGATATCAGTTCCTCCCGAGATGGAAGATAAACAAGCATGGGGTGCAATCTCTTTATAGATATAATCAAAACTTTTTGGAATCAAAGGGGATCCTGTTGATAAAATCATACGTAAAGGTAATAAAGGGTATCGGGATTGTGTCGAAAAACCAGCCTTATGAAGTGCATCAATATATTTTGCCGATGTTCCGAAGTGAGTACAGCCCTCTTGTTCAGCAAAGTTCCACAAAATATCAGGACCATTATGAAAAGGTGATCCATCATAAAGCATCACTGTTGACTGACTTGCCAAACCGGAAACAAGCCAGTTCCACATCATCCACCCTGTTGTTGTATAATAAAAAAGGCGACTTCCAGGCTTTAGATCACAATGAAGACGATGTTCTTTTAGGTGCTGAATCAAGGTTCCACCATGACCATGAATAATACATTTTGGCTTGCCTGTCGTACCAGAAGAAAAAAGAATAAACAAAGGATGATCGAAAGGCAAAGACTCAAATGTTAGAGGGTGTATCGGAGGACTTTTAAGAAAATCGTTATACAAAAGAGAATCCCGCATATGAGAAAGTTGAGGCGATGGACTAATATAGGGAATGACTATGACCTTCTCAACAGAAGGTAAAGAGGGCAAGGCTTGAGCAATTTTTTCCAATGAATTGTGAGATTGGCCTTTATAAAAATAACCGTCTGCTGTCAGTAGTATCTTGGGCTGGATTTGACCAAATCGATCCAATAGCCCTTCAAGGCCAAAATCAGGAGAACAGGAAGACCAAACGGCTCCAAGACTTGTTGCAGCAAGCATCGCAACAATTGCCTCAGGAATATTAGGGATAAAAGCAACGACCCTGTCTCCGGAACGAACCCCCATTTCTTTAAAAGCACTTTGCAAATGATGAACTTGTGAACGAAGTTCCCGATAAGTCAGTCGTTTTTTGACAAGATCTTCTCCTCGAAATATAATGGCTTCCTGATCATCAGCTCCTTGAAGTAGATTTTCTGCATAATTCAAGCGGCCTTCCGGAAAAAAACGGGACTTTTCAAAAGAAATATCTTTTTGAAATATCTTTTCTCCTTTTTGTGCATTCACAAGGGAGGCAAAATCCCAAAAAAGAGACCAAAAAAGAATATTCTCTTCGACACTCCATTGATAAAAGTCCTGATATGAAGAAAAAGTGGTACCTGTTTTGTCTGAAACCTTTTTTTGGAAACGGATTAATTGTGATTCTCTTTTTAAAGACTCATCTGGATACCACAATGCCGCCATCATAAAACCTTTCCCTTTTTTATCTTGTGAGAATGACAGTAAAAAAGTAAGACGCCAAGGTCAAAAGAAAAATATGCCAGGACCAAAACCCTTTTCAAAGAGTTTATATGATGGCTTTTTTAGAGAGTCTGAACGTGTAACGATTTAGAAAACATCGACATCAACAGAAGGCTTCTCTCGAAAAGTGGATCCAGACTCAGGATGTGTTTCTTTAATAAACTTTACAATAAGTAAAGAAAAAAGGACACAGATAGGAAGCAAGACAAGAGCAAAACGATAATCACTTGCGGAATAGTCAGGGATACCATTTTCATACTGTCCCGACCAACTATAATCAACAAGAGCACCAACAATAGGGTGGAAAAATCCAGCCAGCATAACGATCATATTAATGAACGCTGTTGAAATACCACTCATATCACGGGGCATGATTTCGCAAATAATGGCAAAAGTCAAAACCTTTGCTGTGTAGAAAAAACCTGCAAGGCCAAACAAGCCATAGTAAACCCAGACAGATCCACCCTGATATGTCAAAATAGCAATATAGACTGCCAATGTCGCCGCAGATCCCAAAACCATCGGCAAACGACGTTTTGCAAGATAATCAGAAAGAGTTGTAAAAACAGGGCTTCCAACCGCCGCCCCTATAAACATTGACGTTGATACAGGAGCAGCAACTTGTTCAGACACACCTGCAGCAGCTCCAACAAAACGAATCCCCCACGCATCCCCAATAACGGTAATGGGAATATACATCAACATACCGTATAAAGCGATAATCCAGGCTTGAGGATTAACGGCTAAAGCCTTCACATCATGCCAGGGGTGCCTGTTTTGCAAGAAAGGAACTGCTTCATCTTCGTGAGACGCCTCTGGAGTTGGGTTGCGAATTAGTAAGAAAGATAAAATACCAATGCCAATACCAACCAGGGCAAAAATACTATATGTCTCTCGCCACCCAATAGCATTTACAAGCTGACTTAGAGGGACCCCCCCTATTCCCGCCCCCAGGGTTCCAAAAACCATTGTAAGAGCAATAACACGACCAAGTCTGGAAGGCTCCAGCCAGAGGGTTCCAAGCTTTAATGTCCCTATTAACCCGCAGGCTCCAGCTGCTCCAATCATAAAACGAGCACAAGAAGCAATGATCAGGCTATCAGTGAAAGAGAATGTAAAGCTTGCAAGACCACAAAGAAAGCCTGCCGCGGAAATAAGATAACGGGGGCCCAAACGGTCCATGGTAATCCCCAGGGGAAGCTGCATTCCCGCATATCCCCAATAATAACAACTCACAAGGGTTCCAAAAGCCAATCCATTAATCATGTAGGCTTCCATGATTTCTTCTCCCATAACATTGGGAGATACCCTCAAGATGAACTGATAACAATAAAATAAAGCCCCCATTATGACGATAATCCATGCTCGCAATGTTTCTTCTGAATCAGTTTTTTTGCGAATCTGACCGATCATACGGGCTCCTTATTTTTGTTGAAAATTTTCACTTAACTGAATACATATACAGCTTTTACCCCATAAAGTCAAAAAGCTCTCATTTAAGAAACATCTAATTTAAATATATTTAAAGTTTTATTTTAATAGATAGAAAGAAATATGATTTCTTTAAAGAAAAAAGAGGCCTTAATACAGAAAAAAACTAACGAAAGATGGCTATCAACACGTTTTTATTTTTTCATCATTACTGTTTTTCGCAAGCTGAGCATGATAAAAACGTGAAAGCGTCTTTACAGCCAGAAACCATAAAATAATAGTCGTCAAAATAATGACGGCTAACCAAGGAGAAACCGTCATTAAATCTGCGGCAGCAAGAATAATTAAAAGTCCCCCTGAAACATACCCTCCAGCAGCCTTTCCAAGTTGGTGGACAGTCACATCTACAGCCGCTTTTCCTTTGACTTTAAGTTCCTGATCAAGGGGGATATAAGACATTTCTTTTGTGGGATCAAAAAGAGAATATTTAGCACTTTTACTCAAAATTTGCTGGACAGTACTGATGATGACAGCCATCATTAAAGGTGTTGTTCCCAGTAGAGCCATTGTAGGTTCCAAATCTTTTTGAGTGAAAAGAAAAAGGAAAAATAAAACGGCTGTTAGAAAAAGGATTAATGGCGTTGCCATGGCTCCTCGACGCCATCCAAAACGATTCACAAGCCCCTTGAAAAAGAAAATAACTATAACCGTAACAAGTCCGGTATAGATAGAAAAGCTGGACATAAAACGGATATAATCAAGAGGGTCCGGATATTGTAGTGAAAGCTGTTTTTTCCACATCAGGCCAAGCAAATTCATTGAAAATGAATAACTAAACACAAGGGCAGCAATTAATCCAAGATAAGGCGATTTTAGAATATAACGAAAGCTTTCAACTAAAGAAAGTTTAGGTTTTTTTTGAGATGTCCCTGACTGTTTCTGATCCGCACCATCATAATACCGCGGATCTGTCAAAACTTCTCTATTCATCCAATAGTAAATGCCCAGTACAATACCCCCCGCAACCACAACGGAAAAAACTGTGGCATTAATATAATCATCACAAGAGGTATTAATTCCCCGAATAGAACAATTCTGACCAACAGAAAGCCCGGCAAATATTAAGGCTGTATGACCTATAAACCCGAACATAGAGTAAAAACGTTTTGCTTCTGATGTACGTGTAATCTCGTTCGCAAACTGCCAAAAGCATAAGTTCAAAACAACGGCTCCCCATAATTCGGCAAAAGTATAAAAGGCCGTATAAATCCATACCCCAAAGATCGGGAAAATATGTTGCAGTCGCGGAAAGGAAACTTTTAAAGACGCAATGGTTTCCGGTGACATCTGAATAATATCCCGGGCAGGATACAGAACAATTGCAAATAACAGGAAAAAGGTAAGAAAAAAGCCGACCACAATATAATAAAGTCGTTCTTTTGAAACGAGATTCGCCAACTTTGCATAAACAGCGACAAAAAGAAGTGAAACGGGGAAAACAACACCCCCCTTCAGGAAAGGCAACACTTCTGCACCTGCCTGAGTCATGATAAAACCGTCCTTTGTATTCCTGAGAACGGTATAGTTAAAAATAGAAAAAAACATCATGAGACTAATAGGCAAAAACTTCTTAATCTCGGAACTTTTAATCGGCCATAGAAAAGACCTGATTTTACCAAATTCTTTTATGTTTTGAGACACTGCTATTATCGGTAATGGAAACCACCTTCCTTATATCCTAAAAAGGCGATAAATAACAGCATTTTCTATAGTTACTTTTAAGAAGAAAAAACCTGGCCGGCCCCTGGACTGGTCCTATACCAGGTATGAAAGCATATCAGGACCCTTTACCAGGCATTTCAACAAACTGTTCCAGTTTATTAGGAACATCTTTCCACTTGTCTGCATCTTCCGGAGGAGTTCCCTTAAAAGTAATTCGGGGCCAAATCTGTGAGTATTTTTGGTTGAATTCTACCCATGGCTCTGCTCCTTCAACGGTATCAGCCTGAATGGCATCAATGGGACATTCAGGCTCGCAAACCCCGCAATCTATACATTCTTCTGGATTGATCACAAGCATATTATCCCCTTCATAGAAACAGGAAACGGGACAAACTTCAACACAATCCATATATTTACAGCGGATACAGCTTTCATTAACAATATAAGTCATAGTTTAAAACACTTTTGTTGATTCAATATAAAAAAATTCAAAATCACTCTGTCGTTTTTTCCACAAAAACTTCCAGCTATAATTCAAGGTTTTTAAAACCTGACAAGGCCAGAACCCCAAACGAGCCCTCCACCAATAGCTTCATGCAAAATTAAATCACCTTCTTTAACCTGCCCCTTTTCAACAGCATGGCTTAACGCAAGAGGAATTGAAGCCGCAGATGTATTGGCATGGTGCTGAACTGTTGTGATGACCTTTTCCATTGACATGTTTAACTTCTTTGCCATCCCTTCAATAATGCGAAGGTTTGCCTGATGAGGGATCAACCAATCAAGGTCTTCAGGATCAATCTTATAGTCACACAGGGTTTTCTCAGCAGAAGCCGCAAGTTTTGTTACCGCATGGCGGAACACTTCACGACCTTCCATATACACTTTTCCACGTGTTCCTGTAGAGGAAACGCCTCCATCAGCATATAAAATATCATGAAAATTACCATCAGATTGCATATGAATACCAATCACCCCACGATCAGTCTGATCCGATGGCACTGCCTTCAAAACAACAGCGCCGGCCCCATCTCCAAAAAGGACGCAAGTACGACGATCCTGCATATCCAAAAGACGAGAAAGAGTTTCCGCTCCAACAACCAGGGCTGTTTTACTCTGCCCCAGTTTTAAAAAGTTATCAGCAACGTTCAAGGCTAACAAGTATCCGGCGCACACAGCAGCCACATCAAAAGCAAGACCAGTGATATTACCTAATTTTGCCTGAAGGCGTGTTCCTGTCGATGGAAATGTTACATCTGGTGTCGCCGTTGCAACAACAATAAGATCCAGTTCTTTCGCATCAACCCCTGCTTTTTCAAGAGCCCTTTTGGAAGCTTCAAAAGCGAGGTCAGACGTGAGCTGCCCCTCCAAAGCAAACTGACGTTGATGAATTCCTGTCCTCTCGACAATCCATTGATGCGATGTATCAACAGTTTTTGAGAGTTCCTCATTTGTAATCACATTATCGGGAAGATAATGCCCACAACCAGAAATTACAGAACGAAAAGGTGTTGATATATGGGACATAAAACTCACTCACAGTCAAATTAACGGGGCAAAAGGGAGACTCAAATTCCCTTGATCATGGGACCCACTATAATGCGGATTTTTCACTTTGCAAAGAGGTGTCCTCCAGGTCCAGGGATTCCTGCGCTTTCTGAATGTCAGCCAGGATCTGATCGTTTACTTTTGATTGAACCATCTCAATAGCCACCTTCAAGGCAGCCGCGAAAGCTATCTCATCAGCTCCCCCATGGCTTTTAACAGCAACGCCTTTAAGACCCAGGAAAGGGGCCCCATTATAAAGGCGAGGGTCCACCTGATTTTTAAGACGTTTCAAGGCCCTGGCAGCAAATAAAATACCAATTTTTGCAAAAAAGGATCTTTTAAACTCCCTTTTCATCAGACCAGAAAAGAACTTAATCGTTCCTTCCATGCTTTTCAAAGAAACATTCCCGGTGAAACCATCTGTGACAACAACATCAACAGTCCCCGCTAAAATGTCATCACCTTCAATAAAGCCATAAAAATGGGGCAGTAACTTTTTCGACCGAATTAATTCTTGTGTTTCTTTTAAGATGGCATGACCTTTAAGATCTTCAGAACCTATGTTCAAAAGACCAATAGAAGGAGAAGAAACTCCCAAAACATGCTTGGAATAAGCCTGCCCCATTTGGCTAAACTGAATTAAATGAGCAGGCGATGCCTCAATATTTGCCCCAAGATCCAACATGACAGTAGCACCAGTTGGTGTCGGCATTGTGCTAACAATTGCAGGCCGGTCAATACCATCCAACGTTTTGAGCAAAATCTTTGACAACGCCATATAAGCCCCTGTGTTTCCTGAAGAAACAACACCGTGGGCCTTGCCAGATTTCACTGCCTCTATAGCAAGACGCATGCTCGACCGTCTTAAAGACCGAATGGCCTGTGCTGCCGGCGTTTCATTGAGGACACGCTCATCTGTATGGACTAACGTTACGGCATCCTGAAGATTATGCCTGTCAACAAGGGGAGCCAGAATAGCTTCATCACCAAACAGCAAAAAGGAAACATCCGGAAAAGACTTCCCGGAAAGAACTAACCCTTCTAAAACAGCATGGGGGGCGTTATCGCCCCCCATACCGTCAACAGCAATTACAACTGTCACGACCTTTTATCCAAGCTTAACAAAAGTAAAGACTAGGCGTCAGAAGAAATATCAAGAACCTGACGATCCTTGTAAAAACCGCATTTACCGCACATGTGATGGGGTAATTTGGTTTCTCCACAATTTGAACACTCACCAGGACGCACAAGTTTCAAACGATCATGAGCGCGGCGCATCCCCCTGCGTGAAGGGGTTGTTTTTCTCTTTGGAACAGCCATTGAGGACCTACCTTATTTTTAAAAACATAAAACTGATATTTGATTGTTTATCGAAAAAAAACATAAAACGCAACAAAAATGACAATGAATCCTGTGATATATTTTTTTCTTTTTGTGGTAAGTTGACCTTACCTTTTGGATTTAAGCAGTTTTTTTATGATTTTACCTCCTATCGAAAAAAAAGAAGAACTCTTCAATTTTTTCAAAAATGCAGAAACAAGTCAGGCAAATTATCGCATTGGAACAGAACACGAGGTTTTCCTCTTTGATGCAAAAAGCCTTAAAAGAGCAACTGCGGACCAAATACAAATCCTTCTGGATCAATGGTCAAAAATTGAAGGCATTCCTGTCAAGGAAGGTAAAAACACCGTCGGCCTTAAAATAGAGGATAGAACTCTTTCTCTTGAACCTGGGGGACAATTCGAACTTTCAGGTGCACCCCTTGAAAATCTTCATGAAACATTTAAGGAAATTGAGGGTCATCAAAAAACACTTCTTCATCTTGCAAATGGTTTGGGGTTATTAGTTTTACCCCTGGGAGCAGACCCTTTCACCCAGCTCGCAGATAGAAGCTGGATGAGAAAGGAGCGTTACAAAATCATGCGCCCCTATATGGCCACAAAGGGAGCTCTTGGACATGAAATGATGACAGGATCCTGCACAGTGCAGGTCAATCTTGATTTTAAGTCCGAAAGAGACATGATCAGAAAAATGCGTATTGGCATAGCGCTACAACCTCTCGCGACAGCACTTTTCGCCAATTCCCCCCTTTCTAAAGGAGGCATCAATGGATATCAAAGTATTCGGCGGGCCTTTTGGGAAGAAACTGACCCAGATCGATGTGGTCTGCTTGATTTTGTTTTTGAAGATACCTTTGGTTACGAGCGTTACATTGAGTATGCAATCAATGTTCCTCTTTACTTTGTTCGCAGAAAAGGACGCTATCTCAATGTTGCTGGAATTCCCTTCAAGACCTTTCTGGAAGGGAATCTGGAAGCTCTTCCCGGTGAAAAACCAACCCTTCAGGACTGGGATGACCATTTAACAACAATTTTCACCGAAGCAAGGTTAAAACGATTTATTGAGATGAGAGGGGCAGATAGCGGCTCAACGCCACAGCTTATGTCGCTTCCTGGTTTTTGGACAGGACTCCTGTATGATGACACCATTCTTCAAAGAATTTATGATCTGATACAAACATGGCAAGTGAGAGAGATCAAGGACCTTTCCAGCCAGGTCGCACGTAAGGGTCTTTATGCCTCTTTCCAAGGTGAATCTTTATGGGATTTGGCTTATGAAGTTGTTTCTCTTTCTCAAGAAGGACTTCGCTCACGAAACAGGGAAGAAGAAGTTTATCTTCAACCCCTCTTTGATATGCTTGACTCAAAAAAAAGTTTTGCGGATCAAACACTTGAAGCTTTTCGAAAAGCACAGAATCCTAGCACCTTTATCAAAAATATCTTGTAAATAAAAATATTTGCGCCTACGGTCAAAGTGTAAATTTTTATCAGGTTAGACTGGGGATTCATGATGAAAATATTTGCTTCAAAAACATTTTTTCTTTTTGCCTGGCCACTCTTTCTGGCAACGATATTTAATCCTTTACATAGTAAAGAAAAAATTGTCTTCCAACATTCTCTTGAAGGATTCCTGGCTGACAAGTTAACTGAAATAACAGACACTTTTAATAAACAGCAAAATCAATATCAGGTCACTCTTGTTTACGGAGGCAATTACGTTGATAGTTTCGACCGTTTTATTCAAAAAGAAAAACGAGGAGAAAAAAAACCGCACCTTCTTATGGTTTCTGAATTCAATACCCCCACTATGGCTTTGAAGAAGTCATCTTATCTTCCTGTTCATACCCTGATTTCCCGGGATGAAAACGACCTTCTTGATGTCATTAATGCATTCTATTCTTTTGAAGATCAGCTTGCGTCTGTTCCCTTTAACTGTTCTGTTGCTGTTCTTTATTATAATAGAGATCTTTTCAAGAAAGTAGGCCTGCCAGATAGAGCCCCAACAACCTGGCAAGAAGTTGAAGCTTTCTCGGAAAAGCTTGTAAATGCAGGGTACAAAGGCTTTACGACAGCCTGGCCTGCCGCTTATGTTTTTGAACATTACTGTGTTGTTAACAACCTCCCTTTTGCAGAACACAACAATGGCTTTGATGCTCCGGGATATGAATCTACTTTTCTGCTAGATTCGCCTCTCCATATCAAACGACTTCAGAAATTTCGTGACTGGCAAAAAATTGGAATTTACAGTTACCAGGGTCAAAAAACAGTCGAACCAGAAAAATTCTTTACTGATGGAAACTGCGGCATGCTCTTCCAAGGAGCCAATAGATACAGCCTTCTAAAGCTTAACAAGCCCGCCTTTCAAATTGGCGTTGGAGCCTATCCATATGACCAGACTTACACCAACGAACCTTTCGCCCAAAATGTCTGTGGAACGTCATTATGGGTGACCACTCAACAAGAACCCTGTGAAGGTGTTAAAGTTTACCTACAATACCTTATGAGCCTTGACATTCAAGCCAAATGGCATCAATTAACGGGGTATTTGCCTGTTACAAAATCGGCCTATCAAAAAACCCTGGCATCAGGATTCTATGAAAAAAACCAGCCTGCGTCTGTTGCCGTCCAGCAAGTCCTTCGTGAAAGAAAAGCCCTTCCTAATGGTATCCGACTTAAAGACTACGCTCCAAAGCGTCAGGACCTGATGGATATTATCGAGCATGTCGTTCTGGGAAAACAATCTGCAAAGGTAGCCCTGGAAGGCTTTGTTAATCGTTACAGGAAATAATAAATCCCATAGACTTAACGATAATTAGCTTTATTGTTGGCGATTGTGAATTTTCAGTCACTTCACTCCTTCTTAATAACGAAAGAATTTTCGCTGCAGCGCCTTCTAAATGGCAGGAATAGAGATGTCACCCGGAGGAAGAAAGCAACATTATGCATCAGGCTTGAGAATACAATTCCAGAAAGCCTTGGTATTTGCTCAAGGGAGAATGAGCTTCCTTAATTTGAAGGAATCTTCGAAGAATCTTACAGACCTTTTTTTAAGAATTGATTCCTGGCACCAGCTTCCTGTGACGACAGAGACTCTTTTCCAACTGGAGCGCCCAACACTCTTTCAAAGGTCTGACCTCCTTGCAGAAAAGACTCAAGTGTCATTGTTTCCGGCTCTTCCGGCTGATCATACACAATATTAGACCTAATAGTTTGAAGGTAGGCAATATTACGCTGGATATCTTGTCGAGAAAGATCTTCTCCATATAAATTTGCCGCTTTTTCATACTGTCCTGTAAGACCATAAACAAGCGCCAGATTTTCACGATCTTTCAAAGAAGCATCCAGTCTCTCAACGCGTTTCTCAAGAAGAGAAATCGCTTTTGCATGCTCTCCCTGCAGCGCAAGTGAGAGAGCTTTATTCGCTTGTGCGCTGGCATAAGATGACTCCAAACGTAGCGCTTTTTCATAATATAATTGTGCCTGTTTATGACGCCCTTCCAAATCATAGCTGACACCCATTGCATTTAGGATAATCAAATTCTCGGGTTCTTTTTCAAGAACTGTTTCAAGGAAATAACGTGCTTCCCTGGGCTGGTGTTTAGCAAGATAAATTGATCCTGTCTCAACCTTCACTTTTGGGCAATCTGGTTTTTTAGCCCCGCAAATTTTTACGACCTCCAGAGCCTCATCCAGCTGATTCATTTTACGGAGCAAACCGGCATATTCCAGAGTTGCCAGATCATTATCAGGGTCAAGCGTCAAGGCTTGTCGATACAGACGAGAAGCCGTCACGAGATCACCTGATGCAGAAAGGTCCTTTGCAACTTTCAAAAGAGACTCCGATGTCTTTTGGCCAGCTTCTCCCAGAGAAACATGCGAGCCATGTTCGCAGGCAGACCCTAAAACAACCAACATCATAACTATTGTTTTTCTAAACACTAATAAACCTCTTCCATCCCCGACGTTAAGAACGATAGTACTGCAACAGAAATGACAAAACACACCTGACCAAAAAACGACATATCGTTATGATACCAGTCTGGATAAATTAAACTCTGTTCACGCACATTAAATTCTCTATAATAAGAATTAACATGTCTCGACTTAGAGCGAAAGCAGTATGATAACTGATAATTTATTAATTGCCCTATATATTCTATTCTTAAGTCTGGGTTTTATGGCGTCCTTATATGATTTTATTTTCTACAAAATTCCAAATCTACATATAGTGAGCATTTTTCTTCTTTTCTTTATCAAAGCCTTATTTTTTTCCAATCTCCACTCATTGATAACACCCCTTGTTATTTTTATTCTCTTGCTTCTTGCAGGATTTACACTTTATGCCGGGAAAATTTTTGGCGCCGGTGACGCGAAATTTCTTGCTGTTTCAGGCCTATGGATGAGTGAAGTAGATCTTTCTAATTTTTTGATTCTTTCAGGTATTTTCGCAGGCATTATTAGCCTTCTCTACGTTTTTTCGGGAAAATTCATAGAAAACTTGCGAAAAAGAGCATGGTCCCATATGATAGTTGTTAACAGGGAGAAGACACAATGGATTCGTTTTTTAAGCAAGCGTCTTGAAAAACCCTTTATTCCAAATGCTGTTAAAGAACAGAACTTTAGGCAAGTTCCTATTCCATTTGGGGTACCGATCTTTTTTGCTGCCTTCACTGTTATCTTGCGAACACTTGGAGGATAGTTTAGTAAATCATGAAGCTTCGTGACATCTTAATTCTTCTTTTAGCCGTAGCGCTTGCCGTTGCTGTGGCTCTTTTTACGCGCAATATCCTCCGGGAAGATAGCATACAGTCAGAAGCCGATACTGTTCAGGTCCTGGTTGCAAAACGTGACCTTAACGTAGGGACTAAAATAGAACAAAACGACCTTACCTGGAAAATATGGCCAAAAGAATCTCTCCATACTTCATATTTAACAAAAGCTGACCAGAAAAAAGTCCTTAAAATAATTGTAGGATCTATCGTTCGTTATTCAATTGCAAAATCAGAGCCCATTCGAAATGATAAAATTATTCGCGCAGATGATCGCAGCCTGCTTGCAGCAGTTCTTGCCCCCGGCAAACGGGCCTTTACGATAAATCTTGGCAAAAGATCAAATGTATCCGGGCTGGTTTTGCCAGGAGATTATGTAGATGTCATCGTCGCAGATCGCCCTTCCAGAGGTGAAAAGACATCTGGAAAAACAGTGGTCAGTCGTGTCAGAGTTGTCGCAACAGATGGCAAGCTTTCCTATGAATACGGTGAGAAAGTTGAACCTCCGAAAGAAATAAGCCTTGAGGTAACACCCCATCAGGCAGAACGCCTTGCCGCAGCTTTAAAAGAAGGCAAGCCTTCTATCAGTGTTTATAGTTTGGTAAACCTGAAAAATAGTTCGGCATCTTCACAAAACAACAGAAAGAAAGAATCAACACAACGAACAATTTCTGTCATACGCGGGGATGAGAAATCCAGCGTCAGCATTGGCACCGCCGAGGAGGTAAAAAATTAATGACTGTTTACAGAACAAGAGCTTCCAAAATACTTTTCTTATTGGTTACTTTTTTTGGACTTTGCTTTTCTCCCTTGATGGCACGGAGCCTAACTCTTGAACAAAACACAGCTGATATTATTAAAATAGGAGATAACGTTAGTGAAGTTTTTGTCGCCAATCCTGAAATAGCCGACGTACAACTCAACAGCTCGACCGTGGCGTATATTTTTGGTAAAAAGCCCGGAACAACAACTTTTTTTGCAACCGATAAAAGTGGGAAAACAACTCTTAAGGTTACTGTGAATGTTTCCCATGCTATCAGTAACTTAAATCACGTCATGCGCCGATCCTTTCCAGACGAAAGAATCGAAGTCTACTCTTCTCCAACAGGTCTTATTTTGAAGGGAGAAGTTTCTGAAGCCCGTATTATGAGAGACGCCGAAAATATTGCTTCAAGGTACATAGGATCAGAAGGAGTTATTGTCAACAACCTCCGTATTTCGACGCCTACACAAGTTTACTTAAAAGTCAAGGTTGCCGAAGTACGTCGCTCAGTTCTAAACCAGTTTGATATAAACTGGGATGCTGCCTTTACTTCAACAGACAAATTTCTTTTTGGTTTTCTTTCAGGCGCCCGTGCTCCCCTAAATACAACACCCAGCCCAACAGGCAGTAATTTTGTGAGAGGAGGAGGAGGCACCAAAAGTCTTGGTGTTCGCTTCCGTGACGGCACCACAGATATGGGAGCCTTGATTGATGCCTTGAACCGGGAAAGCCTTGCCAGTATTTTGGCGGAACCTAACCTTGTTGCTCTTTCTGGTCAAACAGCAAGTTTTCTTGTAGGGGGAGAGTTTCCCTACCCTGTTCCACAGGATAATAAAGTCACTATTGAATTCAAGCAATTTGGAACGAGTCTTGCCTTTACACCAACAGTTTTATCTCCTGACCTTATTAACCTGCGTGTTCGCCCGGAAGTCAGTGAGCTGGATGAAACAAATGCGATTGATTTCACAGCAGGAGGTGTCAATATACGAGTTCCCGCCATTCAAACACGCCGAGCTGAAACATCAGTAGAACTTGCCAGTGGTCAAAGTCTTGCCATTGCCGGCTTGATTTCTCGTAATATCAGCAATACGATTAATGCCTATCCGGGCCTTGGAGAAATCCCTATTCTTGGAGCCTTGTTCAGATCCACTGAATTTCAGCGTAATGAGACAGAGCTTGTTATTGTCGTAACACCCTATGTTGTCAAACCCAGCTCAAAAGGGACGATGTCCCTGCCAACAGATGGTCTCAAGCATGCCTCAAATCTGGAGCTGATTTTCCTGAATCGTTTAAATCGAACTGGATCACCTGAAATAAAGCGCCTCAAGGATATGAAGCTTGCTGGATCTGCAGGGTTTCACATCGACTAAAAAGAACAAGGAAGGATAACACGAAATGTTAAAGCAGAAATGGTTGATTGTTTTACCCTTTATCCTGGCAGGGTGCTACATTGATTCAGAACCACCAAAACCCTGGCATCCAGCAGTTGAACGTTCCTCCAAACACTATGATGTCATGTTCAAGGGACGCGCAAATCATCTTTCTGCTCATCAAGTGAGCCATCTTAAACGTATGATTCTTTCATTTACCAAGACCCCCCCACTTCATGCACGGCTTGTTTTACGGCATTCTCGCGAAGACCTTGCTTCCCCCCTGTTAAAAAGCCGGGTTCATGTTATCAGTGAAAAACTTGTCTCCCTTGGTATTGATCGTAAAAACATTGAACTCACTTTTATGAACAATGGTATCTCTCATAATACTAAGGGTATTGACTCTATTACTGTTACAATTGATCAATACCAGGCCCTGGCACCAAAATGTGGTTGGAATGAAGATATGCACCTTATAGTAAGGCCCGAAGGAGAAAAAAACTTTGGATGCACCAACGCTGCCAATTTAGCCGATATGATCGCAGACCCTTATGATCTTCTAAAGGGCAGGACGCTTGCCAATAGTGATGGTCCTTTAAATTCTCTGGCTATTACCAACCTTCGTACGGATAAAGTCAAAGAATTAAAAGTTGAAACAGTATCAGAAGAATAAAAGGCTTTTAAAATCTCATGATTAAAAAAACGGCACAATCAAACAAGTTATTAGCCTTTGTCACAGACGCAGAGTCACAAAAAATTCTTCAGTCGGTGCCAACAGATCATCTGCAATTGATCTCTGACATTCGCATTGGAGGCATTAACGAGAGCATTGATTTCTTAAAAAATAATGCGTCTCCTGCTGTGCTGGTTGTAGATTTATCAAGCTCTAAACTCCCCGTTTCTGATATCAAAAAAATTGCAGATTGTTGCGAACCTGGTGTTAAAGTCATTGCGATTGGCGACAAAAATGAAGTTGGGATTTTTCGTCAACTCCTGTCCCTTGGCGTTCAGGATTATGTTGTAAAGCCCCTTTCAGATAAGCTGCTTTTAAAAACTTTTGAAAGTGTTGTTTTAGGAAATGATGACCGCAACACAAAAGCCTTCTCAGAATATGGGAAACTTATCTCATTTGTGGGGGCTCGTGGAGGGATTGGTGTTTCAACTCTTCTTGCAAACTGTGGATTCCTTCTAGCAAATCAATATACGAAAAAAACATCACTTATCGATCTTAACGTACAGGGAAGCATGTTATCACACTTGCTTGATACAGAAACATCAACGGGTTTCAGGGATGTTCTTGAAGCCCCCCAACGTATTGATGACCTTTTTACCGAACGGGTTATGGTACGACAAACAGATAACCTCTCTGTGCTTAGCTCAGAAGAAGCTCTTGATGAACCCTTTCTTATTTCAGAAGGAGCCGTTAGCGCTCTTCTTCCTATTATTCTGTCTCAGTTTCAATATAGTCTTTTCGACCTGCCACGCTCTTTCTCCGATGGTATTAATACCGAACTCCTGCTCCTTTCAAACACAGTTGTTATTGTTTGTGATACAACTCTTGTTTCAGTCCGGGATGTCGTACGTTTAACAAAATTAATCCGCGAGAATGAGAATCCTGAACAAAAAATTATACTCGTTGTTAATAATGAAGGTCTTTATAAAGAAGGTCATATTGATCATGACCTTTTTGAAGAATCTGTCCAAAAAAAGATTGATTGTGTCATTTCCTTTGATTCAATAACTCCTCTTGTTGCCCTAAATGATGGCAAACCTGTTGTTGGATATAATGGTCCGTTAGCAAAAGGGATCCATCAGTTAGCCGCTCTCCTTATTGACCAGACTGCTATTTTTCCTGATACATCAGGAAAAATGTCTTTTATTAACCGTTTCTTTGCCAGAAATAGGTAACCTAGGACAATAGTCTTTTTTTTGATGCAGGAGTACGCAAAAAATGCCCCCTTTTGGACGGCAAAATAAATCAACCAGAAACGCGCCACGCAAAAGAACAAAGCGTGACGTCCAGAGCATCGATGAATCGTATGCAAATCTACCCATCTATGAAACAACATCTTTAAAATTATCGCCCCTACTACAGGTCTTTAAAAAAGAAGCTTTTGAGCGTCTACTGCTACAAATTGACTTGGGTGCAGCGTCAAAAATGCCGCCCAAAATGCTTCGCAAGGAAGTTGAAAGTTTTATTTCGGAATATGCTGAAGAAACCCAGGCACAAATTAACTTCCGTGAACAACAGCAAATCTCTGATGAAATTGTCGATGATATGATTGGTTTGGGGCCCCTTGAACCCCTTTTGGGCGATGCAGAAATTACAGATATTATGGTTAACGGCCCAGATCATATTTATGTTGAACGCAAAGGCCAGCTGGAACGCGTTGACATGGCGTTTAGAGATCAAAAGCATGTCTTGCAAATATCACAAAGGATTGCAAACCAGGTTGGTCGTCGTGTTGATGAAGCCAGTCCAATGGTTGATGCACGCCTTCAAGATGGTAGTCGTGTCAACGTCATCATTCCACCTGTTTCTCTTGATGGATCAACAATTTCAATTCGTCGCTTTTCCAAAACAAGTATTACCCTTGAACAAATGGTTCGCCAGGCCAACATCTCTCAAAAAATGCTTGAATTTCTTCAGCTTGCTTCCAAAAGCCGTTTAAATGTTATTATTTCAGGGGGAACAGGCTCGGGAAAAACAACTTTACTAAACGCCTTATCTCAACTTATTAACCCTAGAGAAAGAATTATTACAATAGAAGACTCGGCAGAACTTAAGCTTCAACAACCCCATGTCGTTCGTCTTGAAAGCCGCCCTCCTAATATTGAGGGAGAAGGTGAAATTTCAATTCGTGATCTCGTCATTAACTCCCTTCGTATGCGCCCGGACAGGATTGTTATTGGTGAGTGTCGTGGACCGGAAGCCCTTGACATGTTGCAAGCCATGAACACAGGACATGATGGATCAATGTCGACAGTTCACGCCAACAGCGCAGAAGAAAGTTTGCACCGAATGGAAAATCTTGTTTTGATGGCAGGATATGACTTACCGACAGATGTAATCCGGAGCTATATTGCAGATGCTGTTGATCTTGTAGTTCAAATTGGTCGTATGCGTGATGGTTTAAGACGCGTCAAACAAATCATGGAGGTCATAGACTATAAAGATGGCCACATCCGAACCCAGGAACTTTTCCGCTTTGTTTATTCAGATGAAACAAGCGCTGAAGAAATAAAGGGAGACTTTAAAATTATGACGCAAACACCACATCTGAGAGAAAAAATTGCACAATTTGGTCTGGCCAATGAAATGGACAAGGCCCTTATCGATGATAATGACTAAAGACGAAGATAAAAATTATCTACAGACTTTCCAATACTTTGGTGAACAGGCATCGCGTTGTGCTAAAAATGGTCCCCAATATAAACACCCAGGCCCTGTGCTGTTTTCACAAGAGCATCTTTAGGATCCACCGAATGATAATGGCTAATTGCTTCTTCAATGGAAACATCTATCACATTACGGTTACGCCATATCACCATACGGTCAAATTTCCCTGAATCAACAAGATCAACAGCTTTAACGCCATAAGCTGTTGCCAGCAAACGATCAAAGGCGCCTGGTTGTCCTCCTCTCTGGACATGTCCAAGGACCATGAATCGAGACTCTGCCCCTGTTTCTTCTGTGATGCGATCAGCAAGATAGTGTCCGATGCCTCCGTAGCGTATCCGGCCTGTCGGATCATAAATCGTAATCGGTTTTCCTGATTCAGACTTAACAGCTTCCGCAACAACAACAAGCGAAAAATTACGCCCATTTTCAGCCACTTTCTGAATTTTCCTTTTGATACCTGAAAGGGAATAGGAAATTTCAGGTATTAAAATAATATCTGCTCCTCCGGCAATTCCTGCTGCAAGCGCGATATGACCCGCATCACGTCCCATAACTTCGAGAACCATCACCCGATCATGACTGGCTGCAGTAGGTTGAAGTCGATCAAGTGCTTCTGTTGCCACATCAACGGCGGTAGAAAACCCAATAGAAAATTCAGTAGCACCAACATCATTATCGATTGTTTTAGGAATCGCGACATAGGGAATATTACCCTGTTGCGCCAATTGACGTAAAATGGCATGACTGCCATCGCCCCCTACACCAATAAGGGCATCCAGCCCAAGAGCCCTAAAAGCCTCTATAATTTCATGGGAACGATCTTTTTGCGTCCCGTCTGGCATAGGAAATGCAAAAGGGTTTCCATGATTTGTTGTTCCAAGAATTGTTCCACCAAGTCTTAAAAGACCCGCTTCGAGTGTAGAAGGCTTTAAGTCGACTGTCTCATAAGGTTTTTTTAAAAAACCCATCGTACCATTGCGGATTCCAATGACTTGCCAACCCAAATTGTGAGCACGGTGTGTTGCTGCTCGCAAAACTGCGTTCAGCCCGGCACAATCTCCACCACTGGTTAATATTCCCAGCTTTTTTACCATGTTACACTTCTACTTTGATTAAAGGACTCAAAATCTATACCAATTTTTGACCTCTTCGGCCAGAGACTTGTAAAGTACAGCAGGGTAAAGAAACCTTCCTTCTGATTTTTGAAAAGAAAAAACTCTAAAAAACGGCTCTTTAAAAAGATTTTCCCGTTTGTTGATGACACTTTTATGGCCTATTATTGAATCACCCCTTGCCAAGGGGGCCTGGAGTTTCTAATATCCAGGTGTTTTAACGGTAAGCAATCCCCGAAAAGGACCTGAAAACGTGATAGATCTTCTTTACTCGCTTTATTATAGTGTGATTTCCTTTGTGGTCATTCTTTCCGTCCTTGTTTTCATTCACGAACTTGGCCACTATCTTGTCGCGCGCTGGAATGGTGTACGTGTCGAAGTCTTTTCCATTGGTTTTGGTCCAGAAATTTTTGGATGGCATGATAAGCATGGAACCCGATGGAAAATTAGCTATATCCCCCTGGGTGGATATGTCAAAATGTTCAGCGATCTGAATGAAGCCAGTCACCCCGACCTGGAAACAATCGAAAAAATGACTGATGAAGAGAAAAAAGTCTCCCTTTTTCATAAAAGTGTCGGGCAACGCATTGCAATCTCCGCAGCAGGCCCTATTGCCAATTATCTCCTGACAATTGTCCTGTTCACCTTTCTTTATGCCTTTACCGGCCATCCTGTAGCAACAAAGGAAGTTATTGTTGGGTATGTCGCTCCTGGAAGTGCCGCTGAAAAAGCAGGTGTTCACCCCAATGACTTGATCTTAAAAGTTGGAGAGAACCCTGTTGCGACCTTTGATGACCTGCGGGATATTATAAAAGATATGCCAAATACACTCACAACGCTGACTGTCAATCGTTCAAATCGTGATGTGACTTTGGAAATTACTATTGGAAGTCAGGATATAAAGGGGCAGAAAATTGGATCCCTGGGTATTAGCAAAGGGAAAAAAACAGAAAACGTTCCTTTTTATAAAGCTCCTTGGTATGCTGTGAAAGATACGGGCATAATGACGTGGAATAGTCTGACTGCGTTTGGGCAAATGCTCATTGGAGAAAGGTCCGCTGATGGATTAAGTGGCCCTATTGGAATAGCAAGCATTGCAGGATCTGTTGCTCAACAACAAAGTATTATTGAACTTCTTTATCTCGCAGCGTTTTTGTCAATTAGCCTTGGCCTTATCAATTTATTCCCTATTCCAATGCTTGATGGGGGACACATCATGTTTTACACCATTGAAGCCATCCGGGGAAAACCTCTCAATGACAAAATGCTGGATATTGCCTATAAAATTGGTTTTTCGCTTGTAGCTTTTTTAATCCTTTTTGCAACCTGGAATGACTTGTCCAAGGTCAAAATTGTAAAAAGCATTCTGAACTTTTTTAATTAACCTGATTATCATGAGGAAACCTGTGAATATCTTGAAATCGCTTCTAATCTCATCTTTTATCGCCGCAACCTTTATGGTATCAGCCGTTAGCCAAAATCTTGCGGCAGGACCAGCCCTTCGATCTATTGTTATTGAAGGGAACCAGCGACTCGAACGCGAGACTATTCTGGCTCAACTTGGTATTAAAGAAGGGGATAAGCCTGATTCTCAAGACCTTGATACTGCACTAAAGCATCTTTTTGCATCAGGGTTATTCACAGATGCTCATCTTAAAATTGATGGAAGTCGTCTTATCGTCACAGTAACAGAAAATCCTATTGTGAACCAGGTTGCCCTTGAAGGTAATGATGAAATTTCAGATGATATTTTAAAAGGTGAGCTTAGCCTCAGGCCGCGACAAGTTTACACCTTGTCACGAGTGAAAGCAGATACAAAAAGGCTTCAGGATATCTATCGTATCAAAGGTCACTTTTCTGCAAAGGTAACTCCTAAAATTATTAAACGTGACCAAAATCGGGTTGATGTTATTTTTGAAGTTGAAGAAGGCGCGAAAACATCTGTTCGTGATATTTTCTTTGTTGGCAACAAAAAATATAGCAACTCCAAGTTAGAATCCACCATTCAGACAAAAGAATCTCGCTGGTATCGCTTTTTTAATAATGATGACAATTATGATCCAGACCGACTCACCTACGACCAGGAACTTTTACGCAAGTTCTATCTTGAACATGGGTATGCTGACTTTGTTGTCCGTTCAGCCGTTGCAGAACTAACACCCGATAAAAAAGAATTCTTTATTACTTTCACACTCCATGAGGGAGAACGATATACTTTTGGCACTTTAGATATTACATCGGACCTTCCTGACGTTGATGCAGAGTCATTTAAGTCGTATCTGACCATGTCAGAAGGAGACTGGTATTCGACAAAAACTATCGAAAGATCTACTCTTAAAATCACAGATGCCCTTGGAAACCAGGGATATGCTTTTGTTGATGTCCGTCCAAGAGTTGAGAAAGATCAGGAGAAAAAAATAATTTCCCTGACTTTTGAAATCAAGGAAGGTCCAAAAGTTTATATCGACCGCATTACGGTTAAGGGCAACGATCGTACAGATGAAAGCGTTATTCGTCGGGAACTTCGCTTCTATGAAGGAGATGCCTTTAATACCAACAATCAAAAAGTTTCAGAACAGCGCCTCAAAAATTTGGGTTACTTCAAAAAAGTGACCTTAAGGCGTGAACCTTCAAATGCGCCGGACAAAGTTAACATTGTCATTGAAGTTGAAGAAGACCCCACAGGAGAACTTTCCCTTGGTGGAGGATATTCAACGGCCGACGGTCCCCTTGGAAATGTTTCTTTTGCCGAAACAAACTTCAGAGGAAAAGGGCAATCTTTAAGCGTGGCCTTAACATTTGCCAAACGCCGACAAGAATTTAACATTGGTTTTACAGAGCCTTATTTCCTGGGACGTGACCTGGCTGCAGGATTTGATCTTTATCGAACGCGCCAAAATAAATATTATGATGCCACATTTGATCAAAAAACGATGGGGGTTCGTTTCCGCGTTGGGTATGCTTTATCTGATTACTGGGTACAGGGATGGTCATATACAATTCAAAGAGAAGATATTAACGGCATCGAAAATAATGCCTCTCGTTTTATATTTGAACAAAAGGGAAGTTCAACCCTGTCAGCCCTTGGACATAATATTACTTATGACCGTCGCGATAGCCGAATCAATCCAACAGAAGGATATTTTGTCGGACTGGGGAATGAATTTGCCGGCCTGGGAGGTAACGTAAGGTACTTGAGAAATAAGCTTTCAGCAGGATACTATTACCCTGTTTATGACGATGTTGTTCTTGCTTTGACAGGAGCATATGGCCATATGTTTGAGATCGGTAAGAAAATCCGTATTGTTGATCGTTACACAATGGGTGGTGATAGCTTTAGAGGTTTTGAAGTCAGCGGTATTGGCCCCCGGGATACAACCACAAATGATGCTCTTGGAGGACGCCAGTTTTATTCTGGAACGGCCGAAGTAACTTTCCCGCTTGGCTTACCAGAAGAATTTTCTGTTAAAGGAGCAACTTTCATTGATATTGGATCTGTCTGGAACTCTGGCGATAAAGGCCCGGAAGTTTATGACACACCAAAACTCCGAGCGACTGCGGGCTTTGGTTTCAGATGGCGTTCCCCTATGGGCCCTATCAAGATTGATCTTGCCTGGCCCCTTCTCAAAGACTCAAGGGACAAAACCCAACCTTTTTTGTTTGGATTTTCAACACGGTTTTAGGAAAATATGAACCGATTAAGTTTTATTTTCAGCACTATAAAGAAATACCCCCAAAGTATATCTATACTTTGGGGACCTTTGTGTCTTGACCCAACCTGAGATTAAGTAGTCATAAAAATGAAAAAGTTGTTTTGCACATTCTTTTTATTAGTGAATTTTCTAATTCCATCAGATCTGTTTTGTTCTAATTCTACTATGCCAACGGCCTTTCCTGTTGTGATTCTTGATCAGGAACATGTTCTTTATGAATGTAAAGCTGCCCAAGAGACACGGGCTCAAATTGAATCTCAACGTCTTGCTTTTCAAACAGAAATTGACAAGCATGAAAAAGAACTTCGTCAGGAAGAAGAGATTTTGAAACAATTAGAAGCTTCTCTTTCAGAAAAAGAGTTCCTGAAAAGACGGAACGCTTTTGATCATCGTGTTGCTGATATTCATAAAAAAGTAGCCCTTAGAAGATCTCAGCTAGAACGTGCTTTTAATAAGGCCCGCGAAGAAATTATGAATAAGATCAATGAAATTGTAGCGCGTCTTTCCAATGAAAAAAAATATGCTCTTGTCATGCAAAAAGGAGCTGTTATTTATTCACGTAAACCCCTGGACATTACACAGGATGTACTTCGTGAGCTCGATAATCTTTTACCAACTGTGATCGTTGAGAGTGGGAACGAAATAAGAACAATGACTGAGGAAAATCTAAAATGATCGATAATCGATTTTTTAAAAGGGAAACCTCTCTTTCTTGTGATGAGATCTGTAACCTTACACAAAGCTCTATGCCAGTCGTCAAATCAATGCAGCCTATCAAAAGTGTCGCTTCTCTTGAAGAAGCTGGCCCCAACGATGTTTCCTGTTTTCATAATCGAAAATATTTAAAGGCTTTCAAAAACTCAAAAGCTGGCTTTTGCTTTGTCGAAGAAAGTTATGTTTATGAAGCACCTGAAACAATGACATGTTTTATAACATCCTCACCCTATCGTGCCTTTGGCTTAACAGCATCCGCTCTTTATCCGAATGTTGACCGAAACTTTGAGGCTTGTTCAAACTTTATCCATCCAACTGCCATCATCGAGGAAAATTGCTTGATAGAGCCAGGTGCTGTTATTCGTCAGAATGCCCATATAGGAGCTGAAACCATTATCGGTGCCAACTCTGTCATTGGGCCTGGTGTTAAAATTGGTCAAAAATGTGTTGTTGAATCCCTTGTTACTATAACTCATACCCTGATGGGAAATAATGTGACAATATTAACAGGGACTCGCATAGGCCAGGCAGGATTTGGATTTTATATGGATAAAAAGGGACATGTTAAGGTTCCCCAACTAGGACGTGTCATCATTGGAAATAATGTAGAGATTGGTGCCAATACAACAATTGATCGAGGAAGTTTGAAAGACACCACTATTGGAGATGGTTGCCGCATTGATAATCTGGTTCAAATTGCCCATAATGTTGAACTTGGTCAAGGTTGCGTCCTGGTTTCCCAGGTTGGTGTATCGGGAAGTACACACTTTGGTGACTATGTCATTGCCGCAGGACAAGCCGGTTTTGCAGGCCATTTAAAGATTGGAAGCGGAGCGCGTATCGCCGGAAAAAGTGGTGTTATGAAAAATATACCAGAAAATGAAACTGTTGCAGGTTATCCGACAGTTCCTGTTGGCGACTGGCATCGTCAATCAGTTATTTTATCGCGACTTGTTAAAGACTCTAAAAAGAAGGCAACACAATGACAAGTGAACTTGATGTTAATGAAATCAAAAAACTAATTCCGCACCGATATCCGATGCTGCTCGTAGATCGAATCATTGATATTGTTAAAGGAGAAAAGGCAACCGGTCTAAAGGCTGTTACAAATAATGAACCCTTTTTTCAGGGACACTTCCCAGACTTCCCAATTATGCCAGGCGTTTTAATTGTAGAAGCCATGGCTCAAACAGCGGGCGCATTAGTGTGCCACAGTACATCAGAAGACTCAGGCACCAATCGTAAAGTTTTTTTTATGTCTATTGAGGAAGCCCGCTTTCGTAAACCGGTCGTGCCGGGGCATTTGCTGGAAATGAAAGTTTCTAAAATTCAAAATCGACGAACTGTCTGGAAATTCAAAGGAGAAGCTTTTGTTGAAGGCCAGCTTCATGCCGAGGCCACCTTTACAGCCATGATATCAGAGGAAGCTTAACCCGTGTCAACATCTTCAACCCGCATTCATCCAACCGCCGTTATAGAGAAAACAGTCACGTTGGGTCATGATGTAGAAATAGGACCTTATTGTGTCCTTACGGGAAATGTTAAAATTGGAGAGGGAACGAAACTTCATTCTCATGTTGTCATTGCGGGTCCGACCCTGACAACTTTGGGAAGCAACTGTGACGTTTTTCCTTTTGCCTCAATTGGTCATATTTGTCAGGATTTAAAATTTGATAATGAGCCTGCAACCCTGGAAATTGGTCACCATACAACGATTCGTGAATACGCAACAATTCAACCTGGTACTGCTGGTGGTATTAGTAAAACAATTGTGGGAAATAACTGCCATTTAATGGTGAACACCCACATTGCCCATGATTGTGTTGTTGGTAACAATGTCATCATGTCTAACTGTGCGACTTTGGCAGGCCACGTGATTGTTGAAGATCAGGCGATTATCGGGGGACTTTCAGCAATTCACCAATTCGTTCGCATTGGCAAAGGAGCTATGATTGGCGGCATGAGTGGTGTTGAACGTGATGTGATTCCCTATGGTAATGTGAAAGGTGAACGGGCTTTTCTAAGTGGCCTGAATCTAATTGGCATGAAACGTAACGGCTTTTCACGAGATGATATGCGCATTATGAAAGATATTTTTGAACAACTTTTCTTTTCCGAAGGGGCTTTAAGTGAGCGAGTCAAGCGACTCCTTAAAGCGTATCAGGGACACCCAAGAGGGCAGGAAATTCTTGATTTTGTATGTTCTGATTCTTCAAGATCATTTTGCCTGCCTCGTGGTAAAGGAAACCAATCATCATGACGCACCCTCGCCTTGGTATTCTTTCCGGATCTGGTCAACTCGTTAAAGACGTTGTTCACAGTTGCGAAAAACGGGATCAATCCTATTTCCTTCTAGGTTTTGAAGGTCAAAGTGAAAGAGATTTCATTGAACGTCACCCCCATGCCTGGTCCACTTTAGGAAAAATCGGAAAAAGTCTGAAACTATTAAAAGAAGCAGGTGTCGAACAAATTGTTATGGCAGGACGTATTCATCGCCCTTCCTGGTCAGAAATCAGACCTGATTCAACAGGGGCTCTGTGGCTTGCCCAAATTGCTCGTAAAGCCCTGGGGGATGATGCCCTTCTACGCTTTCTTATAGACAAACTGGAGAAAGAAGGTTTCAAGGTTGTCAGCGCCGAATCGATTATAGGCAACACTCTTCTGGCCCCTGAAGGAATCCTGGGTGACGCTCATCCTGATGAGCAAGCCCTCAGAGATATCAAAAGAGGTCAATCCGTTTTAAAATCACTTTCCTGTGAAGATGTAGGGCAAGCAATTGTTGTCCAGGAAGGTATCGTTCTTGGCATTGAAGCTTTTGAGGGAACAGATGAACTGATACGCCGTACAGGAACTTATCGGAGCTGGGAAGGGGCTCACCCTGTTCTAGTAAAAACATGCAAGGTGAATCAAGATCTTAGAGCTGATCGACCTGCTATCGGCCCCAGAACAATAGAACTCCTTTCAAAAGCAGGTTTCGCAGGAGTTTCTTTTGAAAGTCAGGGGGTCATTCTTTTGGAGCAAGAAAAACTCATCAAACTGGCGAATCAAAAAAATATATTTCTTATAGGTTCTCCTCCCGATGATAAAGACTAATTCTCCCCTTATTTATATTGTAACAGGCGAAGCCTCCGGAGATCTACTGGGAAGTCGTCTGATGAAAGCGCTGAAAAAGCTATGCCCTGATATCCGCTTTGAAGGTGTTGGCGGCACCCTAATGTGTCAAGAGGGATTACGAACTCTTTTTCCTGCACAAGACCTTTCTGTTATGGGGTTATTAGAAATTCTGCCCCACCTTGCAAAGCTTTCAAAACGCTTGCATCAAACAGAAAAAGATATTCTTAAAAAAGAACCCGATCTTGTTTTAACAATTGATTCTCCCGGATTTAATTTTCGTCTTGCCCGGCTTTTAAAAAAAGATTTACATATCCCCCTCTTCCACTATACGGCCCCCTCTGTATGGGCCTGGAAACCTGGAAGAGCAAGAAAAATATCCAAACTGTATGACCATCTTTTTGCTCTTTTTAAGTTCGAACCCCCTTACTTTGAAAAAGAGAATCTACCATGCACTTTTATTGGGCATCCTCTTATTGAAGAAAAATTGCCACAAATCAGTCCTAACACTTTTCGCCGTTTAAAAGGGGTCCCGCAAGAGGCCCCTCTTTTATGTCTTTTACCCGGAAGTCGTCAAGGAGAAGTCACTCATCTTTTACCCTATTTTGCAAACAGCGTTTTTCTTCTCCAGAAAAATCTCCCTGACCTTACACTGGTTTGCCCAACTCTTCCTGCTTTTAAAAAAGACATTGAAACTGTTTTCCAGGGTCGCATCCCTCTTCTTTTTACGAACGATAAGCAGGAAAAATATCTTGCCATGGCAGCCAGCAATGCCGCTCTGGCAGCTTCTGGTACGGTATCCCTGGAGCTTGCCCTAACAAAAACACCTATGGTTATAGGATACCGATTAAATCCCCTCACATATTTTATAATTAAAAAACTTGTCAAGGCCCCCTATGCCTGCCTTGTTAATATCTTGCTAAAGGAAAAAGCTGTCCCTGAATATCTTCAAAATCAGTGTACACCAGAAAATCTTTATAACGCTCTTTTGCCCCTCCTTCAAAATCCACTTGAAAATCAGATCCGACAACGTCTCGACGAAATCCCCCTTTTATTAAAAAACGAATTGGGAGACCCAAGTTATCTCGCCGCAAAGACAATCCTCGGATATATTCAGAAACCTCTTTAAAAAACTGGATAAAATGTTTTGGACTTCCTCTTCTTCTCTCAAAACATTGACAAAATTAAAAGAGATGATTAGATAAGGAGAAGATTTTTGGGGCAGGAAAATATATGATAACTGGATCGCCCTCTCAAAGTTAAAAGGAACTGGTTATGGTCACACTTCCCTTTGTTCACCCAAAAGAAGAGTCTCACCCTGATCTTCATGAAGCTCTACGAGTTCTGAATCTTGAATCTCGGGCCATCCAGGAAATAACAAAAATATTAGGAGCGTCCTTTTTGGAGTCCCTTGATCTTCTAGAAAGAACTGAGGGTCGCGTGATTGTCTCTGGTATGGGAAAAAGCGGTCACATTGGCTATAAGATTTCAGCAACATTCGCTTCAACAGGAACTCCTTCTTCGTTTGTGCACCCTGCAGAAGCAAGCCACGGAGATCTTGGAATGATAACAGGCAAGGATACTTTGCTCATCCTTTCCAATTCCGGTGAAACTTCCGAACTCTCGGACATTATTGCTTATGCACGACGTTATCATATTCCCGTCATTGCTATCACAAAGAAAAAAGAAAGTACCTTAGCCGAAATGGCATCAGTTTGCCTTGTTTTGCCTGAAGTAGATGAAGCATGCCCTCTTGGTCTCGCCCCAACAACATCCACCACAATGGCTCTGGCCCTTGGAGATGCTCTGGCAGTTTGCCTTTTAAAACGACGAGACTTTTCGGCAGAAGATTTTGGCAAATTACATCCTGGAGGTAAGCTCGGACAAAAGCTGTTGCGTGTTGAAAAGATTATGCATGTTGGGGATAAAATGCCATTATTACCTTACTCAAGTTCAATGCAGGAAGTTATTGTCATCATGTCAGAAAAGGCTCTCGGTTGCACAGGTTTTGTAGACGAATCAGGCGCCTTGATTGGCCTGATTACTGATGGAGATCTTAGACGCCACATGTCTGAAACGTTTTTAAGTCAAAAGAGTCAGGACATCATGACATACCACCCAAAATCAATTTCAGCTTCGATGTTAGCGGAAGAAGCTCTTGCCTTTATGACAGAAAACGGCATCACAAATGTTTTTGTTACTGAAGAAAAAAATGGGAAACATTTTCCGGTTGGTATCCTTCATTTGCATGACTGTTTACGAGCAGGGGTCAGCTAAATGTCTCCTCAGAAAAAGCGTCATCTTGATCTTCAGTATGCTCAAAAAGCCTCGAAACGTTATTCATCACGAATTCGTTTTTTACGGTACCTGACGCCCACAATTGCAGTCTGTGTTTTTCTGGGACTCTTCCTTTGGCCTTATTTAGAAGAAACCCTTTATACGCCTACAAGCGAGGAAAAAGAGTTTGTTCAGGAAACAGCTGTTCAAAATAGAATCATCAAACCAAAGTTGAATGCTTTTGATGATCAGGGCCAACCTTACCGCCTAACAGCTGAAACAGCGCATCAAAAAGAAGAGAGTAAGGCTGATCTTGAAACACCTGAAGGACAGATTATCCTTAAGGATGGAACAGTTGTACAAATTTCCTCTAAAACAGGGCACTATGACAAAGATCATCAAAGTCTTGACTACAACAAGGATGTTCACCTGAAAACATCAAACGGATATCATCTTAAAACAGAAGCTGCGCATATCAATTTCAAAGATCATTATGCCGAAGGCAAAAATCCTCTTTCTGGTAAGGGGCCTGCCGGTACAATTGCCTCACAAAAAGGCTTCATTATAGAAGAAGATACTATGCATCTTTTGGGTCCTAGCAGGCTTGTCATCACACAAAACAAGAAGAAACCCTAGTTATTTACCGTAGACGCTCTATCTCTCTTTGAAGGCATACTCCACTTCTCCCACACATCAACGTCTGAAGAAAATCAACTTATAAAATAACTGCGATAAAAGGGTCTACCCTGGAGGTTCAATGAGACTTTCCATTTTGCTCAGACTCCTATATACATAGAGAATAGAGATTTAAATTTTTCACAAGGAGAGGCAATGTCTGCACCCTTAATGCCTAAAGCAACAGCGTTATGGTTACTTGATAACACAACACTCACATTCCAGCAAATTGGTGAATTCTGCCAGTTGCACCCTCTTGAAGTACAAGCCTTGGCCGATGAGGAAACTGGATTTGGTCTACAACCTTTTGACCCTGTTGCTGCAGAGCAGCTTTCTGAGGAAAATTTGAAGGCAGCCCAGGAAGATCCTGATGTCAAATTGACTCTTCTGGCGCCTCATGCTCAAAGTTCACGTGCTAAAAAGAAAAGTCGTTATACGCCCCTGTCGCGTCGCAAAGAAAGGCCTGATGCCATTGCGTGGCTTCTTAAATATCATCCGGATCTATCCGATGCACAAATTATACGGATTGTGCGCACAACAAAGGCAACTATTGAATCTATTCGCGCTGGAACCCATAAAAATATTGAAGAGATAAAGGAGCGTAACCCTGTTGTACTAGGCCTTTGTCCTCAAGAGACACTGGATGAAGAGTTGAAATCAATCCAAAGACCCTCTAAATCATAAAAGGATTCAAAGCTCTTTAAATCTCTTTTTTGGGCAAAGAAGGTCTTAAAAACATCTAAATAACACAAGAAGTTGAGGTCAGACTTATACAACAGTCAACCGGTGGTACCTAAGAAGGCTCCTTCTTCGGTGTTAGAAAACACGATCTGAGTAATATTCCCATTTACAAAAAAGATCTATCATGATTTTTCTAAATTTCAGTATGCTATACTAAGAGTACATTGCAAAAATTTTAGAAAAGAGAATACCTTCTCCTTCTTTATTGAAAAGGCACAACACTATAAAAATAAGGCCCACCTTTTATAACAATCTTATTTGTTTTAACAAGGTAGTTTTCAGCACCCTCAAGAGGCCTTGAAAAAACCCCTCTTTCGTATCGTATAATCTGATGCGTACAGTCCTGAAGAAGTTTCTTAAGAGAATCATCACAGCTTTCAGCAACATCCTGAAGCTCTTCCTGACTAGAAATATGAAAAATTTTCTTCTCATCCCCTGATACTAATAGGAAGTTACCCATACCATCCAAAGAATAAAACTCTTCGATATTATTATCATCAACGAATTGATTGAAAAAAACTTTGAAGTCCTCTGTTTCCAAAAGGGATTGCATCCCCCGTAAAGAACTGCCCGCAATTTTTTCAGAAAGATTAAGGAAAAATCTCTCGATGTTTCTTATAATTTCTACTTTCAGATGTTCATCAAAATTAGGGATTTGTTTTTTAAGAAACCCATGGATCTTGCCCTCATTAAAAGCCTGGAAAGCCAGCATTTCTTCTGCAGCTCCTGTAATGAGAATTTTTTGCAAAACACTATCTTCGATCGCTTCAAAAAGAGTCAAACCATCTGTGCTTCCCAGATAATAGTCACAAATAAGAATAGGATAAAGTTCATTAATTTTATTTTTAATTTTCTGCAACTGGTCCAAATGGATTTCAGACGTAAAGACACCTGCCTCTATCTCATCACCAACAAAAAGAGATTCTGTTGCCAGGTCAATGCCCCCAAGTTTTTTTATTTTTTCACTTTCAGGCTGGGCAGTTTCAAAATTGAAACCATTTCCTGTTTTAAGAAGGTTATAAACCACATCTGCAAAGTCACGATCGTCCTCAATTAAAAGAGCCGTTAGAGGAAATTTCAAAAGGGGTACTTTAAACATTTTTCATTTTTCCACAATTAATTGTTATGGTTGTAAACTCACCTTTTTGTGAAGATACCTCAATCCTCATATCAAGTCTTGTCAAAACATTTTTTACAAAGAAAAGACCTAAACCTGCCCCTCCCTTTTTAGTTGAAAAAAACTCTTGAAACAATAAGCTTTGTTGAGATGAAGATAACCCTTCACCTGTATCTGTTACACTTAGATAAATAGAGTCTTTCTCAATATATGTTCGAATTCTAACTGTTCCTTTTCCGGCTCGTTTAACACTTTCGCACGCATTTTTGAACAAGTTTAGAATAACATGCACAAACAAATGTTCATCAACATTAATATAAAGAGGTTCAACACACAAATCTTTATGTACTATAATATTTTCTGATTCTTTGGACTCATAAAGTGACAACGTCTTCTCTATCAGGGGATTTAATTCCAAAGTTTCAATGATCAATTTTTTTCGGGGACTAATTTTTGTCAAAAGGTTATCGATAACCGACTGTGTATTCTTGGATATTCTTTGAATTGATTCAAGGCAATCATCAATTTTAGTGGGGTCTTTTTGGATCAAACGACAGTTCATATCAATTGATGCAAGAGGAGTACGTAACTCATGAGCAATCGTTCCCCCCATAAATTTCATTGTCCTTAGACGCTCTTCAGATAACTGTTCCCTTCGACGAGAGAAAACAAACCCAATGATTGTACTAAGAGAATACATATAAAAAATCCACAAAAGTGTTTCTCTGTCAAAATCGAGCGCGATAACACCATTGAGAGAAATAAAGAAAAGGGTCCCGAGAGTAATTCCTAAAACTAAAATGACCGCAAAATTAACCCAGTCAACAAGAACAGAAAGAAGCAACAATACAAGACTTGCCGTCACAATCCAGTCATAGGCACCCTGATTCTCTAAAAGAGTATAGGTTGTTAGAAAGGGCAAACAGTATAAAAGAGTTAAAAACCAATAATGACTTAGGTATGGCTTCACTTTTTCTGGCCAGTAATCCTTTAGCAACAAAAAGAATGATAGCACCCCTCCTATAAAGCGAAGCCCTGTACTAATGGCAAAACTACCGCGATAGCTCCACATAAAATAAGGAAAAATATAATTCATCAAGCTGAATATACCAAAAAGCATGTAAGGAGGATTGTCATTATCCAGCCGATTGATGAGCTTTGAAAAAGGAGCAAAAGACCACTGTTTAAAGTCTTTATAGGCTTTTTTAAGGAAAAAAAAACCCGTTTCCTTTTTTTTACAGCCAAATTTTTGATATCCTGATTTAAAAGGGGCTTTCTTTTTATAAAACCAATGACTGATAAAGAAGAAAAAACTATTCATTGCCATACTGGGAATAGAACCTTCTATACCCAGCTGCTTATCAAGATCAAAGATTTTCCAAACAAGAACTGTACTAAGTCCCGCACCAGCCCCCAAAAAAAATGATGCAGCAGGCGCACAACAGCCCAATATCCCTGCATATAAAGGCACAAGAATAACAGGGCCCCACACATTCAACGAAGCAAAAACAATATCCATGACCGTTCTATACTTAACGGCAATAATAATAGAAAAAATACCTAATATAAATGTTATGATTTTAGCCAAAGCCAATTCTGATCGATGAGACAAATGAGGGGCAAGGGGCTTTATCGTATCATGTACTAAAGAAACACTTGCCGCGTTAAGATACGAATCACACGTTGACATAATGACCGCAACCATTCCTATCATTGCAATACCCTTAAGACCTGTTGGCAAGATTTGATTAATCAAGGCAGGCATTGCAAGCGAAGCATCTGTCTCCGGAATCAAAACGACTGTAATCATGGCGATAATACCGATTGTCAAATGAAGCGGAATATCAAGTATTGCAGCAATTGTGAAAGATTTTTTAATCTGGTTTGCGTTACGGCTCATTAATAATCTTTGTATTGCCGAAGGCATCATCCATGGCAAAGAAATGACAGAAAACAGAAAGATATTGCTTCTTAATGTCGCTTTATCATCAGGAACAATTTGAAGAAGGTGATCGGGAACATGTTTGAACAACTCTTCGTATCCCCCTATCATATTAAGACCAACATTACAAATCATGGGAATAGCAACAAGCAAAATTCCAAACTGGATCACATCGGTTAAAGTTACTGCGCGAATACCTCCAACTGTTGAATAACTGACAACGATACCAAAACCAACAATAACACCCCAAAAATGGCTTAAATCAAAAAAGTAATGGAATAGAAAACCAAGCGCACTAATTTGGGCCCCTAATAATCCAACAGAAAGAAAACTTCCCGCAAAACCTGTGACAATTTTACACGCTTTCCCGTAGCATTGCTCCATAATATCGCCAACAGAAATAAGCCCTTCAAACCTTTCCATTTTAGGCGCAAAAATTCTGGCCATAATAAGTTTGTTGATTGGTTCTCCTAAAAAAAGAACAAGGTAAGAGAACCCTGTGATCGCTACTTTTTCAACTAGGCCAATTGTTGACCCTCCCCCTATCCAGGTCGCAAAGATTGTTGCCACCATAACGGGGGTCGTGTAATTTCTGTCCGCAATTGCGTAATCTTTCATTGTCCTGATCTTACGACCCTGGTAAAGACCTACCAAAAGGGTCACAAGCAAGTAGGAAATAATAATAGCTAAATCTATCGTATTCATTCTGGATCCCTGGACCTAAATCATATACTTAAGTTTTCTCTTTAATATGAAGGAATTAGCACGCGGCGACGTCTTTTGTAAAGTTGGTGAGTTATAAAAAAGACAATACCATTCGCAACCATACCGGGAATAAGGGGATCGATGTTAAATTCCGCCTCGAAATCCATGATTATCCAAACCAAACTCATGATAAAACCACTTCCGGCTGACCAGAAAAAGGATCTTTGATATGTGTGACATCCAAATATACCAACACAAAGCGGGATAATAACAACGGGCCCCCAAACATTAAAAGCCCCAACAAATATATCCATAATTGTTTTGTACTTAACAGCAATAAAAATAGCCAGAAACCCAAGAATAAAAGTTGTTAATTTCATCATAAGTAATTCAGACCGGGCGCTCAGGTTAGGAATAAGAGGTCTAATAGTATCATGGACAACAGAAACACTTGCTGTATTCAGATAAGAGTCACATGTTGACATAATAACGGCCAACATACCCACCATAGCAAGCCCCTTGAAACCAACAGGTAGAATGCTGTTAATCAGATAGGGCATTGTTAAGGAAGGAATACCATTTAATTTTAAGGCAACAGCAATTAAGCCAATTAAACCAATAGTTGAATAAAAAGGAACGTCTAAAAAAGCGGAAATTGTAAAAGATTTTTTAATTTGCACCTTATCACGACTCATAAGTAAACGCTGCACAGCAGGGGGTGTCAAACAGGATATGATAATCACGATAAAGAGGGAAAAAGAGTGCAATAATTTTCCCTCTTCTGGAACAATGGTCAGGAGTTTCTCTGGAACATTATGAAAGAGAGCCTCATAGCCTCCAACCATTCCAAGACCTATATCACAAACCATAGGGATAGCAATTAACAAAATACTAAATTGGATCACATCGGTTAAAGTTACTGCACGAATCCCCCCAAAAGTCGAATAAAGGACAACAATACCAAAACCAATAAAGGCACCCCATAAATGACTTAAATTGAAAAAATACTGAAATAAAAACCCAAGCGCACTAATTTGAGCTGCTAAAAGGCCGGCAGACAAAAGGCTTCCCGCAAGACCCGTAATGATCTTGGACTCCTTCCCGTAGCATTTTTCCATAATATCGCCAACAGATATCAAACCTTTAAATCGTTCCATACGACCTGCTAGAAAATTTGCAATCATAAGTTTTGAGATGGGATCTCCCAAAAAGAGAATCAGATATGATAGTCCGAATAAAGAAACCTTTTCTACCAGGCCAACTGTCGACCCACCCCCAATAAGGGTTGCAGAAATCGTTGCTACCATAACCGGCGTTGAATAATTCCGATCCGCAATAGCATAATCTTTCATAGACTTGACTTTACGGCTTTGGTACAAACCCGCAACAAGCGTCAATACCAAATACCCTATGATAATGCCTAAATCAAAGAATTCCATTGTTACTCCAAATCTTTTGAAAAGAGATCTTTCAGTTAATAGACATGAAATATCACATTAAAAGAATTTAATTTATACGATCCATGATTAAAACATGTTTTTTCCAAATTGGAAACCATGTGAAAATTTTCTTTGAAGAAAGTCTAGAGAGACAACGTTTTTCTATGCCAAATTACAGGGGCAATTCTTTCAACATTAACATTATATAAAATAGGGAAATTTATTGGATTTGCCATAGATTGAGCAGAAGCAAGAGTTAACAAATTCTTTTCAGGAGAAGGTTTGACAAGATGAAGTGACCATTTGTCAGATCCACAAACTTGGACAAGGCAAAATTTGTCTACGACTTGATCAGGTAAAGGGTCAGAAAGTATTTCTCCTCCAACTATACTCCCTTTCTCAAAAAAAGGGAGGTTATTGGAATCTTCAACAGCATGAACAATTCTATGGGGACTCACCTCCAGAAAAAAGGTAGCCTCTTTTTCAAGGCTTTTTTCGTCAAATGAAAAACTCTTTTCACTGTAACCTGTAACAAAGGTTGGTGTCCCCGTACTATTACCTCTTACCCATGTTTCAGAGATAGAAAACCCCTCGCTTGAAAGCGCTTCTATAAAACGTTCCATTAAACGAACTGAAATAGGACTTCTATTAAGTTCCCAGGATCTTAATGTAGATTCCGAAATCATGTACTTGTCAGAAAATTCTTTACGACTCAAACCGCAAAGACGCCTCAAATACTTTATTTTGTCCCCCTGAGTTTCCAATTTTTGGGCAATTTGATCTGTATTTATTTTTTCATCCATATTTTTATACTTCAGACTCGACACTCTTAAAAATTACAAAATCGCAAAAAAATCAATATATTATTTCCTGACAGATCCCAAACTACATTTAAATCTTCTTTTTTAAAAGAACAAAAAAGGCAAAAATGACAAAAATTCGTATTTTCTCTTTACAGGTTGCAAAACGTCATTGTATCCTCTTTTTGAATAGTACATGCCGGAATAGAAGATTTGAAGGGCCCGTTTTAATTTTTATTAAATCTTAAAAAAGGATCCCTTCTCCGAAGTGCCGATTGAAATTGAAAGTTTGTAAGTATTCCTGCGTTTTGGCCTGTGCCCCTAAATTCAAAAGCAGCCTAGGTCTGTTTTAAGTTTTGGTAAATTAACTTAAAAGCTCAACGGGAGCAAAAAATGTTTACAATTATTCAATCTTCATCTACTCTGGAAAGCCAGTTTCTATTATCCAAGGCCCTGGAAACACGACAAAAGTCACATGGTTACATAAAAGATTCTTTTGATACATCGACAACTCTTTATATCATTTATGAAAATCCTCAATTTGGTGCGACGGGAAGTGCACGATTAAACCTCCTGAAAGATTCTCCTGCCAGTTTTTATTATAGAAATCGCTTCTCAAAAGAGGACTTTAATGACATTCTTGAGCTAAGTCTTGTTTCGTTTCATATGAAAAACAATTGTCGTTCCAAGAAGCAGCCCGAAGCCTTTGACTATGTTATTCAGGACTTCTACCGAGGGCTTTATAGTGTTTTAACAGATATTATGATTGATCAAAATCTTGAAGGTATTGTCAGTTTAAGTCATGAAGAGAATCATCCTGATCTAACTTTTTTTGGAGGGTGGTCTTTCAGTAAAACACAACGTCTTAAAATCAATGGTAATTATCTTTTGATTGGTGAAATCCCTATGGGAATTTTTCATGATCATGAAACTGGGAAAATCTGGGCTTAAAGTCCGGATTTTCCCTTTACCCAAATGTGTTAGTGCGAGGAAAACCGTTAGGTGCCATACGTCCACTTTGGCTACGGCGCCCAAGCCAGGGCCAAATATCTGATTCATGACGTATCCTGTCTGTTGCCCCTGACATAGGCCAGGAAAGACCCTCAGCGATCACAAATGTTGTGACATCCGAAAAACGCCCTTCACGATATCGTTGTAAAATAACACCTCGACCACGAGTCATTTGAGGAATCTCCTCCACAGGGAAAACTAACAACTTTCGGTTATTACCAACAATCGCAACACCATCTCCTTCAACAACAAGGCATTTTGCTGCCCTCACACGGCCCTCAACATTCAATATTTGCTTGCCCGACTTCGTTTGAGCCATTACATCTTTTGTCGCGACAATAAAACCTCGACCATCACTGGCAACAACCAAAAGACGTTGATCTTTAAGGTCTGAGGTCTTGGCAATACGCATATCAATAATGTCATGAGCAGGATCCAGATCAATCATTAATCGAAGTGGATCTCCGTGTCCTCTTCCGCCTGGGAGTTTATCTATTCCAAGTGTAAAAAAACGACCATTGCTTGTAAAAATCAAGACCTTGTCTGTTGTTTCAGCTCTTAAAATAAATTTTCCTTTATCACCTTCCTTATATCTTAAATCTGAATCATCTGTTTGATGGCCTTTTAGAGACCGAATCCAGCCTTTTTCCGAACAAACAACCGTCACAGGCTCGCGCTCTATCATTGCCTCCAAAGGAATATCTGTTACTTCAGGGGCTTCTTCAAGAGTCGTACGACGCAACCCAAAAGGATGTGACGAACCGAACCTCTTTTTAATATCACGGATTTGCTGACCCACTGATTTCCATTGACTTTTCTCATCGCTCAGTAAATTTTGAAGAGTCTTCTGCTCTTCCAGAAGACCTTCATGTTCCTGGCGTATCTGGATCTCTTCCAACTTGCGTAGAGCCCTTAATTTCATATTTAAAATTGATTCTGCCTGAAGGTCTGACAAAGACCAGCGCTTCATCAAAGTCTCTTTAGGTGTCTCATCGAAACGGATGATACGAATGACTTCCTCGATGTTAAGGTATGCCACCATAAAACCTTCAAGAATTTCAAGGCGTCGTGCAATTTGGTTTAAACGATTTTGTGCTCGTCGACACAAAACCTCCTGGCGATGATCAAGAAACGCCTGAAGAACTTGCTTTAAGGATAAAACCCTTGGTACTTTACCTTGATCCAAAACATTCATGTTAAGATGAAAACGTGTTTCGAGTTCAGTCATTTTGTAAAGAGATTCCATCAAAACAACAGGATCAACGGTCCGTGAACGAGGCACCAAGACAAGGCGAACATCCGTGGTTGATTCATCACGAATATCAGCTAATAGAGGAAGCTTCTTTTGAGTCCATAAATCTGCCAGTTTTTCAATCAAGCGACCTTTTTGAACTTGATAAGGAATTTCCGTTACAACAATTTGGTATTGAGATCCTTTTAAGGACTCGACCTCATAGCGCGCTCTTAAACGAAGTCCTCCCCGTCCTGTTTCATAAGCCTTATGGATAGCATCAGGTTTTTCAACCAGAATACCTCCAGTAGGAAAATCTGGTCCAGGCATAAAACTTAACAGCTCGGCTGTTGTGATAGAGGCCTTCTTTAAAAGAGCCAAAAGCGCATCACATATTTCACCCACATTATGAGGAGGAATATTCGTTGCCATACCAACCGCAATGCCAGAAGCACCATTAGCCAGCAAATTTGGAAAACTTGATGGAAGGACAGAAGGCTCCTGGGTTTCACCATTGTATGTATCCTGAAAATCAACAGCATTTTCATCGATTCCTTCCAGCAAGGCCATTGAGGGCGCACTAAGACGAGCCTCTGTATATCGCATTGCTGCCGCATTATCTCCATCCAGAGACCCGAAATTTCCCTGACCTTCAATCAAAGGATAACGGGATGAAAAATCCTGAGCCATGCGAACCATCGCTTCATAAATCGGATCATTACCATGAGGGTGGTATTTCATCATCACATATCCGACAGCACTTGCTGACTTCCGGTAAGGCTTTTCAGAGGTATTGCCTGACTCTTTCATAGCGTAAAGAATGCGACGCTGAACAGGCTTTAAACCGTCCCGAACATCTGGAAGAGAGCGCGCTGTAATCGTTGACAACGCATAACTGAGATAACGTTCTCCCATCGCCTCATTAAGAGAGACCTGGCGAATATTCCCTGAAGAAGATGATGATGTCATAACGGCTTTCTCAATTCTTTCCTAGGCACATTTTGCAATGTCCTTTTTTAACATATCCTTAAATCGGTGACGTGCTGCCGGCAAACCCATAGATGCGTGTTCTAAAATATACCGATCAAAAAAATACTCTGTCAAATTCAGAGAAGCTAGAAGATCATTTTTATCCACAATTTTACCTTTTGCAAGACATTCAGGAAGTGGCAAAAGTTTGTTCTTATAAGGAGCTCCCGCCTCAAAACAGACAGCTCCTCCTGATTTTGGAGAAACATATGTCAGGTTTTCTGTTGTTCCTGTTGCAACACATTTTTGTAAAGCAAGACGAAATCCAGCAGCCTGTAACAAACAAATTTCATAGTTTACATAAAGGGCAAACCAATCATCTTGCTCAAATCCAGAAAATAAATCCAGCAACGCCTGGTATAGGTTAGTCTGGGGTTCCCGTTCGGGCAGAACCGTTTCAGTCAAAGCAAGACAGGCGATAAGGCCTGCAAGCGCTAAAGGGTGACCCAAAAGAATCCCTCCCAGTGACCCCTGGGGCTCAAACGCCCAAAGGCCCAGCTGTTCCTCCAGGCGTGCGGACCATGTTAGGGAAAGCTGATTACCTGCTTGCAAATAAGATGCTTTTCGACGGCCACTTTTCACAAGCCCTCGAGATAAGCCATGATCTTTTGTAAAACACGTCATAATAACGGAATTTTCCCCAAAAGGTCTTGTTCCTAAAACAATACCATCATCTATCCATCGGGGCATAGCTTAACGACCCGGGCCTTCAAGGCCCAAGGCTTCATACTGGCTTACATCCTCATTCCACCTTTCTGTAACACGCACGTGCAAGAACAGATGTACTTTTTGATCCAGGAAAGCCTCAATTTCCTGTCGCGCCTGAGCACTGATCCTTTTTATAGTTTCCCCCCGCTTGCCCAGTACAATGGCTTTTTGGTTGGGTTTTTGAACATGTATCACCTGACAAATTTTCAAAGAACCATTATCAAACGGTTCCCAGGCTTCTGTTTCAACCGCAATCGCATAGGGAAGTTCCTGGTGCAAATTATCAAACACCTTCTCACGTGTCATTTCAGAAGCCATTAAACGCAAAGGCAGGTCTGTTAATTGATCCTCAGGATAATGCCAGGGCCCTTCAGGAGCTGTCCTGGCGAGTTCAAGTAACAAGTCCTGCACCCCTTGACCTTTTAAAGCTGAAATCATAAATGTTTTTTTAAGAGAACGCCCCCTATTAAGGGAGTCCGCTAACTCAAGAAGTTTTGTTTTCTCAACCTGATCAATTTTATTCAGAGCCAGATACGTAGGTTTTTCTGCCTTTAAAACACGATCGAGAAGAGCAACCTGATCTTCCAGGTTGAGACGTTGAACATCAACCAAGACAACAATGCTATCTGCTTCCCCTACGGCCGACCAGGCACTTCTGACCATTGATTTATCAAGAGTTTTACGAGGGGTAAAAATACCCGGTGTATCAACAAACACAAGCTGGCTATCATCTTGAATCTGAATACCTAAAATTCGGCGTCTTGTTGTCTGAACTTTTCGAGAAACAATAGAAATCTTGCTTCCCACCAGTCGATTAACAAGAGTCGACTTCCCCGCGTTAGTAAGACCTACAAGAGCAATAAACCCACATTTTTGATTCATGATTTTTTCTTTTCCAGCTGAGAAAGAAGCTGGTCTGCTGCACGCCGTTCCGCTTCTCTTTTTGAAGAGGCAGACCCTTCCCCGGTGAGCTCTTGTCCAACTTTGACCTGAACCCTGAAAACAGGATCGTGCTCTGGGCCTTTCTTTGTGATAAGGGTATAAACAGGAAGCCCGAGCTTGCGTCCCTGTGCCCATTCCTGCAAAGCTGATTTCGGCTCTTTCGGGATCTCTGTAACCTGATCAACAAGAGGCTTCCACAAGGTCTTAATAATCACTTGCGTTTTATCATAACCACTCTCAAGATAAAGTGCTGCAATCAATGCCTCGCAAGCATCTGCCAGAGAAGCCCTTTTATAACGTACCTCATACGCATCAAAACTTGACGACCGCCTTAGAAATGGCTCTAGATTCAAGACTTCAGCAATTTTTAACAAGGCGTCACGACTGACAAGGGCGGCATGACGCTTGGCCATATCCCCCTCATCTGACTTGGGAAATGCTTCAAATAACAAATCTGCAACAACAAGACCCACAACCCGGTCTCCCAAAAATTCGAGACGTTCATTGTGGGAGTGCTCAGGGTGTCGAGACGCTGAAGAATGGGTAAGAGCCTCTTCCAGGCGCTTTAACGACGTAAAACGATACCCCAGTTTCTCAAACAAGGGATCATAGTGAGAAAGAGTTGTCATCTATTCAATAAACTTTATCAGACGCTTAAACCGAATACCAAAAGGCCACTTCCAAACTTCCCACCAGCGCGCTGTTGTTGAAAAGAAAATCAGTTCGGCACGACCTACAAGATTTTCGTGAGGTATAAACCCAACACTTTGTTCAAGACGGCTGTCTCCTGACCCGTCTCGGTTATCTCCCATCACAAAATAGTGTCCCTCCGGAACTGTAAAAGCTCGCGTATTATCCAGGCTCCCCTGACCGAAAGGATCTTTTTTAATAATTTTATGCTCTACCCCGCCAGGTAATGTTTCAATATATTGTTCAATAACATCACCCTTTTCAAGATACACACGATTTTCGTCTCGTGAATATCCTTCAAGCTTTAAATGATCAACGAAGTTCCCTTCACGACGCAAGGTACAGGGTTCGTTATTAATATATAAAATTCCCTCACGCATTTGAACAACATCCCCCGGGAGACCTATCAAACGCTTGATCCAGTCCTCATGCGGGGCCATTGGAGGCTTAAAAACAATGACATCTCCCCGCTTGGGTTTATCATCAAGAATACGTCCAGAAAATAACTTGGGATAAAAAGGAAAAGAGGCGTTGCTATAACCATAGGGATATTTGGAAACAAAAAGAAAGTCTCCAATCAAAAGACCCGGCTTCATGGATCCAGAGGGAATATTAAAAGGGTCGAATAAAAAGGTCCGCACCCCCATCGCCAAAATCAAAGCCAACAGCAAAGAACGTATAACTTCGCCGACACTTTCTTTCTTTTTTTCTTGCTTTTTTTGTTGCATTGATAACACTCATAGGAAAAACATACTGTAGTTGTAATCTATTCCTGCAACAACTTCAATGAACGAAAGTGGATTGGCCCATTAAAATGGCAGTTAAGACCAGGCATAATGTAGCTCCCCCTATTACCCCAGCAGCCCTCTGTCTGGCAGGCCCAACAGCCTCTGGAAAATCAAGCCTGGCTCTGCGTCTTGCCAAAGAATTTCCTGTTACACTGATTAATACTGACAGCCTTCAGATCTATAAAGGTCTACCAACATTAACGGCACTGCCTTCTTCTAAAGATTTGAGGGCTTGCCCCCATAAACTCTATTCTTTCCTTGAGCCTTATGAAGCTTTTTCTGTTGCCCGTTGGCAGATTTTTGCAAAAAAAGCCTACTTTGATGCTTTGCAGGAAGGCCATTTCCCTCTTTTTGTAGGCGGTACAGGATTATATTTTAAAACTCTGACAGAGGGTCTTTCTGAAATCCCCCCCATTACACAAGAAATTAACAGAAGAATCCAGAAGCTCTTTGAACAAAAAGGACTTGATGCCCTCTATCAGGATTTAAAGAAACGCTGCCCGGAAGAAGCAAATCGTTTAAAACCAGGGGATACTGCACGTATTCAACGCAGTCTTGCGGTTCTTCTTCAAACAGGAAAGCCTTTATCCTGGTGGCATCAACAACCCACAAAAGGATCTTTTCTAACACCTCCCTCTCTCTTTTTTACACTACTTCCTGAACGTTCTGCTCTTTATCAAAAAGCAGAAATGCGATTTGATTTCATGATTCAGTCAGGCGCTCTTGAAGAAATAAAAACTCTCATGGAAAAATACCCTGATTTCGAAAAGCTTCCGGTCAGTAAAGCTCTTGGAGCAAGGGAACTAGCTGCCTTCCTGAAAAATAACATCACACTTGATGAGGCCAGTCAAAAAGCAAAACAGGAAACAAGGCGGTACATTAAACGTCAAATGACCTGGTTTCGCCATCAGGTAAAAAAAGCCATAATCATAGAATCTGATGATCAAGACAATCAGTACGATATTATCTGCAAACACCTTGAAGGTTATACTAAAAACTTTTCACCACGACAAAAAGGTCTGATTTTGAATGAAAGTTAAGACGATTCCTCTCTTTAAAGTACTTCTTTTTCTGGGCCTTATGGGATTACAAGGACTCCCCTTAAATCACTTTGGCCTTGTGGCTCTACTTTTTATGGGACTTTGGCTCTTTGGCCTTGACAGATTTTCCTTAAAAAAAGGGGGAATTGCCGCGAGTTGCTTGCTGATTCTAAAAATCCTGGAAGGACTGATACCGCATCCCCTTATCGAGGAGGGGCACAATGTTTTTCATCCGGTTTCACACACATGGAGCCAAACAAGTACTCTTCCTGAAAAAATCCAACAGGAACTTTTGAATGATTTTAATAAATCTTATCCTCCAGAAAAACGATGCGATAAAGCAATCTATGGATGCTGGCAATACTTTATAACAGAACAAAAAGATTTTGCCTGGTCCGCGGATGGATACTTTCAAAAAACAGATCTTTCACGAAGGATCTCTTACATTGATCATGAATCACTTGCCACCACAAAAATTGGTACCATCAATGATAATATCTATAACTTTTTTGATTTTAAAAGTGACGTCAAACGTCACAAAATGCCTTATTACTTTTTTTACTCTCTACCCCAAGCATTTGCTGGAAGCCATTTAACAATCACAGGGAAAACTTTTACAGAAACAGAAGAAGGTTATATTAAGCAAGACTCTCAAACACCCTACCAAATTATTATCCCCAATGATGGTCTGAAATTTTATGCCTTGAATATCGATCCAGAAAAAAAACTTCAGATTACCCTTCACAAAACGTTGCTCCATCGTATTTACGAAAGTCTTGGATTCTTTTTAATACTACTGGTACCCGCCTTAATATTCCGTGTTCTTTTTGGGTATCCCTCCTGGAAAAAGATCAAAATTCCCTTTCTCAGTATATCCAGTTTTTTTCTAACCTGTCTTATTATTAGGCCTTCTGTTTTTACATCCTATCCCATATTACCTGGTGGCGGAGATGGCCTTGTTTATGAGGGTTTTGGACGACAAATTCTACAAGCCCTTGCCCAGGGTGATATAGCGGAAACCTTTAGAGGGGGCGAATCAGTTTATTACTTTATGCCAGGCCTTCGGTATATAAAAGCCCTTGAAAAGGTTCTGGTAGGAGAAAGCTTTATGGGCCTTATGACTCTTGTTTCCCTTACAGGTTTCTTTCTCTATAAAATGGTTCAAAATTTTCTGTCGGAAAAAGCCTCCTTTCGGGTTTTCGCCATATTTTGTTTTCTTCCCCTTTTTGAAAGATTTGGCTTTGCCGCTTACCATTTTGTCCAGAAAACCTATTCGGGACACGGAGAGCCTCTTGCCATTATGCTCTTTTTTACTGGAGCTTCTTTTATGATGCGAAAAGACCGGCCTAAACAACCGATTCTTACTTTTCTGGCCTGCTTTTTGTTTTCTGTATCAGCCTTTATCCGACCAGCTTACCTTGTTCCGATAGGATTTTTTACAATCTGTTATTTCGTTTATGATTTATCTAACGCTTACAACATAAAAAAAGCCTTTAAAAAAATAATTCCCTATTTCGGGTATGTTTTTCTACTTGTCATGCCTTTGCATAATTATATTTTTGGGAAAGAATTTGTTTTGACAACTTCTGCAGCAACCCACCCTGTTAATCTTCATGTAACTTTTACAGATTACATTGTTTTTCTGAAAGAGATTCTTCGAATAAACTTTCAAAACGAAGTCGTTTTAAAGGTTTTTAAACACCTGGATGAATGGAATGGACCTTCAGATTTTTACAGGCTTTTACCTTTGTTTTATGTTTTTGTTCATACCTTTCAAAAAAAGACCCCCCTTGCCATCAGGGCGTTGAGTATGGCGGCTCTTAGTTCTCATATCTTGTTACTTTTTTATATTGCCGTCGGACGTTATGCCTATCTCGCCTGGACTCTAACGTTGATTGTTTTCTTTTATGAACTGGAAACACGCTTGTATCCTGATACAATCCAGAAATGGAGCTTAAAACTTCGCCAATATCGTGCAAATAAAAATCAAGGCCCCTAAAAAGTACATACGTCGACTTTTAAAAAGAAAAAGAATCGGATCATCATGAAGTTTTCCTCGACCCGTCATCAACCATACATACGTTAGAGCATAAGTCATCAAGGGCATGACCCCCCACAAATAAGAAGGGGACTTATATAAAGCCATCACATCAGGACTATTAAGATACAAGCCAAACACCACTAATGACATAAGCGTCGCCCCAACACCCAAGCTTAGAATCAGAGGATAATCCGATTGAATATAACCTCGTCCGGATAGTTCTGTTTTTTCCGTATTTCTAAATTCAGCAGATCGTTTTGCAAGAGCCAAACTAAAGAAAATAAAACCAGAAAATAAAAGGAACCAGTGCGTCAAATCAATATTTGATAAAATTTGTCCTGCAAAAATACGCACAACAAATAAAAAGGCCAGCACCAAAACATCAAGAAGAGCAATTCTTTTTAGAACAATAGAGTATAAAAAACTACTAAGGCCATAAAGAATCAGTATATTGAAGAAGGCCCTATTTTCAGTCAATAAAGCAAGGATAACTCCAGCTCCCATAAGCCCCCCAAAAAGCAAAAATGCAATAGGAATAGGGACACTTCCCCGGGCCAGAGGGCGATGGCATTTACGAGGATGCGATCGATCGTGATTTAAATCAATCAAATCATTGATGATGTAAAGAGAGGATGCGACGCATGAAAAACTAAGAAATCCTACACCGGTTTTTGCAAAAAGAGCAATATTAAAAATCTTATGAGCCGCAATCAGGGGCAAAAAAAGAAGAGTATTTTTAACCCACTGATAAACGCGTAAAAGGTGAAACATTTCTTTAACAAGACTTTTTCTTTTTGAAAAAAGAACCTTATCCGTGTTGGAAACGCGTTTGAAAAGCGCCTGTGAGCAATTCACGCAAATTGCTTTTCCAGCAGCATCCCACACAGGCAGATCGTCTTTTGAATTACCTAAATAGATGAATTTTTTCGCACCAAAGGCTTTCACAAGGGCTTTTGCTTTCTCATGAGATTTTAAATTGACATTATGATCTGATGCCATAATGGCATCAAAAAAACCAAGGTAGCTGGCTATTTTCTCAGCCTGACTGATATGAGAAGCCGTTGCCAAAATAAGAGATGCCCCTGCTTTTTTCTTGGACATTAAGAAATCCAGGACTTCCTTGTTATAGGGTAACTTCTCAGGAGAGACACGACATGAAAAATGCTGTGAAAGGCCTTCTTTGAGCTTATTTAAAGATCCCATCGTTTTTATAATAAGCCACATCAACTTTAAAGGGTTTTCAAACAGGGCAAATAAAAGGCTTTCCCAGGTCAAATCTGAGTAAATAAGAGTCCCGTCTAAATCAACAGCAATTATTTTATCTCTCATAAAATCTCGCTTTTAAAAAATATTTTTACAGGCAAAGCCCTGACAGTATACTTTTGCCGACAGCTTCAAAGACCCTAACATATTAGAAAAAGAAAGAGGTAATAATATAACCATGACTTTTAAAAATAAGCTCAAAAAGCTTTACCTTCTCCAAAAAGCCCCTGATTAATCTTTAAAACCCGTGTCGCCAGGGCAGCCACTTCCCTGTCCTGGTGACTGGTAAAGATTATTGTTAAATCGTTTGTTTGTGTCAAAAAAGTAATTAAAAGATCGACTGTTTCCTGATCAACACCATTAAATGGTTCATCAAGAAGCAAAACAGGACGCCGCAACAACAGACATCTTGCAAGACTAATACGACGACGTTGCCCCCCCGAAAGGTTATGAGGGTACCATTTTAAGGTATCATTTACCTTAAAGAGAGACAGGATTTTTGTAACCTGGTTCTGCTCATCCTTACCAGGAGAAAAACGACCAAAAGCCAGAGCCATATTTTCCAGGATCGTTAAATGATCAAACAAATTATTTTCCTGAAACAAAAATGCAAAAGGACGTTTTTCCGGGGGAGTTTTCATAATATCTTCTTGATTATAGAACAAACTACCCTTTTGAGTATTTAAAAAGCCCGCAAGGACTAATAACAATGTCGTTTTTCCATGGCCACTGGGTCCCGTAAGCGCAACCCTTTCTCCTTTTTTAAGACAAAAGCTTCCCTTTAAAGTAAAATCAGGCCGTTCAAAAAAAAGATTTTCACAAAACAGCATTCATACGTCCTTTCCTGATCCATAAATTTGGTAATAAAAAAAGGCCCATAGAAAACAACAGAATATACGAGAAAGCCATTCCTCTTTCTAAATCGAACGTACGAAAGCACCCAAGAATAAGAGAGGGCAAGGTTTCAAAAGCTCCTCCAAAAAGAGCTGCTGCCCCAATATCTCCCAAGGAAAACACCGCCGATAAAGCAAAAACACTTAAAAGATCTTTTTTTATTTGGGGCAAATATATAACCCTTATGGCTCGAACGAACGTTAATCTCAACATCAGAACAAGAGGCTCGTTTTGCCTTTGAAGCCTCGTTAAACGCGATTTTAAGATTTGTACTGTAAATGGTAACGGAATGAGTATATGCAGCAAAAGTGTCATTAACACAGCATAATCATCAAAAAAAGTCCCAGCCCCGATGATTAAAAATCCTCCAATAACAAAGCTTGGCAACAAGAAAATAGACAAAATTAACTGAACCAGGGGAAATACTTTTGAAGGCATTATTAACACCAGCAATAATGCCAAAAGAGAACTTCCCCCCGCCGCCGTCAGGGCTATCAAAAAACTGTTTTTACAAGCTTCTAATAAGGTGGCGTCTTTTAAAAGAAATAACGTCTCCCTTGACAAAAAACTTAACAAACCCAGAATCAAAGGAAGCATCAGCACTGTGGCAAACACACCCAACAAAAAAGAATAAAAAAAATTCTTTTTTGTATGAAGGTATGCCCGAATGGAAGGAGAAGGAACCTCTTTTATAAGGAAATGGTTAAGATAGGCCATAAAAGTAACAAGAATTATGAAAGGAACAATATATAAAAATGCCCTGGCAGGATCTGCTTCCAATATTAATTCACTGTAAAGTGCAAGAGAAAGAGACAAGGCATGGAGGTTTTTACTCAACATCAACGGAATCGAAAAACTTACAAGGCATAGCACTAAGATAAGACCAGCTGTTTTCAAGAAAACTATCTTCAAAAAAGGCCATTCGAGGCACCTAAAACGTAAGAAGATCCCAAGGTCTAGATGTTGACTCTCTCGCCAAAAGACTGTTGGAATTGTTTGATAAGTATAGAGAAGGCTGCGGGCCATAAAAGGTGCATTTAAAAATGTGTGACAAATGACGATCCCTGCCAAACCATAAAAATTAGTTCCCCCAAAATTTTTTCCTGTATATAAAAGACTTAAAACAAGTGTTATGGAAGGAATCATAAAAAAGATCAAAAGGCTTTCCTGAAAGAAAGTTTTGAAGTGACCTTGAGGAGCATGCATTAAAAGCCACGCCAGAAGTAACCCCAGAAGAGAGCTAGCAAGTGTCGAAAGAAAGGCCTGCCCTAATGACCCTAATAAAACATCAATGATCGACATTTTATAACCTTTGACCTGTCCTGGATAATGACTCAAGAGACAACAAAAGCGCCTGACGCTTTTGGCGTGTGAAATCGTGGAGAGGCAAAACTGGCAATGGCTCTTTCTGTTGAAATTTCGCCTGAAGTTTTATCTCTTTCTGCACAGGGTAAAGAGCATCTTTTGTGATTAATTGTCTTTGTATGTCGGATGATAAAAGTGCCTTTAAAATCCTGTGGACCTTTTCTTTTCTAGACCCTTTCAATGTTAAAAAAGCTGTATAGGCATGAAGTGGGAGTCCTTTAAACGGGAGAGAGCGAATAGACATACGTTGCCGACGTAATGCCGCATAATCAACCGACGTTATATACGCAACTGTTAAATCACATTCACCTTGAACAAACAGGGAAAAAGATTCGGAAAGGCCCTTTGGTAACGAGAGAAGC
>DDGG01000015.1:440-1072 GCA_002337525.1 Alphaproteobacteria bacterium UBA1908 | reverse complement strand
CCTTTGGTAACGAGAGAAGCCGCTCGTGAAGATGTCTCCATTTCTCCTGGAACAAGTCTTTTGATTTTGTTTTGAACCAATCAAAAAAAACAAGCCCTACTGTTGAAGTTCGAGGATGAGGTATACTTATTTTCAAGGAAGACTCCAGGATATCTTCAAATGTTTCCGGAGGCTCCTTAAGGCGACTCTCGTCATATAAAATACCTAAATAGCTATAGCAAAAAGGAATAATATCAGTATATTTCCAGGGTACCGGAATATCATAATCTGTGGCCTTTAATCTATTTTTTCCGGTGATATCCAATGCCATAATTTCAGGAGATAAACAGGAGTCTGCCCCTATCACTAAATCAGCACGGCTTTTATTTTTCTCCAGTCTTAAACGCCCCATTAAAAGGCTACTACTTAATTTTACATATTGAACTTTGCCCGAAATTGTTCGTTTCAGAAAAGGAACACATGTTTCATAAAAAGAATCTCTGATATAAACTATTATAGGTTCGTCAGAGCTATCTGATTCCCCCTTACAATAAAAAGAAAACAATAAACAGATTAAAAAAAGCGTACTACGCCTGAAAAAAAGAACCATTTCGACCTCATATTCCTACGCCGGCATAACCCGGATCAGGTTC
>DDGG01000015.1:0-302 GCA_002337525.1 Alphaproteobacteria bacterium UBA1908 | reverse complement strand
CCGGCATAACCCGGATCAGGTTCGCGGGTTGATGGAAACCACCTCTCAGCCCCAAAAGGCACCCCGTTGAGTTTAAAACTCTGTCACTTGAACAAAGTTCACCAGTGTTATGCCAGTATATATTTGGCATATGCTCTTCTTCTAACGTTCTTATCGTACTTCTGTCAAGCGAAACAAATTCTAATAATCAAAGTCCTCATCATCCTCAACGGAATCTTTTCTCCCCTATATTCTAAAGAGCCACAAAAACAATCTAGAAGAAATACCTTTGATCATCCGGAGATTGGTAAAACCAATCGTAG
>DDGG01000026.1 GCA_002337525.1 Alphaproteobacteria bacterium UBA1908 | reverse complement strand
ATATCATGCGTGATATGTACGAATCAGGAGAGCTTAAGACTCTCCTTGAGGAAAAAGGTTTGTTGAATGCGGCCTAAAGCAGGCAAGGTGTTTTTATTTTTCAAAGAGCCTTTATGAGTCAGGAACTGTTGTGTCATCCGTGCGAAAACAGCTCTAAACAGTGCGTTAGCGATCTATACTCTTACCTTAAAGGGAAATGGTCGCTTATACGGCAAATTCACCATACAAAAGGCACTTGTCAGGAAGTTAAAATGTCGGGCATTGCTACTTTTCAGCCATTGGAAAAGCCTTTTAGATCTTTCGAACAAAAGTCTGAACTTTTACAACTTCTTTATCATGAAAAGGGAACAGTCATTCAAGAAGAATATCAGGGAACCTTCGAGCAGAGTTATTTTCTTGCTTTCAATTCTGAAAATCTTAACACCTCCCGGATTTATTTTTCATCAGGAGATATCTTTTTTTCTTTAAATTTGTCAACAGGCTTTCAGAAGGTAAAGCATGTGTGTGGACCTGATCTTTACCAGGCTGAAGTTCGCTCTTTTCCTGAGGTTCTGATCTGTAAATGGCATGTTGAAGGTCCTCGAAAGCAGTATACCCTGACGACTGTTCTGACAAAAAAGAGACCTGTTAAGTGAAAAGGAACACCGTTGGGGGGTTGGATTTTGTGTCAAAGAAGGCTATTGAGAAGAGTTAAGAGTTTTAAAGAATAAGGATATAAGTGTGCTGACCTCTTTTAAAAAGTCCCCGAAAATAGCATGGGCCCTTTTATCAATAGCATTTCTTGCAAGTTGTAGCGGGAAAGATGAAGATGCCTATGAAGACCGCAGCCTGGAAGAACTGTATCATGAGGGACGGACTTTTCTGTTTCAGGGCAAGTACTATAAAGCGGCAAAGACTTTTGATGAAGTTGAACGTCAACATCCTTATTCTGACTGGGCTGCCCAGGCCCAACTGATGTCTGCTTATGCCTATTACCTTGATCGTAAGTATGAGGAAGCCCTGGATCCAATCGAGAGCTTCATTCAACTTCACCCGGCCCATAAAGATATTCCTTATGCGTTTTATTTGCAGGGTCTTTGTTATTATGAAAGACTTGCTCCTATCGAGCGAGATCAGGATATGGCCCGATTGTCACTGGACTCTTTTAAGGAACTGATCAAACGTTTCCCTGAATCGATTTATGCACGAGATGCGAAGCTAAAAATCGACTTGCTTGGAGACAATCTGGCGGCCAAAGAAATGACAGCTGGACGTTATTACCTCAATAAGGGAGCTTATTTAGCTGCTTTGAATCGTTTTCGTACAGTTGTTGAAACCTATCAAACCACAACTCAGGTTGAAGAAGCATTGCACCGTCTTGTCGAAGTGTATTTGGCCTTGGGGCTTTATCCTGAAGCACAAAAAACAGCAGCAGTTTTGGGGCATAATTTTCCATCGAGTTCCTGGTATGCAGATACATATTTGTTGTTGAAAGGGGAAGACTATCGAACTCAGGCCCAGAAGGAAGATGGAAACTCCTGGCTTGATCATTTGGACTTTTTTCGGGATCGTGAGACAGAGGAAGCCAGGCGCAAATCGGCCCATACAATTTTAACGCCTCAAGGAGAGACAATTCCGGCACCTCATGGAGGACCGTCTCTTCCTGCGGCGGAATAGACGAGAGAGGCACTGCTGAGGATGTTAGAGCGATTGATCATAGAGGACATCCTCCTGATTGATCGTCTCGAACTTGATTTTCCTGCAGGGTTGACGGTTTTGACGGGTGAAACAGGTGCCGGCAAATCAATCTTGCTTGATGCATTGGGCCTGGCTCTTGGGGAGAGAGCCAGTCCTTCTCTTGTGCGGCCGGGATCAAAAGGAGCGTCGGTAAGCGCTATTTTTACTCTACCAGAAAGTCATCCTGCGACTTTTTTACTTATTGAACAGGGCTTGACCCTTGAAGAAGGCGTTCTGATTTTGCGACGGACCTTGTCACCAGACGGTAAATCCCGCGCATTTGTGAATGATCGTCCTGTGACAGCGTCTCTCCTGAAAGACTTATCCCTTTCCCTGATTGAAATTCATGGCCAGTTTGATCAGCTTCTTCAGGCCAGCGCCCACCGTCAACTTCTTGATAGTTATGCGGGTCTTGATTCTGATGTGAGCGATGTTGAAACAGCCTGGTTTAGACTGGAACATGCACGAAAAGTATTTGAAGAAGAATCTCGGTCTCTTCAAAAAGCACAAGAAAATCGTGACTTTTTAAACCATGCGGTTCAAGAGATGGAAGAAATCTCTCCTGAAAAAGGTGAAGAAGAAAGATTGTTACAGGAACGCACGTACCTGACCCACCATGCAAAAATTTCAGAAGCCCTCCAGGAAGCACATACCATGATTTGTGGTGAGGCGGGGGCTGAAATGGCTTTATGCAAGGGATTAAATCGCCTTGAAAAGGCAAATAGTCATGCCCAGGGGCGTTTTCAGGAACTGTTTGACTTGTTGAGTCGATCTTTGGCGGATATGGAAGAAGGAATTTCCCTTCTTGAGAATGCGCTCCAATCTGATTCAGATGATTCTCAAAGTTTGGAATCCCTTGAAGACCGGCTTTTTTCTTTAAAAGCCCTGGCACGTAAACACGGTGTCTCGGTGGAAGATTTGTCTGATCTTTTAGAGCGCTTTCGGGAAGAACTTCACAAGACTGAAAAAGGCGATGCCCATTTACAGGTATTGCAAAATAATATTGTCCAGGCGCGAGGGATTTATCTGGAAGCAGCAAAATGCCTGACAGATAAACGCCAAAAAGCGGCTCACCAGTTGGCTCAAAAAGTGACAAGTGAATTGCCGCCTCTTAAACTAGAGAAAGCAAATTTTCTTGTTTCAGTTGTACCTTTACAGGAAAGCCAGTGGGGTCCCGGGGGGCTGGAATCTGTTGAATTTCAAGTCCAGACAAATAAGGGATTGGCATCGGGTTCCCTTTCAAAGATTGCGTCAGGTGGTGAACGTTCCCGTTTTATGCTGGCTTTGAAAGTTATTTTATCACAGCAGGGGCTGGCCTCACTGGTTGTTTTTGATGAAATTGATGCAGGTGTTGGTGGTGCGGTGGCGTCAGCTATTGGAGAACGTCTGGCACGACTTGGTGAGCATATACAAGTTCTTGCCATTACACATTCTCCCCAGGTTGCCAGTTATGCATCGCGTCATTATGTTGTTTCAAAGGCAGAATCAAAAGGGTTAACGACAACACAGGTTGTTGCACTATCACCTGAAGAACGTCGAGAGGAAGTGGCTCGTATGCTGTCGGGGGAAACAATTACACCTGAGGCGCGTGCTGCGGCTGAAGCTCTTTTAAACAAGGCTTCCTAAAATGCAAAGAGTGGTTTTTAAAAATTCTGCAAAGATTTATAATACCGGGAATCAAGTGAGAGGTTATTTTAACTATGGCAACTGGATCTGCTTCTGAATCAGATTCTTTATTTCCTTCCCTGTCGTCATCTGAAGAAAAAGAAGAACTGCAACGTCTTGCTGATGAAATTACATACCATGATCGTCGTTATCACCAGGAAGATGCGCCGGAAATTTCTGACAGTGAATATGACAGATTAAGGCTTCGCTACAAAACCCTGAAAAAAAAATTTCCAGAGCAGACCCTTGAAAATGATCCTGATAACAGAGTTGGGTTTAACCCCGGGGAGGGTTTTAAAAAAGTCCGGCATCCTACTCCTATGTTGTCGCTGGCGAACGCTCATAACGCAGAAGATGTGCTGGATTTTTTGACTCGGACACAACGTTTTTTGGGTCTGCCACAAGACACAGTTTTAAATATTATTGCGGAGCCGAAAATTGATGGACTTTCCTGTGCTCTTACTTATCAAAGGGGCGTTCTTGTATCTGCTTCAACCCGGGGAGATGGACAGATTGGTGAAAATATCACAGAAAATGTCAAAACCATTGAAGAGATCCCCCAAAATCTTCCGGGAGAAGTATCGAATATAATTGAAATCCGTGGTGAAGTCTATATGTCCAAGAAAGATTTTATGGCATTGAATGCGGTGCAGGAAAGCGAGAATGGAAAGTGTTTTGCCAATCCCCGTAATGCAGCTGCAGGGTCTTTGCGTCAGTTGGATCCGGCGATTACAGCAAAGCGCTCTCTTCGATTTTTTGCTTATTCCTTGATGACAGATCTTCCGGATGTCCCGAATCAGCTAGATCGCCTGAATAAAATGAAAGCCTGGGGTTTTAAGGTCAATTCTTTAACGCGTCTTTGTCACTCTTATGAGGAAATGCTGGCGGCCTACGAGGTATTAGAGGCCCAACGGGCCGATCTTGATTATGATATTGATGGTCTGGTTTATAAAGTCAATGATTTTGTGTTTCAAAAACGGTTGGGATTTGTGTCTCGCTCTCCACGGTATGCGATTGCTTACAAGTTTCCACCGGAACAAGCTCAAACGACTCTTAGGAACATCACTCTTCAAGTGGGACGAACGGGTGTTATTACACCTGTTGCTATTTTAGAACCTGTCAATGTGGGGGGCGTTTTGGTGTCACGAGCGACACTCCATAATGCAGATGAAATTGCTCGAAAGAATATTTGTGTGGGAGATCATGTGCTGATTCAGCGTGCCGGTGATGTTATTCCACAAATTGTTCGTGTGCTTGATCCTGATCGTCAGGGACGCGAGTCTTTTACATTTCCTGAAACGTGTCCAGCTTGCAATAGTCCGCTGGAAAAAGAAGGAGAGGAAGTTGCCCTTAGGTGTTCTGGAGGATTTGTATGTCCAGCACAAGCAGCTCTTCGGCTTCGTCACTTTGTATCGAGAGGAGCCTTTGATATAGAGGGACTGGGTTCCAGAAATATAGATCTCTTTTTTGAGACAGGCCTAATTCAAACACCGGACGAGATTTTTACTCTACAAGAACGTGACAAAAAATCTTCAAAACCTCTATCTCAGTGGGAAGGCTGGGGACAGCGGTCAGCAGATAATTTATTCAAGGCTATAGAGCAAAAGCGACGTATTGTTTTAAGCCGCTTTCTTTATGCTCTGGGGATTCGAGAGGTAGGAGAATCAACAGCAAAATTATTGTCTCAACATTTTGAGTCATTTGAGGTTTTGTACGAGGCCTTAACAACATTTACACTTAATGAAGAAGATCCTCTTTATCAGGAATTACGCTCTATTGACGGTGTGGGGCCATCTTTGATTGAAAGGCTTTCTATTTTTTTCAGTGATGAGCGCCAGAAGTCTGTTGTGGCACGCCTGGCAAAGGAAATTCAGATTTTGCCAGATGAAAGACGTTTGAAAGCTTCGCCTGTTTCAGGAAAGACAGTTGTTTTTACAGGAACTTTAGCCCGGACGGGGCGGCGTGAAGCTAAAGCACAAGCTGAAAACCTGGGCGCCAAAGTTGTGGGATCTGTTTCTGCTAAAACCACATATGTTGTTGCGGGTGAAGGAGCCGGGAGTAAGGCTGAGAAAGCACGGGCTTTAGGAGTGACCGTTCTTTCAGAAGAAGAGTGGCAAGCTCTTATATCCGATCAAGGGTTGGAACAGCCAGATGGTAGAGACGGTGAAGTATAAATTCTATGTTTGATTCTCTTATTTTAAAAACAGTCTCCGAGTCATCCAAAGGACGACTTTGTGGTGTGCCGGAAGGGCTTGAAGCGTTTTTGATCAGGGAAATAAGCCAGTATGAAAAAAAGACAACGTCCTGTTCCTTAGTCGTTGTTCAAAATGAAGAACGTCTTGAGGAAATGGCTGTTCAGCTAAAGACTTTGTGCCCTGGCAAGTCTGTTTTAACATTTCCAGCATGGGATTGTTTGCCTTACGATCGGGTTTCGCCGCATAAGGATCTTGTGGGGCGAAGGCTGGATACCTTAAAAACTCTGGTGACGCATCCAAAAGGTCCCTGTCTTGTCGTGACTTCTGCAAAGGCACTGTTACAAAAACTTCCTCCGAAAGAGGTCATCAAGTCCATGACCGTATCGTTTCAGTCAGGACAGACATTATCTTTGGCATCATTACAAAATTTTTTGCTGTCGAATGGGTACTTGCGGGTCGATACAGTTCGTGAGCCGGGGGAATATGCTTTAAGAGGCGGTCTGGTTGATTTATTCCCAAGTGGAGCAGAAAATCCTATACGTTTGGATCTTTTTGGTGATGATATTGAAAGTATAACAACTTTTGATCCCCTGTCTCAAAGATCTCTTGAAAAGGTCATGTCTCCGGTTGATTTAATGCCCGCAGGAGAAGTCGCTCTTTGTGAAAACACAGTTCGTCTTTTTCGCCAGAAGTATAGTGCTCTTTTTGGTCGTGCCAGCCAAAAAGATAAGCTTTATGAAGCTATTAGTGAGGGGAAGCCCTATCCCGGGATGGAACATTGGTTGCCTTTTTTCTATCCGGAACTATCGACTCTCTTTGATTATATGGTACCTGATGTGTCTGTTTATTTTTGTCAACAAAGTACAGAGGCCCTTAAAAAACATCAGGAACAGATTGAGGATCACTTTGAGGCACGATGTCATCAAAAACCAGAAGAGCAGCCTTATCACCCTGTCCCTCTGTCGTCTTTTTTTCTGACATACAAAGATCTTCTAAAAAAAGGGTGTAAGTCGATTTCAATGACTCCTTTTTCTGAACCCGGGCAAAAAGTTTCTTTGGAAGAGCGAGTTCTTGACCTGGACTCTAGGACGCTTCATCTATCTTCAAAGCAAGGGAATGTGGTTGCCTCTCCTGTTGAAAAACTGAAAAAACTTGATTTAGGTAATTCATCTTTCAAGCCATTCCTTATGATGTGTGATAGTGATGGTCAACGCGAGAAGGCAAGAAACCTTCTTGAAACACTCGATATACCTTGCCGGGATATTTCTTCTCTCGATAATTTCCGGGATTATAAAAATTCGTCTTCTGTTGCGTTGTTTCTTTATCCGTTATCTGAAGGTTTTGAAACACCTCGGGCATGTGTTATCGCTTCTCGGGAAATTTTTGGAAGACGTGTCTCGGGAAGGTCTCGTCGCAAGCGTCGATCAGACTTGTTTATTGAAGAATCTTCGGCCCTTTCTGTTGGGGATTTGATTGTTCATGAAGAACATGGGGTTGGACGTTATGCAGGCCTGTATACGCTAACAGTTGATCAGATTCCTCATGATTGTTTACAATTAATGTATGCAGGGGATGACAAGCTTTTCTTACCGGTTGAAAATCTGGATTTGATTACACGGTTTGGGGGAGAAGACAATCCAGCGGCGCTCGATAAGCTTGGGGGAAAATCCTGGCAGCTTCGTCGTGAAAAAGTTAAAAAAGATTTGATGGCAATGGCAGGTCAGTTAATCGACTTGGCGGCTAAAAGAAAACTTCAAAAAACAGAATCATTAGTACCAGATGAGGCCTTCTACCAGGAATTTTCTTCTCGTTTTCCCTATACAGAAACAGAAGACCAGCTTCGTGCCATAGAAGAATGCCTGGAGGATTTTAAAGTAGGGACACCTATGGACCGACTGGTTTGCGGGGATGTGGGATTCGGCAAGACAGAGGTGGCCTTGCGAGCTGCTGCTGCTATTGTCAGCACAGGTAAACAGGTTGCGCTTATTGCACCTACGACGCTTTTGGCCCGACAACACTATTTGAATTTTACGGAACGTTTCAAAGGGCTTGGCATTGACATTCGACAACTTTCCCGCTTTGTTCCCTCAAAAGTCGCCAGGCAAAACAGGGGTGATCTTTCTCATGGTAAAGCGCAAATCGTTGTTGGGACCCATGCACTTTTATCCAGGCAGGTGGCTTTTCAGGATTTAGGGCTTATTATTGTTGATGAAGAGCAACATTTTGGGGTAAAGCAAAAAGAACATCTGAAAAATTTAAAAACCGATGTACATGTTTTGGCGCTAAGTGCGACTCCTATTCCCCGAACACTTCAACTTTCTTTGTCGGGTGTGCGAGATATGAGCCTTATGACAACAGCCCCCGTCGACCGTCTTGCTGTCAGGACTTTTGTGACACCATTTGATCCTGTCATCATCCGGGATGCTTTGTTAAGAGAGCGTTTTCGGGGGGGGCAGATCTTTTTCGTTTGTCCCCGTATTAAGGATATTGAAAACTGTCAGGAAACATTGACAGACCTGGTGCCAAATTTGCGCGTTGCTATTGCGACAGGGCAAATGAATGCGAGAGAGCTTGAAGATATTATGGTCGACTTTTATGATAAGAAGTATGATCTTTTATTATCAACTAATATTGTTGAATCAGGACTTGATTTGCCAGATGTTAATACCATTATTATTCATCGGGCGGATCTTTTTGGTTTATCCCAACTTTATCAGTTGCGAGGGCGTGTTGGGCGTGGAAAAAGTCGTGGATATGCCTATTTGACGACACCTGCTGGGCAACTTCTAAGCGAGACTTCTCAAAAAAGACTCGAGATTATGCAAACTCTTGATACCCTGGGGGCTGGTTTTAAACTGGCAAGTCATGATATGGATTTACGGGGAGCAGGGAACCTCTTGGGGGATGCTCAGTCAGGGCATGTCAAAGAAGTTGGGGTAGAGCTTTATCAGCAAATGCTTGAAGATGCGGTGACTGCTGTTAAAACGCAAACTCTTCCGGAAGATCAAAGAATCCTTGAAGAAAAGTGGACTCCTCAGTTGAATCTTGGGATTTCTGTTTTGATTCCGGAGAATTATGTGCCAGATTTATCGGTACGGTTAAATTTATATCGCCGCCTTTCGTGGAGCCAGGATCTTGAAGAGATTATGACATTAAAATCAGAAATGATTGATCGATTTGGAGCTCTGCCGACCGAAGTTGAAAATCTCTTAACAACTGTCAGGCTAAAACAACTTTGTCGTCTGGCGGGGGTTGTGCGTGTTGATACGGGACCAAAGGGGGCGACACTCTCTTTTTATAAAAATCGGTTTAGAGCTGCAGATGCCTTGATCCAGTATGCGATGGAGCGACCTGGGATTATCCGTTTAAAGCCGGATCAAAGCTTTTCCTATTTGCAAGTTTGGCCAACGGTTGAAGATCGTATTCAGGGGCTAACAAAACTCTTAACAGATTTATGCCAAATGTGTCAGATGAATCAGGATAGTTCTCATGGCACTTGAAGCTCGTAAGGTGACTTGTTATAGAGGGCAAAATTTATTATTCCAGGATCTTTCTTTTTGTCTTAATGCAGGGGAAGCACTTCATTTAGTAGGTCAAAATGGATCGGGAAAAACAACTCTTCTGGAAATAATGGCGGGAAGCTTTTTGTGTGAAACGGGTTCATTTTATTTTCAGGATACAGAGTTGAAATCGGATCAAGCTATTTTTATTGGGGTTCAAAAAGGATTTAAATCAGCTTTGACAATCACTGAAAACCTTATTTTCTGGTGTCAGGTCTATGAAGCAGACTCAAAAAATATTGTAAAGGCCCTTTCTTATTTCGGTCTTACAGCTTTCGAATCAACCTTTTATTCAGATTTGTCTACAGGCCAGAAACAACGCTTGTCATTAGCTCGCCTTCTTTTGGTCTCTCGCCCTTTATGGTTGCTGGATGAACCATTTTTGGGACTTGATCAAAAAAATGGTGAGAAGTTAAAAAATCTATGCCGTCAACACCTTGAGAAAGGAGGTCTCCTTTGTGTGGCGAGTCATGGTAAGCTTGGGATAAAGGCGCAAAATCTTAACCTTCGAGACTTTTATACGCCAAATACTTTTGGATATTACGAGGCCTGATTTGATGATTAAGACATCTCTCCTTTTATTGTGGCGTCAAAAATCAGAAATGTTGACGGGTCTTGCCTTTCTCCTTCTAGCATGGTTTTTTATAGGAATTTTATCAATCCAGGACTCTTTTTCTGTCCTGCAGTACCAATATATTTTTTGGCTTGTCTTCCTCTTTTCTGCATCATTTTCGTCTGTGCACGCCTTTAAAGACGATTTTGAAGATGGGACACTTGCTCTTCTAAAGACTGAATCAGGTAGTGTTCTCGACCTTTTTATTTTTTCCAGGCTAATACTTTTGCTGTTTATTAATACGTTAAATTCTCTTGTTTCTTTTTGCTGCCTCAGTCTTTTTATTGAATCTTTCCTATGGGAGCTTGCTTTAAAGGTACTTCTTGTTCTTCCCGGGGTTATCTCTTTGTTTTTAATGGCTCAGGCTCTTTGTTTGTCTCACAAAAATACATCCCAAATGTTTCTTCTTATTGTTTGGCCTCTTGCTGTTCCCTTTTTTCTGTTTGCAACGGCTTCTTCTCAAGAGGGCAGCTTTGTTTTTCTGGTATCACTTTCTACTTTTTTAAGTCCTCTTTGTTTTTGGGGAACACGTTTTATCTTACGATTTGTTTAATTAAAGGTGTTGCCGGATTTCTTCCGTGAAGAAAACTGAGGGTTATGATATCCTGGTCTTATAATATATTTAATAAGGATTCATCGTGAGCCAATCTACACCTCCAGGATCATTAAAAAAGTTCTTCTTACGATTACGCGCATATCTTTTGTCCGGTATTTTGGTCACTTCTCCCCTTGTTCTAACGCTTTATGTTGCCTGGACAGCAGTTACCTCTATTGATTCTGCGATCACAAGCCTTATCCCGGACAGGTTTTCTTTTGATGGTTACTTTTCTTTTCATATCCCGGGATTAGGATTATTGGTCGCTATTATTGTTTTTATTTTGATAGGGTGGCTTGCTGCTGGTTTTTTAGGCAGTCTTCTTTTAAGGATTGGTGATAATGTTATGGACAGGACACCAATCCTGAGAGGGCTTTATAGCGCAATTAAACAAATCTTTCAGGCTGTTTTTGAACGGGATAAATCTTCATTTCGTCAGGCTGTTCTTATTGAATATCCTCGTAAAGGTCTTTGGTCAATTGGTTTTGTGACGGGCGTAACAAAAGGAGAAGTGCAACAAAAACTGAATGATGAGGTCGTGAATGTTTTTGTACCAACGACACCTAACCCAACGTCTGGTTTTCTTTTATTTGTTCCACGATCACAGGTCCAGCTTTTATCGATGACTGTTGAGCAGGGGATTAAAATGGTTGTATCGGCAGGTATTGTAACGCCTGATTTTTCTCGGGAAAGAGAGAAATAATTTTAAAAAGTGAATGATAGGACCCTCACAAGGTTTTTTATAAAAAAAGCCAGAATTTTCAGGCAAAAAACGACAATCTATCTTAAGATTGAAGGTTGCCGATCCTAAAAAACTCTTTAAAAATTCATATCAACGATAATGTATTGATAATTCAACTAAAAATTAAGGGCTTAACTATTTTTGTTGTTGTGTGCAGACTTTTTCTTTGGAAAGCTTTTTGAAGCCTTTTTTTTCTGTGAAAACTTCCTGGAAGGAGAGCGTTTTTGAGGGTGACGCGGTGTATTTTCAAGTGTCACGATAATATTACCTGTTAAAGGATTTGCTTCAATCAGGCGGACTTTTATGATGTCACCTAACTGAAAGGTTTTTTTTGTGCGCTTTCCGTGAAGTGATTGGTTTTTGGCATTATAAAAATAATAGTCATGCGGTAAAAGGCGTGTTGGTAGAAAAGCATCACCCCCAGATTCAGTTAATAGAATAAAAAGGCCGATTTCCCCGATACCAGAAATTCTTCCTTCAAAAACCTCATCAATTTTGTCGGCAAGATACTGACTTACAAAGCGATCTTTTGATTGACGTTCAGCTTTTGCAGCTCGTCGCTCTGTTAGAGAAAGGTGTTCCCCTGTTTCAGCAAATTCAGACAGTGAGTACTCAAAGCTTTTGGAGGGCTTTTTTTCTAGATAGTGAGTAAGAGCTCGATGAACCAGTAAATCTGCATATCGTCGAATGGGGGATGTAAAGTGGGCATAGCGTGCGAGTCCAAGGCCAAAATGCCCAATATTATCAGGTGTATAAATCGCTTGGGCCTGGGATCTTAAAACAAGTTCGTTGACAGCCTGTTCTTGTGGTTTCCCAGCAACTTGTTTTAATAATGCATTGAAAACCTTGGGAGAAATACGCTGGCCTTTCGAGAAATCAATATTCATGAGTTTCAGAAATTGCCGAAGAACGTCAACTTTTTCGGGGGCAGGTTGATCATGGACACGGAACATACAAAGCAGGGTTGCTTGATCCAGTGTACTTGCAGAGGCGACATTGGCAAGAACCATGAATTCTTCAATTAATTGATGGCTTGAAAGACGTGGTCGTGATTCGATTGAGGTAACATGGCCTTTTTTATCCAGCACAAGTTTTTGCTCGGGAATATTTAACTCCAGAACTCCTCGGTAATGGCGTCCTTTTTTTAAAGCATTATAGGCACCGTACAAGGGCTCAATTACTTTTTGAATAAACTCTTTGGAGAGATCGGTTTTTTGACCCTCGATTGCTTCCTGGGTTTGATGATATGTCAAGCGCTTGGCTGATTTCATCAGGCCGCGCGTAAATTGATGTGAAATCAGTTTACCTGTTTTTGTGATTGTCATAAAAACAGCAAAACAGGCTCTGTCAACATCAGGCTTTAAGGAGCACAGATCATTTGATAGTGTTTCAGGGAGCATAGGAACGACCTGATCAGGAAAATAAACAGAATTCCCTCTTTCACGGGCTTCTTTATCAAGAGCTGTCCCGGGTTTTACATAGTGCGAAACATCCGCAATGGCAACGCAAATCTGCCATCCTCCAGGGTTTGTTTCACAATGATCGGGTGTTGCCCACACAGCATCATCAAAATCCCGGGCATCCTTGTCATCAATTGTTACAAGAGGCAGATGCCTTAGATCTTCTCGTGTTCCCAATGTGGGCTTCGAAGCTTTTGAGGCGAATTTTAAGGCTTCATCAGAAAAAGCATGAGGTAAGTCATGCTCTAGAATTGCCAGGTCTGAAGGAGTTAAAGTCTTTTCATCTGCGGCGTTTAGAAGGCGCACCACCTTTGCAGAAAACCGATGTTTCCCGTGTTGCTCCAGAGTGACCTCAACGATGTCTCCATCCCGGGCTCCCATTGTATGGTTTGCAGCAATAGGATATTCGTGGCGATCTTTTTTAGAAAGAGATTGAAGGGTTCCATGATCTCCTAACGCACAGAAACGACCAATCATTTTTTTTGATTCTGTAGCCCTTATAACTCGTACAAGATCTGCTACGAGAGGCGCTTCTGTCTTTTGATCGTTCAGGCGAACAAGGGCTTTGTGACCAATGTTAAGCTGGCCAGCAGAATCTCTTATCATGATAGGCTCATGAGTCTTTTCTTCCAAAGGTGTTACAGGTATTCCAATAAAAAAGTTATCTTCCTGGTCGGTAATAAGAACTGTCAGAGTTGAAGATGATTTACGTCGAATGGAGGTGTAAGCCTTGCCTTTTCTCGTTAGTTTGCCCTGTTTTGTCAAGTCTGATAAAAAAGTGCGAAATAGACGACGTTCTTCCCCTTTAATATTAAAGGCCTTGGCAAGATCACGACGTAAAACGGGTTCTGGCTCTTGATTCAAAAAGTTAAGAAGTTGACGTTCACTTGGAAGGGACAAAATATTTCTTTCTTTTTTTAAAAGTCATTGTATTCGATCCCTTTATGGCGCCTTTTCAAGAAAAAGTTCAAGTTCTAATTTATTATGCCGAGAAGCCTTTTTTGTAAATGTGCTCTCTACATTCTCCCGGGATTTTCATTTTGAGTTAAAAATCCCGGGAAAATAAGCATTCTGGTAAATGAATATTACTTTTTAACAGAGGTTTTTTTAGTAGAGGCTTTCTTTGCAGTTGCTTTTCTGACAGGTGCATTTTTCTTTTTTTCTTTGGCGAGGATAAAAAGTTCAAGCGCACGCTCAAGGGATACAGTTAAAACATCGTCTTCTTTTGTTAAAGAGGCAAATGTTGACCCACGTTTTACGTAGGGGCCAAAACGACCAATGGCAGCTGTGATCTCCTCTTTTGTTTCTGGGTCAATGCCGACTGTACGGGGTAAGGCACCTATTTCAAGAGCTTGTTCCAGGGAAGCTGTTTCAGGAGTTGTTCCCTTCGGCAAAGAAACGCGTTTTGGTTTTTTCTTTTTTTCTGCATCTCCCCATTGATAATAAAAACCATAAGGTCCTTTACGCAGTGTCACATCAAGACCCAGTTTGGGATCTTGACCCAGGATTTTTGTTTCAAAAACAGCCGCTGCTTCTGTAGGCTCTTCTCCTTCAGGCAGAGATGTCGATAACTGCCTGGTGTACGAGCAATCAGGGTAGCGTGAACATCCAACAAAACCTCCAAATTTTCCAAGGCGAAGCGATAGAGAACCTTCATTACAAGAGGGACAAGATTTTGGGTTAGTTCCATCTTCCCGTGGAGGAAAGATATAGTCTTTCAGATTTTCTTCAAGCAAGTTCAAGACATCTGTAATACGCAGTTTATCAGCTTCTTTCGTCGATTCTTTAAAGGCTTTCCAAAACTCTTCAAGCACTTTTAGATAAGCACCTCCTCCGTTTGAAATATCATCAAGACGTTCTTCCAGATCTGCCGTGAAATCATATTCAAGATATTTTGTGAAGTATTCATAAAGGAACGCTGTTACAAGGCGCCCCAGAGATTCTGGATGCAATTGACGCTTGTCAAGACGAACGTAATTGCGATCAAGTAATGTTGAAATAATGGAGGCATAAGTTGATGGCCGACCAATCCCGAGCTCCTCAAGCTTTTTGACAAGACTTGCTTCTGAATAACGGGGAGGGGGCTGGGTAAAATGCTGATTGGCCAAAACTTCTTCAATGTCAAGGGCTTCTTTTTGTGCTAAAGGAGGAAGAAGTTTCTCGTCGTCTCCGGTATTTATATCATCTTCGTCTTTACCTTCAACATAAACACGAAAAAAGCCATCAAAGGCAATTGTTGATCCATTAGCGCGAAAAATAAATTTTTTATTAGTACTCTCAATATCAACAGCAACCTGATCCAGGATCATGGTTTCCATCTGAGAAGCCAGGAATCGTTTCCAGATTAAATCATACAGGGCCCATTGATCTTTATCCAAAGCAGCCTTGAGAGAGACCGGGGACCTTGTAATACTAGTGGGACGTATGGCCTCATGAGCTTCTTGCGCGTTTTTGGTTTTGCTTTTAAAAAGGCGTGGAGATTTAGGGAGATATTTTTCTCCATAAGCGTTTTTAATATGCTCGCGCGCTCCGGTAATGGCTTCAGTGGCGACGTTAACGCTGTCCGTACGCATATAGGTGATTAAACCGACTGTTTCTCCCCCAATTTGAATCCCTTCGTAAAGACGCTGGGCAAGCTGCATGGTTTTGCGAGCACTAAAACGCAGCTTTCTCGAGGCTTCTTGTTGTAGGGTAGAAGTAATAAAGGGAGCAGAAGGGTTCCGTTTTGCTTGTTTTTTTTCAATGTTAAGAACAGAATAAGTTTGCTGTTCTGCTTCTTTTTTAAGAGGGAGCGCTTCTTTTTCTGATGTCAGGGTAAATTTTTCAAGTTTTTCCCCACTGACATGGGTAAGGCGAGCTCCAAAAGATTTTTTTGTTTCTTTAAGAAAGGTTGCTGTTAAAGACCAGTATTCTTCTGATTTAAAAGCCTCAATTTCAGCTTCCCGATCAGAGACAAGACGAAGGGCAACAGACTGAACACGTCCTGCAGAACGGCACCCGGGAAGGCGCGTCCATAAAATGGGAGACAGTGTGAAACCAACAAGATAATCAAGAGCTCGGCGTGCCAGGTATGCATCAATGAGACCTTGATCAAGATCACGAGGGTGATCCAGGGATTTTTGGACAGCCTTTTTTGTGATTTCGTGAAAAACAATGCGTTGAACGTTGATGTCTTTTAATTTGTTTCTCTTTTCAAGGACTTCGCGAATATGCCATGAAATGGCCTCTCCCTCACGATCAGGGTCAGTTGCAAGATAAAGAGTATCTGCCCCTTTTAAAGCGGCCGCAATCTCATTAATGTGTTTCGTGGATCGCGATTCTGTTTCCCACAACATACTAAAGTTATTATCAGGATCTACAGATCCATTTTTTGAAGGCAAATCTCTGACGTGGCCAAAGCTGGCAAGAACGATATAATCTTTGCCAAGATATTTATTAATTGTTTTGGCTTTTGAGGGTGACTCAACAACAACAACTTTCATTGCTTTTCTTCTTTTTCTTTCACGTTATTATTACAAAGCTGTTTAAACAGCATCCATCTTTCTGGAAACATTATTTCCCGGATGTCGTATAATTCTTCCGGCAAGTTCAAGCTCCAGCAGAACATAAGAAACAATAGAATATGAGAAGTCGCATTCTCTTAAGAGCTCGTCAACAGAAATCGGCTCACAACTTAATGATGTGATAATTAAGTGACGTAAACGCGTCATTTCTTTGGAGGATATTTTTTCTGAAAGATTTTCATGGTTCATCGGGTTTTTTTGTATTGGATAAAGAGAGGGAGACGTTTTGAGGGATTCCAAAATATCTTCAGGTTTTTGAACGAGCTTAGCGCCGTCCTGTATGAGTTTATTAGCACCTTGTGACCTTGGGTCAAGAGGTGATCCCGGGATAGCGAAGATTTCCCGATTGTGTTCCAGGCCAAGGCGAGCTGTAATAAGAGAACCAGACTTAAGAGCGGCTTCAATAACCAGGATGCCCTGGCTTAATCCCGAGACGAGACGGTTGCGTCGTGGAAAAAGACTGGCGTGGGGTTTAGTGCCAAAAGGCGCTTCTGTCATTAAAAGTCCTTTTTCTGGAATCGCTTTAAAAAGATCTTCATTTTCTGAAGGGTAAATTGTATCAATGCCTCCCGCAACACAGGCGACAGTAGCGTGATCAAGGGCGCCTTCATGAGCCGCACGATCAATGCCGCGTGCCAAACCTGAAACAATACTCCAGCCCTCCTGGGCTATTTTTTGTGAAAATGTGTATGCCAGTTTTTTGGCATTTAAAGAAGCGTTCCGTGCACCAACAATGCTGAGCTTTGGTGTTTGAAAAAGTTCTTCACGACCTTTGTAAATTATTACAGGAGGGGGATCATAGATGGCAGAAAGTTCTTTCGGGTAAAGACTTTCTCCCCAAAAAAGAAAGCGTGCTCCATGCCGGGTTGTTTTTTGGATTTCCTGGTCGATTTCTTGATCTGTTGCAAGACGTAAAGGCTTTGAACGCCCCCCTTGCTGTGCATAAAGGTTAATATGGTTAAGGGCTTCTTCGGCAGTCCCATGACGCTGTAAAAGCTGGAAAAAAGAGACGCATCCTACATTTTCAGACCTGAAGAGCCGAAGTCGAGCTCTTTTTTCCGATTTTGTTAACTCAGATAGTGAGGTGAGTTCTTTATTTTTTAGCATCGATGCCTTTGGTTCCAATCTTTCCTTCCTTACCTGTGATCAGGCGTTTTGCATTGTCTTTGTGGCGCCATAATAATAAGGTAGAGATCCCGGTAAGCCAGAGACCTAACGGGGCCCCCTCTATAACAAAAGTCACGGCAGGCGTCAGGACAAGGGCACAAATGGCGGCTAATGATGATAAACGTGTTTTTAGAAATATAACGATCCAGAGAGCAATTGCAGTGATCCAGATTGTGGGAGAGAGACTTAACAGAATGCCTGCCAGGGTTGCGATGCCTTTGCCACCTTTGAAAGAAAGCCATACCGGGTATAAATGACCCAGGAGAGCTACTGTTGCGGCTAAAAGTTGCAAGACGATTTTTAGAGGAATTCCGTGATAATCCTCAAGGAGTGCTGTGACGGGAATAAGGTTTGTGACATAGTTTAGTGATACCTCTGAACTTGCAATAAAAACACATAAAAACCCTTTCAACGCATCTAGAAACAAAGTTGCGGCGGCAATACTTTTATTTCCTGCTCTCAAAACATTAGTGGCTCCTATATTGCCTGAACCTATTTTGCGAATATCCCCTAGCCCTCCGGCTTTTGTCAGAATAAGACCAAAGGGGATAGAGCCAAGAAAATAGAAGGCCATTGTTATTAAGAGGATAAAGTTAACAAGATTTTTGTTTTCGTTCAAAAGGCTCTTGGAGAGAGGCACATTCAAAAGGAAAAGAGTCGTTAAAGAACAACTTGCAAGTATTATAAGCAAAAGGATTCCTTTAAAGAAAAGGACGAGGGCAGGTGACTTCATTGAGATTCCCCTATAATGGCAACTTGGGCGGCGTATAAAGCAACGGCAGCGGCATTGGAAACATTCAGTGTTGTATAGGTTGATGAGGTCGGTAAACAAACAAGAAGGTCTGATTCTTTTTGTATAAGGCGTCGGACGCCTTTACCTTCTGCGCCGAGAACAAGAACAAGAGGGCGTGGCAGAGAGGTCTTGCTCAGAGGGACCCCCTGTTCATCAAGACCCAGAATCCAGTATCCAGCTTTCTTAAGAGACGTTAGGGCCCGTGCCAGATTTTTGGCCATGACAAGAGGGACTTGTTCTAAAGCACCAGAGGCTGTTTTGGCTAAAATAGCATTTTCAGGGGCGGGGCTATTTCTTTCCTGAATGATAACAGCTTTTGCACCAAAGGCAGCGGCTGATCTTAAAATTGCCCCTACGTTATGAGGATCGGTTACTTGATCAAGCATGATCATAAGATCATCATGCTTTTTATTTTTGAGAAGGTCTTCCAGGGTAATATTTTTCAAACAGGAAACTTGGGCCGCAATTCCCTGGTGAACCGTTTGTGGCGGGAACAGGTTATCAAAAGTGCTTTTTGGAACTACTGTGGCACCATGCTGAGAAAAATCTTGTTGCAATCGATCGTTGATAACGAAAAGCTTTAAAATTTCTCGTTTAGGGTTTTCAAGAGCTGCTTTAACAGCGTGGACGCCATAAAGCCATTGCATTTTTTTTTGCACGAAATTTCTCATTCACTTTGATTGAGGGATTTATAGAGTCCTAGCAAATGATCGAGCGGGCGACAACCGGGAATGCAAAAAAGGATAGCGAGTATGAATTTGATTTTTCTCAAACAGGATTTTTTTTGATTGATTTTTTTATTAGAAGCGAAAATCGACAAAAAAAGACAGAGATTTTATGAAAATGAAGATTAGGAATTGACATCAGATTAAAAATGCTTGAAAACAGGTTTTGTACAGAGATTTTTATGAAATCTTTGTTGGAGGGATGGCCGAGTGGTTAAAGGCAGCAGACTGTAAATCTGCCGACGTATGTCTACGTAGGTTCGAATCCTGCTCCCTCCACCACTTTTCATACATGAAAAGGTGCTCGTGTGTGCGGGTGTAGCTTAATGGTAAAGCTCCAGCCTTCCAAGCTGGCTATGAGGGTTCGATTCCCTTCACCCGCTCCAAAAAATATGGAAACAACTTCAATACGTACGCTGCAAGGGGAAAGACACATGTCGAAAGAGAAGTTTGATCGTAGTAAGCCACACTGTAACATAGGAACGATAGGTCACGTTGATCATGGTAAGACGACGTTGACGGCTGCGATTACAAAGGTATTAGGCGAGAGTGGTGGCGCAGAGTTCACGGCTTATGATGATATCGACAAGGCGCCGGAGGAGAAGGCTCGTGGTATTACGATTTCTACTTCTCATGTAGAGTATGAGACAGAGAACCGTCACTATGCTCACGTTGACTGTCCTGGTCACGCCGATTATGTGAAGAACATGATTACCGGTGCGGCTCAGATGGATGGTGGTATTTTGGTTGTGAGTGCGACGGATGGTCCGATGCCCCAGACCCGTGAGCATATATTGTTGGCGCGTCAGGTTAACGTTCCTGCGTTGGTTGTTTTCATGAACAAGGTTGATCAGGTTGATGATCCCGAGTTGCTGGATTTGGTTGAGTTAGAGATACGCGAATTGTTATCGAGCTATGATTTTCCTGGGGACGACATTCCTATTATCAAGGGTTCAGCGTTGTGTGCTCTTGAGGGTAAGGAAGACAAGATAGGCAAGGAGGCTGTTTTAGAGTTGATGAAGCAGGTTGATGCTTATATACCTCAGCCTGAGCGTGACGTTGACAAGTCGTTTTTGATGCCGATTGAGGATGTTTTTTCGATTTCGGGTCGTGGTACTGTTGTGACGGGTCGTGTAGAGAGTGGCGTTATCAATGTTGGCGAGGAAGTAGAGATTGTTGGTATCAAGGATACTTCGAAGACGACGGTAACGGGCGTTGAGATGTTCCGTAAGCTTCTTGACAGCGGTCAGGCCGGGGATAACATTGGTGCTTTGTTGCGTGGTGTTGGTCGTGAAGATGTTGAGCGTGGTCAGGTTTTGGCGAAGCCTGGTACAGTGACGCCTCATACGAAGTTTGAGTGTGAGATTGTTGTTTTGAAGAAGGAAGAGGGAGGTCGTCATACGCCATTTTTTGCGAACTATCGTCCCCAATTTTATTTTCGGACGACGGATGTGACGGGATCGATAGAGTTGCCTTCCGGTGTAGAGATGGTGATGCCTGGAGACAGTGTGAGTTTAACGGTGACGTTAATAGCGCCGATTGCGATGGACGAGGGTCTTCGCTTTGCGGTACGTGAGGGAGGTCGAACTGTTGGTGCCGGTGTGGTAACCAAAATTCTCGACTAATCTTGAAACAATATATTGCGCTCTTATATAAAGAGCGCTTTTTTATCTTGAAAAAGAACTTTTTTTAGTATAGGAGTGTAGCTCAATTGGTAGAGCGTCGGTCTCCAAAACCGAAGGTTGTGGGTTCGAGTCCCTCCATTCCTGCCAAAAGAAGTTTTGTAATGAAAAAAACGCTGAGGCTGTATAAATGACAAAGCAAACCCCTGTCACTTTCTTGCGACAAGTCCGCCTTGAAACAAAAAAAGTGACATGGCCGACACGTAAAGAGACAACCGTCACTGCTATTATGGTTATTTTACTGGCTATTGTTGCGGCCTGTTTTTTTCTGGCAGCGGATGCACTTGTTGCTTCGCTTTTAAGTATGATTCTGGGATAATATAAAATGTCCAAGCCACGCTGGTACGTCGTTCACGTTTATTCAGGAGCGGAAAAAAAAGTTGCAGAAACGATTCTGGAACAAGCTGAAAAAAAAGGTCTCCAGGACAGAATTCTTCAGGCTCTTGTGCCTACTGAAGAAGTTGTTGAGGTTAAAAAGGGCGCAAAAGTTACAAGCGAACGCAATTTTTTCCCAGGTTATATACTTGTTCAGATGGAAATGGCTGACGATACCTGGCACCTTGTTAAAAACACCCAGAAAGTTACAGACTTTTTGGGGAGCAAGGGTAGGCCAAGTATTGTGAGCGAGCGCGAGGTTTCGCGGATTTTGTCTCAGGTTGAGGAGCAGCACGAACAAGCTCGCTCAGCTCTTATCTTTGAGATTGGTGAGCAGGTGCGCGTATGCGATGGACCCTTTAACTCTTTCTCTGGTCTTGTTGAGGAAGTTGATGTAGAAAAAGAACGTCTAAAGGTTTCGGTATCTATCTTTGGTCGTCCAACACCTGTTGATCTTGAGTATTCTCAGGTAGAGAAAATTTAATTGATTTTTTACGTGCGGCAGAGTTGCCATAGCTCGCACCGCGCATTGTTCCTATAGGAAGGATCTAAAATGGCAAAAAAAATTGAAGGTTATATTAAACTGCAGATACCCGCAGGGTCTGCCAATCCATCTCCCCCCGTTGGGCCTGCCTTAGGTCAAAAAGGTTTGAATATTATGGAGTTTTGCAAGGCATTTAATGCGAAAACTCAAGGGATGGAAAAAGGAATGCCTATTCCTGTTGTTATTACGGCATATGCAGATCGTTCTTTTTCTTTTATCACTAAAACGCCTCCTGTCAGTTATTTTCTTAAAAAAGCAGCGAAACTTCCCAAAGGGTCTCAAACACCTGGACGTGGTTTTGTTGGTTCAGTAACGTTAGAACAGGTTAAGGAAATAGCAGGACACAAAATGGAAGACCTTAATGCTAATGATGTTGATGCAGCCTGCGAGATGATTAAGGGTTCTGCACGCTCAATGGGCCTTAAGGTAGAGGAATAAGATCATGGCAGCTACAGGCAAAAGAATTCGTAAAGCGTATGAAAACCTTGATAAAAACTTGGTTCATACCCTGAAAGAAGCAGTTTCAACAATTAAAGGTCGTGCAACAGCAAAGTTTGATGAAACAATCGAGTTATCGATGAATATGAATATTGACCCGCGTAAAGCTGACCAGAACCTGCGCGGTATGGTCTCTTTACCACATGGAACAGGTAAATCAGTTCGTATTGCTGTTTTTGCTCGTGATGCGAAAGCAAAAGAAGCTGAGGCAGCGGGCGCTGATATTGTGGGTGCTGAGGACCTTATGGAAAAAATTCAGAAAGGTGAGATTAATTTTGATCGTTGCATCGCAACACCTGATATGATGGCTGTTGTTGGAAGGTTGGGTAAAGTTCTGGGCCCCAAAGGCCTTATGCCAAACCCAAAGTTGGGGACGGTAACACCTGATGTTGCAGGTGCTGTTAAAGCTGCAAAGGGTGGTCAGGTTGAATATCGTTCTGAAAAAACAGGCATTATGCATGCAGGTGTCGGGAAAGCAAGTTTTTCTGATGAAGCACTTGTTGATAATATAACGTCGCTTGTGTCTATTATTATGAAGGCACGACCTTCTTCCGTTAAAGGGGTTTATTTGAAAAAAGCTCATCTTTCTTCAACAATGGGTCCTTCTGTTAAGCTTGATATAGAGGAACTTGCGGGACTATAGAGTTTCCCTTCGGGGAAAAGGTAGCTTTTGCTACCATGGTCTGTCCAAGACTGCGGGTTATCTTGTAAATCCTGCACAGACAGAATGATTGATTTTGTGTGAGCAAGCATGTTGGCACAGGGCAATCTTTCTTGGACAGTGGTTAACCAGGTGGGAGAAATCTCCCGTAACGATGGAGTAAACCGTGGAAAGAAACGAAAAAGAAGCCTTTATTGCTTCTGTACGTTCTTCCCTTGAGGACTCATCAATTGTCGTTTTGACACGCCAATCGGGCCTAACTGTAAGTGAGGTTCAAGGATTGCGGTCAAAAGTTCGTGAAGCCGGTGCTTCGTATAAAGTAGGTAAAAATACTTTGACGCGAATTGCATTGACTGGTACGGCAAATGAGGCATTGGGTGATCATCTCAAAGGACCGACGGCACTTGCCTTTTCATCAGACCCGGTTGCGGCTGCCAAGGCTACTGTTGAATTCGCTAAAGACAACGATAAACTTGAAGTTGTTTGTGGTGTTTTAAACGGTCAGTTCTTGGATGCAGCGGCTGTTACAGCGTTGGCTAAATTGCCATCACTTGATGAATTGCGCGGTAAAATTATTGGTGTGCTTCAGGCCCCTGCAACGAAAGTTGCTGGTGTACTTCAAGCGCCCGCTGGCCAATTGGCTCGTGTGTTTTCAGCGTATGCTGAGAAATAGATTTTAAAACATGTTTGTAGGAGTAATTTAAATGGCTGATTTAGCAAAAATCGTAGATGATCTTTCTGCGTTAACTGTTTTGGAGGCTGCCGAGCTTTCAAAGCTTCTTGAAGATAAATGGGGTGTTTCTGCGGCGGCTCCAGTTGCTGTGGCTGCTGTTGCTGGTGGTGAAGCAGCAGGTGCAGCTGCTGAGAAAACAGAATTTGACGTTATTCTGACAGCAGCCGGTGATAAAAAGATCAATGTTATTAAAGAGGTTCGCGCAATTACAGGTCTTGGTCTCGTAGAGGCAAAAGGCCTTGTTGAGGGAGCCCCTAAAGCAATCAAGGAAGCTGTTTCAAAAGACGAAGCAGAGAAATTGAAAGCTCAGCTTGAAGGAGCTGGTGCGCAAGTAGAACTTAAATAAGCAATATTTATTTCTTATTTTTAGCGTCAGTAGTATTGATACTACTGACGTCTTTTCGCATGTAATGTGAATAAAGTTTGATAAGTTTTTTGCCCTTTTCTTAAAAAAAAGTGCCGCGTAGGGGCCATAAAATAGACGCGTAAAAAGGCAATTTAGAATAAACCAAGTTTCCTGTGAGGTTTAACGCATGGCATCAAGTCTAGCGAGTCGTCGCCGTCTTCGCAAAAATTTTGAACATTTGAAAGGGGCAATCCCTCTTCCAAATCTGATTGATTTACAAAAGCAGTCATATGACGCCTTTTTGCAAAAGGATGTAGATCCAAACAAGCGTACTGTTGGCGGTCTTCAAGAAGCATTCTTGTCAACTTTCCCAATTAAAGACTTTGCTGATAAAGCTCAACTTGAGTTTATTGAGTATTGTTTCGGGGAGCCAAAGTTTACTGTTGAAGAGTGTCGTCAACGCGGTGCAACTTTTTCAGTACCTCTTACGGCAACGCTTCGTCTTGTTGTGTGGGATATTGATGAGTCTACGGGGGCTCGCTCTATTCGCGACATTAAAGAGCAAGATGTCTACATGGGGGATATTCCCCTTATGGCAGATAATGGCACCTTTGTTATCAATGGTGTTGAGCGTGTTATTGTTTCTCAAATGCACAGGTCACCTGGTGTCTTTTTTGACCATGATCGCGGTAAAACACATGCCTCCGGTAAATTTATTTTTTCTGCACGCGTGATTCCGCATCGTGGTTCCTGGCTAGATTTTGAATACGATAGCAAAGACATTTTGAATGTCCGTATTGATCGTCGACGCAAACTTCCTGTGACAACTTTAATGATGGCCTTGCCTAACAAGGAAACGGAAAAAGAATGTTCATCTAAAAATCTTTCTCTGACGGAGGAGACACTTGATGTTGAAATTAAGGGAATGTCTCGTGAAGAGATTTTGCGTGAATTTTATTCTATATTAACTTACCAAAAAGTTAAGAATGGTTGGAAAACTGCTTTTGATCCTTCCCTTTGGCGTAGCGGTAAAATCTCGAAAGATATTATTGATGCCAAGACAGGTAAAGTCATTCTTGAGTCAGGGGAGAAAATGACCCCTCGCAAGGCCAAAAAACTTAAGGAAGATGGTCTTCAAGACATTCTTGTAAAAAGTGAGGAACTTGTTGGTCGCTTTTCAGCTGGTGATCTTGTGAGTTCTGAAACAGGAGAAGTTTTTGTTGAAGCAGGAGATGAGATAACATCAGAACTTCTTGAAGAAATTGAGTCTGCAAATATTAAATCTCTGGATGTCCTTGGTATTGATTATATTCAGGTTGGCCCCTATCTTCGTAATACACTTGCGGCAGACCGTAATGCCAACCGCGAAGATGCACTTATCGATATTTACCGGGTAATGCATCCAGGGGAGCCACCAACACTTGAAAGTGCAAAAGCACTTTTCCACAGTCTTTTCTTCGATATGGAGCGCTATGATCTTTCTGCTGTGGGTCGAGTCAAAATGAATGCCCGGCTTGGTCTTGACAGCAAAGATGATACAGTTCGAACTCTGCAAAAGAGAGATTTCATTGAAATTATCCGTTTGTTGCTTGACCTTAAAGATGGTCGAGGCGAGATTGATGATATTGATAACTTGGGTAACCGTCGTGTTCGTCCCGTTGGAGAGTTGCTGGATAACCAATACCGTGCCGGATTGCTCCGTATGGAGCGCGCAATTCGTGAGCGCATGGGGTCAGTCGAGATTGACACCGTTATGCCTCATGACCTGGTCAATACAAAACCGGTTTCTGCGGCAGTTAAAGAGTTTTTTGCATCATCTCAGTTATCCCAGTTTATGGATCAGGTTAATCCTCTTGCGGAAATTACCCACAAGCGTCGTTTGTCCGCATTGGGTCCGGGAGGTTTAACGCGTGATCGTGCAAGTTTTGAGGTGCGTGATGTTCATCCGACGCATTATGGTCGTATTTGTCCTATTGAAACACCAGAAGGTCCGAATATTGGTTTGATTAACTCGTTAGCGACTTATGCAAGAGTTAATAAATATGGGTTTATTGAGAGTCCATATCGCAAGGTAGTTGACGGTAAAATTACGGATGAAGTTCATTACCTTTCAGCAATGGAAGAAGGACGTTTTACAATTGCCCAGGCAGATGCCAATCTGAGCGACCAGGGTGAATTACTTGACGATTTCGTCAGCGCTCGTCGTGCAGGTGATTTCTTGATGTCTCCTTCCGCAGATGTTGATTACATTGATGTAGCTCCCAAACAAATGGTTTCTGTTGCGGCCTCTTTGATCCCTTTCCTTGAGACAGATGATGCAAACCGCGCTTTGATGGGATCAAACATGCAACGCCAAGCTGTTCCTCTCATGAAAACAGAGGCTCCTTTCATTGGAACTGGCATGGAAGGTGTTGTTGCTCGCGATTCTGGTGTTGCTGTTGTTGCTCGCCGTGATGGTGTTGTTGATCAGGTTGATTCAACACGAATTGTTGTGCGTGTTTTTGAAAAAGCATCTGAATCAGGATCTGTAGTTGATATTTATAATCTACAGAAATTCCAACGTTCTAACCATAGTACGTGTATTAGCCAGAAGCCTCTTGTGAAGCGTGGCGATAAAGTTATTTCTGGAGACATTATTGCAGATGGTCCTGCAACAGACCAGGGCGAACTTGCTTTGGGTCGTAATGCTCTCGTGGCATTTATGTCCTGGAATGGGTATAACTTTGAAGATTCAATCATTCTTTCCGAACGTCTTGTAAAAGATGATGTTTTTACCTCGATTCACATTGAAGAATTTGAAATGATGGCGAGAGATACAAAGCTTGGACAAGAAGAAATTACGCGTGACATTCCTAATGTAGGTGATGAAGCTCTGCGCCATCTTGACGAAGCGGGTATTGCAACAATTGGATCAGAAGTTGGGCCAGGAGATATCCTGGTTGGTAAAGTTACCCCTAAGGGGGAATCTCCTGTGACTCCCGAAGAAAAGCTTCTCCGAGCTATTTTTGGAGAGAAGGCCTCTGATGTGCGTGATTCTTCTCTTCGTGTTCCTCCAAGTGTTAAGGGAACAGTTGTGGAGGTTCGTGTTTTTTCCCGTCGTGGTGTTGAAAAAGATGAGCGTGCCCTTGCTATTGAACAAGCAGAAATTAATTCGCTTGAACGTGATAGAAATGCAGAACGTGTTATTCTTGAACGGGCGACAAAAGCTCGTTTAAAAGAACTTTTGCTTGGGCAGAGTGTTCTAAAAGGTCCAAAGGGTGTTCGTAAGGGAGCTGTTATAGATGAAGCTCTTCTTGATGAGTTCACTGCAAGCCATTGGCAGCAGTTCACGGTTGCTGATGATGAGGTTATGCGAGAGATTGAAGCTTTAAAAAGCCAGCATGATCTTGATATAAAAGCTCTTGAGGACCGATACCAGGACCGTATTGAAAAAGTGCGCCGTGGTGATGAATTGCCAACAGGTGTTTTAAAAATGGTTAAGGTTTTTGTTGCAACAAAGCGCAAGATTCAGCCTGGAGATAAAATGGCAGGACGCCACGGTAACAAGGGTGTTGTATCCTACATTGTTCCTGAAGAAGATATGCCACATTTGGAAGATGGCCGACCCGTCGATATTATTTTGAACCCACTTGGTGTTCCCTCACGTATGAATGTTGGTCAGATTCTTGAAACCCATCTCGGGTGGGCATCTGCTGGACTTGGGCGTCAATTATCAACCTTGTTAAGCCAGATGGCAGAAGGTCAAAAAACGACAGAAGATCTTCGAGAGAAGCTTTCAACACTTTACCCAAAATCGGAAGACAAAGAAAAAATCGCCTCTTTGAATGAAGATGACTTAGTTGAAGTTAGCATGAATATGTCAAAGGGTGTGCCAATGGCAACCCCCGTATTCGATGGGGCGAAAGAAGCGGATGTGACCCAGGAGCTTGAAAATGCTGGTCTTGATACGTCAGGACAGGTGACATTAATTGATGGACGTACAGGAACACCTTTTGAACGTCCTGTCACTGTTGGTTACATCTATATGTTAAAACTCAATCACATGGTTGATGACAAGCTTCATGCGCGGTCTGTCGGGCCTTATAGTCTTGTGACCCAACAACCACTCGGTGGTAAGGCACAGTTTGGTGGCCAGCGTTTTGGTGAAATGGAGGTCTGGGCTCTTGAAGCTTATGGCGCTTCTTATTCTTTACAGGAAATGCTAACGGTAAAATCCGATGATGTTTCGGGGCGTACCAAGGTATATGAAGCTATTATTCGTGGTGATGATGCTTTTGAATCCGGTGTTCCTGAATCCTTTAACGTTTTGGTTAAAGAACTCAGGTCTTTAGGGCTGGATGTTGAATTAGGTCGTGAAGACTAAAAAAAGAGATTGAGCAGCCTCTTGTGACATCACGAGAGGCTCATGATAAGTAGCACGTTCGAGATCGGGAAAAGACATGAACACATTAATGAACGTTTTTGGCCAAGTTAAAGACTCAGATGGTTTTGATTTTGTAAAAATTTCAGTTGCAAGCCCGGAGCGGATTCGTTCCTGGTCATTTGGAGAAGTTAAAAAACCTGAAACAATTAACTATCGTACGTTTAAGCCTGAAAGGGATGGACTTTTTTGCGCACGGATTTTTGGTCCTGTAAAAGACTATGAATGTTTGTGTGGTAAATATAAGCGCATGAAGTATCGTGGTATTATCTGTGAAAAATGTGGGACTGAAGTAACCCTGGCAAAAGTACGTCGTGAGCGTATGGGACATATTGAGCTTGCGGCACCTGTCGCTCATATCTGGTTCACCAAGTCTCTTCCAAGTCGTGTTGCGACATTACTTGATATCATGTTAAAGGATCTGGAAAAAGTTCTGTATTTTGAAAGTTTCATTGTTATAGAACCAGGCCTTACCCCTTTGAAAAAGGGACAGCTTCTTACTGAAGAAGAATTCTATGACGCTAGTGATGAGTATGGTGACGATGCCTTTACAGCAGGTATCGGCGCAGAAGCTTTGAAAGTTTTATTAGCTGATTTGAATCTTGAAAAAGAAGCTGTTGATTTGCGGGAAGAACTTCGCGAAACGCGTTCCGAGATGCGCCGCAAGAAAATTGTCAAGCGTCTAGGGGTCATTGAAGGTTTCCTGGAATCCGGGACAGACCCTTGCTGGATGGTTATGGATGTGATTCCTGTAATTCCTCCAGAGTTACGCCCTCTTGTCCCTCTTGAAGGTGGTCGATTTGCAACTTCTGATTTGAATGACCTTTATCGTCGCGTGATTAATAGAAATAATCGCTTGAAACGCCTCATTGAACTCCGTGCTCCCGATATTATTGTTCGAAATGAAAAAAGGATGCTTCAAGAGTCTGTGGATGCTCTGTTTGATAATAGTCGTCGCAGTCGTCCAATTGCCGGAGCCAATAAACGCCCTTTAAAATCATTGGCTGATATGTTGAAGGGTAAACAGGGACGTTTCCGTCAAAACCTTCTTGGAAAGCGTGTCGATTATTCAGGCCGTTCTGTTATTGTTGTGGGACCACAATTGAAACTTCATCAATGTGGTTTGCCAAAACGTATGGCGCTTGAACTCTTTAAACCCTTTATCTATGCACGACTTGAACGCTATGGTCTTGCAAGTACAATTAAGGCTGCAAAGCGCATGGTAGAGCGAGAACGCCCGGAAGTTTGGGATATTCTAGAAGAAGTGATCCGAGAGCACCCCGTTCTTTTGAACCGTGCCCCAACGCTTCACAGATTAGGTATCCAGGCTTTTGAACCGACTCTTGTGGAAGGTAAGGCTATCCAACTTCATCCTCTTGTTTGTACGGCTTATAATGCTGATTTTGATGGCGACCAAATGGCTGTCCATGTGCCTCTTTCTATTGAAGCGCAACTAGAAGCCCGCGCACTCATGATGTCAACAAACAACATTCTGCATCCTGCTAATGGTCGTCCAATTATCATTCCGACAAAAGACATGGTTTTAGGTCTTTATTATCTGACGTTAATGGTTGAAGGTGAACCAGGAGAAGCCTCTCTTTTCTCGGATAGTGCTGAAATCCAGCAAGCTCTGGATCAGGGTCTTGTAACGCTTCATACAAAAATTAAAGCACGTTATAATGATGTTAATGAGGCTGGCGAAAAATATGTCAGAACAGTTGAAACAACACCGGGTCGTCTGATTCTGTCTGAAATTCTGCCGCGACATCCTAATGTTGACTTCAATCTTATTAACCGCCTTATGACAAGTGGGGAGATCAGTGAGGCATTGGACGTCGTCTATCGTCATTGTGGACAAAAAGAATCTGTTATTTTTGCTGATAAGTTAATGGGTCTTGGCTTCAAGTATGCGACTGTTTCCGGTACTTCCTTTGGTAAGGATGACCTTGTTGTTCCCGAGCAGAAAGTCAAGCTTGTGGCTCAAACACAAGATAAAGTTAAAGAATATGAACAACAATACCTTGATGGTTTTATTACCCAAGGTGAGAAATATAACAAAGTTGTTGATGCTTGGGCACAGTGTTCGGAATTAGTTGCGACAGAAATGATGGAGGCTATGTCGAAACCTCGTCGTGAAAATGAGAAAATCAACTCTGTTTATATGATGGCTCACTCTAAAGCTCGTGGGTCTGTTGCTCAGATGAAGCAGCTTGCGGGTATGCGCGGTTTAATGGCAAAGCCAAATGGTGAAATCATTGAAACACCAATTATTTCAAACTTTAAGGAAGGGCTTAGTGTTCTTGAGTACTTTAACTCCACTCATGGTGCGCGTAAGGGCCTTTCGGATACGGCTTTAAAGACCGCTAACTCAGGGTATTTGACACGCCGTCTTGTTGACGTGGCTCAGGATTGTATCATTGTCAAAGAGGATTGTGGTACGGAAGAGGGAATTACCGTTCGTGCTGTTGTTGAAGGCAGTGATATTTTAACACCTTTAACGGAGCGCTTGCTCGGACGTACTGTGATTGAATCTATTGTGGATACTACAACAAGTGAAACAATAGTTCCTGCGGGTACGATTGTTGAAGAATCTCATCTGGATCGCATTCAGAAAGCAGGCGTTGATGAAGCTAAGATACGGTCAGTTCTGAAGTGTGAATTACAGAAAGGGATTTGTGCGACGTGTTATGGTCGCGATCTTGCTCGAGGCACAAAAGTTAATATTGGTGAAGCTGTTGGTGTTGTCGCTGCTCAATCCATTGGTGAGCCAGGAACTCAGTTAACGATGAGAACTTTCCACATCGGTGGTACGGCTCAGGGGGCTGGAGAACAGTCAAGTATTGAGTCCGGTATTGAGGCAACTGTTACAATTGAGAACAAGAACGTCGTAGTTGGTTCTGATGGTGTTCCGATTGTTATGAGTCGTTCTTGCGAGATTGTTTTACGTGATAAGAAAGGCGGCGAACGTGGCCGCCACCGGGTTCCTTACGGGGCTCGCCTTCTTGTTGATGAAGATCAGATTGTTAAAGTTGGCCAGAAGATGGCTGAATGGGATCCCTTTACTTTGCCTATTATTACGGAAAAAGAAGGTGTTGCCCATTTTGTTGATCTTGTTGAGGGGGTTTCCTTTAGAGAAACAACAGAAGAATCAACAGGTATTTCAAGTCGTCTTGTGACGGATTGGCGTCAACAGTCTCGTGGTGGTGACCTGAAGCCACGTATCACAATTCGAGATGAAAAAGGAAATGCCCTGAAGCTAGATTCAGGTGTTGAGGCTCGCTACTTCTTGCCAGTTGACGCAATTCTTGCTGTTGAAAATGGCGCAAAAGTTGCTGCGGGTGATATTGTCGCTCGTATTCCTCGTGAATCATCTAAAACACGTGATATCACAGGAGGTTTACCGCGCGTTGCAGAATTGTTTGAAGCACGTATTCCGAAAGATTTTTCTATCATTAGTGAAATTGATGGTCGTATAGAGTTTGGAAAAGATTATAAGACCAAGCGTCGTATTCGTGTCGTTCCTTTAGATGAAGCTCAAGAAGCTGTTGAATATCTTGTCCCCAAAGGGCGTCATGTGACTGTTTTTGAGGGTGATTTTGTCAAGAAAGGTGAATTGCTTGTTGACGGTAACCCTGTCCCACACGACATTTTGCGTATTCTTGGTGTTGAGGCTCTTGCAGCTTACCTTATTGATGAAATTCAAGAAGTATACCGTCTACAAGGTGTTCCTATTAACGATAAGCATATTGAAGTTGTTGTTCGTCAGATGCTACAAAAGGTTGAAATTGACGAACCAGGTGATACAACCTATCTTGTAGGAGAACAAGTCGATCGTATTGAATTTGATCAGACCAATACTCGCCTTGCGGAAGAGGGGCTACGTATAGCAAGTGCACATCCTGTCCTGCAAGGTATAACGAAGGCATCTCTGCAGACGCGGTCCTTCTTGTCTGCCGCTTCTTTCCAAGATACGACGCGTGTTTTGACAGAAGCAGCGGTAGCAGGAAAGAAAGATGTATTAGAGGGCCTAAAGGAAAATATTATTGTAGGTCGTTTGATTCCAGTTGGGACGGGTTCTTTTGTTAAAAGAATTAAGAGCCTTGCTCACATGAAAGATATGGAGCAAATTGATCAAACACAAAGTGATGTATCTCCTGCTCTATCGGACTCTCTTGGCGACAGCTCTGCTGAAACCAGCCCTACAGGTCCTGTTTCTTAAGTTGAAGCGGGGTGATTTTTTGAAAGGTGCTTGACTTAACGAGCGCTGATGAATATGATGCCGCCACGGTGGCTTTTCAAAATGGATAGGAAATATTTTCCTGTTCATTTTGTTTTCTGGAAAAAATTAGAAAGGAATAGGCTGAATGCCAACGATTAGTCAGCTCATACGCAAGCCAAGGCGAACAAGCCCTGCGCATAATAAAGTCCCTGCAATGCAGGCATGTCCACAAAAAAGAGGGGTCTGTACACGCGTAAGTACAACAACTCCGAAAAAGCCAAACTCGGCTCTTCGTAAAATTGCTCGTATTCGCTTGACTAATGGGTTTGAGGTTACGGGATATATTCCTGGTGAAGGCCACAATCTTCAAGAGCACTCTGTTGTGATGATTCGTGGAGGTCGTGTCCCTGACTTGCCGGGTGTTCGCTATCATATTATTCGTGGAACTCTTGATACTCAGGGTGTCCAAAATCGTCGTCAAGGCCGATCTAAGTACGGCTCAAAACGTCCAAAATAGGAGTTTTTAAGAATGTCACGCCGTCGTGCTGCTGAAAAAAGAAATATCCATCCGGACGCAAAGTTTGGGGATCTTGTTATTGCAAAATTCATGAACTGTCTTATGTTGGATGGTAAAAAATCTGTTGCTGAAAAAATTGTTTATGGAGCACTTGAAAAAGTGCAAACAAAAGCAGGTACAGACCCTGTAGAGCATTTTAAGGAAGCTTTAGACAATGTTCGACCTTCTGTAGAAGTTCGCTCTCGTCGTGTTGGGGGAGCAACGTACCAGGTGCCTGTTGAGGTTCGACCAGAAAGGGCACAGGCTCTTGCGATTCGTTGGCTTATTGCTGCGGCACGGGGTCGTTCTGAAAAAACAATGGAAGATCGACTTGCTGCAGAGCTTTTTGATGCAAACCAAAATCGTGGTTCTGCTGTTAAAAAGCGAGAAGACACACATCGTATGGCAGATGCAAACAAGGCGTTTGCTCATTTCCGTTGGTAGATGTAAAGAAAAATAAGGCGAATTAAAAATGGCCCGTCAGACTCCTCTTAATAAATATCGTAATATTGGCATCATGGCGCACATTGATGCGGGTAAGACAACAACAACAGAACGTGTTTTATATTACACAGGTCGTTCGTATAAAATTGGTGAAGTCCATGAAGGTGCTGCAACCATGGACTGGATGGAGCAAGAGCAAGAGCGTGGTATTAC
>DDGG01000031.1:13329-99050 GCA_002337525.1 Alphaproteobacteria bacterium UBA1908 | reverse complement strand
TCGGTATTCTGTCATTCAGAAGGAGTGAAACGACTGAAGAATCCAGTATCCTTCTGCTGCAAAGCTCCGGCCTTTTGAAGTCTGGATCCTGACGCTCGACGTTGTCTCGCTCTGGATGACATAGAAGTAAACGGTCTTCTTCACGATGAATTCGTCAACGCAAAAGGAATCCCCTGCAGGATCAGTGTCAGCAGGGGAGTTCCCCCTGCGCCACAAAAGAGACAAAAATGTCTCCCCTATGACAAAGAAGAGCACAGCTTTTTCTTTCAAAAAGGTATACCAGTTGCATTTTTTCCGTGGGTAAAAACAGAAAAATGGCAAGAAACAAACCTGATTTTACGGGAAAAAGCCTTTAAGCCAACACGTCTATATCCCATGCCCCCTTTTGACAGAACGCAAGACAGGAATATAATCCGGTCCGTGTTGTAAAGGAGCTGTGGGAGGGGACTAGACCGATGGGTCTAATTAGTTTAAAACTATTCTTAGTCATAGCAATAACCTTTCTATTGTTGTGATTAGTGGCGCTTTGGTGCTCTAACACCTTGGCGTCACGCTAAATAAAGCCCTGTTCAAAAGGGGGATAAAAGCCGAGCCGGCCTATCATCTCCGCTCCTTGTCGAGCGCTTCACAAAGAGTATCTCTTTATAAGAGTTTTCTGTCAATGACTTTTGTAGAGACTTTGGATCCCGACGGTTGGTGGCTTTACCATGGCGACACAGGTCGTGTGGATCGTTACGTCGACCTTCGGTCTCCTCACGATGACGATGGAGTAAACGGTCTTCTCACGACGACGGGATGTAAACGGGTCTCGTTCCGTCATTCAGAAGGTATCTCTCTTACATCGTCATTCAGAAGGCACCTCCCACCTATTCGTCATTCAGAAGGAGTGAAACGACTGAAGAATCCAGTATCCTTTTTCTGCAAAGCATCGGCCCTTTGAAGTCTGGATCCTGACGCTCGACGTTGTCTCGCTCTGGATGACATAGAAATACGTGTCTTCTCTGGATGAGAGTAAGGCAAGCCCTTTTGCAGGGTTTAAAAGTATCTCTATGGATAAAGCCACCGATGAAAAAGCTCTATTTTCTTACAATAAAAAAATCCGGTTATATGTGAAAAATACTTTAAGATGATATTTTACCATGCTTGATAACGGTAGTTTTTCAAGCCTTTGAAAAAAAACAAAAATATTTATTTATTTTATCGATCGGTCGATAAAAATTTAATACATAAATTGTCAAAATTATTAAAAAAGTCCTAAAATAAAGTTGACAATTTTCCATAGAGGTCTTAAATGACGTTCACAGGCAATTTTATTTTCAGATTGCCGAGATCTATAAATCCTGTAAGGAGGAAACAATGAAATTTAAACACCTTATGATGGCCGGTCTTCTCGCCACAACGTCTCTCGCGACAACTGTACATGCGTCAAATCCTTTTCTAGCTGCTGCAGACGATTTGGAAAAGCCAAACCCTAAAATTGCCGTTCTTGAAGAACAGGTTGTTAATCTTCAAGCTGCGTTGGCGACTGCCAAGCAAGATATGCCACTTTTAAGACAAGAAAATACTGAGTTAGATGCAAAGGTTAAAAGGTTAGGGTCAGACTTAGAAGCTGCTCAAGAGGCATTTTCAGAACTTGAAGCTTCAAAGCAAGAATTAGAAGAAGGCTATCAACGAGAGGTTGCGGCAAAGCAACAAGCAATCGAAGGTCTTCAAGCAGAAATTGCTGTAGCACCTAAATCTGATGCCGTAGATGCCCTTAATGATAAAATTGCAGAACTTAATCGAGAAAAAGAGCAATTAGAGAGAGATCACGAAACTGCACTGGAAGAATCTGCAGAAAAGTTGGCTGCAGCAGAACAAAAAGCACATGATCTTGGAGAAGATTTAAAAGCTGCTCGTCAAGAATACGCACAGCTTCAAGCTCGTTTTGCTGGACTTGAGAAGGATACGAGCTTGCTTTATCAGAAAACAGGACAGTCATTAAGCGTCATTGAACATCATTTTTCCAAGGCTCTCCCGGGTATGATGAAAGCAGATTTGTCCTCAGGCCCAGTTCAAAGTGCTCTTAAAACTATTGTGACAGCGTCTATTGTCAATCAGCCTCAAGTATTGGATATTCTGATGAATACTTTCCTGGCTCAGGCAATGAAGGATCCAGAAGCTCTTAGAAAACTTTCTCCTTTAATGGATATAAAAGCTGACACTCAAGAAGAACAAGAAGGCTTGTTTCGTTTGTTCGGATTGGTGCCTGTTGGTGGTGCGGCATCAAGCACACCACCTGCGACTCCTGTGTCAGCATCAGGTGATGGTACATCTGTGGCGCCTCCTGTTGGCGGTGCGGCATCAAGCACAATACCTGTGACTCCTGCGCTGGTATTAGCTGATGGTTCTGATGATGAAGATGGTTCTACGTTTGGAGCTCCTGCAGCGTCAAGCACAGGTGGCACTCATGATTTCTTCGGTGGTTCTGATGATGAAGATGGTTCTACGTTTGGAGCTCCTGCAGCGTCAAGCACAGGTGGCACTCATGATCTCTTCGATGGTTCTGATGATGAAGATGATTCAGTATCAAAAGCAGCATCCTCAACACCTTCTGTAATTATTTGGGATGGTGATTTGAATAATCTTGAACAACAGTTTAAAAGTATGGTTTCCCCACAAGATTTTATTGCCATCGGTAAAGACGTAAAGTTGATGCTCGACGAACAGAAATCTGCGGATGAAATCGCTGCATATCTTCTATCTCGGGTAAGTGGACTTTCTGTTATTGGTACAGACGGTAACCCAGTAGATATTGCAGCATTAGCTTCAACAGTTGCTGCGGATGAGATTGATTTTGCAGCAGTAAAGAAGTCTGCGCTTGAGAAGGTAACTAATATCAGAAACCCTGGTGCAAGACAGCGTGCTACTGCAGCTATTACATCCTCTCAAGATGAGGCTTCTCTAAAAGCTGCTATTTCTAAATTTCTTTCCTAAACCCATTCAGGTTTAGCTTATTTTTGGAAGGAGGCCTTTGGCCTCCTTTTTTGTTTGTGTCCAGAGACGGGGAAGACCGTTCCTCTTTCTTATCCTCTTCCAGAGGAAGTATTCCTTTCGTTATCGAGAGCTATAGCCTAACTTTCATCCCTTCAACCAGGCATCCTCTCCTCATTTACACTGAGCACCTTCCCGCTCCGTCATTCAGGCCAGGCGCCCTCCAACCTCATCCCTTCAACCAGTCATCCTCCCTTCATTTTCATTGCGCATCCCTCAACCCCATTATTTTTAGACCGAGCATCCTCCTCTTCGTCATTCAGACTGAGCAAGGCGAAGGAAGAATCCAGACGAAAAAGGGTTAAAACAGGATCTCCTAACAAAAACAAGGCTTTTTATATCCATCTTTAATGGTCCCTTAACGATGGATTTGATGATAAATTAATTACCAAAAGACATAAAAGTTGATAATTTTTCAGGAAAACTGCTAGTAGATACCATAGGTTCTTTTCTTCTTGAAAGAACTCTGCACTAGAAAAATTTTTCGGAGGAATAAAAATGAAACTTAAATTTAAACACCTCGTAATAGGGGGGATCTTTATCTCATCAACATTTTCTGTGGCGGCCTATGGATCTGAAGAACGCCCTGATCCTTTTGATGTTCTTATTGCCCATGCTTCAGGTCCCGGCACAGATGAACTGCAACAAAAAATTTCAGAATTAACCCTTGACCGTGATAATGCTCTGGCTCTTTCGGCAAAACATAAAGAGACTCATTATGAGCTGGTTCTTGAGCATGAAAAATTACGTGAAGAATTATCATCCATGGTAAATACCTTAGAGTCGCGAGACGAAGAAATTTTTGAAAAAACGTTAGAACTTGACAAGGAGCAATCAGAGCGCTCGGTTCTTTTTGAAAGGTATAAGGAACTTGACGAGCGTCACCGTCAGGTGATAGATGAATCAAGACAGTTAAGTCATTTTGTCGAAGGAGTTCGCAGGGGTCTTAAAGAGACTATTGAAGCCAACTTGGCAAAGACATTTCAAGCCGCAGGTCATCCTAATGCTGAAAATGTTGCCCGGGATATTACAAAAGATATTCTTGTTGCCTTGAATTTGCAGCCGGGACCTGTCAGTTGCAACTGTTTTCAATGATTGCTCCTGCCTTGATGAATGTGGAAGCTCTTCAAACCCTTAGAGGAATTGCGAAAATCGCCCGGGAAGCCCCTTCTGATTCTTTTGGTGATATCGGGGTTTTCGGTAATGCGGATTTGCCTGTTCCTGCGGCGGCATCAAGTACAGGTCGAGAAGATAAGGAAGTCGTGTTTGAAACGGCTAAACAGGCTGCTCTTCGGGCTGCTTCTGCTATTAAAGTGAAAGCCAAGAGAGTTAGTGCCTTGAGTGCCATTAAAGCTGTTCAAGATGGGGCCTCCCTGAAGGCCGTTTTGGGTAAGTTTCTTCCTGACCTGACAGAATTAGGTGATGGGATACTTATTGCTTCTCTGGTTGATGACAAGGATCTTGCTGCGGATGAGATTGATTTTGCAGGCTTCAAAGATTCCCTTATTAGTAAAGTAACTGACCAATATGGAACCGATTTTGTGCAAGAGCATTTTGCTGAGATTTCTTCTTGTGACAGCATTGAAGCAATAGAGTTTTTAGCAAAATCGTGGTCTATTTCTCTACAATAATTCTTAACCTTCAGGTTTAGCTTATTTTTGGAAGGAGGCCTTTGGCCTCCTTTTTTTATGCTTTTTTATGGTAAATCGAAAACTTTAACTTTTGGGCTGTCTGATCTCTTTTTATGCCTTTCTGCATCTGGTGCTTGCAATCTATCAAGCGCCCGATTACAGTCGGACAGGAATTGACCTAACAAACCTGATTAAGTAATGACCGACTATAAAGAAACTGTCTTTCTGCCAAAAACTTCTTTTTCAATGCGGGGTAATCTGAAAGAACTGGAGCCCAGAATATTGGCGCGTTGGGAAAAGGCATCACTTTATCAGGAAATACGCCGAAAAAGTCAGGGTCTTCCAAAATTCATTCTGCATTTAGGGCCTCCCTATGCCAATGGTCATCTGCACATTGGTCATGCCTTTACAGGTATTTTCAAGGACGTTGTCGTCCGTTACCGTCAAATGTTTGGGTTTGATGCTCCCCTTGTTCCCGGGTGGGACTGTCATGGACTCCCCATCGAATGGGCCGTTGAAGAACGTTACCGTAAGGCCAGGAAGAATAAAGATGATGTGCCGCTAGGGGAATTCAGGGCCGAGTGTCGAACTTTTGCCCGAAAGTGGATTGATATTCAGCGCGCGGAATCCAAACGGTTGGGTATGAGCGCGGATTGGGAAAACCCCTACGTCACGATGGACTACCAGGCAGAAGCGGCAACAGCAGCCGAATTATTGAAAGTTCTCGAGAAGGGGCTTCTTTATAAGGGGGTAAAACCTGTTTTGTGGTCTGTTGTTGAAAAAACGGCATTGGCAGAGGCAGAAGTTGAATATCGGGATCATGTTTCAACGTCACTTTTTGTGCGATTTCCGATTGTAAAAAGTTCTTATACTGAACTGGAAGGGGCTTCTGCTTTAATCTGGACAACAACGCCCTGGTCTTTGCCGGGCAACCGCGCACTGGCTTATCATCCTGATGAAACATATGAGTTGATTGAGGTGCGCTCTGTTGAAGAAGGGTCCCTCGCGAAGCCTGGCGAAAAATTTCTTGTGGCGCAAGCTCTCAAAGACTCTGTTTGTAAAGCAGCAAGAGTTCTGGAAACCCGGACCTTGAAGGCTTTCCAGGGAACAGATTTATCGGATACAGTGGCACGTCATTGCTTGCATGAAGAGGGTTATACGTTCGATGTCCCCTTTCTACCCGGAGAGCATGTGACAACGGAAACGGGAACGGGTATCGTGCATACGGCACCGGGACACGGGCCAGAGGATTTTGCTCTTGGGAAAGCTTATAATCTGGAAGTACCCCGTACCGTTGGGGAAGACGGGCGGTTCTATGATCATGTCCCCTTATTTGCGGGTGTCCACGTCTATAAGGCGTCAGAACCTGTGTTGGAGGCTCTTCAAAAGTGGGGACGTTTGTTGCAGACAGAAGAACTGGCACACAGTTATCCTCATTCCTGGCGTTCTAAGGCTCCCTTAATTTACCGAGCTACAGCACAATGGTTCCTGAATTTAAAGAAAGATAATCTTCTGGATAAAGCTGTTGCAGAAATTCAGAATGTAGACTGGTTTCCAGCGGGATCAAAGCGCCGTCTTGAAAGCATGGTGACGGATCGTCCGGATTGGTGTCTATCGCGTCAGCGTGCCTGGGGGGTTCCGCTTACTCTTTTTGTAAATAAGGAAACAGGAGAGCCTCTTGTCGATGCAGAGGTGAATGCCCGTATTTTGAAAGCTATTGAAGAAGAAGGCTGTGATGCCTGGTTTACAAGCTCTGCCAGTCGCTTTCTGGGGGAAAATCACAGGGTCGATGATTATGAACAGGTGCGGGATGTTCTGGATGTCTGGTTTGATTCCGGTGCCAGCCAGAATTATGTTCTGGAAGCACGCGAAGACCTTCAGCGCCCCGCAGATTTATACCTGGAAGGATCGGATCAGCACCGAGGATGGTTCCAAAGCTCTTTATTGTTAGGGGTTGCAACCCGCGGAGATGCTCCTTACAAGGCAGTTGTGACACATGGATTTGCTCTTGATCCCAAGGGACAGAAAATGTCCAAATCTCAGGGGAATGTTGTGTCTCCTCAAAAAGTGATTGACGAGAGTGGAGCCGAAATCCTGCGTTTGTGGATGATCCATTGTGATTACACAGATGACTATCGGGTTGGTTCAGAAATTTTAAAACGTCAGCAGGATATTTACCGACGTTTTCGCAATACGCTGCGCTATTTATTAGGAGCTCTTGAGGGTTTTAGCGAAGAAGAACGTTTGCCCTATGAGGATTTACCAGATTTGGAGAAATATGTTTTGCACCGTGTTGCAACTCTGGGAAGAGCTCTTGGCAATGCTATTGAAACCTATAGCTTTCAAAGCTGGTTTAGTGATTTGCACCATTTTTGCTCTGTGGATCTATCATCCTTTTATTTTGATATTCGTAAAGATAGCCTGTATTGTGATGGCTTGACAGATCTGCGTCGCAGGGCGTGCCGTACAGTATTTGAAATTTTGCTTCAGCACCTGATCACCTGGTTGGCACCAGTTCTATGCTTTACGGCAGAAGAAGCATGGCTTGCCTGGAAAGGAGATAATGCAGAAAGTATTCACTTGCAAACATTTCCTGAAATCGATGATTCCTGGATAAACACGAATCTTGAGGCTCGATTCAATACAGTACGCTCTCATAGGCGTGCTCTAACAGGAGCTCTTGAAGTTGCGCGTGCTGAAGATTTGATTCGATCAAGCCTTCAGGCTTCTTTAATTGTCTATGACCCGGAAGATATTCTGGACTCCCAAACAGACTATTGTGAGCTCTCAATTGTCTCTGGTCTCAAGGTTATCAAGAACCACGCTCCAGAAGAAGCATTCCGGTTTGATGAAGTTAAGGAGTTAGGCATTATTGTTGAGAAAGCAGAGGGGAATAAGTGTGAACGCTGCTGGCAGATTTTGCCAGAGGTTGGCGCATCTGAAGTACATCCATCACTTTGTGAGAGATGTGAAACTGTTATCACCCGGAAAGAAGCCGCATGATAAAAGGACTTTTACAAAGGAAACCGTCACTTCCTGGTCTTGTTCTGGTTTTTGTGTGCCTTCTCTTTGACCAACTTAGCAAGTATTGGGTTCTGAATTTTTTTGCTCAGGGTAATGACCCTGTTGAAGTGACTTCTTTCTGGAATATCGTTCTTGTCTTTAATCGAGGAGTCAGTTTTGGACTTTTCAGCCAAGATGCTCAAACAGGTGTTTACCTTCTTGCGGGCGTTACTTTTTTAATCACTCTGGTTCTGTCTGTATGGCTCTTCAGGGCGACAACGTTGTTGCTTTCTACAGGGCTGGGTTTTATGATCGGGGGGTCTCTCGGAAATATTATAGACCGTCTTCGTTTTGGAGCCGTCGTTGATTTCCTTGACTTTCATTGGCAAGGTTATAGTTTTCCTGCTTTTAATATTGCTGATAGTGCGATAACTATAGGTGTTGGTTTTATTTTACTGGATAGTTTTCTTTCTTCACGGAGATCATAAAAAATGACATTATGGATACGAAAAAGTGTTTTTGCTTTCTTGGGGACGCTGGTTTTAACGGGATGTGACAAGACAAAAGAGATGTTTGGCATGAAAAGAGAGCAGCCTGACGAATTTACTGTTTTGAGTCGCCCTCCTTTAAGTGCGCCTCCAGGCATTGGCTTGAAACCTCCCTTGCCAGAGGGAACGGGGCCTCTTGAAAAAAATCCTGAAAAACAGGCAAAAGAGACTCTTTTTGGAAACAGCGCTTCTGAGAGCAAGGAAATTTCCCAGAGCGAAAAAGCCTTGCTTGTAGAATCAGGAGCAGACTCTGCCCTCTCGACAATCCGCCATGATCTTGCACAGGATCATGCTGAAAAAACAGACTCATCAGGCCCCCTTGACGATCTTCTTTACTGGCAGAAAAAAGACCAGCAAGGAAACGTAATTGACCCGCATGCAGAATATAAAAAAGCTCATGGAGAGGGACACCCCTCTCGTATTGTTTCCTGATCATCCAATTTCATTAGAGTCTGATTCTGGGAGAGCTTTTGAGTAGTGATGTTAAAAAATAAAATGATGAAAAAGTAAAGGGAGTTTTTTGCATGAAAGGGGCCTTAAAAGTCTTGCTAATCCTTGTTATGACAAGTATTTCTGGGCAGGCAAAAGTATATAATTCCAGAACATTTACACTAAAAAATGGTCTCCAGGTGGTTGTAATCGAGAATCATCGTGCTCCGGTTGTTACTCAAATGGTTTGGTATAAAGTGGGTTCAGGTGACGACCCAATTGGCAAATCGGGTGTGGCGCATTTTTTGGAGCATATGATGTTTAAAGGGCCTAAAAACTCGGCGTCAGCAAAAATAACAAGAGAAGTTGAGGCTCTGGGCGGTAGTCTCAATGCAGCAACATCCTATGACTACACCTATTACTATCAAACTGTTGCCGCTCGTTATCTGGAAGACGTTATGCGACTGGAGTCAGAACGGATGAAGCAGTTGACGATTCTTGAGAATGAAGCTCAGAATGAGCTTCAGGTTATTCTGGAAGAACGTCGTATGAGGACTGATAACCAGCCTTTCGGTCGCTTTATTGAATTCTTCCATTCTCAATATTTCCGGACCTACCCCAAGAGACTACCACCAATAGGGTGGGCCCATGAGATAAAAGCTTTAACTGCTGCTGATGCTAGAGATTTTCACCGAAAATGGTACTCGCCAAGTAATGCCATTCTTTTTCTGGCGGGAGACATTACCTTTAAAAAAGCCAAACGCCTGGCAGAAAAGTATTATGGCTCTTTAAAGCGGCGTCCTATTCCAAAACGAGCACGTTTGACAGAACCCCCCCAGCCTCAGGCAAAAGTACGACTGGATCTTGAAATGCCGGATGTTCGGGTTCCCTATTTCATTAAAGCCTTTCCTGCTCCAACAATTTTTGATAAGGATATTAGTGCTTTATACACAAGTGATGTTCTGACAAATTTATTAGCAGCGGTGCCAACAGGTTTCTTGTATCGGGATCTTGTAGAAAACAAAAAAGTTTCAACGTTCATAACGGTTTATTATCCATATCAGACGTTGGGGCCAAGCTATTTGTTAATTGCATGTCAACCTACTCCCGGGATATCTATGAAGGAGCTTGAGAAAAGCCTTGAAGAGAGTTTGATATCCTTTCGAACAACCTATTTGAATGACACTGCCTTAAAAAAAGCAAAAACACGTCTTTTGGCGACTCTTATCTATGACCAGGATAGTGTCTTGAGTGGTCGAGAGATTCCCGAAGGTTTGGCCCTTGGTCTTTCTTTAAAACAAATGGAGCAATGGGACGATAAAATATCAGAAGTGACACTTGATCAGGTTAAGGCTCTTTTTGATTTTATTATTCTGAAAAAATACCATGTGACAGGAACAATTGTGCCGCTCGCTCCTCTTAAACAGCAAAATCAGACAGTATCAACTTTTGATTCTACTGAAAGAGGAAGTTCCCTTGTGAAGGAAGCAACAAAGGGAGAAGCTTCAGACCATCAAAGTGTTGTGACACAGACGAAGTCGCTTCCCTTGCAGCCGGAGAAAAAATAATGAAGAGACTTTTTCAATTCTTTCTTTTTATAACCTGTCTTTTCGTCAATTTTCCTGTCTCTGCCAAAATTGATGTCAAAGTCATTGAAACCCCGACTCTTAAATTAAAGGCATGGTTGAATGAGGATCACAGTATTCCCGTTGTTTCTTTGGTGATTAGTTTTCGGGCAGGAGGCTGCTTCGTTCCACAGAGAAAGGCAGGGATATCCTCTCTTTTAGCGGCAATGTTGACAGAGGGTGCAGGTGATCTGACGACACAGGACTTTCACGAGAAACTTGATGATTTGGGCATTGAATTATCTGCGCATGCAGACCTGGATCGTCTTGTCTTAACATTAAGAACGCCGCGTCAACATTTACAGGAAGCCTTGAAGCTTTTTTATTTGGTTTTGCACAAACCACGATTTGATCAGGATGTCTTCGAGCGGCTTAAAAAACAGGCCCTGGCAAGTTTGGAAAATCAAAGTCAAACGCCTATGTGGATTGCTTCCCGAAATCTTGAAAAAATACTGTATGGTCCACATCCCTATGCGCTGCCCTTAAATGGGACATTGGAATCCCTTCAGAGAATTAATGTCCGTGATATGGCAAAATTTATGAAAGACCATTTTAGTCTGGATCGAGTGCGCCTGGCAGCGTCAGGTGATATTACAGCCAGTTCGCTTGGTAAAGTTTTCGATGATTTATTGTCAACATTGCCTCTAAAGGGTTTTCGCCAAAAATTATCCTCCATCAAGTTTCCGACAAAAGGGGCTGTGAGTCATCAGGTAACGCCTCACCCTCAGGCGACAATTCTCTTTGCTCATAAAGGATTACCTCATTCCCATCCGGATTTTATGAAATATTACTTGATTGAGCATATTCTGGGAGGAGGAAGTGAGTCCAGGCTTATGACGCAGCTGCGTGACAAGGCGGGGCTTGCTTATTATGCTAATACGGCGCCTCTTGCCTATCGATATGTGTCTCTTTTGTCCGGAAACCTTGGTACAAAAGGAGAGTCTGCTTTTATGGCAATTAAAAAAGTTAAGGAAATTTTTGCGTCTCTTCGGGATAAGGGGATTACGCAAAAGGAATTAAGCCAAACTAAAAAGCATTTAGTTGGCCGGTTCCCCATGGGTTTTACAAGTTCAAAGCAGATCGCCAGTGTTTTTCACGCTTATCAGATTTATCGATTTAAGCCAGACTATTTTGAGGAGCGTGAAAGAATAATTCAGTCTATGACTTTGAAAGAAATTAATGACTTTGCCAAATCTTTTTTTGATCCGGCTAGTCTTGTTTTTTCTGTTGCAGGTCGCATTCCTGGAGATAAACCAGCGCCTGAATCAGATAAGGCAACACAAAATACCTTGCCTGCAAAGTAGGAGAGCTCTTTTATGACGGCCCTTTATACCCAAGATCTCAGCGCCTTTAGCGAACGGATTCCCTCCAACCTTCTTAAAAAGGCAGTGGACTCTGTTCTTGGTAATCCTCACCCTCTTTTTCGGGAGATTGAAAAGGGGGATCATATTGGAGCTATCAAAGAAGCATCCTCTTTTTTTTCGGATATGAAAACAGTGATTGTTTTTGGAACAGGAGGGTCAAGTTTAGGGGCTAAAAGTTTGGGGGAATTAAAAAGGTTGCCTTATTCGGAGCCTCAAACAAAAGTTCTTTTTGTCGATAATATTGATCCCCATAGTTTTGATCAGCTTTTGGTATCCTTGCAACCAAAAGAAACAGCTTTTCTTGTCGTCTCAAAGTCTGGATCAACAGCGGAAACGTTATCTCAATTTCTAGCCTCTTTGTCCTTGATGAAAAAAAAGATACCTTCTCAGGATCTGGTGCGTCATTTTTTCCTGATAACAGAGCCTGGTGACAGTCCCTTGCGTTCTCTCGGGATTCAATATGGGTTCAAGATGTTGGATCATCCCACAGATGTTGGAGGACGTTTTTCGGTTTTTACCTGCGTTGGTCTTTTACCGGCTTTTCTGGCGGGGGTTGATATAGAGAAAGTTCTTCTAGGTGCCAAAGAAACCTGGCATTCTTTCCAGAATCAACAGGAAAAAGCCCCAGCTGCCTTGGGGGCAAGTGCTTCTGTTGCTTATGAGAAACAGGGATTAGGCACGTCTGTTATTATGCCCTATTGTGATCGCCTTAGTACTTTTGCAGACTGGCATCGACAGCTTTGGGCAGAAAGTTTGGGGAAAGAGGGCGTTGGTTCCTTACCGTCTCCTGCTCTTGGCACTGTTGACCAACACAGCCAGCTTCAGCTTTACCTGGAAGGTCCAAAGGACAAGTTTTTTACTTTGATTGATGTGGCCTATGAAGGGTGTTCCTATGGTTTTGACGGGGAAGATCTTGATATGGATTCACGTCTTTCTTACTTGAAGAACCGGACTTTGTCCCATTTAATGGCAGCAGAACATAAGGCCACAGCCCAAACTCTGATAAATCATGGATCTCCTGTTCGTAGATTATCGTTGCCTTCTTTAACAGAAAAAAATCTGGGATCTTTAATGGTGCATTTCATTCTTGAAACGTTAGTATCAGCAGAATTGCTGGGTGTTAATGCTCTTAACCAGCCTGCTGTAGAAGAAAGTAAGCGTTTAACGCGAGAATTCCTGTCCCAAAGTCGTGATATTTCTTTTTCGAAAAAAAAATTACTAAATGAAAATAAACAGAAGACTCGGATGGCAAGTGACGTCATAATAGACAATAGGGCAAATCCTTTGAATAAGATAGTTCTATGACAATTCGTCTTCTTCCTTCAAATCTTGTGAATCAAATCGCCGCAGGTGAGGTTGTGGAAAGGCCCTTTTCGGCTCTTAAAGAAATTGTGGAGAATGCTCTGGATGCAGGAGCCGATAGTATAGAGGTTCAGATTCGTGAGGGGGGACGTAGTTATTTTTCCGTGGTCGATAATGGCCAGGGTATGTCTCGTGACGAGTTGCTCCTTGCTGTTGAACGCCACGCAACGTCGAAACTCCCCAACGACAATCTTTTTGATATAAAAAGTCTTGGCTTTCGTGGAGAGGCCCTGCCATCAATTGCATCAGTATCACGGATGTCTATTACTTCTCGTAAAAGGGGGGAAGAAGACGCGTGGACTCTTACTGTTGAAGGAGGCGTTAAGCATGATCCTGTTCCTGCTTCTTTTTCTTCAGGGACTAAAGTTGAAGTTCGTGATTTATTTTTTGCAACACCCGCTAGACTAAAGTTTTTAAAAACCCCTCAAACTGAAACAAACTATATTGTTGATGTTTTTCAGCGTTTGGCAATGGCGCACCCTGGTGTTGGATTCAAGCTTCAGCAAGAAGGGAAAGTTCTGTGTGATTTTCCGCGTCCGGGGACTGGTATTTCCGATGTGGATCACTCCCTTAAAAGATTAGGCAAGATCATGGGAAAAGATTTTCCACCTAATGCTCTTAAAGTTAATGCCAGGAGAGAAGAAATGACCCTCACGGGTTTTATTGGGCTACCAACATTTAACCGTTCCAATGCGTCGCTTCAATATCTTTTTGTTAATGGAAGACCTGTGAAAGACAAACTTTTGAACGCCGCTGTTCGTATCGCGTACCAAGACTTCCTGGCCCGAGATCGACATCCTCTTGTTGCGTTATTTCTAACAGTGCCGGCAGAAGCAGTTGACGTCAATGTTCACCCGGCAAAGACAGAGGTTCGTTTTCGTGATCCTGGTGTTGTTCGGGGGCTTCTTGTGGGGGCTATTAAGGAGACATTAGCCCAGGCTGGTCATCGTGCTTCAACAACCGTTGCCTCAGCTGCATTAGGAGCAGCGCGCCCTTCAATAGCCCCTGATGCCCTAAAAGGAGCCCAGTCCTATCCTTATAGGCCTCCTCAATTCCAAGCTTTTCAACGGCCTCTTGAAAAAGTTTCCCGATCTGAAAAAGTTATGTCAGATACTTTACAGGCCAATCCTTTTCAACAGGGCTCTCCAACATCTTTACAGTCCAGGGATGGCTTTGCGTCACACTCCCCTTTTCCTGAGAACAAGACTTCACCGACGGCTTTTGCCGAAACAAAAACTTCTTCTGAATTCTCTGATCCAGAGACCTTACTGAAAGATAATCCTTTGGGGCTTGCTCGTGCCCAGCTTCATAAAACATATATTGTTGCAGAAAATGAGTCAGGGATTATCCTTGTAGACCAGCATGCTGTTCATGAACGTCTCGTTTATGAGCACCTCAAGCAACAAATGTCTGACTCAAAGGTACCACGTCAGGGACTTCTGGTCCCAGAGATTATTGAACTTCCAACTCCGCAACACCAGGCCTTGCTCGCGCGTCAGACAGATCTGGAAGCCTTTGGACTTGTTGTCGAGGCTTTTGGTGGCTCCAGTATTTTGGTCCGGGAGGTTCCTGCTTTGATGGGAGATTTTGATATCTCCAATTTTATAAAGGATCTTGCAGAATCCCTGATAGATTTTGAGGAAGCATTACCTCTTAAGGAAAAGCTGGAAGAAATCCTATCTACTATGGCGTGTCATGGTAGTATTCGTGCGGGTCGTAAAATGACTCTTGATGAAATGAATGCGCTTTTAAGAGATATGGAAAAAACCCCCTATTCTGGTCAATGTAATCATGGTAGACCCACATATGTAGAGTTGCATAAGAAAGATATTGAGAAGCTTTTTGGGCGTCGCTAGGGTAAGGTCTGTCAGGTTTTTTTCTGATACCATCCTGCTTATCTTTCAAAAGTGATGTTTCAAGTCAATATAGTGAGTAGGTATGACACATAAAAGTGACCCTCGTTATACAATTACGTGGGATGTTTTTCACCAGGATATAGAACATCTTGCTCAAAAGTTAGACCCGCTGGGGCCCTGGGAAAGAATTATTGCTGTGGCACGCGGAGGGCTTGCCCCTGCTGCGTATTTATCTCAAAGACTCAACATACGTCTTGTTGAGACAGTTTGTCTTGCCAGCTACTTTAAAGAAGGGGCACAGAGTGAACTGGAAATTTTAAAAGATATTGATGATCACGTGCCCGGAACATTGATTGTCGATGATTTGGTAGATTCAGGGAAAACTTTTTCTTTTTTAAAAGATAGATTGCCTAATGCCCACCGGGCTGTTGTTTATGCAAAACCCCGGGGTCAAGCATTGGCTGATACTCTTGCTCGAGAAGTAGAACAGGAAAAATGGCTGGTTTTTCCCTGGGAGGAAAAGCCATTTACTTGCAATAATGACCTCCGTTAATAATACGTTAAGAGAATCTTTCTAATAAATGAGAGCACACTTTGAAATGAGTTTTTCTGAAAACTTCAGGATTTAAGAATTAAGGAAAAGGAGAAGTTTGGTATGAAAATAGGGATCCCAAAGGAAATTAAAACCCGCGAATATCGCGTGGGCCTTGTCCCGGGAAGTGTCCGAGAGCTCACTCATAATGGTCATGAGGTTTATATTGAAACTCATGCCGGGGCTGCTATTGGATACCATGACGATGATTATAAGGTTGTTGGCGCCACGATATTGTCATCCCCAGAAGAAGTTTTTGAAACTGCTGACTTGATTATTAAGGTCAAGGAACCCCAACCTCGTGAATGTGCACTTCTTCGACAGGACCAGCTTCTTTTTACTTTTTTGCATCTGGCACCTGATCCCAGGCAGGCAGAGGGTTTAATCGCTTCCGGATGCACAGCAATTGCTTATGAGACAGTGACAGATAGTCATGGCGGGTTTCCCCTCTTAAGCCCAATGAGTGAAGTTGCAGGTAGAATGTCTGTACAGGTTGGTGCCCATAATCTTGAAATTGCTCAAGGCGGACCAGGTCTTCTTTTGGGAGGAGTTCCCGGTGTAGAACCTGCACGTGTTGTTGTTCTGGGAGGAGGTGTTGTTGGTACAAATGCGGCACGTATGGCTTTGGGACTTGGTGCAAAAGTAACGATCATTGATCGCTCTATTCCCCGTCTCCAGGAATTAGACCATCTTTTCGGGGCTCGTATTCACACAGTATATTCAACGATTGATAATATAGAACGTCTTGTCAGTAATGCAGATCTTGTTATTGGTGCTATTTTATTACCGGGAGCTTCCGCGCCCAAACTTATTACCAGGGATATGATCTCGAAAATGCGTCCAGGATCTGTAGTTGTTGACGTTGCGATAGATCAGGGGGGCTGTTTTGAGACAAGCAAGCCTACAACCCATAACGATCCGACTTATTTAGTTGATGGAGTAATTCACTACTGCGTTGCCAATATTCCTGGTGCCGTTGCACGGACATCGACACTGGCTCTTAACCATGCAACACTTCCTTTTATTCTTCAGCTTGCTAATTTGGGGGGAGAAAAGGCTTTGCTCCAGAACTTGCATTTGTTGGATGGCCTAACTGTTTGCAATGGACACATTACAAATGAAGCGGCGGCAAGAGATTTGGGGAAACCCTTCCTTGCACCATCGTTAGCGTTGGCAGCCTAGTTTGTAAAAAAAACTCTCGAGAAGGAATGAGCATGACATTATCCATTGCGGTTGTAGGAGCAACAGGGACGGTTGGCCGGGAAGTTCTGACAATTTTAGAAGAAAGAAATTTTCCTTCTGGAACTGTGACCGCATTAGCGTCAGATCGTTCTGTCGGGAGCAATGTATCCTATGGTGATCAAGATCTCATTATTCAAGCTTTATCTGACTATAATTTTCAGGGTACCGATCTGGTATTTTTCTGTGCGGAAACCTCTTTAGCAGAAAAGTATATTCCCCGAATTGTTAAGTCGGGAGCAACAGTGATTGATAAATCGTCAGCTTTTCGTCTTGATCCCGCTGTGCCTCTTTGTGTGCCAGAAATTAATCGGGACCTGGTGAAAGGTGGAAATAAGATTGTGGCGAGTCCTAACTGTATTGTGATTCCTCTGGCGATGGCTTTAAAGCCTCTGTCTTTGATTGCTCCGTTAAAGCGCGTTGTTGTGTCAACCTATCAATCTGTTTCCGGGGCAGGACGTCAGGCCATGGATGAGCTATACCGACAAACACGGGCTATCTTTGTTAATGACGGGGTTGTCAGCAATGTTTTTAGCAAGCAGATTGCTTACAATGTTATTCCCCATATCGATAATGCTATGGCAAGCGGGTATTCTGGTGAGGAAGAAAAAATCATTTTTGAATTAAAGAAGGTTTTATCTCCAGAGTTGAAAGTTGCAATTACTTGTGTTCGTGTTCCTGTTCTTATTGGTCATGGAATGTCTGTTTGCGTCGAGTTTCAGAAAAAAATCTCTGTTGAGGATGCGCGAGAGGCTTTTGAACAAAGTGAGAGTCTTTCTCTTCAAGACCGTCCTAGGGACGATCTTTATGTGACACCTCTTGAATGTGCAGGATCAGATGAAGTGTTTATTAGCAGGCTCCGACAGGATACCAGTGTTTCTCATGGCCTCACTTTTTGGGCTGTTGCTGATAATCTTCGTAAAGGCGCTGCTCTGAACGCTGTCCAAATTGCGGAAACTCTTGTCCAAAAAGGCCATTTTTAAGAACTCATACTGTTAAAACCCATTCCTGTACTTCAATGTTCGGGTCTTCCTCGTTCATCGCGACTCATAGCTCTAATCTCTGTTATCTAACTAAGGCCGCTCTCTGTTGAGCGATCCTTATAAGCCTATGACTATCCCTGCCATGTTGTTATCTCTTTAATTTTACTAGATTTTACCCTGTATGTGTTGGTTTATTGTAATGTGCGAAGTACTTATACCAGGAGAGAAGAATAGAAAATCGATATTACTCATATTGCCTTCTGGTAAATGACCTGGAAGAAATCACGGGTAACATCATAAGAAATGTGCTAAAAAGGAAAAAAACATAAGAAAATTGTATTATTAAAACTGTGGGGAAGTTAATAGAATAGCAAGAGATTCAATATATCAAATGAAAAATAAGCCTTCGGAAGATCTCTATACAAAATATTTACAAACGATTTGTGGTATCAAGTTTACGCGTCGACAGATTGATGTAATTTCTTGCGTTGCAAGTGGATGGACTATCAAGGAAATTGGACGTCGTCTTTCTATTGCGCCAAGCACAGTGGAAAGTCATCTTGATTTGATTGCCCAAAAACTAGGTTCTGGCGGGCGGAGCAATATCATAGAATTTGTCGAGAAATCTGGAAAAAGTGATGAGATAAGACGTTATTACAAGCATTTAAAAGGTAATGAGTCAACACTTTTAGAGGATGATCACAGGGTATCCCAGGCAAGAACTTTTTCTCATAAATATAAAGAAAACATGAAAGCAAGAAGTACCAGGCTCATCATATTAGGGGTTGTCGTACTTCTTATTTCATCACTTGGTCTTCTTTACCTAAAGATGTCTCCCACTTTCTTAAGTGTTAGAAGCATATCATCTGAATTACCCTTGCCACATAAATCAGTTTTATTAAAGCGTAAAAAACTGTTGGAAGATCTTGATAAGAAACTTAAAAATAATTCGGGTATTCAAACTGTGGTTCTGGCGGGAGTAGGAGGTTCCGGGAAAACAACCTTAGCCAGACATTATGGGCGCTTGCAAAAAGCAAATGTTATTTGGGAAATAAACGCAGAAACACACGTGAGCCTTATAAGGTCTTTTGAAATCCTGGCTTATAGCCTAACTTTTAGAGAAGAAGATAAAAGAGAATTAAGATTAATAAAGGAAATTAAGGAATCAGATATTAGGGAAAAAAGACTTCTTCTTTTTATTAAGCAAAGACTTAAAGGTAATCCAGGATGGATTTTAATTTATGATAATGTAGAAACTTTCTCTGACATCCAAAATTTTTTCCCCTATGATAGTACAAGTTGGGGAAAGGGAAAAATTATTATAACAACCCGCGACAGCAACATCATGAATAATAGTTACATAGGAGCTGATCAAGTAATAAATCCGGGGGAACTATCTTCAGAAGATAAATTTAAATTATTTACAAAAATTATTGGACAAAAAAACAATAAATCAAAGAAAGACATAAAGCAATTTCTTAAACATATTCCACATTATCCTCTTGATACATCAACTGCAGCATATTATATCAAAGATGGCAATATATCTTACAAACAATATCTTCATCTTCTGTCCAAGCAAATTGAAGCTTTCTCTGTAATGCAGAAAAATGTATTAAAAGAGGTAAGCCAGTATTCAAAAACTCGTTATGATATTATAGCCTTACCTCTTAGAAACCTAGTTCGTGAAAATACTGATTTCAGGGATCTTCTTTTTTTTATAAGTCTACTGGATTCTCAAAATATTCCAAAAGATTTGCTTAAGAAATACAAAAACAGTATTTCTGTTGATGACTTTGTTCACTATTTAAAAAGATACTCTTTGATTACTGATGAATCTCTTGTTATAAATAATAAAACATCTGCATTTTCTGTGCATAGAAGCTCTCATAAAATAATTCCTTTTTGTGTTACTGAATTTTTGAGCAAAAAAGACAGGATTTCTTTACTGGAAATAATTTCTGATACGCTTATTAAGGATATAAATGAAGCATTAGAGAACAAAGATACACAAAGAGTAAGCCTTTTGGAAATTCATACACAGCACTTTTTGGACAATACAGATTATCTAGATGAGTCTATTAGAGATTCTATTATGGGGAGATTAGGTCTTATTTATGATTATCTTGGGTACACTAATAAAGCAACGGACCTTATTAATAAGAGTATTCAGTTTAAGATAAAAAAATATGGAAAAAATCATTTTAGCGTTGCCGAGCAATCTATTCATCTTGCTAATATTCAAAGAGAAGCAGGAAATTATGAAGAGGCAATAAATTTAATTCAGGAAAACATTGAGATTTATAAAAAGCATTATAAACAAAATCCCCAAAAAATAGCTTGGGCATTAATAAGTTTTTCTAATATTCAAAGAGAGCTAGGCCAGTACAGTAAAGCAGAAACACAATTAAAAAAAAGTATCCGTATATATGAAAATTACTATGGAAAAGACCATATCAAAGTAGCGGATGTTAAACGTCATTTAGCAAATACATATAGAACCCAGGGACAATATGCACTTGCAGAATCTATATTTGAAGAATGCTTGCAAATTTTTAAGGAGTATTATGGCGAAGATCACTTAAAGGTATCTTTGATGTATGTTTATTTGGGTAATATAAGCAGAGAATTAGGTGATTACAATAAATCAATCAACTTGTTATATAAAGGTCTAACTAAATATAAAAAGCACTATGGACCATTACACACTGAAACTGGTTGGGTATTGATTTATTTAGGCAATGCATACAGAGAAATGGGATGTTTTACAAAAGCCAAAGAAGTTTTAAAAGAGGGACTTTCAATTTATAAAAGTAAGTACGATCAAAATAATATACTTATAGGTTGGACCAATGTACTTCTGGGAGATACATTAAGGGAACTAAAAGATTATAAAAACTCTAAAAACATTTTGAATAACGCTTTTGAGATATACAAAAAATACCATGAGGAAGAACATATTAGAACTAAATGGGTTTTAATAAATATAGCTAGACTTCATATAGATTTAGGTGAATATAAACATGCGCAAAATTTATTAATAAACGTTTTGGAAAGTTTTATTAATGAATACGGTGAAAATCACTTAAGAACAGCAGAAGTCTTTCTGGAGCTCGGTAGAAGTTTTCTTTTAGATCATCACTATGGTTTATCAAATTATTATCTCAATAAGTCTCTACAAGCATTTTCAAAAATCTCACATTTAAATGAGTACCTGGCTTTAGAAAATTTAAGTAATCTTTACTGGGGTTTTTATAAAGACTCACTTAAAAAGGGCGATCAGCTCTTGTCAGAATCATATAAAGAAAAGTCTGTAGATTATCTTCAGAAATCTATGGCAATTATAAAAAATAAATTACCAAACTATTCTTCACATTTCATTAGAATTAATAATGCCCTTAAATTTAGACAAGAGTAATTTATTATGAATATAAAAATATGTGTGTTTTTTTTAATTCTATTTTTTTGTCCGCACGACACTTGTGCTTCAATAAAGTCTTATAGTCCTTTATCCAGGAAATTTAAAAAGATAATTAATGAGAGGAGTCCTGTTCCTGTATCTAGGTTAAAAATTATTTCTTTTAAACATTATGATTTTGAAGGAAATATAAAAGAGGGAAAGATCGTTGTTCTAGATGCGGTGTCATTATTTGTAAAAAAGATATTTGACGAACTATATAATTTAAAATTTCCTATACATCAAGCTCTACCCATGGATCTTTATGATGGTAATGACGACAAATCAATGGAAGATAATAATACTTCATCTTTTAATCCAAGATTTAAGTATGGCAGCAAACAAGGAGTATCAATTCATGCATATGGATGTGCAATTGATATTAATCCTGTGCAAAACCCTTTTCACTATTTTGAAGATGAAGAAAGTAAGAAAAAAGGTATTCGTTATACCAAACCTTCAGGAAGTGCTCTTTTGTATATAAACCGCATTAGAGCTCAAAAGGATGGTTTAAAAGGATTGGCGGAAAAAGTTATTGATATATTTCACAAGAATGGTTTCACCATTTGGGGGGGGCATTGGAATCACCCTATTGATTGGCATCATTTCCAGGTACCTTCTAAACTTGCGACATTATTAGGTATTATGACTTCTGAACATGCACAAAAATTCTTCAAGTGGAGTGTTTATAATAAAAGTGCAGTGGAGCAGTTGTTCGAGAAAAAAAATATTGAAGATATTTATAATAAGAATCCAGAAAAATTCATAAATGACTTTGAACAACTTATTTCAAAAGAGTAATCCAGGATCGGAATTTTTTGCAATAGATGAGTTGGTTATAATTTTTCGCATCCGATAAGATTTTTGCGTCTTCTGAAAAGAAACATTTTTCTCTAGGGATCTGATCTGACCTGGGCTTCAAGGTTATCCAGAAATTGATCAATATTGCCATTTGCCGATTGAACCATGGCCCCATATTCACTGCGCTGTGTTATACTCATACTGACACCATTGATAATGAGGTCAACAACCTTGATTTTTCCCGATTTTGATTTTGCAGCGTGCCAGTCGACACTAAGAGGCTCCCCTTTGGAGGGACGCAAGATACGTGTTGTGATAATAACATTGCCTTTTTTACCGGGACGAGCCGAAAGAACTTCCAGGCGTTCATTATTATAATTATCAAATTGAGCTGCGTAGTTGGTCACCGTCGCGTCTTCAAAAAGATCCAGATAGCGCGCTTTTTGCTGATCATTTGTTCGACGCCAATAGCGTGCTAGAACAAATTTTGCAATAGAAGGCAAGCTAAAGCGTTTTTCAAGAATCGCCCTAAACTTTTTCTTGCGATTTTGCATTGAGGAGCTTGTATCCACGAGAACTTGTATAATTTCATTTCCTGTTTGCTCTGCAAAAGCTTTATATTCTGACAAGTCTGCATGACTTTCAGATGTGATTAAACATAACGAAATAAAAAAAAGAAAAAAGTTTTTTTTCATTTATTCTACCATTTCAACTGAGTCTTCTTCGGATACAGGCACATTGCCATCTTTAACTTTAAAGTGGCGGTGTTGAGTATAAAGTGTCCTGATGCGAATGTATTTATCTGTAGCTGTTTTATCAATGCTATCTGTTAAAGGCAAGGCTTTTGCACGACGATGAACAGCATCGACACCTTTCCGGACATAAATAAGTGTATCACGGTCAGAACGACGCAGGGCATAATCAACAGGGTCTGTAATAACATCAACGGCTTTTCCAATCATGTCGCGAAAGCTCGAGGGGCCAATGAAAGGAAGAACAAGATAAGGACCACTCCCAACACCAGCGGCTCCCATCGTTTGCCCAAAGTCTTCCTTATGACGTTTGATATCGGCCCATTCATCAGCCACGTCAAAAAGCCCTCCAACACCCAACGTTGAGTTCATGGCAAAGCGTGCTAATGTTTGCCCTGCAGCTTCAGGCTTAAGTTGTAGAAGATCATTCATAAAGGTGACGGGCTCTAGCAAGTTATCAAGAAAGTTCCCAACGATATCCTGAACTGGCTCGGGTGTAATGGTATCATAAACAAGGGCAAGAGGCCTTAAAATAACGCCATCAAAAAGTTCATTAAATGCAAACATAAATCTGTTAAAGCTCTCAAGAGGGTCGTCGTCCTGACTCTCACTTTCCTCGTTTTGAGGAGACTCGGTGTTTGACATTTTTTCAAGAGAAGCCGCATAAGATGCTTCTGCTGTGTTGGTGACTATAAGGCTTGTGACCAGAAAAAAAGCCACCATAGTACGTGCAAAAGTTAATATCATGATTTAAGGATCACCTAATTTTTAATCAATTGACTATAGCTTAAAAAAGGTCACTAGAAAATTAACAAAATTAAATTTTGAAATTTTATGATCGCTTTCTGTGATACTTCATTATATAAATAACACTATAGTCGACATTATTGTATAGAAAAAGACAATGCTAAAAATATTTTTTATTTCCGCTCTTTTTTCCCCCTTGTCTCTCTTTTCTGCTGAAAAAGTAGGCAAGGATATCCAAGTCGTGTCGCAGGATGCTCACAAAAAATCTGAACCTGAGAATATTCCTGATATTCGAATAGGCAGCAGTGAGGCACCCATTAAAATCATCGAATACTCTTCCTTGACATGCCATCATTGTGCCCATTTCCATAAAACAGTTCTGCCTGTTTTGATGAAGAAGTATATTCGTACCGGTAAAATGCAGCTTGTTTTCAGGCACTTCCCAATTGATGAGTACGCATTGAAAGCTTCTACTCTTGTTGCGGCCTCAATACCTCTTCGGCAGTTTTCCCTGGTTAACAGGCTTTTTGAAACGCAGGACCGATGGATAGGCAGTCATTGCCTTGATGCCCTGGCGCATATCACGGGTGAAACACTTGAGACGTGCCAGGAAACAGTCAATAATAAAGCTTTGTCCGATCGGGTTCTGATGACACGCCTTAGGGCTGAAAAAGAAATGAATATTGATGGTACACCAACTTTTATAATCAATGGCCGTGTAATCGATTATGCACCTGAACTTGACGAGATAGAAACTCTTATAAAACCTTATCTTGATGCGATGAAATCATGATCAAAGTTTTTGAGTTGAGAGTATGGTAAAGAAAAAGGCAACTATAAAACGGTTGGTGCCGCATATCCGGCATTTTCTGGCTCCTTATAAAAGGGACATTCTGAAAGCTTTTTTGTTCTTAACACTTGCTGCCTGCACAGTTTTATCCCTTGGCTTTGGGGTGCGCTATTTGGTTGATCAGGGATTTTCAGGGCGTGATCCCGAGTTATTGCGCTCAGGGTTTATTTTTCTGTTATCTGCCAGTGTTATGCTTTCTTTAGCAGCGTATTTTCGTGTCAGAACGACTTCGTGGCTTGCTGAAAGAGTTATTAATGACTTGAGAAAAAAAGTTTTCTCCCACTTAATTACATTAGATCAATCTTACTATGACACTGCGCGTACCGGAGATCTTGGGGCACGTCTTAATTCGGACACGCTGGTTTTGCTGAATGTTATGACATCGTCTCTCGCAACAACGGTTCGTTCAATGATTCAATTACTTGGCGCAGGAATCATGTTAATTATTACCAGCCCCAAATTAACCGCTGTTGTCCTTTTGGTGATTCCTTTTGTTTTGTCACCTATTGGGGCTCTTGGCCGTCGTGTTCGGGAACTTACAAAAACAGTTCAGGCATCACAAGGGGTTGTTGAAGCTTCGACACTAGATTATTTACAGGCTTTGCAGACCATTAAAATTTTTGTTAAAGAGCGGGAAATTATGGGCCGTTTCTGTCACTTAATGGAGTCAAAAATGATTCATGTTAAAAAGCGGGTTCATTTAAGAGCTTTGCTTGTTGGTATGGTGATTTTTTTGGCTTTTTCTGCGGTGAGTCTTGTTATGTGGCTTGGAGGAAGAGAAGTCCTCTCTGGCTCGTTAAGTCCTGGTGACCTATCAGCTTTCTTATTTTTTGCCCTTATTGTTGCAGGCTCTTTTAATTCGTTATCAGACCTTTTTGGAGATTTACAAACAGCCGCTGGTGCTTTGGATCGACTTATCGAAGTTATTGAGACAAAGCCAACCTTGATCGATCCTCCGTACCCTGTAAAGCCTCGAAAGCTTTCTCAAACGGCTGTTACTTTTCGTCAGGTGACTTTTGCCTATCCAACACATAGTAATACTCCTATTTTAAAAGATTTTTCATTGACCGTTGGTGCAGGGAAGACTGTAGCGATTGTTGGCCCCTCAGGAGCAGGAAAAACAACCCTGTTTAATCTTCTATTACGTTTTTATGATCCCCAATCAGGTGACCTTTTGATTGGGAAAACCCCTGTGGACCAACTGTCTCTTAAAGATTTGAGGCATTTTTTCTCTGTTGTTCCCCAGGAACCGGTCATCTTTAATGCAACGTTAAAAGAAAATATTTTATTTGGAGCCCCACAAGAAAAGAAAGTTTCTGAACTTACCTTACAAAAAGTTATTAATCAGGCAGCTTTGACGTCTTTCATTGAGGGGTTACCCAAGGCCCTGGAAACACGTGTCGGTGAAAGAGGTGTGCGTCTTTCAGGAGGTCAAAAACAACGCCTTGCAATTGCCAGAGCATTTCTTAAAGAAGCGCCTATCCTGTTGCTGGATGAAGCGACAAATGCTTTGGATGCAGAAAGTGAATCTCATATTCAAAAAGCTCTTGAGACATTAATGTGCGGCAAAACAACTCTTGTCATTGCACACCGACTTTCAACTGTTCAAAAGGCAGATCATATTATTGTTCTGGATCAAGGACGTCTTATTGAAGAAGGATCACATGAGGATCTTCTTCAACGTCAAGGTCTTTATTTTAGATATGCTCAGCATCAATTTTTTGCGGCATAGAAGAGCCGGCTAAGTCAGGATGTTGAAAAAAAGGTTTTGAAATAATCGCTTCGGGCTCTTTGTGCAAGTGTTTCAAACATGTTGTCAGCATTTCCAAAAGTTCAGGCTTGAACTTTGAGGGGCGCTGGACAAGTTTTGTTAAAAGAACATCACTATTAACCCATATAATCTGACCAGGTGATGCTGCAAGAGTTGCATGATTTGCATCTGTTAAAAATGTGAAATAAAGCTGGCAGGGATTCATATCACTGGTCGTAATGTTCCCGCATAACCTTAATTTCTCATACAAATGTGTTTTGAGGGAAAAAACTTGAGTTGCACTTTCTTCAGTCAAGGGTTCCAGGCTATGTGCTGTAAAAAAATTATGCCAGTAAGAAGAAAGTGTATTTTCTTTACGAAGCAGAACATCAAAACCCTTTCGGCTTTGACGAAAACACATGACTTCAAAAGTCTCTATTCCTGATTTTTCAGGCACATTTATCTCCTCTATTTATTTTTATGGTTGTACGTTTATGGTTTCGAGAACTGTTTTCTTCTTTTTAAGAGTAAGAGTGAAAGTATCTTCCCTATCTCACTTCTGTGTTCAAAGTTAATGTATCCTGAAAAGGTTGAGAGGGGATTAAGAGAGACTAAAAAATGTTTAAAGAAGTTTTTTACGTTTTTTCTGTTACTTTTTCTCTAGGTCCTGACAATTATTTCACGTTCTCTGGATGACAAAAAAGAGGTTTTTTGCCGAAATAAATTCTCGCTTATCCATAGTCGGGAGAAAATTAAATTAAGAATACTTTAGAAAGATCGTTTGAACGAATTCTATCAGATTTCTTTGCGAAAATGTCCCCAAAAGAGAGGGCTTTTACCCCACCCTCTTTTGAGGTATCTGTTACTTTTTTAAAGGTTTTGTCAGGGCATGATCCAGGACTTGATTTACTGTTTCGACAGGAATAATTTTAAGGCCTTCTTTGACATTATCCGGGATATCAGAAAGATCTTTTCTGTTATCTTCGGGAATTAAAACTGTTTTAATGCCACCTCGATGTGCAGCGAGAAGTTTTTCTTTCAGCCCTCCAATAGCAAGCACTTTCCCTCTTAGAGTCACTTCGCCTGTCATGGCAACTTCTTTACGAACTGGAATGCCGGTCAAGACAGATACAATCGTTGTACACATGGCAATACCAGCTGAAGGGCCATCTTTTGGAATCGCTCCTTCAGGGACATGGACATGGAGATCTTTCTTGTCAAAGAGTTCCTGGTCAATGTTATAGGTATTTGCTTGGGAGCGGACATAGCTTGCTGCCGCCTGAATTGATTCTTGCATAACTTCACCAAGTTTTCCTGTAATTTTCATTTTACCTTTACCCGGCAGCATAACAGATTCAATTGTTAATAACTCTCCACCAACTTCGGTCCAGGCAAGGCCTGTTGTGGCCCCAATCTGATCTTCCTGTTCCGAGACGCCGAAACGGAAACGAATAATGCCGGCATCTTCTTCAAGAGCTTCTTCTGTAATTGTGATCGATTTTGCTTCTTTCGTCAGTATTTTTTTAGTGGCTTTCCGCAGTAAATTTGCAAGCTCACGTTCAAGATTTCTGACACCCGCTTCGCGCGTATAGTTGCGAATTAACTTACGTAAAGCATCATCTGTTATTGCCCATTCATCTTTCTTAAGACCGTGAAGTTTCATTTGTTTTGAAATAAGGTGGCGCTTTGCAATCTCTACTTTTTCATCTTCCGTATAACCCGAAAGACGAATAATTTCCATGCGATCGAGGAGAGGCTGTGGCATGTTGAGACTATTGGCTGTTGTGACAAACATGACATCAGACAAGTCATAATCAACTTCAAGATAGTGATCGTTAAATGCCAGGTTTTGTTCGGGATCAAGAACTTCAAGGAGAGCGGAAGCAGGGTCTCCTCGCCAGTCTGCACCTAGTTTATCAATCTCGTCGAGTAAGAAAAGAGGATTGGAATTATCTGCTTTTTTCATTCCTTGAATGATCTTGCCAGGCATCGATCCAATATACGTGCGGCGATGTCCACGAATTTCAGCTTCATCACGAACACCACCCAGGGCCATGCGAACAAATTTACGTCCTGTTGCCTTGGCAATAGATTGACCAAGGGAAGTTTTTCCAACGCCTGGCGGCCCAACAAGACACAAAATAGGACCTTTTACCTTTCCTACACGATTTTGAACCGCTAAATATTCCAGAATACGCTCTTTGACTTTTTTAAGACCATAGTGATCCTGATCCAGGATTTTTTCTGCTGCAAGTAAATCTTTTTTGACTTTGGTGGGTTTCTTCCAGGGAATATCCAGAATCCATTCAAGGTAATTGCGGACAACACTCGCTTCTGATGCCATGGGATTCATGGTGCGCAGTTTTTTTAATTCTGAAGATGCTTTTTCCCGGGCTTCTTTACTAAGTTTTGTTTTTGATAGACGTGCTTCAAATTCGCTTAACTCATCCTGACCATCTTCTGAATCGCCCAACTCTTTTTGAATCGCTTTCATTTGCTCATTCAAATAGTACTCACGTTGAGATTTTTCCATTTGGCGTTTGACACGTCCCCGAATACGTTTTTCTGTTTGGAGAACAGAAATTTCGCCTTCCATATGAGAGCAAACTTGTTCAATGCGTTTGTTAATATTGGAAATCTCTAGTAAAGCTTGTTTGTCCTCTATTTTCAAAGCCAGATGTGACGCCAGGGTATCTGCCAATTTGTTGGGATCACTGATTTTTGAAATAGAGACTAGAATATCCGGGGGAATTTTGCTGTTGAGTTTCAAATATTGCTCAAACAGGGAGGTAGCTGTTCGAGTCAGGGCTTCTGTCTCTGTTGGTTTGCTTTCTCCTTCGTCCAGGCGACTGGCGTAGGCCTGGAAAAAATCCTTTGACTCTGAAAAACGTAATACCTGCGCTCGTGACTGTCCTTCAACAAGAACTTTAACAGTGCCATCAGGCAGTTTTAGGAGTTGAAGAACCTTGGCAAGTGTTCCAATAGTGAATAAATCCCGATGTTGGGGATCTTCCAGAGAAGCGTCTTTTTGGGTGATTAAAAGAATTTCCTGGTCATCACTCAATAATGACTCAAGAGCTTTCACAGATTTTTCCCGACCGACAAAAAGAGGGACAACCATATGAGGGAAGACAACAATATCCCTTAAGGGAAGAATAGGGTACAAATCACCCTTTGGAATTTCAAGTGACATAAATCTCTTTCGAGAGGGTTACTATTTCTCTTTACATTGCCTTTAAAATGGACTGGATGCAAGTCCTGGCTGACATGTTTTACACCATTTTTTATTTTGTAGACATTCTTGCTATGCTTGTTTTTGTAGCCAAAACCTTAAAGATGGCAAGATTATTATTCTTACCATCTTTAAGGCGGTTTATAAGCGTTTTCACACCAGGCAACATGAAAAATTTAAGCTTTTGAAGCCTTTGCAGTTTTAGTTGGTGTTTGTGGTTCTGTTGTATTGACATAAGTCAGCATAGGCTTCGACTTTCCATCAACAGCATCTGCATTAATTATAACTTCCTGAACCCCTTCTTCTCCCGGGATATCATACATTGTATCCAGTAAGGTTGCTTCCATAATAGAGCGTAAACCCCGGGCTCCAGTCTTTCGGATAATAGCTTTTTTTGCAATGGCGTTAAGGGCATCTTCTGTAAAAGTTAATTGAGACCCGTCCATTTCAAAGAGTTTCTGGTATTGTTTCACAAGGGCATTTTTTGGCTCCTGGAGAATTCTAACCAAAGCTTCTTCATCAAGGTCTTCAAGTGTCGCAAGAACAGGTAAACGACCAACAAATTCAGGAATAAGTCCAAACTTTAGAAGATCTTCAGGTTCAATCTCGGATAATAGCTCTCCGACCTGGCGCAAGTCAGGGTCTTGAACATCCGCCCCAAAACCAATGGAAGTTCCTTTGCCTCGTGATGAAATAATGCGGTCAATGCCTGCAAAAGCACCTCCACAAATAAACAGAATATTTGTGGTATCAACTTGAAGGAATTCTTGCTGAGGATGCTTTCTACCTCCCTGGGGAGGAACAGAGGCCACAGTACCTTCCATAATTTTCAACAAAGCTTGTTGAACCCCTTCACCAGAAACATCGCGTGTAATTGAAGGGTTGTCAGATTTGCGCGAAATTTTATCAACCTCGTCAATATAAACAATGCCGCGTTGGGCTTTTTCAACGTTATAGTCTGCTGCTTGCAAAAGTTTCAGAATGATGTTCTCAACATCTTCTCCAACATAGCCAGCTTCTGTTAAGGAGGTCGCATCGGCAATTGTAAACGGTACATCAAGAATCCGTGCCAAAGTTTGTGCCAGAAGTGTCTTACCACAACCGGTAGGCCCCATTAAAAGAATATTAGACTTTGCAAGCTCAATCTCACTGCTACCCTGGGCAATATTTTCAAGGCGCTTATAGTGATTATAGACAGCTACTGAAAGAACACGCTTGGCCTGGGCTTGACCAATGACATAGTCATCGAGGACTTCCTTGATTTTTGAAGGGGGAGGAATTTCACCGTCGCTGATACCTTTTGGAGTCGCGCCTTCTTCACGGATAATTTCAAGACACAGATCAACGCATTCATCACAAATGAAAACGCTGGGGCCTGCTATTAACTTTTTGACTTCATGCTGACTTTTCCCACAGAAAGAACAGTGAAGGATCTCTTTTGCTTTATCGCTATCTGATTTTGTCATATCAACTCTATCTTCTGCTGTTTTCCGAACCAGGGCGAGAGTAAATTAACTTTAATCTCTACTTATCTTTAGAATGCCGGAAAGACCATAATAAAAAGTTAACAAAGTAAATTAACTTTAATATAACTTTAAAAAAAATGCCACAAAGACACTCTTTAAGATCCTCTAGCGTCTACAACCTCATCAATAAGGCCAAATTCTTTTGCTGCTTGTGGTGACATGAAATTATCACGTTCCATAGCAGAAATAACTTTATCTATTGGTTGTTTCGTTGTCTCTGAATAAATTTCATGGAGACGTTCTTTCATTTCCTGAATTTCCCGGGCATGGATCTGGATATCAGTTGCTTGCCCTCTAAATCCTCCCAGAGGCTGGTGAATCATAACACGTGAATTTGGCAACGCAAGACGACGACCGGGCTCTCCGGCTGTTAGGAGCAGAGATCCCACAGAGCAGGCTTGCCCAATACACATTGTTGAAACAGGGCTTTTAATATAGCGCATGGTGTCATACATAGCGAAACCAGCTGTTAAAACGCCTCCCGGAGAATTAATATAAAAAGATATTTCTTTAGAGGGGCTTTCTGACTCAAGAAACAGAAGCTGGGCACATACAAGTGTTGCAACATTGTCATCAACTTCACCAACCAGAAAGATAATTCTTTCTTTCAAGAGTCTGGAATATATATCGTAAGATCGCTCACCTCTGTTTGTTTGCTCGACCACCATCGGTACGAGCGTATTCATAAAAGTATCGCGAATATCGGACATTATAGGCTCCTGACTCAAAATAATTATAATTTTATATACCCATCATCTTAAGCAGGAGATTCCTCTTAATCAATACAAGAACGAGTTAAAACGCCATTTTTTTATAAATTGGTTCTAAAAAGTCATTTTGAATGAGGGAAAAATCCTAAATTCCAATCACAGAATATAAAATGGAAAAGGCTGCATCCAGAACGATAACAAGAAAAATTGATTTAACAACAGCACTCGTTGTATGGCGTCCAACGCTATCGGCTCCTCCTGTCACGCGGAGACCTTCAAAGCAACCAACAAGAGCAATGACAAAGGCAAAAACCGGTGCCTTGATCATACCTGTCCAAAAAGTCCATGGTTTTATAGTGAGATTAAGATGTTGAAAAAATTGATCAAAATCGACTCCAATAAGGGCAGATCCCATAAAGGCGCCTCCTATCAAGGCTACAATATTTGCGAAAAAAACAAGCAAGGGTAATGCAATTAAAAGAGCCAGAAGTCTTGGAATGACAAGATAGCGAATAGGGTCAAGGCCCATGACCCGCATGGCATCTGTTTCCTGATTTAAAGACATTGTTCCGATTTGGGCTGTGAAGGCACTTCCTGACCGTCCTGCAACAACAATAGCAGTGAGCAGAACTCCTATTTCTCTCAGGACAGAAACAGCTAAGAGATCAATGGTGAAAATTTCTGCACCAAAACGTTTAAGCTGTTGGGCTCCTTGATAGACAAGAACAATGCCGATTAAAAAGGCAATAAGCCCTATAATAGGTAAAGCCTGAAACCCTACTTTCTGAATATGAGATAGAAGAGAAACTTTTCTAAGGAGGCCAGGACGTCTGATATGGGCTCCAAGATTGAGAATGACTTCCCCTAAAAAAGAAAGTAAAAAAAGGGCTTCTCTTTGCATATCACATGTTTTTTCTCCAAGTCTGTTTAGAAAGAGGAGCCAAACAGGGGGAGGTGTGACTTTTTCTTTACACCCGGGTAAATGTTTTTGAACTTCCTTAAACAGGGTTTGATGAGACGAAGAAAAAGGAGCGACATCCAATTGGATACCTGTAGATGTCAATTTTCGAAACAAGTCTTCAATAAGATAGGCCCCGGATGTATCCAGGGCTGTTAATGAAGAGGTCTCTACGGTAAGTTTTTCTTCCAGGGGAAGAGTTGCCAGAGTTTGTTCCAAAAGTTTTGCTGCTTCTTTTAATGTTGCCGTGACCCATTCTCCTTCAAGAGAAAGAGAAGTTTCAGATTTTTTTTTATGAACCCGGATAGTTGGCACGACAGACCTTTCATGAGCGAGACGCTTCTCAAAGATTGTTTCATCATTGTCCCTCAAAGTTTACTGACCTTGAGGAAAAAGAAAACCTTAAATTTTTTCAGAGTAAATTTCCGAGACTCATAAAAGAGTCTAAATATTGACATCAGGGAAAAATAGAGGACATCATAGAAAGGTTTTAACCTTCATAAAAACATTTATGGACAACCCAAATGAGATTCAATGAGCTTGCCGTTCTTTTCGTGAGATCTTTTTTGTATGCCCTGACTTTATTGATTGTTGTTGTCAATCAGGCCAAAGGCTCTTTTGAGAGTAATGACCTGTTCCAGGAAGGGCGAGTAATGTTAAAATACTCACCTTCTTCGGGAGAGGTGTTTTATCTTGACGGAAAGACAGAAAGTGGATCTGTTGTTCTTTCTTGTGAAAAGGAGGCGCTATCTTCAGGTTCACATTGGTTTTTAAAGCAACATATAGCTGGACAGTGTTCTCTTCATTTTGAAGAAACGCTGTTAGAAACAAAAGTTAATTCTGATTCTTTTCTTCCGGGGGCCGGTTTGATTTCTAGAGTCAGCAGGTGGTTGCTGACTTATGCTGATGAGAGATACGAGATTGTGTCATCTGTGAAAAAACAACCAATGAATTATGGTCTTGATTTTAATCCATTTGATCAAAAAGTCATTCTCTCTCCTCAGTTTGACACGTTACCAATAATACCCTGGATTCTGGAATGTCGGGATAATGGATTGTTTGCTTTTAAGGCTGTTACGGCAGACCGCCATAATGAATACCATTTGGGGGGAGATTGTGAAAGCGGATCTGTCTACCTGTCCCCCACAAAAGAAGGTTTATTCTGTGAGACACAATGGACAATAGAATATTTGTTTGTTTCTTGTGAAGAAATAAAACGGTCGATCAGAAAAGCTTTTCCCGGGGGAAGAATAATTTTGATACCTGATTTGGAAAATGACACTTTTAGGACTGTTTTTCCTACACAAATTCAAGACGCTTATACAAGCATAATGTGTGAAAATTCAGAAGGGTTTTTGAGGCTTAAATATTATTATGATGCCAGGAATTTTAACTGTGAAGATTTTTCAGTGACACTGAATGACGGATTTAAAAAGTATACTGCTCATAATTCCGGGTCTCAATATCCGCCTGCTTTTGGTCTTATTACAGGCCAGACATCCGAGAGTAGTAAACATGTTACTAATTTTTACATAGACCCTTCCTTGACATTAAAGTTTTTTGAGCCCCAGCAGGGAACAGAGATAGAATGCCCTTTTATCTGGAAGGACGATCCAAATATGATGATACTTTTATGTCTATGACGGAAGATTTTTATTCTTTGTTTTTGTGAAAAATTTCGTGCTCTAAAAGCCATTTTTTTCGAACCGGGTTGCCGCTATAGCCTCCAATCTCACCATTATGACGGATGATTCGATGACAGGGAATTACAATGGCTAATTGATTCATGCCATTCGCGTTGGCGACAGCTCTTGTCGCTGTTGGTTTTTTTATGGCATCTGCTTGTTCGCAATAACTTCGTGTTTCACCATAGGGAATGCGTCTTAATTCTTGCCAAACTTTTTGCTGGAAAGGGCTCCCTATAAGATGCAGGGGGGTCTGAAATACTCTTAGATGGCCTTCAAAATATTCTTTTAATTCTTGTTGAATAGACAGAGTAGGAGGTGCCTTTCCTGGCAAAATAGGGGCTTTTATACGGTCACGCAATCTTTCAATTTCGCGCTCAAGTCCTCGACGATCAACAAATTCAAGCAGGTATAGGGCTTTTTCATCACTGATAGCAAGCATGGGGCCGAGGGGTGTTTCCAGCCAGGAAGCTTTTAGAATAAGGGACTCTGTACTAAAATGTCCTGGTGTAGTTCCCATGATCCTGGAGAATGCATCACGAAAACCACTGCCAGAGTCATACCCTGCTTCAATCTGGGCCTGTAGGACAGACTCTCCTTGACGGATTTGTTTCAGGGCTATACCCAAACGACGAGCCCGGGCATAAGCAACAAAAGTCATGCCAAAATATTTTTTAAACTGGCGTCGCGCTGTAGAGGCATCAATGCAAAGAGTTTCAAAGTCTTTGTCTTTCCATCTTTTTTCAGGTTCAGCTTCAACGGCTTCAATAAGGTATTGCACCTGATCAGAAATTTTTCCGGGAGGCAAAAGAGGATGGCATCTTTTACAAGGTGTGAAGGAGACGAGTAGGGCTTCCTGGGCTGTTTTAAAGAAAATACAGTTTTCAAATTTTGGTTTTCTTGCCGGACAGGAAGGTCTACAAAAAATCCCGGTTGAGGTGACGCCCACAAAGAATATTCCTTCATAAGCTGTATCTTTTTTAAGAAGCGCTTTGTAAAATTCCTGAGTTCGGTCAACACTGGTATTTGTCATGGAAGGCTCTTGTTTTTATCAACGTACAGGTACTACCCTAACGCATATTCCATGTTCTTGCCGCCGAAAAACAGGCATTAAAATGAGAAAGTTTAAAAGTTAAAGGGAATATATTTCTCACACTTACCTGTTTCTGCCAAAACGTAAATCACGGTGGACCGAAATTGACATGAGAAGTCCCAGTCCCATTGTGAATGTCAGCATGGCCGTCCCACCGTAAGAAACAAGAGGTAAGGGGACCCCAACAACCGGTACAAGGCCCATGACCATTGCGATATTGATGAAAACAGAAACAAAAAGAAGGGTGGTGAGCCCTATTCCAAGATAGCGTCCAAAAGCGCTTCTGCTTTGAAAACTTACCCGAAATCCGTAGGTCATTAAAGCGCAATAAGCCGCAATCAAAGCAAGACCGGCAATAATGCCAAGCTCTTCACACAGCATAGGGAAAATAAAATCAGTTTGTTTTTCGGGAAGAAAATTTAGGTGGGTTTGTGTTCCTTTTCCAAGGCCTTTTCCAAAAAAACCTCCTGATCCCAGAGCAATTTTGGATTGTAGGATATGGTACCCTGCCCCAAGAGGATCATTTTCTGGATCCAGGAAAGTTAAAATACGCCTTTTTTGGTAATCATGAAGTAGCATCCAGAAAAGAGGAAGGCTTAAAACTGTCCCAGACAGAAGTGTTATAATTTTCCAGGTACGCATACCAGCGACGAAGAAAATACTGATACCCGCAGTTGCAAGAATAATCATTGTGCCAAGATCCGGTTGGCGCAAGACAAGAAAAGCAGGAACCGCAATAAGAAGAGCAGGAAAAAGAAGGTTTTTTATTTCACCAATTTCCTTATAAGTACGTGTATGAAAGTATCGCGCCAAAGCAAGTAACAATGTGATTTTCATAAGCTCAGAGGGTTGAAGAGCAAAGAAATAAAGGTCAATCCAGCGTTGAGCCCCCATTCCAATACGTCCCATAATTTCAACACCAATAAGAAGGCTTAGGGAAAGACCATATAAGACATAAGCTTGTGAGAGCCACAAGCGCAAGTCAACACAGGCAATGATAACCATCAAAACAAGACCTACGCCAAAGCGTATTATCTGTTTGTGTGTCCAGGGCGCAAAATTATCTCCGGCGGCAGAGTATAATAAGATAAAACCTATGCAGGCGATGCCACAGACCAAGGCAAGTACAGTGAGGCTGACCGGTTTTTTTTGTGTGAGTGTGGGGGCAATATTCATTTTTTGAATGCCTCGAGTTGTTGAGCATATAAAAGTAGATCCCGTGCAATAGCCCCCGCAACACGGCTCCCCCCTCCACCATGTTCAATAACCACACAAGTAGCAAACCGAGGGGAGTGAAGGGGAGCATACCCCGCAAAAAGAGCATGATCTCTTAATTTCCAGGGAAGTTCTTCATTGCGACGAACCCGTTTTTTGCGTTCTTCAAGGCTGATGCGCCGTACTTGTGTTGTCGCAGACTTACCACCCATGGCATATTTTTTCTCTTTGATTCGGTACCTGAAAGTTGTTCCAGTTGGATTATTCACAGCATCATCCATGGCGAGTTTCATTTGTTCCAAATAAGTTGGCGAGATCGCCAGAGGTTTAAAGCTCGTTTCAGGATGTCTTTGCAGTGTTGGTGTTATGGCTTTTCCGGGACCTACAAGGCGGGCCATCATAACGGCCAGTTGCAGGGGGGTTGCGAGCATAGCTCCCTGCCCAATACTGGAAAGAACTGTGTCGCCAACAGTCCAGTCACGGTTATAAGTTATTTTTTTCCATTTTTTTCCTGGTATCAGGCCTTCTTTCTCTCCTAAAAGCTCGATGCCGGTTAAGTGACCGAGGCCCAGATCAAAGGATATTTGTTGAATGCGATCGATTCCTACACGACGGGCTAAATCATAGAAATAGACATCGCAAGATTCCCTGAGTGAATCTATTAAAGACATAGGGCCATGACCATGGCGTCGCCAGCAATGATACCGATGATTACTGATATCAACGTACCCTTCACAAAGGACTTTTTTGTGGGCATCAATAAACCCTGCCTTAAGGCCTGCCAGCCCTACAACCATTTTGAAAAGAGAACCAGGTCCATAAAGCCCCTGAATAGCTTTATTTGTCAGGGGTGCATAAGGGTTATCCCTCAAAAAATCCCAGTTCTTATGGGAGATTCCATCAATGAACTGGTTTGGATTAAAACCTGGTGTTGAAACAAGTGCCAGTACCTCGCCCGAGTTTATATCCAGGACAACGAGACTACCGCTTTTATGAGCCGTAAGAAGGTCATGCCCTTTTTGTTGAAGGCTGGAATCGAGAGAAAGAACTTGATCTTTGCCTTTTATAGCAGGTTTTTTGCTCAGTTCCCGGACCAGTTTTCCACGGGCGTTCACTTCGATTTCCTTAAAACCCGGGACGCCTTTTAGATGGTCTTCAAAAGATTTCTCGACACCTCTTTTGCCAATGCGATGGTCAGGCAGGCGTAAAAAGCCCGAAGAACTTACCTCTTCAGGATTTGGAGACTGAACATACCCAATAATGTGTGAAAATATTTCTGCTTGTGGGTAAAAACGCTTCATTCCTTTTTCAATTTGAAGAGCAGGAAGGTGGGCTGTTTGAACTTCAACATTACATATTTCTTCCCAGGTCAGGTTTTCTTTCAGAACGTAGGGACTGAAACGGGGATGATGACGTAGAGTCATCAAAAGGCTGTCTCGTTTGGAAGCAGGTAAGACCATAAAATCTAAAGAGAGTGTTGCATCAACGATTTCCTGTAAATTTTGTGAGTCACCAGGATAGCAGACGAGACGATGACTCGTGATATTTTCTGCAAGGGGACGACCGTTACGATCAATGAGGAAACCTCGCTCTGGTAATGTAAGACGAAGACGAATACGATTTTCTTTTGCCAAAGTTCCATAGTGTTGAGAGCGCATACCGCCAAGGTAAAAAAGTCGGCTTGCCAGGATGCCCATTAAAGTAATTTGCCCTCCAGCCATGATGAAGGCTCGCCTCGTAAAGCGATTTTCTGTCTTATGAGAATTTTTAGGCTTCATGAGAGGGAACCTTTTTAAAGGAAAGATACCGTGTCAGGAAGTGAGAACAGAGGGGAAACACACAACAAAGAAAACTTGCTTCATAGAGAAGTGAAAGGAAGGAGTGGAGAGGAACGTTTGCGATAAGACCGAGCAATTCTCGCAGGCCCAGGGTTAAGAAAACAGTAAGAGTAAAGAAAATCCATATCAAAACGAACCCACGGCTTAAAATAAAGCGTTTTTGGGAGACAATAAAAACACCTGTAAGGCCATATAAGAAAAGATGTGTTCCGACCCAATACCCTGTAGCAATATCTTGTAACAGCAGAATACAGAACAGAGAAAGAGTCGGTAACTGGTCTGTATCTTTTAGTAAAATCAGAAAAAAGGGTACAAGGCAGAAGGCCCAGGTTTGTGCGTCAAAAAGATAAAAGGAAAAAGCACTTCCCAAAAACAAAAAATTTCTGAGAAGTATTTTAAAAAAACGCTCGTGAAAGGAAAGTTGAGACATTTTTTATTCTCGTTCCAAAGGAGGCAAAACAAAAACATATGCTGTGGCAGCAGCAGAAAAAAGGGGGTCAACATGTGGTGTAGTGGTTCCGCGATAAGTAATACGCCCGACCGCGTAATGATCTGGATAAAGGGCACCATCCGAGGTAGAAAGAAGTAATTCACCTTCTTCAAAAGAGCTGTTCTCATGTGTGTGGAGAATTTTCATTTTCCCATGGTTGAGGCCCGCAATAATAGCTTTGATGCCTGTTTTTTCCGACACAACAGGTACTCTGGATTGGGAAGCAGTGACGGGGCATATAATAGCTGAATTGGTTCCACATTCCTTAACATACCCAATAAGGGTACTCCCAAGAACAACAGGGCTGAATGGGGTTACAGTATTTGTTTTGGAGAGTAAAAGACGAAAACTGTCTTCGGAAAAACTTTTTGAACGGGAGGAAATTTCCCCGGTAACGTAGGAGGTTGTTTTTTGAGGGGCCAGCCGTAAAAGTTTCTTAAGCTGCAGATTTTCTCGTTGAAGTATTCGAGCCTTGATTTCCCATTTTTGCTGATCCCGGGCTTGTTGTTTAAGGTGACCTATGTCGTCCTTATTAAGCCATAAGGTATTTATTTTGTCTGAAAAATAATGGTAGGTCTGGCTTGGATAACTTGAAATTTTTTCAAGCTTGAGATTTATCTGTAAAAGTGGAGCTTTGATTGTTAAGGAGGATTCTTTTCCCAGCATATCCAAAATCATCAGGGAAAGACCCCCAATAATATAGAGCAGGAAAGAGGATCGCTGAAAAACAAAGCGCACGAGGGGAAGAGCTTTTAAAGTTCCCCCTGCGAGCGGTTTTGCTGTTTCCACGAGAAATATTCCTGAAAACGGGTTAATACATTTGAATCAAGACATTTTTCAGCATCTTTATTTCTTCTAATGCTTGTCCTGTCCCAAGAGCAACACAAGAAAGAGGATCGTTGGCAATGGAAACAGGAAGACCTGTTGCCTTGCGCAAAACCTCGTCAATATTGGCCAGCAAGGCGCCCCCGCCTGTGAGAACAATTCCCTTGTCCACAATATCAGAAGAAAGCTCGGGAGCGGTACGTTCTAAAGTAGTTTTGACAGCTTCAATAATACCTGCTACGGGCTCTGAGAGGCTTTCAGCAACTTGTTTTTCAGTAACGACAATTTCTTTAGGAACACCATTGAGCAGGTCACGTCCTTTAATACTAAAAGTCCGGCCTTCGCCTGTTTTGGGGACCAGGGCTGACCCAATTTCTTTTTTGATACGCTCTGCTGTGGCTTCCCCAATTAACAAATTATAGTGACGCCGGATATAACCGATGATAGCTTCATCCAGGGTATCTCCACCAATGCGTACAGATCGTGCACATACAATACCTCCCAGGGACAAGACGGCGACTTCTGTTGTGCCACCTCCGATGTCGACAATCATGGAACCTGTTGCTTCTGTTACGGGAAGTCCTGCTCCAATGGCGGCTGCCATAGGTTCTTCAATCAGAAAGACTTTTCCGGCTCCCGCTCCCTCGGCAGACTCTTGAATAGCTCGCTTCTCAACAGCGGTTGATCCTGAAGGAACACAAATAATGACTTGAGGGCTCACAAAACTGCGACGATTGTGAACTTTGTGAATGAAATGTTTTATCATTTCTTCAGCGACTTCAAAATCTGCAATGACACCTTCTCGCAGGGGGCGAATAGCCTGAATATTACCCGGCGTTCGTCCGACCATTTGTTTGGCATCATTACCGACAGCTAAAACTTTCTTGCGTCCGGAAACTTCTGCGATGGCAACAACAGAAGGCTCGTTCAAAGCAATGCCTTGTCCCTTAACATAAACAAGTGTATTTGCTGTTCCAAGATCAATTGCCATGTCTGAAGACATCATACTTAAAATTTTGCTGAACATTTTTGGATTCCTACATCATCTCATTGATTCTATTTATAGCTGATTAGGGAACATTTTACAAAAAATCTCTATTGATTTCCTGCCGATACACAAATTCCATAATTAAGCTTAAAAATATAATACCAGCTATACGACAGAGTATCTGTTACGTCTACTGTTTTATGAAGCAACACTCTCTTTTGTCAGGGGCTGTCTGGAAAACGAGGTGACACTTCTTTTTTTGGAAAGGATTCCCGTATAAAAAGCGTTACAAAAAAGGCAATAATAAGACTGAAAAAAACGGGAGACAGGGATAACCGAAATGTTTCAATTGAATAAAGGGGTATTCCATCCAGTTTTTCTCCTGTCCAGAAATAATCCAGGAGAAAACCAACAAGGGGTTCAAAAATAACGCCGCTGCTCATAATAATCATATTCGCAAAACCAACAGCAACACCACTGGTCCATAGTGGCAGGCTTTCTGTAATACAGCTAAAACATAGAACTTGCCCTCCAAAGAATAGGCCTCCTAAAAAGAGGCAGCCTATCATTGCAAAAACAGGCAAACCTGGATAGAAAATAATAATACCATATACAAATGCTGACAAAAGAGTTGAGGCAACCATAAAGGGCCGGCGTCTTTGAAAACGATCTGAAAGATAGGATACCAGAGGTCCCCCCAGGCAAAGACCCCAGAAGATAGAACTGATATAAAGTCCTGCTAGTCCCCGGTCAATAGTATACATTTTTGTGAGAAAAGGAATTCCCCATAAATCTGCAATTGCGGCCAGGGGAACGTACATTAAGCATCCAAAGAGGGCAATTAACCAAATTTGCGGTTTACCAATGACAATTTTTAAACCCTCCAAAACTTTCAGAGAAGGTTGCGCCTCCTGTTTCGTTTTACGTTTGTCATCTGACACTGTTCCTGGAGAAGCCGAAATAAGAAAAAAGCTCATCAGGGCCAGAACTCCTCCTGCAATACCAAGAGTTTGCATTGAGGAGCGCCACCCAAGAGAATCCATCATAATGGGCAGTTGTGCTGTTCCAAGAGTGGCGCCAACTGTTCCAAAAGTCATCGTCAACCCAATCATCAATGCTTTTCGGTGAGGGGGAAACCATAAGGTAATGAGCTTAATTGTCCCAATAAAGGCACAAGCGGATCCAGCTCCCATTAGTAATCGAGCGATAGAAGCTTCTGCAAGGCCCTCAGCAAAGGAAAAAAGAAAAGCGCCCACAGTACAGAAGCTGATGGCAGCAGGAATAATGCGGTGGGATCCAAGTCTATCTAACATTAATCCAACAGGCACCTGCAGAGAAGCATAGGCATTATAGTAGAAAGCCCCCAAAATGCCCAGAGAACAGCTTTGAACTCCAAAGTCACGCATAAGGTCTTCGGCCATGGCACCGGGAGCGACTCTTAGGGAAAATTGAAAACAGTAGAAAAGACTTCCGCATAACCAAATGAGAAGAGCTCGACTTCGGCGCGCCAGGAACCACTGCCCCCCTCTTGTCAAAGGATCGGGGGAGCCGGAATCACGAGGATTTACTAAATTATCACACATGGAACCTGACCATAATACACTTTGGCTTTTTGTGCAATATTTTTCCCGCTGAAAAAGATGGAGAGACGGGTTAAGTCTTTATAAGAGTTTCAAGGGATTTTGTTTTCCTGGAACAGGAGATTTTTCTTTGAAGAACTTTTATACCAATCATTAGGGACCATTCCAGGGCTCTGACCAACCTGTATTTTCGTCTTTCCTTTCAGAAGCAGAGGGGTTTCGAGCGTTTTGAATAGGAACATGCAAGGCGCGAAGGACCTCTGTGACACCTTCCCCTGTGACGCCAGAAAGCAAAAAAATGGGTTGCTTTACAATTTTTTCAAGAGCAGAAACCTTTTCATGGGCTTCTTTCCGGGAAAGAGCATCACACTTATTAAGCCCAATGACTTCCGGTTTTTGAGCAAGTGTTGTATCGTAGGCTTCCAGCTCATGACGGATTGTTTCATAAGCTTCCACAACATTTTCTTGTGTCCCGTCAATCAAGTGAAAAAGAACATTGCAACGTTCAACATGACCCAAAAAACGATGTCCCAAACCTACGCCTTCATGGGCTCCTGCAATGAGTCCTGGAATATCGGCCAGAACAAATTCTTTATTATCGACATAGACAACGCCCAGTTGAGGAATCAGTGTTGTAAAAGGGTAATCTGCAATTTTGGGTTTTGCACGTGTGCTGGCTGATAGAAAAGTTGATTTCCCAGCGTTTGGGAGACCTACAAGACCTGCATCTGCAATCAGCTTTAATCGCAACCATACCCACATTTCTTCTCCTGGCATACCTGTATCTGCTCGCCGGGGGGCCTGGTTTGTTGATGATTTAAAATGGACGTTACCGCGTCCTCCCTGTCCGCCTTTTAAAAGAATATGAGTTTCTCCAACCTGTGTTAAATCAAGCATGACAGTTTTGCGATCGTCATAAAGTATTTGAGTTCCTACAGGGACTTTTAATGTAAGCGATTTGCCAGATGAGCCTGTTTTATTACGGCCCATGCCATGATGACCTCTGCCTGCCTTGAAGTGTTGTTGATAACGATAATCTATTAGTGTGTTCTCATCGACAACTTCTATAAGAATATCGCCTCCTCGACCACCATCTCCTCCATCGGGTCCTCCAAACTCAACAAATTTCTCACGGCGAAAACTAATGCAGCCGGGCCCTCCATCACCGCTTTTAAGAAAAATCTTTGCTTCGTCTAAAAATCTCATATTAATCAGTCTCTTTTTTTGAGTGTCTTTCGCTTGGGGGACACATTTCCAACATTAACGACAGCAAAATTGCTTTACAAAGAGCGAAGTCGCTCTGACCTCAAGAATATTTTTTCATAAAATCAGTTTTCATTATTTGAACCTACCAAGGTTACAATAAGGCTTCTGATATCAACTTTTATTCTGGCATCTATCGTTTCATGTTATTTATAAGCCGTATTCATAATCTACATCAACCAGATAAAGAGGCCTGTTTTTATGTTAAATGCTCGTATTCTATTTATTCTCAAGGCAATTTAGGTATAAGAGTCACTTTATTAAGGAATGCAATAAAAATCTTTTAAGAGTTTTTATTGACCGAATGCCTGGTTCTGCAAATGATGTCAAAATGCTCCAAAACCATAAGAAAAAAATGTTTTATCGACCATTGAAGTTATGGTTTCTAAAATGGGAAAAGGAGGCCGCGTTGCGTCCTCCCTGAAACAGGGTGTCTAAAACTTGTATAAACTAAAATATGACTTTTCAAAAAAGGCTTTTGGGGCCCTGTTGAAAATTTCTTTTGGTTTAGGCAGATTCAACAGAAACATAAGTTCTGTTATCGCGACCTTTTGAGAATTTCACGGCACCTTCGATCAAAGAAAAAATAGTATGATCTTTTCCAAGACCTACATTTTGACCAGGTCGATATTTTGTTCCACGCTGACGAATGATGATATTTCCAGGAATAACGGCTTCACCACCAAATTTTTTGACGCCCAGTCGCCGGCCGGCACTATCGCGACCGTTTTTGGAACTACCAGCTGCTTTCTTTTGAGCCATCTCTAAACTCCTTTAAGTTTCTACTATTCTTTTGAATCCGTCTTCTTTTTAGAAGGCGACGCTGTTTTCTTCGGTGCTGCTTTTTTAGGGGCTGCTTTCTTGGGGGCAGCTTCAGCAGATGTTGTGGCTGCTTTTTTCGTTGGTGTTGCTTTTTTAACAGGCGCTTTTTTCTCGGCTACAGCAGAAGATTTTGAGGATTCTTTTTCTGTTTTTGCCGCTTTTGCCAAAGGCTTGGAGGCAGTCTCTTTTTTCGCCGGTGCTTTTGTTGTTGACTTGGCAACAGATTTTCCACCTAACATGATTTCGTCAATTGTCAGGACTGTTAAGTCTTGACGATGGCCAGCTGTACGACGGTATCCTTGTCGACGTTTTTTCTTGAAAACGATGATTTTATCACCACGGGCTTGCTCGCGAATTGTTGCTTTCACTTCTGCCTTTTCAACGGAAGGGGCTCCAACTGTGGCACCTTTATCATCAGAAACCATAAGAACATCAGAAAGCGTTACATTTTCGCCAGCTTCTCCCTGAAGCTTTTCGACGAGAAGGACGTCTCCCGGGGAAACTTTATACTGCTTACCGCCAGTTTTGACTACTGCAAACATAGGTCAAACTCTTTCAACATAGATTAGAACAAAAAGATGTTTTGACTTATAAACCGAAAACAACCTTGAATTCAAGCTTTGTGAACCTAAATCTTTACATTAATTTTGGATTTTCTTTTGAAAAAGGCCGTATTCCGTTATAATCCCTATGAAAATAACTAATTTTGGGAGGCTTTATGTCACCAACAGATGTCCTTGATGTAGGGCAAGATGCTATTTTTGTTCTTTTAAAGGTGGGGACGCCTCTTATGTTTGCTGCGCTTTTAACGGGACTTGCTATTTCTTTTTTCCAGGCATTGACTCAAATTCAGGAAATGACTCTTTCTTTCATTCCCAAAATTCTTGTGACATTTGGAGGGATGATTCTTCTTATGCCTTTTTTTGGCCGCACTCTTGGGGCTTTTTCTCAAGAAATTTTTAATCGTATCATTGGTCTTGGTTAGACCGTGGAAACAGTTAAAACGATTCTTCTCGGCGATTTGATTGGTTTTTTTCTGATCGCAGCGCGTTTGGGAGGGCTTTTCTTTTTTATGCCTGGTTTTTCTGAACTTTCTGTCCCCTTTCGAATCAAGATTCTTTTTGTTCTTTCAACGGCCTTGGTTTTTACACCTTTATTAAGTGTTCATATGCCTGCCTGGCCATCCCATAGTTTTATTTTTTTGACGCTTATCTTCACAGAAGTCTTTATTGGATATCTGGCTGCTTTATCTCTTAAAATTATTTTTACGGCGCTGGATGTTGCCGGGTCTCTTATGGGATACCAAATCGGGATTGCTAACGCTTTTGCATCAAGTCCTGCCAGTGCCCAGCAAAGTGCTCTTCCCGGTGTTTTTCTGACTCTTGTGGCAACAGTCTTTGTTTTGGGTCTCGATTTGCATCATGCGGTGATACGATCTTTTATTGAAAGCTATGAAAGTTTTAAACCTGCTGATACAAAGGCTCTTTTACCGCTCACAGGGGATATTCTTGAATTGGGTCTTGGTATTATCAGTGTAAGCTTCCAGTTAGGGCTGCAGCTTGCCTCGCCCATCATAGTGACGGGACTTTTTCTCTTTGCTGCCGCGGGTATTGTTAACCGCCTTATTCCACAGATTCAAATCTTTTTTGTGACGCAGCCTTTGCAAATTCTTCTTGGACTGGGTATTTTCTTTTTAACACTTCCTAAAATAATACAGGTTTTCGCGGAAGCTGTTTTTGATTCGATTGGTTTTTTTAAAAATTAATATATTTTGTGTGCTCAAAATATTTGGGCCGGGAATTTTCTTCCCTTCTGAGAAAATTAGGGAGATATATCATAAAAAGGGGATGATTCCAGAGAACCATCCCCCTTAAAATCTTTTGAGAAGATTGCCTTATATCAGGTCTAAAATAGTTTTTTTCAAAAGGCCTGTTGACGCGAGAAGGCGTGCATTTGCCAAATCATAAGTTGCATCAGCGGTGATCAAAGATCCCTTGGCGAGGAAGAATTCGTGACTCGCATCAAGGATGTCAAGAAAACTGCGTTGCCCAAGGCGGAATTGCTCCAGATATGTATCTCTTACGCTTTTTTTGGCTTCAACAGCCTGGCGAAGGACTTTTGCCTGTCCAAGAGCGCTTCTCATTTCACTCCAGGAAACGCGAACTTCGCGCTCTGCTGTTCTTTTTTGATTTTTCATCAGGTATTTGGCTTCTGTCATTTTGGCGCGCAACTCACGAACACGAGCGCTATCTTTACCGCCATTGAAAACGTTGAAACGCACAACGGCAAGAGCCGTAAGGTTGTTTTCAAAGCCTGACTTGGCGCCGACATTATGGCGACGGGTTGCATCAAGCTCTATATCCAGGCGAGGATAGTAAGCCGATCGAACCACATCAATATCCGATTTTGCAACGTCAATAGAGGCTTCCGCTAAAACTAAAGAGTGGTTGTTTTTTCGTGCAACTTCAAGAGCCTCATTAATTGTTGCAGGGATGTGCTCTTTCGAAATCTCTGCGTTGACGAGGCGTCCAGGTTTACTGCCAACGACATCAATGAATTGAGCGACGGCCGAGTCCAAATCTCCTTGAATATCTTGGACTGCGGCTTCAGCATCATGCAGGCGAGATTCAACATTGTGACGGTCTGCGACTGTTGCTTTTCCTGCTGAAATGAGAGCTTGAACCTTAGAAAGAATATTTTTGTGAACGCTTACGTTATCTTCTGCCAAGCGTAACAAACGCCCAAAACGTCGAACAGCAATATATTGCTCACAGGCTGAAAACGCAGTTAACTCTTCTGTTTCTAACGTTTTTCGCTCAGCCTGAAGGCGTTCATTTTCTGCTTTTTCAACTTGATGCGGCGTTTCAAAACCGTCAAAGACCATCTGGCGAACACGTATTGCCGGATCATAACGATCGGTGGCAACGGCCCCACTGACTTTTGAGCTGTTTAAGCTGTTTTCACGATATTTTTGCCTTGTGTATTCATGACCTCCTCCAAACTGTAGATCAAGTGTAGGGTAGTATCCCCCTTTTGCAAAATCTATGCGATGTTCAGTGGCCTCCTGGGCGGCTTTATTCGCAAGAATACCGGGATTGTCGGAGACGGCTTTAACAACAGCTTCGGGTAGTTTCTTAACGGTCTGATCAGAAAAGCAACTGGTGAAGGAGCTGACGATAAAGCCCATAGTTGCAAGTGTTGTCATTGTGAAAATGCGGATTTTCGTTGGCATCCTTAATTTTCTCCCTACATACTTTTTTGAAAAAATTAACTTTTATTTATCATAAACTAAAGTTTATTATTGTGAAAGTAGCTTCTTGAGCCTAACTTGTCTAGAGAGCAGGTGACAGAAGAAAACATTAATAGCAAAGAAGGTGTTGTATATATGTCTCAAGAAGAGGTGCCGGACAAACCAAAAGAAACAGCAAAGGCTGAAAAATCACCCCAAAGGAAAAGGGTTCGTTGGGATAAGTCAAGTGCAGAATCAAGCGATTCACTTCTTACATGTCTGGAAATATTAAGCTCACTTCTTGAACGTCCAATGTCAGCGGCTGCTTTTCGAGCAGGCCTTCCTTTAAAAACAGAAAAAATATCACCCGAACATTTTATACGGGCCGCTTCAAAAGCGGGTCTTTCGGCGCGGCTTGTCCATAAGAAATTATCGGATATTTCAAAATATACCTTGCCCTGTGTTTTACTCCTTGATGGTGATAAAGCATGCCTCCTGGTTGAGGTTTCTGACAAGGGAGAGGCCAAAATTATTCTGCCAGAAACAGGTCGAGGTATGACGACCCTGTCTTTGGAAGATCTGGACCTTATCTATAGTGGTTATGCTTTATTTGCCAGGCCTCTTTATCGTTATGATAATCGTTCTGCTGATTTGGATACAGAAAAGCCCAAGTCCTGGTTTTGGAGTGTTATATGGAAATTCTGGCCAGTATACAGCAAGGTAGCCTTTGCTGCTGTTTTGGTGAACCTGTTTGCGATCGCGAGTCCCTTATTTACTATGAATGTTTATGACCGTGTGGTTCCTAATGGGGATAGGGCTATTGATACTTTGATTGTTTTGTCGATCGGAATTGGTATCGTTTTTCTCTTTGACTTTATTCTTAAGAATTTGCGTGTTTACTTTGTGGATTCGGCAGGAAAAAATGCTGATATTATTTTGGCGAGCCGCCTCTTAGAACATGTTATGGGAATTCAACTGGGCGCGCGACCTGTTTCTTCCGGGAGTTTTGCAAATCAATTGCGCGAGTTTGAGACTTTGCGGGAATTTTTCTCATCCGCAAGTCTTGTGGCACTTATCGATCTTCCCTTCATTATCCTCTTCATTGGCGTTATTTACCTGATTGGGGGGCCGTTGGCGTATGTCCCTCTTTTTGCAATTCCTATTATTATTGCAGGTTCCCTGCTGATTCATATTCCTCTTAGTGCCTGGGTACGTCGTTCTTTTAGAGAAGCCGCGCAAAAGCACGCTCTTTTGGTTGAGACTATTAATGGTCTGGAAACAATCAAGTCCTTTGGGGCAGAGGGAGAAACACAAAAAGATTGGGAAGGGTTTGTTGCACAGTCAGCTGACTCCTCAAAATTCTTACGTTTTTTTGCGACTCTTGCCATGAACTGGTCTGGATTTGTTCAACAACTTGGTTACGTTAGCGTTATTATTGCGGGTGTTTTTTTGATTGGTCAGGGTGAGTTAACGATGGGGGGGCTTATTGCCTGCTCCATTTTATCAGCACGCAGCATGGCCCCTCTTGGTCAAGTTGTCAGTCTTCTAACACGTTTCAATCAGTCACAAACGGCACTGGAAGCCCTTGATCAGGTTTTGGCGCTTCCTGTTGAGAGGCCTTATGGGAAACGCTTTCTCCATCGTCCTGTCTTAAAAGGAAATATAGAGTTTGAGGACGTCACTTTTTCATACCCAGGTCAAAAGACAAATGCTCTCAAGGACTTCTCTTTGAAAATTGAGGCGGGTGAAAAAATTGGTTTTTTGGGTCGTATAGGATCTGGTAAGTCGACTTTCGAAAAATTAATTCTGAACCTTTACGAACCTCAGTCCGGCTCGGTTAAGATTGATGGAACCGATATTCGCCAAATTGATCCTGCGGATTTAAGGTCAAATATGGGTCATGTCCCCCAGGATATATACCTTTTTTATGGCAGTGTGAAAGATAATATTCTGTTGGGTGTTAGGGATGCTGATGATGCGGCTCTTTTTAAGGCTGCTGAACTTGCAGGTGTTTTAGATTTTGTTCGAGCGCATCCCCAGGGCTTTGATATGCAGGTTGGAGAAGGAGGCAGCAATCTTTCCGGAGGACAGAGGCAGGCTGTTGCCGTTGCTCGTGCCTTAGTCAGGGATCCGGCCATTTACATGATGGATGAGCCTACAGCGATGATGGACCATGCTTCCGAAGCACGTCTTTTGAATCGCCTGAAATCCCATATCAAAGATAAGACTCTTTTGCTGGTGACGCATCGTATGCCTTTAGTGCGCCTTGTTGATCGACTTGTTATTGTTGACAGCGGTCGTGTTGTTGCCGATGGACCTCGTGACGAGGTCATCAAGGCTCTTAGTAAATCGCAAATTCGAGGGGCATAAGAAAATGACAAAGATAAACCCTGATGATGTTGACTTCATGAAACCAATTGCAGCGGCAAACTTTCGAAAGGAAGAAAGATTTGCACCTATCCTATTATATGCGACAGGCCTTTTCATTGTTATTTTTATTTTGTGGGCGAATTATGCTGAAATAGATGAGCTTACTCGGGCAGAAGGCCGGGTTATTCCTTCGAGCCAGATTCAACGTGTAGATCACCTGGAGGGAGGAATCGTTCAAGATATTTATATCAGGGAAGGAGATATTGTTGAAAAAGGTCAGGTTCTTTTAAAGATTGATAACACCCAGGCAAGCGCCCGTTTACAGGAAGGAGAGAACCTTTATTACCGTTATTTATCAGAGGTTGGTCGATTGCGGGCCCAAATTAATCAAATCCCATATGTTGTTCCCGAAGAGGTCAGCAAAAAGGCTCCGGTTGTTGCCGAAAGAGCAATGGCGCGTTATCGGGCACGTATGGGGCAGTACAATAACCAGCTTAATATTGCAAAACAGGAAGTTGAACAAAAAAAACAGGAACTTCTTGAGCTGGAGAATAGAAAAAGCCAGTTGAAAGATCAGGTTGCCCTTTCAGAGGAAGAAGTCAAAATCAATGAACCGCTGGTGAAACGAGGTTTAACAGCACGCGTTGATTTTTTGCGTCTAAAAAGTGAAGCGGTGAAACTTCGTGGTGAACTGGGCTCTGTTAAAGTGAATATTGAAAGGGCTCGCTCTGCTTTGAAGCAGGCAAAAGATAAGCTGAAACAGGTTCCCCTTGATTTTGCGGAACAAGACAGCAAGGCTCTACAAGAAGCTGAAAATAAACTGGGTGCGGCGCAGGAGTCTTTCAAAACTGAGGGCGATCGGTTATCGCGGACAGAAGTGAAGTCTCCGGTTAAGGGGATTGTAAAGCAACTTTTGGTAGCAACAATTGGCGGTGTTGTCCAACCAGGAGAAGATCTGGTTGAGATTGTGCCTTTGGAAGATACACTACTGATTGAAGCCAAGGTTTTGCCGGCTGATATTGCTTTCTTGCGTCCCGGGCTTCCTGCCTCTATTAAACTAACCGCTTATGATTTTGCAATTTATGGGGGGCTTGAAGCAGAATTGGTCCAAATTAGTGCGGACTCTATTCAGGATGAAAAAGATCCGAATATAAGCTATTTCAAGATCAGGTTGAGAACGCTTGGAAATCGTCTGAGCAAATCGTCAAAAGAAGTGGCGATTATTCCTGGTATGACGGCCTCTGCTGATATTATTACGGGTAAGAAAACAATTCTGGACTATATTCTTAAACCTATTCTACGAGCAAGGCAAAATGCCCTGACCGAGCGTTAGTAATTCCAGAAAAGGATACAAAGATTTCTTTTTGTGGTTTCATTAAAGATTTTTAGCTGGATCCCGACGCTCGACAATCCTTACTCATGAATGATGAGGACATACCTTCAAAATACAGACCCTCTTTTTTGTGATCCGGAAGGTGTAAAATGGTCGTCAGGATCTTAACATAAAAGTGAAAAAGCTCTTTCAAGGAAATAGTGTCTGCTTTATCTGTCGTTGGGAAGCTCTAAAAATGACAGATTAGATCTCAAACAAACTATTTTGACTGGAGATGATAAAGAGCGACTTTTCCCTGGGACCTTTCAAGAATTTTTGTGGCCATTGGGAAATAACTCATGAATTCTGCTTCCCGATTCTTTCGAACAAAAATGAAGCCACCCTGTTCTTTAAACATTTCTCTTGTTAAAAAGTGCTTGCCGGCGGGTTCCTGCTGCTGGGCAAATAATAAATCCTGGCTTATACTATCAACAATTCGAAGGTCAGATGGCAAATAAAAACGTAGAGACGAGACGGCCTCGTATTCCCTGTAAATCAGGAAAGGCCCTTTGGTTGTTTGCAAAGCCTGAAGAGCCATCTTTTTTTGGGAGAGTTGATCTTCATATAAAGGAAGAATTCTGGTGCCTGCAAAAAGAAGGACTATTGGCAGGGAACTTAAGGGAAAAACGGACCAAAGATCTGTTTTATATTTCTTCAGGATCTGACAAATACAGACAATACATAATCCCAAAACTCCCGACATCCATAGGTTTTGTGGAATGTCGAGAGAAAGAGGGAACGGGGCTTTCATTTTCTGGAAGACAAAGATTGCCAGGAAAATCAGGGAAAGAAGGGTTAATATGCTGTAACCTGTCCCATAAATCCATCGATGGGTTCGCTCAGAAAGCTTCTCGTTAAAATAAAGGCTGAATAAAACTGCTGCGGGCGGCATAAGTGTAACAAGGTAATAATTTGCCTTGGCTTTAGAGATGCTGAAAAAAATAAAGACACTTATAAACCAAGACGTCATGAAAAAGAAAAGGCGACGTTGAGAGGAAGTTTCAAAATTCATTTTCTGGCGAATAAGAAAGGGGGTAATCAGTGTCCAGGGAATAAAGTAAAGAAAAATCCTGTATGTATAGTAATACACGGGGCCTTCATAATAATCATGGGGTTCCCGTTGGCCCAGGAATCTTAAAAAATGCTCATTAATAAAATAAAACCAGGCAAAGGAGTCTTCCTGAAGATGAGCTGCAACATGCCATGGTGCTGTAATAGTAAGGAACAGAACAAGACCTGTCGGGCTCAAAGGATGCCAGAATGAAATATGCCGGCGACCTTCAACAAGGAAATAGGTGGTCCAGATCAAACCTGTTAGAACAAGGCCTACCAAGCCTTTCGCCAGAACAGCAAAGGCCAGAAAAAGATAAAAAGAAAGAACAGATTTGACAGTTTTCTTTTCACACAGATTGAAAAGAGAGCAAAGAGCACCTGTCAGGCAGGTGGTAAAAAGCATATCAAACAAAAGAGTGCGAGCAAAAGCGATATATCCAAGGCTTGTTCCAAGAATCAGGAAAGCTGTTATCCCTGTTATGCGGGAAAAGACTTTTTTAAGGAGGCTATAGATAAAAAACAACCCTAAAAAAGCAGACATTGCCGGGACACATCTTGCGGCTGTTTCATTGGTGCCAAAGATGTGAAAAAGACTTGATATGAGCCAGTACAAAAGGGGAGGTTTTTCAAGATAGGGAAGGCCATTTAAAGAGGGAATAATATAATTCCCTGTTTTCGTCATTTCGCGCCCAATTTGTGCATATAGGCCTTCATTATTATCCAAAAGGCCATATCCCCCCAGAAAATAGAAAAGACTTGTCGAACAAATTAAGATGGCCAGTAAAAAAGGGAGGGCAACAGGGCCCTTTAAAAGGCGATTCAGCATCATCAATGATGAATTAGGGTAAAACTGTCGAAAGACTACATTTCTTAAGACCTTTAATCAAGAATAAGCTTGATTCAATTTTTTTTGTCCAAATATATTTTTTGGGCTGGTTTTTATATTTCGAGCTTCGTGAGGACAGTTTTGATATCGAGCACTATTAGGTTTTGTAAAGCCATTTCTGAATTGTTCTTTTGCATAGTTTTATGGGGAAATATTTAAAAATTGAGAGCCCTTGAAATAGAAAAAAACACTCTCTTTATTTAGGTGTTAAATTATCTATTCATATTTCAGAATTAAATTAATGTATTTTCTATTCTATAAATTATTAAAATATAGGTGTTTATTATCTCTGATCTGGCGTTTAACAACTCTAAAATGAACTGTATTCAAGAATCTTTGAAGAAATTGGGGTGAATCTCGTTTTCACTCTGTACTTTATTTATATCTGGCTTAGGAGAATTCATGCTTCAGATTTTTTCAATACATTGCAAATACTTAAAGGGTGCAGAGCCTCTTTTTTTGGGCTTAAAAGAGTATCGATAATCAAAAGGGGGGGCGCTAAAGTCTTGTTTTTATCCTTAACGTCATCTTTTCGATTGACATAAGCGTTAACACAGTGCCATAAATTTTTTCAGTATTGTCAAAATTGTCAAAAATTAAAATTTCAAAAGGAGCTTCCTATGAAAAAAATAAACCTGTTTGTCGCTTGCGCGACTTTGGCGGCGCTTTGGGGGGCAGAAGCCTATGCTTCCTCTTCTTCAGCAGGTGCTGACATCCTTGATGACCAGCATCCTCTTGCTCGTACATTGTGTCAGGCGTATCATCAGAAGACAGGACGCGATGCAAAACAAGACTTAAAGAAAGTTGCGCCTGCCTTTGGTAAGCCTGGCGAAGGTATTCGAATTTCTAAAACCATTGCTATTGGAAATAAGGCAAAAAAGGGGCAGATTCGTCCAGGTTGTGTTGCTCTGCAATCAGAATGGGATGTAAAAGAAGAACAAGGAGGCATACTAGGAATGGGGGCTTCTTTACAGACGGTGAAATTAGATCCTGCTTTAATCCTTGAAAGAGAGCTTCCAAAAGATCGTCGGGAATTCAAAGAAGCCTTTCCTTTAGGAAAAGTTAATTCAAAGGGTAAAGTGGTTGATTATTCTAAAGGTGAGTCCTTCCGTATTTCTTTAGCTTTGCGGTATGGGGCGCTTCAAGCCTTTTTGATGCCTTCCCTGGTTGATCAAACAACGAAGGATATGGTTGTTGCCTGGAAACTGTTAGAGCCTGTTGCTCTTCAAAAACATGCGATCAGAGAGTTTAACGTGTCTTTACAAGTTTTAGCAAAAAAACTTCCAATTTTTGCTGAAAAATTTTGCAAAGGTACGGCAGTTGAAGATATTGGTTTAGGGGCGTTGGAAGCTATTACAACTGCTGATGAGACGCAAAAATTCCATTTTAGAGTAGGCCTTCAAGGATCAGAAACACCTGATTTTGAGCCGTCCTTTAGAGATCATCAGGAGGCTTTTTTCAAGCATGCCTGGATTCACCTCAATGCGAAAGGATTTTCTCAAGCCGGCTCTAAAACTTTTGCAGAAGCCGTTGCTATATTTGCCGGGGAAGAAGCTTGTAAGTTTAGAGGGGGTTTTTTGCACTATACCGGGATCTTAACAGGATTGGGCTTTGCAGAAGTCAACCCGGGCTTCATGACGATTTCTCTGACAAAGTGGCTTGCAGAAGGATCCAGTTTTTATACTGATGATAGCATCTATGGGTTCAAGGCAATTTTTGCTTCTCTTGAAACCAGCTAAATCAGGCATTTAATTCATAAAATTACAGGGCGGCTTTTTAAGTCGCCCTTTTTTTATGATAGCAAGATTATTATAAAATTAGATAAAGTATAAAAGTCAGTTGGTAAGGCAGCTGGCTTTATTAACACGAAATTTAATTCAGACAGGGAATTTTCAATGAAAGACAATCAGTTAACTCTTATTTATACAACATGTGATTCGTTAGAGTCTGCCAAAAAATTGGCCAAACATGTTGTGAAAAAAAGCCTGGCCAAGTGTGTGAATATTATTCCTTGCATTCATTCAGTTTATATGTGGGAAGGTGATCTTAAAGAAGCAGAAGAATATGGCTTGATTTTTAAAACGTCTCTTTCCAAAGGGAACCTTTTAATAAAGTGGTTGGCTGAAAACCATCCCTATGATAGCCCGGCCTTATTAAAGTCCGATGTTCAGACAACACAAGAGTTTCAGAGTTATATTGAAAGTTAGTTAAGGATTCAAATGACGAATCCGGCCAATTTTTAACTAAAAAATGGAGACAAGAATCAGGGCTGTTACTCTTGAGGTTTACGAAGGGGGCACAGCATTGTTGGACCCTTAATTGGGGCTCCTTAGGGGGCGCACATCAAATGGCCCTGCTTCTTTCTCTTTTGATAGGGAGCACTTTTTTAAAAGGTCTGCGTTTATGACAGCTTTTCAAATGGTACTCGTCCTTTATCTTTAGGCTTTCTTCTTTAAAGAGCATCAGAAATTTTAACACTCAATTAAAAGAGGTTATAATTTTCTTTCAAGGAACCATTTGGCAAAGTTACTGTCATAATCTCCATTGTTATTTTTAAGAGAATATGTATAGATCTGCTCAATAGCCTCCATTAAGTCACAATTTGTCAATGGCAAGGTATTTTGTTGATGAAACTCAATAATATCAGGAATGATTTTTTGTAATAAATCAATTTTGTGGAAAACAATTTCTTGTATCGTTTCTCTGTTCTCATTTCTGGGTCTTACCTCATCCAGAAGGTCACTGATACTACAATCCAGCGCTTTAGAAACAGCTAAAAGCGTTTCAGCGCTTGGTTTTTTTGTCTGGCCTGTCAATATGTTACGAACAGCATGAATTTTAAGGCCTGCTTTTCTTTCAAGCCCTTGAACAGAAAGAGCGTTTTTCTCAATTAAATCTTTAAGTTTTACTGTTAACTTAGACGACATCTGCACACCCGAAAAAATATGTTGACATAAAAAAAATACCGGTCTATGTATCAAATATGGTATCAAAAAATAAAAAATCAAATACCATGAGTTATATTTAATATATTAACTGGGCCATTATATATTTAATGTCCCTAAAAAGCTACTTTTACAGGGAGGTTTTTATGAATAAAATCAGTACACTCTTTTTTCTTAATGCCTGTTCGGCACTTTATTACTCCGGATTTTCAGGCTATCATTGCCAAAACGGAACTTTTTGTGGGGAATAGAATGCTTAGTTTCCATACGAGCTTATTAATATAAAAAAACATCATTTTACAGGGATATTTCAAATGTTCACGATTATTCAACCTTCTCAGTGGGGTAAAAAGGCTGATTTACTCGCCAGGATTTTTAAAACCAGGAAAAATTTTTCTGAAACGGAAGTTGATCAATATGATACTTCATCTACCATTTATATAGCTTATGAAAAACCTGCTCTGGGCGTTTTCGGTAGTTGTCGCTTGAACCGTTTGTCAGATTCACCTGCCTCAGATTTTTATATTGAACATTATTCATCGCCAGAGAATTTTATTGAGGTTAGTCTAATTTCTTTCAATATGTGTGATAACCACTGGCTTAAAAGGAATGAAGGGGCTGTTCGTCACGCCAGGAAATTGTTTTACAATGATTTGTATCAGATACTGACAAACTCGCCTTTAGTGTATCCTTATGAAAAAGTTATGCATCTTGATCTAAAGTCTAAACAGGACGACATTACGTTTCCGTATAAAGAAATAGTTTTGAAAGAACATGGCCTTAGGAACACAAAGTTCAACAGGCCCTTTTTAATTTCCGAGCTACCGGTATCATCAAAGAGTCGTGACTATTCGCATTTGAACGAGGCAGTTTAAAGGTAGTTTATAAAGAGGATTGTTTATAGCGGATTTACTTATAGGGCTTTATTGCGGGAAATATTTTTTTGTGCTTTAATGCTTTGATGCAGTATATTGTTTTTATCGCTTATTTCGCTATTTTGTTAACGGTTGGTTTTATTTACTATCGCCGTTCAAAAACATCCAGTAGTTTTGTTCTTGGTGATCGTAATCTCAATTATTGGGTCGCGGCTCTTTCTGCGCATGCCAGTGATATGAGCTCATGGCTTTTTATGGGGTTTCCTGCCGCTATCTATATTTATGGTGGTGGTGAGCTGTGGACAGCTGTTGCCTTGATGATTTTTATGTTTTTGACGTGGCACTATATAGCACCTCGGCTGCGTGAAAAAACAGCATTGCACGGATCGTTAACACTTTCATCCTTTTTTGCCTCACGTTTTATTTTACCGGAACAAACAATTCTTCCGAAAGACCGTACGTCCTTGCAAGTTATAAGCAGTTTAATCTGCGTTTTTTTTCTTGTGGCCTACATTGCATCAGGTCTTGTAGGGTTAGGCCGTATGTTTGAAAGTCTTTTTGATATTGACTATCGTGCCGGCGTTATTGGCGGTGTTGTCGTTATTATGGCCTATACATTTCTGGGAGGCTTTTTAGCTGTTGCCTGGAATGACATGATTCAAGCTGTTTTTCTACTTTTGATGCTTATTTTAATCCCAGTTCTTGCTTTTAAACATCTTCCTGAATCGGAAAGCATTGTGACCCTTGTTGCAGAGCAGTCGTCCAGCGATGGCTTGTTCTCCAGAATTTTATTTTCCGCAAGCTGGGGCTTGGGATATTTCGGCTTGCCTCATGTTTTGAATAAATTTATGTCAATTGATAAACCTGAGAACATCCGAAAAGCAAAATATATAGGGTTGACGTGGCAAACTCTTGCCCTGGTTGCAGCTATCCTTGTTGGTGTTTTCGGTTATAAAATTATACCAGATCTTGATAAACCCGAGCTTGTTTTTGTTCGGTTAACGCAATTTCTGTTAGATCCAGTTTTAGCTCAAATTGTTTTATGTGCTATTCTTGCGGCAGCTCTTTCAACACTGGATTCCCAGGTCATTTCGGCGGCGTCTACTTTATCAGAAGATGTTTTTGATGTTCCCCCAAATAAACAAATCTGGCTTACACGGGGAGGTATTGTTAGTATTTGTTGTGCAGCAACAGGTCTTGCCTGGTCTAATACAGCCAGTATTTATGAACTTGTTTTTTATGCATGGGCAGGGCTTGGAGCCTCTTTTGGCCCCCTTGTTTTATGGTCTTTATCAGATAGAGTCATTTCTGAAAAAACAGCTCTTTACGGAATGTTGACCGGGGCTCTGCTTTCGGGTATCTGGCCTGCTCTTCCAGGTTTTATGTCAGAGGCTGTTCCTTCTATGATTCCTGGTTTTCTAGGGGCGAATTTCATCATTTTCTGGTTGTCTCGCAAAGAACAAAACCTGGACAGTTCCATAAGAACGTCGTTCTAAAAGGTCAAAGCCTTCCAGAGAAGGAAGGTTTTCTTTTTGGCTTATTTCCAGAATAACAAGGCATTCTTTCTTCAGCCACAGTTCTTGATCCAGCCTTAATAAGGCTTTTGGCCCTATATTTTTTTCATAGGGTGGGTCAAGAAAAATGACATCATAACGAGTATGAGCATCTCCGGGTTTCAAGGCATTGCGCCGGTAACACCAGGAGTTCTCGTTTAAATCAAAGCGTTCAAGATTGGCTTTTATAGTTATAAAGGCTTGATGATTTTGTTCAATAAAACCTGCTGTCATGCCACCACGTGAAAGTGATTCAATGCCCATGGCACCACTGCCAGCAAAAACATCCAGAAAAGCAAGTTTTTCATAGACAAGCCCCCTTCTTTGAAGCAGGGTTTCAAGGACGTTAAAAATAGATTCGCGGACACGGTCAAGGGTTGGCCGTGTTGTTCTAACTTCAGGGGCTTTTATAGGGCGCCCTCTTAATGACCCTGCAATAACTCTCACCTATAATTTCTCTTCTTCAAATTGAATTGCATTCAATATTTCTTTAACCCGGGGAAGGGTTTTTAAGTTCTTAACCGTTTCTTTTGTATGCCATGCTAATTTTTGGCCTTCTTTAGGCTGTGGTCTTTGGTCCCACCGCATAACCTGGAAAAATAAAATGTTGACTTTATTTTTTGAATATAAGATATCGATTTCTTTCAAAAACAGAAGGTCTTTTGGAGAGATTAATATTCCAAGTTCTTCATAACATTCCCGGCATAAGGCATCTTTTGGGGTTTCTCCGTATTCAATTTTCCCTCCCGGAAATTCCCAAAAGCCTCCAAGCGGTTTATTGTGGGGCCTCAGGCTGAGAAGGGTCTTTTTACTGGAGTAATCGGTAAGAACGGCCGCAGTTGCTTTAATGGTACTCATTTTTGTTGTTTCATTTCAAATTATTACGATAAAAGAAGTTTAGCTCCTGAGTTATCAACGTTGCTTTTGAAGGTTTAGATACTTTGGGTCGAGCGCTATCGGTACTTCAAAAAAATTAAAGAAGTGACGAGGTATAAAAAAAGGAAGCTGGAAGGCTTCCTTTTTTGTTAAGCTTTAACCTTCATTACGAATGAAAAGCTTATTTGTTCTGTAGCCTTAAACGACCGTCAATTCTACAGCAGACGTACGGCCACGGCTTTCTTGAAGCTCATAGCTAACTTTTTGATTCTCATCAAGTGTTCCAAGACCTGCTTTTTCAACAGCAGAAATGTGAACAAAAACGTCTTTATCCCCGTCATCAGGTACAATAAATCCAAAGCCTTTTGTGGGGTTAAACCATTTGATTGTTCCAGTTGGCATGTCGTATAATCCTTGTTGTTTTAGTCGTTACAATCGGCCTTGGAAGAGTCAGGTGAAGAAGAGTAGAGAAGTAAGATTTTGCCCTGTAGTCTCAAGTCGTTCGTCATAGTCTTATCCGAAACCAAGGCAATAGTAACACATATTTTCTAGTATTCAATCTTATTTTGTCAAAATATTGTCTTGGGTTCTATATTCTTATTAAAAAACAAGATTTTCTGTGGGTTGATTTTATTGTTTTTGTGCAAATAAATATCCTAAAAGGCAAATATAAAGCATTAAAACTCTCATATGAGGACAGGTGATATTTTTTTAAAAGGGGATCTTTTTGTGGTGCTGTGCTGGCACTATCTCGCAGGGCTATGTCTATTTTGTTTTTTTTAGGACAATGTTTTTGATTATCTTCAGCTGAAAGTAGATTATGACCGAGCAGTTTTATCCATCAATTTCTTCAAAAAAAGTCAATAGATCCTGGTGTGTCAGCTTATTACGCTCTTCTTCTCCTAAATCCCTTTTTACAATGCCGTCATGCATCATAATTGTTCGTGTTCCCACATCAAGGGCTTGATGCATACTGTGGGTCACCATCAAGACGGTCAGTTTTTTCTCCGCAATAATATCGCGCGTCAATTTAATAATAAAAGAAGCTGTTTTTGGATCCAGGGCTGCTGTATGTTCATCAAGAACAAGAATCTCCATGGGGGAAAGCACGGCCATCATTAAAGAAATTGCCTGCCTTTGCCCCCCAGAAAGAAGGCCAATAGGCTGACGTAATCTTTTTTCAAGACCAAGATTAAGTCGTGCCAGAGTTTCTTCAAAAAGGTTTCGATTCTTTCCATTAAGGGCTTTTGATAATGTACGTTGAGTCCCTCTTTTAAGGGCAAGAGCCAGGTTCTCCTCAACGGTTAATTCCCCACACGTTCCTTCAAGAGGGTCCTGAAATACTCTGGCAACAAATCGTGCTCTTCTCTCAACGGGCCATGCGGTAACTTCCGTATCGTTAACAAGAATTCGCCCTTTTTGAGGGCAAATATTACCGGTAATGATGTTAAGGAGTGTCGATTTTCCCGCTCCATTGCTACCAATAACTGTTACAAAATCTTCTTCCCTGATGGTAAGATTAATATCTGTTAGGGCTCGTCGTTCTAACAGTGTGCCTTTATTAAAGGTTACAGAAACATTTTCAAGAGATAGCATTATTTTCTCCCGGAACTTAAAGGGGAAGATTGGCGAATTCGGGGCAAAATCATCGCAAGTGCAACAAGGGTTGCTGTTACCAGATTAAGGTCTGAAGTTTGTAATCCGATTGCTCCCGCATTGAGCGCAAACCCAACAGCCAAACGATATACAATTGATCCCAGGATACATCCCAGAATAATAAGCGACATCCATCGGGAAGGTATCAGAACTTCTCCAATAATCACAGCAGCGAGTCCAAAAATAATGGTACCGACACCTGTTGTGATATCGGCAAATCCCTGGCTTTGAGCAAAAAGAGCGCCGGCAAGGGCAATAAGGCCGTTACTTAAGCCCATGCCCAGGTAGGTTGTTCTTTTGATTGATATACCTTGAGCGAGAGCCATGCGGGGGTTTGATCCTGTTGCGCGCAAAGCAAGCCCGGTGTCCGAAATCATAAAACGCCAAAACAGAAAACCTACAGTTAATATTACCAGGCCTCCTAGCAGTAAAATGCCATAAAGGTGAGAGCCTGTGAGGGCTTCAAACGGTGTGAAGATAGTCTCTTCATCCAGCAAAGCCACATTGGGACGTCCCATAATCCTTAGGTTAATAGAGTAAAGAGCCGTCATTGTTAGAATGCTGGCGAGAAGGTTAAGGATCTTCCATTTTAGATTGAGCCAGGCGGTGAAGAGTCCTGCAAACATCCCCCCTAAAATAGCACATCCGGTTGCAAGCCAGGGTGACATCCCCCCAACAAGTAATGTAGCAGCTATGGCTCCCCCCAGAGGGAAGCTACCGTCTGCTGTGAGGTCAGGAAAATCCAACACACGAAAGGAAATAAAAACCGCAAGGGCAACAAGGGCATATATCAGACCAATTTCAAGAGCAGCCCAGACTTCTATAAGACTCATTATTATTCTTTCATCAAAGTTCGTACAATTATTTTTCTAAAGGAAACCAGGTTTAAATTTTTATGAATAATAATGCCAATAAGGCGTTGATTTTACGTTAAGGGAATGGAAGGGGAAAAGAAAAAATGAAACAGTAGAGTTTATTGACTTAAAAGACATGATAAATCACTTTGTTGGATTAAGATCGAACAGATATCACCGGAACAGTTTGTGGCGGACCCTGTAAAGGGAGTGGTATTGGCGAATATATAATACATTTTTACCTCTGTCATTGGTAACTGTCGAAACACTCTAATAACAAGCCCACTAAAAGGCAACACTTGCCTATCATCTATGAAGAGTGATTAAAAATCAAGTTTTTGATTTCTAAAAAAGGATTAATAAAAATATTCAGCTCTGGTTTCAAGAAACTCGCTTGTTTGGAACCTTCTTCATTTTTCCGGAATATATGCTAATAAGGAAAGAGGAGAAGATAAAATTATTGCGTTAGCAATAAAATGAAAAAGTTTTAACATGCCAGACAGGGATGATGTTGCTCGTATTTTCTACGAGCAACATTTACAAAATATTGGTGGGATCAAATTTACGCGACGTCAGGTTGATGTTATTGCTTGTCTTGTAAGTGGCTGGAATGTGAAATCTATAGCCTTACGTCTTTCTATTTCGCCCAGTACCGTTGAAAGTCATTTGGAAGCAATTGCACAAAAACTTGGATCCGGGGGACGACACACAATCCTGACTTTTATTGAAAAATCAAGCCAGGAAAAATATGTAAGGCAATATTATCAGCAGTTCATAACGGGAGATGACGAAGAAAAGACTGTTCAAGAGTTTGGTTGTGAAAGTACATTTTCTCTTGAACTGCAAAGAAAGAAACAACGACGTAAGATCATTTTTTATGCTTTGACGGTCGTGTTCATTATATGTGCAAGCTTTCTTTATCCAAAAGTGAGAGATTTTGCGGTCACTGTTGCCGGAACAATAGAGAGTGTGCGTTCTGAATTTTTCTTGCCTCATCACTCTGTTTTATTACAACGGCTGGATCTTTTGGCAAAAATTGATCAAAAATTAAAAGGCTCAGAGAAAATTCAGACAGTTGCCCTTGTTGGCATTGGAGGGGCTGGGAAAACAACTTTGGCGCGTCAGTATGCCAAATCCCAGAAAATGTCTGTCGTTTGGGAGATTAATGCGGAAACAAAAGAAAGCCTGATAAATTCCTTTACAGATCTGGCAATGGCTCTGGCGCAGATAGAAGAAGAAAAATATGATGTAAGGCTTCTTCGGGAAATCAGAGATTCAGAAGAAAGGGAAAAGTGCCTTTTCTTGCTTGTTAAAAGAGCTTTAAAGACCCGTCAAAAATGGCTTCTGATTTATGATAATGTAGAAACACTTCAGGGATTCTGGAAATACTTACCCCAAGATCCGGCAGTATGGGGACAGGGCCATGTTATTGTAACAACACGAGATGATAATGTTAAAAATTATCTTGTTTCAAAAAGTAATTCAGTCCTTCGTGTGCCTCCCCTTTCACTTCCGGAAAAAGCACGTCTTTTCAGGAGGATTCTCTCAGGAGGCCAAGATCAGAAATCGCATCCTTCTTCAGGGGAAGAACTATACTTTTTAAACTCACTTCCTCCTTTCCCTCTCGATGTTTCAACGGCAGCCTATTATATCAAGGATGCGCATGTTTCTTTTGAGACTTATCTCAAAAGATTGCAGGGGCGCACCCCAGGCTTTGATAAGGCCCAAAAGCTATTATTAAAAGAGTTTAACGACTATACGAAAACACGTTTTGGCATTATTACGCTGACCCTTGATACCCTTATGGAAGAAAATCCAAACTTTAAAGAACTGCTTCTTTTGATCAGTGTGCTTGATTCCCAGGATATTCCAGTAGAACTTCTGAAAAAGTCAAAGCCTGAGCTTGTCGTGGAAAACTTTATTCACCATTTGCGAAAATACTCTTTCATTACCAGTGAACAGATGATTGAAAATGTTTCGACGCTTTCTTTGCATCGAAGTGTGCAGGCCATTACTTTGACTTATCTGAATGAAGCTGTGGATTTACTTGAAAAGCAGAGATCTATTCAAATAATTGGGAGTTTTTTGCAGGATTATTTGGATAATGTAATAGAAAAAGGAAGTTTCTCCAAAATAAAATTAATAACTAACCATATAAGTATTTTTTTAAAGCAAGATCTTTTACTGAAAACCTATATTAAAGGGGATTTGTTTAATCAGTTGGGTTGGGCTTATTATTTGTTAAATCAAGATAAGAAAGCAAAAAAATTTCTTCAAAAAGGAATAGACCTTAATAAGAATTCTACTGAAAAGAGTGATGTCAAAATGGCCCGGTCTTATATTGTTCTGGGAGCTGTTCACAGGCGTTTAGGAGAGTATTTTGTCGGAAAACAATTTGTTGAACAAGGGTGTATGATTTATGGTGTTTATTACGGGAAAAAACATATTAAGACGGCTTGGAGTCTGGTGCACCTTGGGAATATTTATGAGGAATTAGGAAATTATGAACAAGCAAGAAATATTTTAGAAAAAGCTCTTGGGGTATATGAACAATATTATGGTATGAAAAGTATTGAGACAGCATGGATTTTAGTCTATTTGGGTAAGGTTTATACAAGTTTAGGGAATCTTCAAAAGGCTCAAAATTGTTTTAAAAAATCCCTTGTTATTCATAAGGACCACTTTGGTGATAATCATTTAAGAACAGCCTGGAGTCTAGCCTTCCTGGGAAGTGTGCAAAGTGATTTGGGTAACTATAAGAAAGCCCAATACCTTATCAAAAAAGCATTGAAAACTCGGGAAGAATATTTAGGAGAGAATAATATTTCTTTGTATTGGCATGCAGTATTTTTAGGAAAAATTTATAGAAATCTGGGGAAATTTGATCAATCCCACAAAATACTAAGGAAGATTGTGGATTTATATACCAAGCATTATGGGCTTGATCATATTAAAAGAGCTTATCCCCTATACGAACTGGGTCAACTCTATTTAGCTGAAAACCGTTTAGATGATGCTGAAGCCCACTTCCAGAAACCTCTCAATATATACAAACAAAATGCTCATTCTGATCTGTACAAATGTTTTGAGGCCCTGGGGGACTTGTATGTGAAAAGGCTTGCTACAAACAAAAATGTTTTGAACCAAAGGTCCTTAAAGCAAAAGGCCCTGGATTTCTATAAACAGTCCATTCTGGTTGTTAGACAACATTTTTCAAAAGACTCGCCTCATTTGGAAAGGCTTCAAAAAAAGTTAAAAAAGATAGAGTCTCTAAGTAAGTTGTAGAAATGCTTTTTCACTTTTAGAATTGTTTAAATTATTTAAATGGTATTATTCTTAACGCTTTCTATTTAAACAAATTCATGAGATAGTCGCGCAGGATTTAAGAGAATATCTTTCAGAGAGGTTTTATCATTGTGACAATGATGTCAACGTCTAAAAAGCAAAATCCCTGGCTAGTGCTGAGCACTATGTTTATTTTATTGGTTTTGGTTGATCTGGATTATACTGCCGTCAGTATTGCTCTTGTTGCTATTTCAAAAGATGTAGAGAGTGACCTTAACAAGCTACAATGGTTAATCAGTGGCTATGTTCTTGCCTGGTCAGCTTTTGTGGTGGCCGCAGGTCGTTTGTCAGATATTTATGGTAAGCGTAAAATGTTGTTGCTTGGCGTTTGGGGATTTCTGATTTCTTCTGCGCTTTGCGGTCTGGCCCAATCCGATAATCTCCTCATTTTCGCACGAGGGCTTCAGGGGCTTAGCGGAGCTTTGTTTGTGCCCCCAATTTATGCGCTTGTTTTTGCCTCGTTTCCGGAAAACAAACGCGGATTTGCGATTGGTATTTTGGGTGTTGGTGTTGGTATAGGGCTTGCGCTGGGGCCTCCTTTCTCAGGGTTTATTCTGGAACATTTTTCATGGCGCTGGATCTTTTTGGTAAATGTTCCTCTTTGTCTTTTGGTGATCCTTAAAACCTATCTGTTTGTTGATAAGTCTATGGACCGGGGAACTGATGAAAAACTTCATATGCTAACAACTTTTCTCCTGTTTGCTGGATTAATCCTTATGATGGTGGCCTTAAATCAAAGCGAAGTCTGGGGCTTCTCTGATCCAGGGTTATGGTGTCTTCTGGGTGCAGGAACTGTAGCTTTAATTTTATTTGAAAGAATTTCTGCAAGATTAAAGTCTCCGCTTATTCCGAGAAAGCTTTATAAACGCGGGGCTTTTCTGGTGTGTTGTACCGGTTATGGACTATTACAATTTCTTTTTTCTCTAATTCTAATTTTATTTACGCTTTACGTTCAAAATGTCAAAGATTTCTCTCCTCAAGAAGCCGGTATTTTGTTTCTACCAATGACCGTTCTGATGGGACTTTTCTCTCCCTTTGGAGGAAAACTTTGTGATCTTGTTGATGTGCGGTGGCCTGTTTGTGCAGGGTTAATTTGCTCTCTTATTGGTTTTTGCCTGAGTTATGGCTTCAATGAACAAACATCTCAAGCGCAGATTGTTTCTGCTTTTGTTTTTTATGGTTTGGGTCTTGGGTTGGGCCTGCCATCTTTTAACGCGGTAATGCTAAAAACAGTTCCTGAATCAATGCTTTCAACGGCATCAGGGGTTTTTACGATGATTGCCTGTTTTGGGTGCACTGCTGGTACAGTTATCAGCACAAGCCTTTTGGTGGGCTTGTCGGATAATATTTTTCTCAAGAAGGCCCAGACTCTGTCTGAATCAACGCAACATATTCTGAAAAATATTTTTGCAGAGGCTCACTGGAGCTTTGAGAAATTTCCTCGTGAAACTTTGACAGTCCAGGAAGCTTCCAGTCTTTTAAAAGAAACTTTTTCTGAAGCTTTTTCAGTATTAATGGGGCTTGGTATTTTTATTAGTATACTTGCAATCTTGCTGTGCTGGAACAAACTAAAAAACATTTCGTCTCAGGAATAGAGTTATGTCTGATGATTCTTGATAATCAACGTTGTCCTTGAATTTTAAAGCTTGTTGCAGCCTAAAGCAGAAATAGCGTTGCAAGACCCAGAAAAATAGCAAATCCAAAAATATCTGTTGTCGTGGCAAGGATAGGACCGGCACTGATGGCAGGATCCAGGTTCAAGCGATGGATTAAGATAGGAATAAGAGTTCCAGCAAATGCAGCCCAAATAATGTTAAAGAAAAGCCCCAAAGCCAGAATAAGGCCAAGGCCTGTATCATGAAGCCACCAGCTGACAAGGCTGCCTGCAAAAAGGGCAAAGAAGCTTCCGATAATAAGGCTTACGAGCACTTCTTTACCAACAGCACGCCAGGTGTCTTTTTCTCGCAAAGAGTTGGTTGCAAGGGCCCTTACAACAACGGTAACAACCTGCATCCCCGAACTCCCTCCAATTGCAGAAGCAACAGGAAGCAGAAAAGCAAGAGCAGTAATTTGCTGAATCGAGGCTTCAAAGTAGGAAATAACAAGCGAGGCCAAAAGGGTTGTCATTAGAATAACAATAAGCCATCGTGCACGCCAATGGGCTGTTGTCAGAACAGGCTCATAAAAGTCAGATTCACTCACTTTTGCCATTAACATGAGATCTTCTTCGGCCTCTTCTTCGATAACAGACATGACATCATCAAAGGTAATCATGCCAACAATGCGTCCGGAGGCATCGATAACAGGGGCAGAAACAAGGGCATAATGTCGAAAAAGATGCCCTACTTTTTCTTGATCTTCCATAACTGGAATCAAACGAATATCTGTTGACATGATGTCGGAAAGCTGTGTATCAAGTGGGTGCTTGAAAAGTGTGCTTAAAGAAATCTCGCCAACAGGATGATGACGAGGATCAACGACATAGATAGTATAAAGGCTGTCAGAAACATCCCCTGTATCCCGGATGAAAGAAATTGCCTCACCCACAGTCCAGAAAGGGGGGACACAGACAACTTCTTGCTGCATCAAACGTCCCGCACTATCTTCCGGGTAACCCAGTCCTTCTTCCAAAATAGCGCGTTCACCAGCGGGAACCGCTCGTAGAATCTCTTTTTGCTGTTCTGAATCCAGGTCTTCAATGAGGTCAAGAGCATCATCTGTGTTCAGATCTTTTACTGCTACAGCAAGGCCTGAGGTACCGAGAATTTCAAAGACCTCGTCTCTTACAGACTCATCAAGTTCGGAAATGACTTCTGCAGGAAGCTGGTGGCGGACAGTCTCCAGGAAAAGATGACGATCTTCTGATTTTAGAACTCTAATCAAGTCCGCGATATCGGCGGCGTGCTCTTCTTCAAGAAGGGTAAAAAGAACATTTGTCTGATTTTCAGAAAGGGCCTTTAAAACCTTTTCCTGAAGGTCAGCAGAAGCACCATAAAGTTCCTGGCTCTCTGCTCCTTTAGGATCATTCTCTAGGAGAGAACTCTCATCATGCATTAGAAGCCACCTTGCAAGTTTGCATAAGAGCCTCAGACATGCCTGTTGTATAAGGGTTTTCTTTTTGTTGGGCATCCACAACGGCAACGGCTGTGAGGTTTAAAATCCCTCTGACTGTCACCGCAGGTGTCATAATATGTGCTGGATGCTCTAATCCAAGAAGGATTGGACCAATGGGTTGTCCTCCTGCAAGCGCTTTCAAAAGATTGAATCCAATGTTGGCTGTATCTATACACGGCATGACAAGTAAGTTAGCCTGTCCTTTAAGTCGGGAATTTGGGAAAAGACGCTGACGTAATTGTTCGTCAAGAGCATCATCCGCGTGCATTTCTCCTTCAACTTCAAGATCAGGGTAGGTTTCGTGCAGGAATGAAACGGCTTCTCTCATTTTCAGGGAGGATTCTGAATTCGTGGAGCCAAAACTTGAGTGGGAAAGTAACGCGGCTTTTGGTGAAATACCAAACTGTAAAACCTGCTCTGTTGCAAGCAAAGTCAGATTTGCGATTTCTTCACTCGTTGGATTTTTGTTTACATATCCATCTGTTAGGAAAAACACACCTTTATCAAGGACCAAAACACTTAATGAGGCCGGCACACAAACACCCTCGCGAAGCCCGATAATAGCGCGGATGCTTTCCAAATGGTGATGATAGCGACCAACAGGGCCACACAGCATAGCATCTGCGTCTCCCCGATGAACCATAAGAGCAGCAATTACTGTTGTGTTTGTCCGTACAATTGTTTTAGCAAAATCGGGGGTGACTCCCTTGCGTTCCATAATTTTGTGATACGTTTGCCAGTAGGATGTGAAACGGCGGTCACATTCCGGATCAATCAAGTCAAAATCAACGCCTGGTTTTAAACGCAGTCCAAAGCGTTCTATTCTCATTTCAACAACTTTGGGTCGCCCAATCAGGATAGGTTTTGCAAGGCCTTCATCAACCACCACTTGAACAGCGCGAAGAACGCGTTCATCTTCCCCTTCAGCATAGACAACACGTTTAGGTGCCTGTTTTGCCCGTTCGAAAAGGGGGCGCATTGCAAGACCGGAACGGAAAACATGCTGGCTCAGTTCCTGACGATAAGAGGCCATATCTTCCAGGGGGCGTGTTGCAACCCCTGTGTCCATTGCAGCTTTAGCAACGGCAGGGGCGATTTCGATCATCAGTCGGGGATCAAACGGCTTGGGAATTAAATAGTCTTTTCCAAAGCGCATTTCTTCTTCTTCATAGACACGGGCGACAATATCTGAAAGTTCGGCACGTGCAAGATTTGCGATGGCATGAACACAGGCAAGTTTCATTTCTTCATTGATTGATGTCGCTCCAACGTCAAGGGCTCCTCTGAAAATGAAAGGAAAGCAAAGGACATTGTTAACCTGGTTTGGAAAGTCTGATCGACCAGTGGCAACGATGGCATCGGGGCGTATTTTTCGGGCCAGGTTTGGATCAACTTCTGGATTTGGGTTGGCAAGAGCCAGGATTAGAGGGTCCTTCGCCATTGATCGCAGCATGTCTTCAGAGAAAAGATTGCTGACGGAAAGACCCAGAAAGATATCGGCATCTTTAACAATATCTGCAAGAACACGGGCATCTGTGTCTTTGGCATATTGTTGTTTAAAAGGATCCATATTTGTACGTTCATTATGTAAAACACCTTTGGCATCAGTCACAAAAATATTTTTCCGTTGAGCGCCAAGACCTTCGAGGAGTTTAAGGCACGCAATAGACGCGGCACCGGCACCGGAGGCAGCAATTTTCACATGCTTGATATCTTTACCAACCAGATGGAGACCATTGAGAACAGCCGCTGCAACAATAATAGCAGTGCCGTGTTGATCATCATGAAAAACAGGAATTTTCAGGCGTTTTTTAAGTTCTTCTTCCACATAAAAGCATTCGGGAGCCTTAATATCTTCTAAATTAATGGCGCCAAAGGTAGGCTCAAGGCTGGCAATGACATCAACCAGTTTCTCGGGATCAGGCTGATTCACCTCGATATCAAAGACATCAATATTGGCAAACTGTTTGAAAAGAACTGCTTTTCCTTCCATCACTGGTTTGGAGGCCAGAGGACCAATATTTCCAAGGCCGAGAACGGCTGTTCCATTACTAATAACAGCAACAAGATTAGAGCGCGCTGTATAAAAAGAAGCATTTTGAGGATCGTCAACAATTTCCTCACAGGCGGCGGCAACACCTGGTGAATAGGCGAGTGCTAAATCTCGCTGGGTTCCCAGTGGCTTTGTTGCGGTAATCTGAAGCTTTCCCGGCTTCGGGTATTGGTGATAGTGTAAAGCACTGTTACGTAATTCTTCTTTGGACATTGACATTCCTTCAGCTTCTCCTCTTGGTTGACAAGCATAACATGGCCTTTCGTCGCAAAGAAGCCTGAACTCTTCTGGCACATCGAAAAGCCTTTTAATACCTGTTCCCCAAAAAGCACTTGTCCTGTTGTTAAGTCAATAGACTAACTGGAAAAAATTGGGTGTGTTCTATTTTTTTCCAGTTATCACGAATCAGGCCATATATTGCCCGCCATTGATAGACAGAGTTGATCCCGTCATAAAGCCACCCTGATCGCTGGAAAGAAATAAAACAGCGCGCGCAATTTCTTCGGGACTTCCAAGGCGCCCCACCGGAATTCCCGAAATAATTCGCTGCAGGACTTCGGGATTTACCTGGCGTACCATATCTGTCTCGATGTAACCTGGTGCGATGACATTGACTGTAATACCCTTGGCCGCAGTTTCAAGAGCCAAAGCTTTTGAAAAACCAATAAGACCCGCTTTGGCGGCAGCATAATTTGTTTGACCCATCTGACCCTTTTGACCATTGATCGAGGAAATATTGATGATACGGCCGAATCCACGTTCACGCATCCCGGACAGAACCGCCTGTGTCATATTAAAGCAGGATGTCAGATTTGTATTAATAACGGCGTGCCATTGATCTGGAGAAAGCTTGTGGAACATGCCATCGCGCGTAATACCTGCGTTGTTCACAAGAATATCAACAGGACCAAGATCATTCGACACTTGTGCAATCCCTTTTTGGCAGGCGTCATAATCGGCAACGTCCCATTTATAAGTTCGGACACGAGTTTGTTTTTCAAAAACTTCGGCAGCCTGTGTATTACCGTGATAAGTTGCTGCAACTTCATAATCGGCATCTTTCAATGCTCTTGAGATTGCTTCTCCAATTCCCCGAGTCCCGCCTGTGACAAGGGCAACTTTTTTTCTGTCCATTTTTTTTCTCCTTTTTCTCTCAGTTTACTTAATGAAGGTGTTTTAACCAGGCACAATAGGGTTGCCAAACCATTTCTGACGCTCTGCGCGACCCAAAAATACCCACATGTCCTGTTGGGGGTGCCAATACATCAGCGTGGGGCATCAAAGATAGAATGCCTTGTGCGGCTTTTAGCGGGACAAGACGGTCTTTTGTGGGGGTGACGAGATACGCCGGGGAAGAGGTTTTTTCTTTTTGAAGATTGACTCCGGCAACAATTTCCCGATGATAGGGCTCATTTTGCTGATACCATTTTGTGCAACATTCGTGAAAAACATGAGATGATAATGACACTGTATCGTTTAACCAGTCTTCCAGAGCGATATAGGATGGCGGTAAAAGAGATTTTTTCTGATGGCAAAGGCCAAGATCCTGAAATTTCTTTTGTATTGAAAAAGGTGACAGGGCATGAAAAAAAAGTTGTAAAAAGTCTCCCGGGATTCTTTGATCTTTTGGTAAGGTCCCCTTGATCCAATCCGCAATATTTTGCATCATAAGTGGAGTGGCATTACCTTGATGGAAATCCCACGGGGTTGCAAAAAGAGACAGGGAACGCGCCAAACCAGGTGCCAGTGATCTTAGCGCCGTTGCAAAAAGACCCCCCATACAATACCCTGCAATATGGACAGGTTTTTTCGTGTGCTGTACCAGGAAGTGTAAGGCAGGCAGAAGGCGGTTCTTTAGATAGTTTTCAAGAGATAATGTTTGTTTGTCCTTTTCCTGATCTCCCCAGTCAAAAAGATAAGGCCGAATGTTGTGACGTGCCAGAAATGCGAAGAATCCCTTTTCTTCATAAAGGTCAAAAATATAGGACCTATTAATCAGAGAGGGAATAAAAAGAACTGGTACCGCTCTTTTTGTGACGGAATATTTTACGCCAAAATCAAAAAGTCCTGCGGATCCTTTTGTCCAGAGAGGGGGTGGCATTTTAGGTGTTAAAGAACGCGGTGCTGTTTCATAGACCTGAACGCCTTTCAGGAAAAGGCGCTGACTTTCAAAGGTTTGCGTGATTGTATTTTTGTAAATGTCCAGATGCTTGTCCCATAAAGAAAGCGTTTGTTCACAGGACAGTGAATTCTGATAATCAGATAATATTGTAAGGTTTACCAAGCTCAAAGACGCTTTGAACGCGTTTAACGAGCTGTGAAAAGCGAGAAGCAGAGGGCTAAGGCGGCCCTGGAGAAAAGTTTTTTTATTCTGTGGGCTCATCTGATTGAGAGGCTTGTTTCTGGAAATAGTCAAACGTTTCAGTCGAGAGCTCGTACATTTTCTTTTGAAGCTCTGGATTAAGAAGTGTAGCCGAGATCATATCTTCCCAAAGTGACAGATATTTTTTTGTAAGATCTTCCAAAATAGTCTCCCCTAAACCTTATTATCAAGGCAAAGATGACTATACCCCACCTCTTATCAAAAGAATAGGGTTTTTAAGCATTTGAAATCAAATTGTTTTCAGTTCTTTATAGAATGTTAATAATAGAATGATAATTTATATAGGTAACGTATATTCAGGAGAACAAATATGAAAAAAATCTTCGTTGCCTTTTATCTAATTTTTACTGTGGGGTCTGCTAACGCTTTTTTGAATTTACATACAATGCCCGAGAAAGAAAAAAAAGAGTTGGAGTCCTTACAGAGCACTGTTGATAAAATGGCTCACTTTTGGAATAACCTGGTTAAATATCCTGGTATGACATCTTCTATCCTGGTTGCGGTATTATCAAAGAAATCATCAGAAAAATCTCTTTCCGCAACATCAATGAAAAATAGAGTTAATAATTTAAAAAGCCTTATACAACAGATTTCAAGCGGACACTCCAAGTCTTTTTATACTGAATCTGCGAATAAACATGTGGAAATTATTCCCTACTTTGTTCCGATAGTGAATGATATTATGGCAACCCAACAAAAAGTATGTGAAGGTTTAGCAAAGCATAAATATGGACCTATCCCGAAAAGTGTCAATGTTCCACTTGTTACTCAACAGTGTTTGTCTCTTAATCCATTACAGACAAATGTTGATCTTAAAGTGGCTAAAGAAAAAGTTAAAGAATATGCCCAACATGAAGGTTATAAGGCGGTTTATTAATTAAAGCCACCTTTTCTCTAATCCGTACATCAGTGTTCTCCTCATAGTGAGGACACTGATACATTTTTTTGTTCCCTCATCGTTTTTTTATTTTTTCAAAGCACTTTTATTCTTTTTTGGCCTGGAAGAACTTTTACCGGGTGAGCGCTCTTCAGAATGCATCTTCTTTTTTAGGAGAACGAGATACATCACAATAAGCACAAAGGCCATAAAATACCATGTGAGCGCGTATTGTAGATGGTTATTATGCATTTCTGGTAGTGCGGTTTTCCTGGCACGCGGGAAAGAATTTGTATCATTCGTGCTCTCGCGGACAACATAAAAGGGGAGAAGTGTCGTCATGGATTTTTCTCGAGCATACTCTTTTGGTTCTATCGAATAAAGATTACCTTTCTCGTAATTATTATCCGGGGTAAAGAGATTACGAGAAGATTTAAGGCGCATATGTCCTTGTTCTATCAGAGTCCCTTTCGGGCGTGTAATATCGGGATCACTGGATGACACTTTTGCAGGAATCCATCCTCTATCCACTAAAATGACAGTACCAGACTCTAGTAAGAAGGGAGTAACGACGTGATAAACAACCTGGCCTCCATTGGTGCGCCCTAAAAGATAGGTTTCCTGATCATGAAGATATTGTCCTTCAAGAGTCAATTTCTCGTATTCATGAGTTGTAAAAGAGGTGTATTTTTCAAGGAATTCTTCCAAGGGAAGGCGTGGGCCTTGAAGGCGTGTCTCAACAGTTTGAATCAGATTTTCTTTCCAGGAAAGGCGTTTGAGTTGCCAGCTCCCGAGGCCCGTAAAAAAAGCAACTCCAAAAACAACAACCAGGGTCGACCAACTGAATTTTTTAAAAAAGGTTTGGAGCGTCATGAAGACGCGCCCCACCAATAAATACTCACGAAAAGGAAAAGCCAGACCACATCGACAAAGTGCCAGTACCAGGCGGCTGCTTCAAATCCAAAATGGTCATCTGATTTAAAATGTCCGGCACGGGCCCTGAAAAGGCAGACAGTCAGGAAAACAACACCAATAAAAACGTGAAATCCGTGAAACCCCGTCGCCATATAAAAGACAGAAGGATAGATCCCATCCTTAAAGGCAAAGCCAGTATGTGTATATTCAAAAATCTGAACACCTAGAAAAATGACACCCAGGGCAACTGTTAAACCTGTTTGGCGAATCATGGTTTTGATATCACCTTCAACAATCGCGTGATGCGCCCAGGTAACGGTCGTTCCCGACAAAAGGAGGATCAAAGTGTTCAAATAAGGCAAATCAAAAGGATCCAGAGTTTCAATACCTTTTGGAGGCCAAACAAAGCCACTTGCCTCTCTTGGAATAAGTGCTGCATCAAAATAGGCCCAGAAAAAGGCGGCAAAAAAGGCAACTTCTGACAAAATAAACAGGGCCATGCTGTATCGAAAACCAATATGGATTGTTTTATTATGATCTGTTTTTGCTTCGTGAATGACGTCTCGCCACCAAAATGTCATACAAACAAGAACGGAAACAAGCCCTGCATAGAAAACAAGTTGTCCTTGCTGTTTCATAAATAAAATAGAGCCAATGGCTAAAACGAGTATTGCAAGGGATGTGACAAAGGGCCACGGGCTTGGATCAACAATATGAAAAGGGTGCTGTTTCTTAGACGATGACATAATAACCTCTTATTGGGTAGGGAACCTGCTTCACTGTTTTGCAAGGTTTGGAGATCTTCTCAGTAAGGGTTCTATCACCCTTGCTTTCGGTAGACTTTACCCCTGCCAATCGATGTATCATAATCGTGAAGTTCCCTAGTTCTTTTCTTTGGACCACCAGGTTGTGAAACGAACACCAACCCTTGAATCTATTTCAGGATACCCGAACTTGTCCCAGTACGCCAGACGTATCTTGTTTGTGTGGAAAAGAGGGATGACATAATGCCCCCATAAAAGGACACGATCAAGGGCATGCAGTGCTGTTTCAAGTTCTTCACGGTTTTTTGCCCTTGTGATAGCATCGCATAATGCATCGACCGCAGGGCTATCAATGCCAGAATAGTTTCGGCTTCCAGGTTCTTTACCTGCTCCGGAACTCCAGTAGTAGAGCTGTTCATTGCCAGGAGAGAGTGAGTGGCCCCAAGTTTGAACAATCATGTCATAATCATAGGTCAGTCGACGATTTTCATAATGTGCTGTGTCAACGTTTCTCAGGCTAACTTCAATACCCAGAGATTTAAGGTTCTGTTCAAAGCTGGAAGCAAACTTCAGGTGTTCCGGGTTGAAAAGCAGAATTTCAAATTTGAAAAGTTCCTTGGTTTTTTTATGAACAAGGCGGCCTTTTTGAATTTCCCAGCCAGCCTCCCTAAGTAAAGAACGTGCTTTTTGAAGATTTTGGCGGTCTTTGCCATGCCCCGATGTTTCAGGAACTGTAAATTCTTTTTCAAAAACTTCCCGGGGAAGAGTTTCTTTAAAGGGCGTTAGAAGCTCTAGCTCTTCTTTTGTTGGGAGCCCGGTTGAAGCCAGAGACGTATTTGGAAAGTAACTGGTACTTCGCGTAAAGCTGTTATGAAACAAGGTCTTGTTGAGAGTTTCAAAGTCAAAAGCATAGGAAAGGGCTTCTCTGACACGTCGATCCTTGAAAAGTGTGCGGCGTGTATTCATGACGAGTCCCTGAAAGCCGACAGGCATATTATGTGACCATTCCACCTGTTTCACAAGGCCTTTCCTGAGGGCTGGATAAGGCCTTTCCGAGGCCCAACTTGATGGTGTCACCTTACGATAAATATCATATTCTCCTGCTTTGAAAGCTTCATAGGCAACTTTGCTGTCCCTGTAGTAATCAAAAGACACTGTCTGGAAATTGAATTCTCCTTGTGTGACAGGCAGGTCTTTTGCCCAATAGTCTTCTCGTTTTTCATAGACAATAGAATGACCGGGTTTTAAAGACTTGATTTTGTAAGGGCCACTGGCTACGATAGCATCCAGGGAAACTTTCTCAAAATCTCGCCCTCCGTAAATATGTTCAGGAATAACCCGCATTAGGGCCATTAGAAGAGGCTGTTCCGGGTCATACCCTTTTTGGGGATCTTTTTTGAAAGTAAACTTGATCGTTCGAGGATCGATGATTTCACAAGACGAAACACGACTGTAATAGAGCCGCATATTAGGGCGCCCTTTTTCCCTGAAGGTTTCATAGGTGAATTTTACATCTTTGGCTAGAACAGGCTTGCCATCTGACCACTGTGCCTTGGGGTTAAGATAAAAAGTGATAGAGGACCGGTCGGGGGCAACTTTAACGTATTGAGCCAGAAGCCCATAAAGTGAAAAAGGTTCATCGGGTGATCGTTTCATTAGTCCTTCAAAAACCAGCTGTTCAGAAAAAAGACTAAGTCCGGCAGGAGACGTTCCCTTGGTAATAAAGGGGTTTGTCGAATCAAAGGTTCCAACGACTCCAAATCGGATATGACCTCCTTTAGGAGCGTTCATGTTAGTGTTGGAAAAAGGCTCTCCCTCTTTATATTTAAGATCACCGTGCATTGAAAGGGCATGTTGTTTGGCATTTAAGGGAGAGATGAGGGGCGTGAAAAAAAGCGCTAGAGCTAAAAAGAACCTTGCCAACATTTTTTACTCCTTGGATTTTCTATTGTCTTATGTCCTACACAGATTGAAAAAGCAGGTCAAGACTTCTACCGAGGCGTTTTGAAAAACGGATGAAGGGCTAGGCAATAATGTCCGGCAAGATTTTGCTGTGGATTTGGGAAATATGATCCTTAATCATCAGCTTCCTTTTTTTAAGACGCTGAACCGCGATCTGATTAACAGTTGTATCCCGCAACATTTTCTCAATCATGGCATCCAGATCATGATGTTCATGTTCAAGTCGGTCAAGTTGCTGCCGGAGAATCTCTTGAGTATCCATTTATTTTGTCTCTTCAAGAGCCCTAAATTGTTAAAAATTTATAAACAAAATAACACTCACTGTTGATAAAATTCAAGCTTCTTTTTAAAGATAGAAAACCTTATGATGGTGCTGATTAAAAAAAGGTATGCTAAAACCTTTATTATCATTGAATATTGATAGAGCAAAAAATATAAATGTTCTTTGCTAAAATTACTTTAACAGGAGGAGTTGATAGAAGGATGGTTTATTGGGGACAATTAATATTATGTTGTTTGCTTCTCTCGGGAACTGTGATGGCGTCTGATTCGGAGTTTGAGAACTGGGATGATGAAGATTTCTGCAGAGTGGCTTTGGCTTTGACACAAGGTTCAGAGGATGATGATTCCTTTGGGTTAGAAGAGGGGGGCGAGGCTGTTTTAAAGCTTGACTCTGAAAAGACTGTTCAGGAAACTTGTAAAATAGTTTTTAGAAACCAGCGTTCTTATCCTGTCCATTTTCATCTTTCAAGGGGAACAGACGTTACTGATATTACTTTGAAAACAGGTGATACATACAACTTCCGTTCCTGCGAGGGGACACTGAAAGGCTATATATTTAAATTTTATAATGCTGCAGAGAGCAGCAAGCTTCTATTTTCACTACCCTATAGCTCTGGATGTGAATATCTGACTTTAACGGAAGATTCTATTTCTTTTGATGAATTCCAAATAGATAAATGACAGCATTGTCTTTAAATTGGAAAAGAGCTTAAATGCCTTTTCTATAAGGAAATAAATGACATATGAATTGACAGGCTTTCTTTAAAAGATGATAATTCAATATGTTATTTTTTATAAGGAATTCTTGTGTCACCGCTGCTTTGGGGCTGGATTGAGCGTACGTTGATCGCACTTGTTATGATTGCGGGGTTATGGCTGTCCGTTTTCTGGGTTCTCTAAAAAGTTATGTCTGGTTTTCAGAAAAAATCTTCTTTATTAAAAGAGTCAAATATTCCTGGTCCTCATGGGGCTTTAACACTTGACCGGATTTCTGTGAGTTATCGCCGTCGCGTTGCTCTTCAGGATATCTCGGGATCATTTCAACCCGGGAGCCTGACAGCTGTTGTGGGGCCAAATGGAGGGGGCAAAAGTACTCTTTTAAAAGCTGTTTTGGGCCTGGTACCTACAGAGTCGGGTAAAATTATCTGTGATCACTTTAACCACCGTGATATCGCTTATTTGCCTCAGCAATCTGAAATTGATCGTCTTTTTCCTTTGACGGTCGGTGATGTTGTCGGGCTGGGTCTTTGTTATCAGGAAGGCTTCTTTCGCCGAATTGGGCTTCGATCATACAAAAGAATTGCAAGGGCTTTAAAAGAAGTGGGGATGACCCGTTGTTTTAACCGTTCTTTGCATACTTTATCTGGTGGACAATTTCAGCGCGTTCTTTTTGCACGATTATCTTTGCAACAAGCGCCTGTAATTTTACTTGATGAGCCCTTTGCGGCTGTTGATTCCTATACCATTGATGATTTGATTCAAATTATTCTGGGTTGGCAAAAGCAGGGCCGTACGATAGTTGTTGTCTCCCACGATATGGATTTAGTGCGCGAATTTTTCCCCGAGACTCTTCTATTGGTTAACAAGTGTCTTGCATGGGGAAAAACATCTGAAGTAGCGACTCTTGAGAACTTCCGACTTGCCAAGCGGCTTTTTCGTGATAGAGAGTGTCAGGACGTAGAACTCAATGTTTCTTCTGGACAACAAAAGGTCTAACACATGTATGATTATTTTGTAGCGCCTTATGAATCCTATCTATTTCTGAAACGGGCCCTTGTTGCCTGTTTCGCCCTTTCTATGGGATGTGCCCCTGTTGGTGTTCTTTTGGTTTTAAGACGCATGAGCCTGATGGGAGATGCCTTGTCTCATTCTATTATGCCGGGGGTTGCTGTTGGTTATTTGATTGCAGGCCTGTCTTTACCTGTAATGGGGCTTGGGGGAATTGTCGCGGGTTTGATTGTGGCGTTTCTGGCAACAATGGTAACACGTTATACCCAGCTTCAGGAAGATGCCAGCTTTGTTGGTTTTTATTTGATTGCACTTTCTACAGGGACGGTGATTATCTCATTAAAAGGCAGTAATATTGATTTAACACATATTCTTTTCGGGACAATTTTGGGGGTTAACGGTGCTTCGCTTGTTTTAGTTGCTTCTATTACAACGATTAGTCTTCTCGTGCTGGCGATTGTGTATCGTCCCCTGATCCTTGAGTGTTTTGACCCAACATTTATGCGTTCAATTGGCGGTCATGGTAGTTTTTATCATGTTCTTTTTATGGGGCTGGTTGTTTTGAATATGGTCGCTGCCTTTCAGGCTTTGGGTATTTTAATGGCTCTGGGAATGATGATGTTACCGGCTGTTGCGGCCCGTTTTTGGGCACGTGAAATCTGGGGCCTTTTTAGTGTGGCTTTTTTTGTTGCTCTTTTTTCAGGCTATTTTGGCCTATTGATTTCATATCATTATACTCTTCCTTCTGGTCCTTCAATTATTTTAGTGTCGGGGGCCCTTTACATTGTTTCTCTTTTTGTGGGACCCTACGGTAGTTTAAGACAAAAACTTTTTTCATCTTAGTATGTATAAAATAATCTTTTTTATTGGCCTTCTTTTTTCCTTTTCACCATTTATAAGCGCAGAAGCGAGGCCTGTTAAAGTATTGGCCAGCTTTACTATTTTAAAGGACTTTATTGAAAATGTTGGTGGAGAACATGTTCAGGTTGATAGTATTGTAGACCCCAATGAAGACCCTCATGTTTATGAACCTACTCCTGATACCAGTAAAAAAATCCTGGAGGCAGACATTGTTTTTTTTAATGGGCTCGGTTTTGAAACATGGATGTCGCGTCTTGTTGAAGGGGCTGATTATAAGGGGCCTTTGGTGGTTGCTACTCAGGGTATTACACCTCGTCTGATTTATGATCCTGATCTTGAAGGGGCAGACAATGTTGTGGACCCTCATGCCTGGAATAATGTCCTGAATGCAAGGGTTTATGTACAAAATATTAGAGATGCTTTGGTTAAACAGGACCCGACTCACAAAGATATATATGAGAGTAATACCAAAGCCTACCTTAAGAAACTGGATGATTTAGAAGCCTGGATTCAGGAAACTTTATGCTGTGTACCAAAAGAAAAACGTGAAATTATTACGGCTCATGATGCTTTTGGATATTACGGCGAGGCCTACGGGATCAAGGTTTTGGCACCGGTGGGGATCAGTACAGAAGCAGAAGCTTCTGCCTGGGATGTGGCAAAACTTGTGGATCAAATTAAAGCTTTGAAAATTAAAGTTGTTTTTGTGGAGAACGTTTCCAACACAAAGGTAATGCAGCAATTATCCGAAGAAACCGGAGCTCAAATCGGGGGGACCCTATATTCAGATTCTCTTTCCGAACCAACAGGGCCTGCCCCGACCTATATCAAAATGATGCATCATAATACAAACCTGATTATCAAGGCGATGGAAAAGAACGAGTTATAGGCCTTTTTTTTGAGAAAGAATAATAGAGATTAGATCTTTTTCTGTTGTAATTAATCCTTTTTCAACTTCTTTGAGTTAATTTAAAGAACATTAATCTTATACAGAGGAGTTAATATATGAATTCGTTAAGAATCTTAGGGTTATCTGTTTTAATGATCGCATCGACACAAGCTGTGGCGTCTAATGGAGAATCTCCTTGTCCGAAAAGCTTTGTTGACGGCGGTTGGGAGCTTTCTGATCTTAAAAACCCTCATAGCCAAGCTGTTAAAAAGGTTGATGGCCTTACTTTTCACAGTCCCTATGTTAACATTATGGCAGCTGCATCCTATCTTTCAGAAATGACAGGAATTGTTGGAAGAGGGGGCGGAATTACATATGTTCTGGATAAATTCGATCAGCCCAGCAACAGATGCTTTTATGCTGCAAAAGATAATAAGAAACTTAAAATTATTGGTAGTCTCGATCGTTAAAAAATAATAATATAACAACCCTTTCTAATGATTTTTAAGTCATTAGAAAGGGTTGTAAAACCTCTTTAAATATCCAGATCGTGGGCAATGCGCGCATTGTTTTGGATGTAGGCAAAGCGATGTTCCGGTTTGCGCCCCATCAGATGCTCTATGAATTCTTCAATTTTTACGACAAGTGACGGGTCTTCGGTACTCAGTCCCACAAGGTCATCCGGCACCGTTACTTGAAGGAGGGTTCGTGTTTTGGGGTCCATTGTGGTTTCCTTTAGCTGATGCCAGGACATTTCGCCCAAACCTTTAAAACGACTAATTTCAATTTTACCGCGTCCTGTTAATTTTGTTTTAAGAAGACGGTCTTTATCAGCATCATCACGTGCATAAAAAGACTTTGTCCCCTGAGTTAGACGATAAAGAGGGGGAACCGCCAGGTAAATGAATCCCTTTTCAAGAATGGGGCGCATTTCCAGAAAGAAAAAAGTCATCAGCAGGGTTGCAATGTGGGCACCATCTACGTCCGCATCGGTCATGATAATAATACGACCATATCTAAGGGCATTGGGATCACAGGTCTTAATTCCCGTCCCACACCCAAGAGCTTTGCCAAGATCCGATATTTCCTGATTTGCGAGGGCTTTTTCAGAAGTGGCACTGGCAACATTAAGGATTTTTCCTCGCAGGGGAAGAACGGCCTGACGCTTGCGATCACGTGCCTGTTTCGCTGATCCCCCGGCAGAGTCTCCCTCCACAAGAAAAAGCTCGGTTTCATTAATATCTGTACTCATACAATCGGCAAGTTTACCGGGAAGTCTCAAGCGTTTTGTCACACTTTGGCGTGTTGCTTCTCTTGCCTGGCGACGCTTAAGGCGATGCTCCAGACGATCAATAACAAAGGTTAGGAGAGCCTCCGAGTCCTCGCGTCGTTCGCTCAGCCAATGATCAAAATGGTCTTTGACGGCTGCTTCAACCTGACGCGTAACATCTGCGCTGACAAGTTTTTCCTTGGTTTGACCCTGGAATTGAGGATTGCGAACAAAGGTGGACAGAAGAATGGAGGCACCTCCCAGACAGTCATCCGAGGTCAGTTGGGCAGCTTTTCGATTGCTGACAAGGTCTCCAAACTGGCGTAAACCTTTTGTAAGAGCGCTTTTGAAACCATTTTCGTGCGTCCCTCCCAAAGGGGTAACGACTGTATTACAGTAGGTGCGTGACTCGCCATCATCATATGTTGGCCACGCAACAGCCCACTCAACACGGCCAGATCCATCGGCAAAAGATGCTTCACCCCGGAAGAAATCAGGAATGACAAGATCAATATCTTTCAACTTTTCTGTTAGAAAGTCTGAAAGACCTCCCGGGAAATGTAGTCGATCAGAGGCCGGCGTTGTATCTTTGTCAGAAATCAGACTGGGATCACATTCCCAGCGAATATCCACGCCTTTAAAAAGATAAGCTTTCGATCGCACCATGGCATAAAGACGTGCGGGGCGAAAACGGGTTCCTTTATCAAAAATTTCCGGATCAGGGTGGAAACGGATAGAGGTTCCACGGCGATTGGCAAGAGGACCCTCGTCTGTCAATTGTGTTAAGGGATTGCCTTGTTTATAGGTCTGTCGCCACAAATGTTTTTGATTCATAACTTCGATGACAAGGTCATCCGACAAGGCGTTAACAACGGAAAGTCCCACACCGTGAAGCCCTCCTGATGTTTCATAAACCTTACCAGAGAATTTTCCCCCGGAATGGAGTGTTGTCAAAATAACTTCAAGGGCCGATTTATCAGGAAATTTAGGATGTGGGTCAATAGGGATTCCGCGACCGTTATCCTTAACCGTGATGTAATTTCCGGCCTCCAGGGTAACTTCGATACGACTTGCATGACCTGCAACGGCTTCATCCATGGCGTTATCAACAATTTCTGCAACAAGATGATGAAGGGCACCTTCATCTGTTCCTCCAATATACATACCGGGACGGTGTCTGACGGGCTCTAGTCCTTCAAGAACTTCAATATCCTTGGCTGTATAATCGCTGGAAGTTTGGGCGGGTTTGTTTTTAAATAAGTCGTTCATATTAATGCGAGGGCTTTCCTGTGTCCTGTTCCGTTTTCCCTAAGGCAGTTGTATCAGTCTTTACTAACAAAACTGATCACAAGTATCCAAGTCAAGGAAGATTCTGCGAGATTTTAACGCGAAAATAAAGTACTTTTCATTTGTACCAGTATTTTGTTTTAAAAGAAATGGCATCACGTGTGCTAAAACACTTTATCCTGTTTTTTAAAGATTCCGAAAAAGGAGCCTGACAATGAGTACTTTTTTACCCTGTTTAACAATAATTGCAATGATTGCCACAGGCGGCGTTCTTGTCTGGGGTCTTGTGGATATGGTACGCGGTCGATCAGATCGTAAACAAAGTACAAAGTTAATGCGATATCGTGTTTTATTGCAGGGGGCAGCTTTAGTTCTTTTTTCAGCTATTTTTTATTTTGGACGGTAAGCAATGGTACAATTAACACGTATCTATACGGGCGGAGGTGATAAGGGCAAGACATCTCTGGGATCAGGTCAGAGAGTTTCAAAAAATGCGGCGCGTATCTGTGCCATTGGATCTGTTGATGAATCTAATGCTCTTTTGGGGATCGTGCGCCTTTATACCAAAGATAGCAAAGAAGTTGATAGATCTCTGGCTCGACTTCAAAATGATTTGTTTGATTTAGGGGCAGATCTGTGTTTGCCGGAAGATCCCAAGGATTTTCCACCCCTTCGATTGCGAAAAGATCAGGCTGATTTTCTTGAAAAACAGATGGACGAGATGAATCAGTCTCTGGAGCCCTTGACATCGTTCATACTTCCTGGCGGGCACCCTGTTAGTGCTTATCTTCATCATGCACGTACTGTTGTGCGTCGGGCAGAACGGGATGTGTGTGCACTGCGAGAAGAAGAAGGAGAGGCGGCAGTCAGCCCCCCTATTGTTCGCTATTTGAATCGTCTTTCCGATTATCTGTTTGTTCTTGCGCGCTTTCTTAATGACAGAGGAAATTCAGATGTACTGTGGGTGCCCGGGGGAAAAGCAGAGTCTTAAAAAAAAGCGATCACAAACGACCAGGTGTTTTGTGATCAACACTAAAACCCCGTCGATTTTAAGTTTTTTTATCTTCTTTTGTGATCTTGAATGACCTGGTCCAGTTTTTTTTCTAACAAAAGTTGATGCAGTGTCAGAGCTTGAAGAATGTTGTTTTGAGCTAAAGTCACAAGAGTTCTAAAAGCTGGACTATTCTCATCTGATGTAAACCAGAGATGTTGAAGAGGTTCTCTTTCTTCTTGTTCAAGATTATAGGAGGCAATAATTGAATCGCCCAGGAAAAACGCCATGGGAACTATGATGTTTTGTAGATAATTAAAAGTTTGATCTAAGAGAAGAAAAACTTGATCAGGCTTGACCGACTTTATAATCTCCGGATGCGTTTCAATAAACCGGGTGAATTCTTTGTGAAAAGTCAGAAGTCCTTGTGAGGAAGTTTTAATAGCCTCTGTGACAGGGTTTCCTGCATCTGTGTTTAAGGACCCAATATCTTGGCCTGCCCTTAAAATAAGAGGGGTTGAGAGGCAGATTTGTTTCATGTTTTCGACCTCGGTATTAAAAGCCGCTTGAGTAACATGTTCTAAAGTCTGTTGCCTCAGTGAGTCGATTGACTTTAGTATGATTGAAAGCTGTTGATTTATAAAGGCTCTAAAAGATCCCAATCGCGATAAAAGGAGGGGCCTCTTTTCCTCGGGAGAATCAAAAAGCCCCTTTGCCTGTGTTCTGATATCCCCTGTGCCCTGATCGGCGCTATTTTTTAAACGATGTTGCCAGTATTCTTTTAGAAAGTCATCAAAACCAAGACGGGAGGGCAGTTGTTCTGTGGGTAGTATTCCTGAAATCTGGCTCAGGAGAGGTCTTAAACGGGGTAGAGTTTCTGCAATATTCTTATGGCGCCATCCTGACTGATAAAGCTGCCAAACAAGGAATTGAGTGCGAGGAATCCATAGGGTAGCTGCTTTTTTAAGCCAGGATTCTTCTTGGGTTGTTTGTGCAAACAAGGTGAGTTTATTAACAGCTATATTATAGTATTCTATTTCCTCCCATAAAGGAGCAACAGAAACAAGATCAGGATGAGCAAGAT
>DDGG01000031.1:0-13180 GCA_002337525.1 Alphaproteobacteria bacterium UBA1908 | reverse complement strand
CAAGATCAGGATGAGCAAGATTCTGATCAAGGAGGGCTTGATGAGATGAAACGAGGGTTTTCAGGTTATTATAGGCTCCATTTTTATTTCTCTCAAAATCGGGGGAATTAAATTGTGAGAGAGCGGCATAGTAGAGCTCTGATGATTTAAGTCGACGTTGTCTTGACTGAAAATAAGCAGTGGTTTCGGGGTGGTTCTCTATAAAAGAAGCCGCTAATAGAGAGTTTTCAAAAGTGTCCTGAAAGACCGTCAGCAAAAGCGAACCTAACCATCCTTGTGGTTCTTGCTGCCACAAAACCAGGATGAAGTGAGCATTTAAAGTTTCACCTTTTTTAGGAACACTTTGTTTCATTACAGTATTACGTGCCCGGGAAAATTGATCTTCTACTGTGCTCTCTGACTCCTTTGCCTGATCATAAACGGATTGAAAATAAGTCACCCTTTTGACATTTGATAAATAGGGAGCAAGTTTTTTCATAAATGTTATCGCTGCAAAAGAAGAATTCTGGAGGAGCCTTTCCAGGGCTCTATGAAAAATGACTGAATCAGGAACAGAGGCGGCATCTTCTTGCCATATCAGGTTTTCTGTATGTTGGCATAGTTGTTCGTATCCATCAGTAAATTCTTCTTGATCCGGGGATAACTTTCCAAGATTTGGAAGAGAGTCTATGGATACCATGTCATCTTGTGGGGAGCGAGCAGCAGAAGATCTTGAAGCCTGAATCCCACAAGTAAAATGAGTAATCAATAAAAAAACGAGGGACACAAAACGGATACGTGACATGGCGATACAACCTCCCTTTAAAATATATTTTAATGAAAAGCATAAAGAAGAGGGTAATGCAATGGGAAACCAAAGATTAAGATTACGGATTTTTCAGAAGAACATCTTCCATGCTATAAAGTCCGGGTTTTTGAGAGGCAATCCATTGAGCTGCCTTAAGAGCCCCACTGGCAAAAAGACGCCGATCAAGGGAGCGATGAGAGAGGGTTATGATTTCATTTTTTGAGACAAATGAGATTTCGTGATCACCGATAATACCTCCTGCACGCGTTACTGAAATGCCAATCTCTGATTTGTTACGACAAGGTAAGGTTAAGTCCTGATGATTTCTTAAGCTGGCAGGGTCATCAGAAGATAGTTTTGAAGCCAGTGTTAAGGCTGTCCCGGATGGGGCATCTTTCTTGTCACGATGATGAACATCCCGGATTTCAATGTCAAAATCAGGTCCAAGAGCTTGTTTAACCAAGGGGGCAATGGATCCCAGGACGGTAATCCCCAGGCTGGTATTAGAGGTCACGAGAAGGGCTGTTGATTGCCCGGCTTTCGACAGTTTTTGATAGTGTTCATCAGAAAAACCTGTTGTCCCGATAACAAGCCGTTTATTAAGCTCTGTGGCATAATACGCATGACGCAGAGAAAGCTCGGGAACTGTGAAGTCAATGATCACGTCAGATTCCATGACAAGGGTTTTGGGAGAGTCCGTTAAAACAGCATCGCAATCATTTGGTAAAAATGATTTTAATTCTTTGATGTTACGCGCACTGGCACAAGATAAAGAGACTTCAGGAGATTTTTCAAGAACTTCCCGGGTAAGGAGACGTCCCATGCGTCCTAAACTTCCTGCAATCCCTATTTTGAGTGTCATTATTCTACCCTTTGTCTACCATGGGGAGTCTACGTGTTTCGGTGCTCGAGAACAAGAGCACGATAAAGATGTGTAATTGCTCCGAGAGGGGCAAGCGATAAATATAAAGCAATCAGTTTTAATAACGTGCGCATGGCAAGAGACAACTCATAATTATCGGCAAAAATACCTTCTTTTAAGAGAGGTCCTGCAGCACTTAATCCCCAAAAAGGAATTGTTGTTAACAAAAATATACTCAACAGTGTGAGGAAATTTCCAGAAGTCTCACGCAGGGAAACTAAAAAACTGGGAGGGCGTCCAATGGCAATGGCGGGTAAAACAAAACAAAGGCTTAGTGCGATATATTTTTCAGTGACAAAGAAGAATCCGGCAGCAACATGAGGCTGTAGGACCTTTTGCAGACCTTCTGAAAAGAAAGTCACCATGAGTAAAGCGGGGAGTGCTGCAATCGTACGAATAAAAAATGTCCATAGAAAAACTTTCAGGGTGGCAATTTTAAAAAGTTCACCCAAATAAAAACGGGGAATCATAATTCCCTGACTGACAAAGCGGTATGAGGCGGCAAGAACAGGGGCGGAAAAGAAAAGAAGTAAAACTTCCTGTAGTTTTTCAATAACCCGAGGGTGACCAAAAATGCCATAAGGGTTTTCATTTATAGGAATAAACTTGGTTGTTAGCAAAAGAAGATCACTGGCGACAAAAACGAGAGCAAAGAAAGGTGACATGAGAAGAAAAAGTGTCATAAGACCTTTTGTGCCAGAAAAAACAAGACTATAACCAACAATTGTTGATTCAAATACCAGGTTATCTTCTTGTTGTTCTTCTTGTCTCATCGTTTTTCCTGCATCCTATTCCCCGGTATTTTGGGTTAAGGTTTGTGGGTCAGAAGTGATCACAATATTCTTATATAAATCTGCTAACGCTGCAATAGAAGATAATGATAGGTATTGTACGATAAAATCACCTGCCGCCCGTAAAATATCATTCAATCCTAAGGGGATTTGCTGAGCATGGGATGTCAGTATTTCTGAAGGAAGGGCTGTTTGAAGACCCAGGACATTTCCTGTGAAAACATAGTTTAGGCCCATGGACAGTAGAATGGCAGGAATTGAGACGACAAAAAGAGAAGCTATCATGACCCAGAAATGTCCCTTGCTTGCTCGAAAAAGCTTTTTAAGTTCAATCTTTTTTCCAAGACTGATATGAGGAACAATAAAATATAATCGAATTAAAAGGTAGAAAGCAAAGAGGCCAATAGCAGACAGGGTAATGGCCGAGATGACAAGAGGGACAGAAAGGGAAATTAAAAGACCAAAAAACAGACCTGATAAAGATCCAAGGATCAGTGTTGTTAACAAAATTAAAAAGAATACTCGATAAAGATTTGGGTCTAAAAGAAAGTTATAGTAATTATTATTTATGTTGGTTTTATTTGTACTTTTTTGAATAATGTAAATATAGATTGGTATGACTGATAAAGCAAAGGCCAGGCCTGCCGCAGATGTTAAAAAAGATAACTTTACAGGAACAGCCTCGGGGTCAGCAGCGAGTGTATTAATGAGTTCTGTATTGAAATAGGTGAAAACAAGTTTCAAGAATAAAAAAAAGGGTAAATACCCTAGCATAAAACTGATTGTTTCATTATCAGGCGAGAAAATGGTCTTAAAGCCTTTAGAAATGGCACTACCAAAAAGTTTCTCAAACATTTTTCATATTCTTCCGTTAATTTTACTGTTATTAGGGTAACAATAAAAGATTGAGTTTTTATTAATTTTTACTCAATAAAAGATTGATGAAACTGACCTTCCTCATCTTCATTTTCGTCCTCTTCGTTTTCGTCAAAACCGCTCTCGTCAGCCGGAAGGAAAAGTTTTCTGAAAATACCAGGTGCAAAGACAGTCAAAGGATTAACTTGAATTTCTGGCGATGAGCTGGGCCCTGTAATGCTATAGGAGACACCCCAGATGCCTTCATGCTTACCCCCTGTGATAATTTGACCAAGCAAAGGGATTTTTGATAAAAATGTATTGAAAAAATAGGCAGGATAGACTGTGCCATGAATGTTTAGATTTGAAAAATCATCCAGGATAGATCCATTAACAGAAAAACCAAATCCCGGGCTATAGGATCTTCCACGGTTCAGGGTAATATGTGGTCCCGATTTTTTAAATTTAATTTTCAGGCGTTCAAAGGGGAGCCCTTTTTTAGAAAAAGCTTCTACAAGCCCTGTTGGAAATGCCATGCTAAGAAGACGGCTTAGGATCGGTGCTTTGTGGAGCCAGAATTTACTAATCTCAAGCTTGCCTTCCCAAGGGGATTTAGGGTCATCATCTGCTTGGTTTGCTGTTAATTTCAAGCGCCCTTCGATCACATCATCAAAAAAGTTAAGAGCTTTAAGCATGTAACCTGCGTCCTGACATTTCAGTCTTAAGCGACGACCATTATTGGCTCGTGGCAAGACATCGATGTAAAATTCTTTTGTTGCCTGTTGATCCAGGTACCCTTTAAAGGAAACGCTGTGAACACGGTTTTGAAAAAAACGCAACGACATAGAGTTTTTATAAAATGTATGTTTTTGCAAAAGACTTATTCTCGGTGTGATAAGGCGTAAGTCAAAAGTTTTATCCAGTTGAGCACCTGATATATTTGTTTTTTTAAATGCTTCAAGATAGGGGCTTAGGTCTATATGAGGACCTTCCAGGGTAATTTTATAGGTGACGTCTTTAGCTCGCACCAGCCTCCCTTTCAAAGAAGTTTCTCCAAATTTAAAGGATGTTAACGTTGCTTTCTTAAGAGAAAGATCTTTTTTAAAGACCGCGCTGGCCTTAATTTTTAAATCGTCTGTGTCAAAGTGAAAATGTTCAAGGTGAGAAAGGATATTGTTTCTAAAATGCCAGATTGATTTTAATGTCCCTTGTGATTTCTCATTTTTTTGCCACCCACCGAGTATCAGGCGTGTCGGTGTTAGATTCATAGAGATTTTTAAAACGCTATCCATGGAAGATTTTCTGGAATAGTTAACTTCTGTTGGTATTGTCCCTCTCATATCGACAGGGAGTGTTACATTCAGGCTTTTGATGAAAGCATTTGTGAGGGGAGACTTGAGATGAACAGTTTCTGATATTTTTCCAGGCTCTAGAGAACGTTGCCATGAAAGATCTGTCAGGAGGTCATTAAAGCGAGCGTTGCCTGTTGCCTTAAGGGCTTTATTATCAACACTAAATCTGATATCTCCATCTGAAAGGTCTATTTCCAGAAAAGAGAGGGGCTTTGGAATATAAATTTTTGTTAAATGAGCATTAGCTGAAAAGAGAATAGATTTTTCAGTAAAACGATCATCAAGTGGAAAAGACAAATAAAGATTGGCGTGAGATGTTCCTTGACACTGAGAAGGATCAAAATTGCTATCTTTCAAGATTTCCAAAGGTTTGCTGTTAAGTATTTTCAGGGCACCTTTTAAAGGTCCCAGTGTTGTTGTCTGAATTGAAATATCCTGGTTGTTCTGATTGAGACCTTTGATAAGAACTTTACCCTGCTGAATTTCAAGTTTTTCCGAGGTGCCATTTTGGACATCAATATCAAAACCGGCAGCATCAAAGTGTGCTACTGCGGATATATTTGTAATGTCCGGCATTGTTTTGAGATAGCGGAGTATACCTTGTTTAAGAACGATCTTACCTTCAAGCTGTTTGAGGCTAAAATCATTCAGAACTGAACCAAGAGAAGCTTCTATTTGGACAGTAGCTTTCGGGATGTGTCCACTGATCAGGTGTTCTACGAGCCACTCACGGGCTGGATTTGCAAGGCCTTTAGGCCAGGTGAGAGGGATGCTTTTGAGAGGAAAATTTTTCAGGTCTGCTTGTGCAGAAAAAAGGTACCTTTTGGAAGTGTTGTCCTGTTTCAAGTTCAAATAACCGTTGACGTCTGTTCCCCGTGAAGAAAAGGAAAGATGCGATGTCCAGTCCCCTTCTGTAAAAGCATTGAGCAGAGAAACAGAAGGTTTTGTTGTGCTATTGTGAGATGCTTTGTAAAATGCCTCAAAAATCATTTTTTCATAGGGTAGGGGTTTGGGGAGCAGGTTCCCAAGAATAAGATGACCTTTTTCTGAGATAAGCTTAATGTCTGCTTTTTGGGGTTTGAAGGCACGAGATAACGTCAAGGCGATAGATCCATTGAGTGGTAATTTAGAGGTGGCCAGTTCCTGAACAAGAAGGGTAGAAAAATTTTCAAAGCCTTTGAGTTTTTGAAGAATTGTGGGCAGCAGGACCTTGTGAAAATCAAGATCCAATTTCCAGACAGCCTGGTTAGCAAGGTAGGAAAAGCTGCCAGTAATTTGCTCTGCTATTCCTAATTTTAAATCCAGAAAGCCATCAATAAAACCTTGTTTCCGATTTAGAATAAAGGTTGTTTCGGGACTGCTCCATGCTCCAAAATCTGGGCCCAGATTAAGCGAGAAGGTAGCATTAAGGAAACGGAGGCGTTTTAGAATTTTTGTTTGATTGGATGGTGTGAAAATATTATTAAAAACATTTTTCAGAGTTTTGTCAGAAACGTCAGTGCGACTTTGTCCCTGAAGAAAAGCTTTCCGGGGAGCGTATACCAAATGAGGATTTTCCAGTGTCAGAATTGACGGCATTATATGGCCTGTTAGGAGGCTCCTGAACCGTAAAGTTAAATAAAAAGTTGGAATATCTGCTGAAAACCCCAGTGCGTCAGGCGTTCTGATTTTTAAGCTGTGAGATAGGATTTCCAAAGAGTGACCGGGCCCTTTCCAGCGGAGCTTTGGGCTTTCAAGAGTAACAGTCATACCATTAGTTTCTTGTTTTAAAAAATCTGTTAGACGTGGTTTGAGAAAATCCAGATCAACAGGCTCGATATACAGGCGTGTTAAAATAGACCCAACAAGAATGAATACCAGAATAACAAAAATCAGAAAACTTTTTCCTGCTATGCTGAAAAGACGGTGACTTCTCAAAAAAAACCTCTAAAATAAAAATGATTGTAATCTTTGTAAAAGAGAAAAAAATGCAACTAAAACCTGGTGAGCCTGCTCCTTCTTTTGAGATACCTTTTGGTGAGGGCAAAACTCTCTCTCACGATCAACTTAAAGGATATAACTATATCTTATACTTTTATCCTAAAGATAATACGCCAGGTTGTACACAGGAAACAAAAGATTTTCAAGCTTTTTTGCCCCGGTTTGAAGCGTTAAAAACAAAAATACTGGGGGTCTCCAGGGACTCTATCTCATCGCACAAAAAGTTCTCTGAGAAGCTGGCACTTTCATTTCCATTGCTTTCTGATAATGAAGAACGACTTTGTCGCTCCTATGGTGTTTTAGCTGAGAAATCAATGTTTGGAAAAAAATACCTGGGTATTGTTCGGTCCACTTTCCTCATTGATAGTCAGGGTGTTTTACGGCATGAATGGCGCAAGGTAAAAGTTGCCGGTCATGTGCAGGCCGTGTTGGAAACCGTTCAGAAACTGTCCGACTAGTTTTTAAAGCTCTGTAAAGGAATTTTTATGAAAGCACGTATTTACTCTCCGGCTAAAACAGTGATGCAGTCAGGCCGTGGAAAATCAGAGTCCTGGTGTATTGACTTTTTAGAAGAAGGTGCGCTCTATCAGGATCCATTAATGGGCTGGGTTGGTTCTAAAAGTACTCGGTCTCAAATTAAGTTAACCTTTCCCTCTGTCAAAGCAGCAGCTGCTTATCTTGAACGTTATTCCATTGACTATATAATTGACCTTCCGGAACAGGAAAAGATAACTGCTAAAAAATATGCCGATAATTTTTCCTGAAAGATAGGGGTTTTTAAAGAGAAGTTTCTGAATTTTTCCCTCGTGTTGCTCGCTCTCAATGACAATATGGGTTGTGCACACGGTTTGAATGATATAGGTGGAAGGTATAATTCTTTTGAATAAGACAGTGGAATAAGGCTTTTTCTGGATGACAGGAGAAAGAAATCATCCAGAGAAAATACCTGTTGTGGGAAAGAACAATTAATTAATCATCACTGTGGATACGTTCTTCTTTCTCGTGACGTTCTTGCGCTTCAATGCTAAGGGTTGCAACGGGCCGTGCTATTAATCGGGCAAGACCAATAGGCTCACCTGTTTCTTCACAGTATCCGTAAGTGCCATCTTCGATACGTCTTAGGGCATCGTCAATTTTATTGATCAGCTTGCGTCCCCGATCCCGTGTTCGGAGTTCCAGGGCACGGTCTGTCTCAGTTGACGCACGGTCTGTTATATCTGCTTCGTTTTGTGTTTGTTCTTGCATGTGATGAATTGTGTCGACCGAATCTTTTAAAATTTCGTTACGCCAATCTCGCAATTTATTTTTAAAGAAGGATAAATGACGAGCGCACATATAAGGCTCGTCCTGGCTTGGACAATAGTCTGGAGAAATATGAACATCTCTATCAGACAAGGGTTGATTCTGTGCTTCCATTCTGGTCTCCCTATTTAATCTTTTTTTCTAGCCTACTAAAATTCTGATGGGTACTTTCACTATTGTGTTTTGAAATATATTTATAAAGTTAACCTTTTTCTCTTGCGTCTGAAAATGAAAAATTTGTTTTCTTCTAAAAATAACCCCTTATCATCAGATTTCCTTAACAAAGATTTAAAATATTGTATTTTTCTAATTTTTTTATCCTGAAAGATCTTTTGACATTTCAATCTTGGCGAGTTCAATATGCACCCTTTGTTCAATTTCTTCCACAATATCCTTTAATGGGGGAGGTGCACCTTTCTGTAAGCCTTTTGCAAGGTCGATCTTGATTTCTTCAAGTTCTTTTTCTGAAAAGGCACCCCACAAAATTCCTTGCCGTAAATTTTCAAGGTGAGAAAGCAGAGCCTCTCCACGATTAAAAGATAAGGTTACACAATCTTGTCGATTTTCAATCTCTTGCAAATGCATTAACCCTGCAAGAGAGGAGGTTTGAGAAGTACTGGATGCTTCTTCCCTGGCATCCAGGGCATTAATTGATGCCGCCATTTTTTTATTGAATTTTCCGGCATTGTCTGTTTTTTTCGTTTCTTTTTTAGGCTGTAAGGGAACGGCCGGCAGGATGTCACCAACTTTAACCATTATGCTTCCTTTTTCAGTTGTGTCACTTGGCATGCTTTTCGCATATCCATATCAGTGTACCAGTGTTCAACCAGAAAGTTGAGATTTTTTATGAAGGGCTGTTTCTTGAATATTAAACAGACACGAAGACCCAAGGTTCTTTGTTATATACTGCTTTTATGCCAGCTAATAACACCTTTTGCCCCCGCATATTCAAAAGCCCTAAAAGTACGCCTTAAAGACATAGTAACCTTTGAAGGCATTCGGGAAAACCAACTTATCGGGTATGGACTGGTTGTGGGCCTTAAAGGAACGGGTGATTCCCTAAAAGACTCTCCCTATGCCCTTGAAACAATGATGAGCATGCTGGAGCGTTTGGGAGTGAATGTACGGGATAAAGAAAAAGATATGAAATCCAAAAATGTTGCTGCCGTTATGGTAACAGCTAGTCTGCCTCCTTTTGCACGTCATGGAACGCGTATTGATGTGACAGTGTCGGCGATTGGAACTGCGAAAGACCTTTTAGGTGGTACTTTACTTGTAACACCTTTGGTCGGTGCCGATGGTGAAGTTTATGCTGTGTCACAGGGGCCTCTTGTGACCGGAGGATTCAGTGCTGATGGCAAATCAGGATCCTCTGTGACAAAAGGTGTTCCTACCAGTGGTCGTATCGCTAATGGTGCCATTGTTGAAAAAGAAGTTCCTTTTGAGCTTTCTTCACTGAATGAAGTTCGCTTGTCTCTTCGAAATCCTGATTTTACGACAGCTCGAAGAATTTCAGAGGTGATCAATGCTTTTGTTAAATATCCTTCTGCCAAGGCACTTGATCCTTCAACTGTAGATCTTACAATTCCAGTTTCATATAAAAAAGATGTTGCATCCTTTTTAACATCAATTGAGCGTTTAGAGGTTGTGCCAGATAATCCTGCTCGTGTTGTTATTGACGAGCAAAATGGTGTCATTGTCATGGGTAAAGAAGTTCGTATCAGTACCGTTGCCGTTAGTCACGGTAACTTGACAATTCGTATTGCCGAGACCCCTCAGGTTTCCCAGCCTAACCCTTTTTCAAATTCGGGGTCGACCCAGGTGGTAGACCGTAGCAGTGTTTCCGTGGAAGAAGGGGACCAAAAACTAACTGTTCTTGAAGAGGGCGCGACGCTTCAGGAATTGGTTGACAGTCTGAATGCTTTGGGAGTTTCTCCCCGGGATATGATTACAATTTTGCGTTCTATTAAGGCTGCAGGAGCTCTCCATGCAGAGATTGAGGTGATATAATGTCGATGATTTCTTCTGTCCATGCTGTTCAAACACCCCCGGGGTTGTCTCGACAAATAATGTCAGGCCTGGAAAGCAAAGGTTCTGAAAGTACCCGAAAAACAATTGAAAGAAATGCAACAGACTATACTTCTTATTTGATGTCGACTTTTGCCAAAACCTTACTGGAGACAGGCCAAAAACCTGAAAATCTTGATCAGGAACTGATGGGGACATCCTTCCTGTCAGAGGCTTTGGGGGAGGCCATGGTTACATCAGGAGTGGGGGAGGCTATCCGGCAGGATTTGCTGGAGAGTATGTTGACAATGCAGGGGGTAAATCAACCAAGCAGATCAATGCCACCTGAAGGATATCTTACGCAACAGGAAGGACTTTCTAGTCTTCCCCTGGATCAGAAAGGAGATTTGAAATGACCCATCATGATCTTGAAAAAAATATCATCAAAATTGCCCATTTCTTAAAGGAAGACAACATTCTTCTCGAAAAATTCAAGGAACAGGAAGTCCTCGATCGTATTCCTGAAAAGAATGAACTTATGGCAGCCTATACCGAATCTTATCATCGCTTTAGAGAAAACCTTGAGATGGCTCGTAACCTTTCTAAAGAGATCAAGCAAAAGCTGATTTATGATTTACAAGAACTTGAGAGGCTCAGTCAGAAGAATCATGATCTGGTTAAACGTTTCTTGGGAGCCCATGAATTTTATGTAAAAACCATAACGCGCGTTACGCGCGATACCATCGCCCCAAAGGTAGAAGGTTATAGCGCTCTTGGTCGGTATAGCGAAAAAGCATCATCTTTACCGGCTATGTCAATAAATCAGTGTACCTAGGAATAAGCTTATGAATAATATCATTAATATAGCTCTTTCCGGAATAAAGGCTGCTAGTTCTGCGATTGGCTCGGAAAGTCATAATATTGCCAATACCAGGACGGAGGGGTATACACGCAAGAATGTCACGGCATCTGCTCAGGTTCTTAATGGTCATGGGTCGGGTGTTGCGGTTTCTATTCCACATCGTTTGGTAGATTCGGCCATTATTTCCCAGGAACGGGAAATAATTTCCTCCAGTGCCTACTTTGCTGGAAAAAGTAAAGCTCTTGACCGTATACAGAATAATCTTGGTACTCCAGGAGACCAAAATTCTTTAGGTGAAATTATCAAGGATTTTTCCAGTCGTTGCCAGTCTTTATCCCTTGACGCAACAAACGGCATGAAACGCAAGGATTTATTGAGTGGTTTAGGGGATGTGACGCGAGAGCTGTCACGACTTACGGATCAAATTCAAACCCACCGACGCACCTGTGATACGGCGATTAAAGGTGCTGTAGATGAAGTTAACGCTAATATCAAATCTGTGGATTCTCTCAACAAGTTGATTATTTCCAATAAGCGTGCAGGTCTTCCAGCAGATGATTTGGTAGATCAAAGAGATCAGGCCATTCGAGAAATCTCTAAACACATGAATATTGTTGTCACAGAAAATACTAACGGGGGTGTCTTTTTACAAACAGGTCAGGGTGTTTCTCTTCTTTTTCCTGATGTAGCTCTTATACATTTCACGCCAACGACCTATATTGATGCCAGTAGTTCTTATGACCCCATCGCGGGAAATTCAGATATAAATCACATTACTGTAACAGACTCAGCGGGGAACCCTCTTAACATTACAGAGCATTTTACAGGAGGAGATATCGCGGCCCATATTGAAATGCGGGACACTTTTTTTCCAAACCTTCAGGAACAACTGGACAGGCTTGCCACAGATTTAAGAGACAAAATCAATGCAGATCATAATTTGGGAACGGGGTATCCTCCTGCTACAACGTTAACGGGAACACGATCGTTCGCTGATCCTGCAGCGGATATGTTTAATGGCGCGGGAACCATCCGTTTGGCTGTTGTTGATAAAGCAACAGGACAATTTGTGGGAGCCCCTCCGTATGATTTGGACCTTGGGGCTTTGGGTGGTGCGACTATTAATGCCTTGGCAGCGAATCTAGATGCCGGTATCGGGGGATCTGCCACAGTTGACGTGACACCGGATGGGCAATTGCGCCTTACGGCTGCGAATCCTGATCATGGCATCGCGCTGGTTTCGGTCGGAGGTCCAGCAACAGAAACAGGAACAGGTCTTGGATTCTCACATTATTTTGGTCTTAATAATCTGATTACAAGTGAGGATGAAGTCTTTGCAGCAGGAGCAATTGTTCCAGGAATTGCGGGGCGTTTGAGTATTCGCCCCGATATTGTGTCGCAGGATGTTCTTTTATCTCGCGGGATGCTTAATGATGCTCTGCCAACACCTGCTATTGGAGACCAGGCTATTAACAATGGAGATAGTCGTACCATGGGTCGCCTTGCTGCAACGATGGAAGCTCATCAAGACTTTGTTGATGCAGGCGGACTTGGTCCGCGAAGGGTTTCATTTTCAGACTATGGATCTGTCATTGTTGCTGACTGCACTCAAATTGCGACGACTGTTGACCGTTTACAAAAGGGGGAACAAAGTGCTCTTGCTAACATTCAACATGCTCATGGACAAATCAGTGGGACTGATTCTCAGGAATCGCTCATGAATGTGTTGGCGTGGCAACAAGTGCACATGGGGTGTTTAAACGTTGTTGGTGTTGTAAGAGAGAACTTGAACAGCCTAATGGAAATCGTTTAATAGGAGGCCTATTATGAATAATATTGTATCTTTAAGACCTGGTGATTTGGCAAGATTTAACCGCCTGAATGACTCTTATGAGAAAGTATCTGCTCAGCTGGAAGAATCTAAGCTGCAAGCAACAACAGGCTTTAAAGGATCAACCTATAAAGCGGTTGGAGAAGATACGTTAAGTGCTCTTAACATTAGTATTGCTAAAAAAGGGGCTGTTCAATTTCAGGAAAATATGGCCTTGGTTGATCAACGTCTTGGCTTTGCAGAAACAGCGGTTACTAAAACCATTGGTGTCATTGAAACGTTTAGAAGTCGTTTGGCCGGGGCCGTTAATCCCGGAACACCTGATTCCAGTTTCCAAAAGTTTTGTCAGGATGCTTTGAAAGAAGTTGCCCAGGCTTTGAATGTTCAGGATGTCGGACGAAATAATATTTTTGGAGGAAACGAGTGGGAAACACCTCCAGTTGATCTTGATGCGTTGCCTGTCCCTATTCCGGGGGGGGCCATATCAACCA
>DDGG01000035.1 GCA_002337525.1 Alphaproteobacteria bacterium UBA1908 | reverse complement strand
TCTTAAGGCAACTATCATTTTTTCATTAGGAATGTCTAGTTTGTTTTTTAATGTGTTTAGTATCAACTTATTTGCCTGATGCATTACAACAGCATCTATATCGTTAATGGTCCATTTTGTAGCCCTTAAAATCTCTTCGTACAAGAAAGGAATCTCACGAAGTGTAAATCCAAGTATTTCAGTTGAATTCATATAAAGATGTTCTTTTGTCCCTAAATCTTTTTTATTAGAAATATTATCACATTTACCTCTCTCTTTTTTTATCGGAAATCTGTTCCCTCCTTCTTTTATAATTAAAGAGTTGAATTTTTCTCCATCTGTATGCAAAGCAAAAAAACTAGGAAGAGCTGAAAAATCATACTCAAGCGCAGTTGCAGTACCGGCATCTCCAAATAAAAAATAGACACTCTTGTCAGAATTTGAAATTATCTTGCTTGTTGTATCTCCTACTAATAATAGGGCTCTTTTGAATTTTCCTCTTTCCAGAAAACTACTTACTATATTCAATCCATACACAAAACCGGAGCACCCTAAATTCACATCAAAAGCAGCACAGCTTTTTGACAGTCCTAAACGTGATTGTAGAATGCAAGATGTTGATGGAAGTTTGTAGTCTGGAGTCTGTGTAACAAAAACAAGAAGATCAATGGAAGATTTATCCCATCCTAGATCATGTATTAACCTTTGTGCGGCTTCATAACACAAATCCGAGGTGCAGGTTTTATTATTGACAATGCGTACTCTTTCTATTCCAGTAGATTTGATGATGCGCTCTGCAATAAAAGGTTCTGGTTCTTCTTTATTAATGAATTCTCTTATTTCCTTAGGTATTGCGGAACATATTCCCTTAATAGATATATTTTTTACTGAATCAATAGCCATTTCTTATAATTTTTTATTTATAATATTAAAGAGATCTTTTATTGTAACGCAACTCGATACTTCTTTATCACTTAAAATAACATTGTAGATTTTTTCGACTGATACTACAGTTCTTACAATAGATAGTGAGTCCCATCCAATATCATTTTTAAGGTTATATCTTTCATTAATTTTTTCCTTACTGTCCAAGTTAAGTATTAATGAAATTTCTTTTAATAGGTTTTCTTTGTCATTCATTAGTGCCTCATAGGATTTTTTTGTGAGATTTTGCCAAAGCTTTCTTGAATGCTAACCTATAAAAATATACAGTTAAAGAATAAAATATTTAAGCCTAAGAGAAGGGTTTTTATGAGTTATGTCATAGATAAAAATCATGTTGCTCTTTCAGCTTCCCAGGATGTACGTCAAATATGTAGCTCACTTTTTGAAGATTTAGGTTTTAATTACTTTAATTATAGCAGGTTATTTGATGATTTTTCTCACACCTCTTTGACGAGCAATCCGGAATGGGCTGATTTTTTTTATAAATATGACTATAAAAACAAATTTCTTTACAGCGAGGATATCGTTAGAAAACTGGGAAGTTATAAATTTCTACTCTGGAGTGATTTTAAAGACAACCTATTAGTTAAAAACCTAAGTGACTATTTCCAGACAGACCATGGAATCACAATTATAGAAAAAGGAAATAATTATACGGATTTTTACTCCTTTGCCTCACCAACTTTAAGTACAAATACAACTTTTTTCTTAAACAATTTTAATTTACTGGAAAATTTTGTATACTATTTTAGGGAAAAAGCAGCTAAATTAATAGCTAATGCAAACTCAAATAAAATCTATCTTCCAGATATAGAGGGAGTTGGGGAGGATATAGCCTGCCAATCTTTTCCCATTATAAAGGGCAAGGAAAATATGGTTGGTTTCTCAAGGGAAAGGAATGTTGATAACTTCATTTTAAAAAATGAAGTTAAAAAATATTACACAAGAGAAATTGATTTTTACTTAACAAAACGAGAAGTACAAAGCCTGTTTTTTTATGTACAAGGTTATTCTCAGAAGCCAATCGCCAAATTTTTAGATCTTTCTCCTAGAACCGTAGAAAGCTATTTAGATTTTGTTAGAAAAAAGACAAATATAAACGATAGAGCAGGCCTTGTGAAATTTCACCGTGATTTTTTTTCCTTGTCAAATATTCCATCCCATTACAATGTCTGGTAGTTCTTTGTTCCAAACAGAAATGAGCGTACGCCTTGGAGATATTAATAGTGGCCATCATTTAAAAATGACTTCTTTATTAGAAATGTGTCAGCACGTGCGTATACTTTTTCTGAAAAAATCAGGCTCTACAGAGCAGAATTCAAAAAATATTAGCGTTATATTACGACATGTAGATTGTCATATTGCTTCACAAAGTTACTTTGAGGATAATTTAAGATTTAACTTACATCTCAGGGGTTCTGACAGGTATACTCTTGATCTTTTTTATGTAGTGCACAATAATAGCACAAATAAAAAAGTGGCGCATGTTAATGAGAATATTGTGTTTTTTAATTATGAGTTAAACAAAATAACTCAAATTCCTATTTATTTGAGGGAGTCAATTATTAATCTTAACAACTCTTAACCTGACAAATTAAATAATGTGTGATAGATAAGCTATTTTGCTTCTTCAGATATAATATTCATAAAACCCACCATAGTAAAAAACTGGTTTCTAACCTTTTTTATATCAAACGACTTGAATACCTTCCATGATATTCCAGGGTAGTAAAATCTTACAATGTATCTAAACGTTGACGAAGTTTTTTAAGAACGGTAGGAAGCTCTACGAGAGGTGGATAAGTCCAAGCTTCCAGTGATGAGGTAGAAAAAGGTCGCGTATATCCTTGTGCCGTGAAAAAATCATGAAAGCGGCGAAATTTTTTAGAACCGCCAGGTAATTGATAGATAAAAACAGGTTTTCCTGTTGCGCATGCTTCTGACGTCATGGAGACTGAATCACAGGTCACAATGATTTGGGTCGCTGCTTCCAGAAAAGCAAAATAGGGGTTATTGCCCTCTCCTCCCCAAAAGACATGAGGGATACCTTCTAAACCTTTCCTGATAAGCACCTGGAGCTCTTTAGAAGTGCGCCTTGAAAGTGTCACGGCAAGGCTTCCCCCGGTTTGGTATGCTACCTTCCGAAGATCCGAGATGATTTTTTGAGCTTCTGTGTGTTCAAGTTTATAGCAGGCGTTTGTCCCTCCCAATAAAACAGTCGTGAGAGGTTTTTTTAAAGGTTTTAAGAGGGGCTCAAACTTTTTCGCTTCCTCTTTAAGGCGTTCGGGAGTAACACGGTGTAACGCCCCTTCTGTTTGAATAACAGACGGACCCTGGAGACCATCATGGCGTGGTGCAATAACAGCATCAAACAACTCAGGAGAGACCCGGGGGTTTTGAAGCTGAATAACACGTGTGCGGCCTTTGGTGAGGCGCCGAATAGCCGCAGTAGGGGCAACACTGGCACGTCCGGCAGCAACAATCAGTTGTGGCCAGGGAGGAGAAAGTAGTGTCTCCTTTGTTAAACCTTTCAAAGGGGAAAACCACAGATGTGCCGGAAGCAGAGTCCAGGGAAAACGAGGGGTCACGTGCTTTACCAGAGGGTCTTTAAATCCAAGCCCTTCTGCAAGTCCAACGCACTGGTTTTGAGTGCCTATTTTTCCCTGGTCACAAACAACCCAACACGTCTTTGTCATGCGTTAAGTGCTTTTTCTATTGGTAAAGAACATCAACGATTTCATAATGTTTTTCACCGCCAGGAGTTTTGACGGTAATGCTATCTCCTGTTGACTTGCCGATTAAGGCTTTTGCGAGAGGGGAAGAATATGAAAGACGACCTGCTTTAATATCAGCTTCATCTGTTCCAACAATCTGATATGTTTTTTCCTCGTCTGTTTCTTCATCCGCAATGATAACTGTCGCACCAAAACGAACTTTGTCGCCTGAAAACAGGGCGGGATCAATAACTTCTGCTTGCGATACTTTTGCTTCTAAATCGGAAATTCGAGCTTCAATGAACCCTTGTTTTTCACGTGCAGCATGGTATTCAGCATTCTCCGAAAGATCTCCTAATTCCCGTGCCGAGGCAATAGCAGCAATAACAGTGCGTCTATCAACTGTTTTAAGCTGATTCAACTCTTTTTTAAGAACTTCGAATCCTCTTGGAGTCATGGGAAATTTTTCCATGAGATATGTTCCTTTTTTAATACGTATTAGAGTTCCTTTATAAAAGGACTTTAAAAAAGTTCAAGAGATGAAATGATAATAATTGATGATTTCTGATAAAAATAAAGAGAAAGATATTTATCTCTTTCCAAAAAGGGTGTTAGATACGAATATGAAGGAAGAAAAGTATAAAATGACACCTCTTAAATTTGGACAATTATTGTCATCTCGTTTATGTCATGATCTTATCGCGCCGGCAGGTGCTATCGGGAGCGGCCTTGAAATCTTACGAGAAGCAACTGCAACAGGGGATGCGGATGATATCCTGAGAGTTGTGGAGCAGAGCTCTGAAGTGCTTACAAAAAAACTGGTTTTTTATCGGGCGGCGTTTGGTTACTCTTCGGCGGCACACTTTTCTGGCTCTGAAGATATTCGAAACTTTTTGTCGTCATTTCTTGCAACAACAAAAGTTTCTTTAGACTTTCAAGCAGGCCAAACCCAGGAAACTTCTGATGATTACCCTAATTGGGGCCGTTTACTTGCAAATCTAACACTTATTTTAATTGAGGTTGCCCCTCGTGGAGGGGTCCTTTCTATTGTATGGACGCCAGACACTCTTGAGTGTCGTTTAACGGGGAACCTGGTGACGCTTCGAGAAGCTCACCAAAAAGCTCTGCGAGGTGATATGGATCCATCAGTTGTAACACCTCACGAAATTCAACCCTTTATGACGCATCTTTTAATGAAGTCTTTAAAAGTGACTTTTAATCAGGCAACTTTCTCTCAGGAAGAAGTCTTTTTATCAATTAAGACATCACGTGCATCTCATAAAACGCTTTTTGATTAAATATTTGTCTGGCAGCTTTCCTTAATTTTCAAAAGGATGTTTGGCGCACTTTTATGATAAAGTTTTGAGGCGTTCAAGTGCATCTTTTACTTTTGTATGTGACCGCTCGGATTCTTTTAGCCTTTGCTGGTTTTTCTCAATTACTTCTTTAGGGGCTTTTGAAACAAAATCCTGATTTGAGAGTTTGCGTGACAGGCCGTGAATCTCTTTTTCAAGGGTGCTTAAGGATTTTTGAAGGCGGTTAGATTCTGACTGGATATCAATAAGATCTCCAACAGGGAAAGAGAGAGTGATTCCTTTAAAGATACTTTCAAGAGTTCCTTTTTGAAAACGCGGGTCTTTTTCTGGTGAAAAGACGATTTCTTGTGCACGCATCATGCGCAATAAGAGAGATTCTTGCTGTTTTAGAGAGGTCTCTAGAGTCTCGGGAAGGCCTTTAATTCCCACAAAAATTTGAGCACTTGATGGAATATTCATTTCGGAGCGCAGGCTACGGGTTTGGGTGACAAGGTCAATAACCCACCTGAAAAGGGTTGTTGATTCCGGATCTTCCAGATTTTTGAGAACTGGCCAAAAAGAGGTCGATAGAGAAGGGCTTGTTGACTCTGTTAAGTGCATCCACAGGGTTTCTGTGATATAGGGCATAAAGGGATGTAGTAAATGACAGAGTTGAGCCAGAACCCAGGGGGCTGTCTGTGCTGTTTCTTCTTGTGCAGCTTTGTTTTCTCCTGATAAAAGAGGCTTGGAAAATTCCAGGTACCAGTCGCAAAAAGTCCCCCAGATGAATTGATATAGCAGGTGAGCGGCTTCATCAAAACGGTAGCGGGCTAAAGCTTCCTCAAGCCCCTTTTTTGTGATGGTTAATTCACTTATAATCCATTTATTAAGAGGTTCTGATAAAGAGTTTGGATTAAATTCAGGATCATATTTGGCGTTGTAATGTTCACAAAAACGGGCGCTATTCCATAATTTAGTTGCAAAATTACGATATCCTTCGACAAGGTTTTCTGAAAAATTAATATTGCGCCCCGGAGTTGCCATAGCAGCCATTGTAAAACGCAGGGCATCTGCACCAAAGCGATCAATCAGATCCAGGGGATCGACAATGTTACCTTTGGACTTGGACATTTTCTGGCCTTTTTCATCCCGAACGAGGGCATGAAGATAGATCGTTTTAAAAGGAGGTTGGCCCATAAAATGGTATCCCATCATCATCATGCGTGCGACCCAGAAGAAAAGGATGTCTGACCCTGTCACCAAAACAGATGTTGGATAGTAACGCTCTAATTCTTGTGTTTTCTCAGGCCACCCTAGAGTCGAAAAAGGCCACAAGGCTGAAGAAAACCAGGTATCCAAAACATCTTCATCTTGTTGAAGTGTGACCTCGTTCCCCCAATCGGAACGGGCCTTGGTCAGAGCTTCTTCTTCTGTTTCAGCAACATAGATGGATCCTTCAGGCCCATACCAGGCAGGAATCCGGTGGCCCCACCAAAGTTGACGTGAAATACACCAGGGCTGAATATTTTCAAGCCAGTGATAATAGGTTGCTTTGGATTGTTCCGGAATCAATTCAACCTTATTGTCCTTGACGGCTTTAAGGGCAGGTTTTGAAAGCGTTTTCGCATCGACAAACCATTGATCCGTCAAGTAAGGTTCAACGATAACGCCTGTACGTTCGCACTTGGGCAACATCATGCGTGTTTCTTCAACCCGATCCAGAAGACCTTGTGCACTTAGATCAGACACAATTTTCTTACGTGCGTCAAAGCGCTCCATTCCCTGGTAAGAAACTGGAACCTTATCATTAAGGCAGGCATGGTCATCAAGAATAGAAATGATCTCAAGGTTATGGCGTTGACCTACGTCAAAGTCATTAAAGTCGTGGGCAGGAGTAATCTTTACAACACCTGTGCCTTTTTCGGGATCTGAGTACTCGTCCGCTATAATAGGGAGGCGTCGCCCTACAAGTGGCAGGATAACATGTTGCCCTATCAAATGTTGATAACGTTCATCCTTTGGATTGACAGCAACGGCGGTGTCTCCTAACAAGGTCTCGGGGCGAGATGTTGCGATCGTCAAAAAAGTCGTAGGGTCTTTTTCTAATGGATATTTAATATACCAATATTGTCCTGTCACTTCCTCATTGTGAACCTCAAGATCGGAAACAGCCGTTAATAGGGTAGGATCCCAGTTGACAAGTCTTTTGTCACGATAAATTAACCCTTCTTTGTGAAGAGAAACGAATGTTTTACGGACAGCATTGCAGAGTCCTTCATCTAACGTAAAACGCCCTCGTTCCCAGCAGGGGGATAATCCAAGGCGTCGCTGTTGATTTAAGATAGTGCCACCGGATTCCTCTTTCCATTGCCAGACTTTTTCAACGAACTTATCGCGTCCTAAATCGTGGCGTGAAATGCCTTGCTCTGCCAGTTGACGCTCAACAATAATTTGAGTGGCAATCCCGGCGTGATCCATACCGGGCTGCCAAACAACCTCGCGTCCCAACATTCGATGATAGCGTACAAGAATATCCGGCAATGTATAAGTTAAGGCATGCCCCATATGAAGCGTACCTGTGACATTGGGAGGGGGCATCATTAAAACATAGGGGGCCGCTGAATTTGATTCTGTTTGTTGTTGCCGGGATTGTATAGCAAAAGAGCCTGTTTTTTCCCATGCCTTATAAAGAGACTGTTCTGCGGTAGCAGGATTAAAAGTTTTGTCGAGCATTGTACCCTAATTCCATTTTAAAATCTTAATCAGCACCATAAAAGAGTGTTTGCTTTATAGCAAGGAATATCCAGAGCTTCACCTTTAGGAAAGGATCAAAAAGATTTCCCAGGGTTATAGACGTTTTGAAAGGAAAATAGCTAATTTTGTTATATTCTTAATACCAGTTGTAAGAAGTTTGTAACCAGGGGTGTCTTCAGCACCATGGTGAAGGCCCGTTTCCTTGTGCTCTAGTTCTTCTGCGCGGAATTGTGCAATTTTATTTTTCAAATCCTGTTCTGGTGCTTTAAAAGTTTTTAGTCTTTCTTCCTGCTCTTCATAGTGTTGATCAATAACGTCTTCGACCGCGACGGTACAAGCCATGGCAACTTTCTCTCCCAAAAAACCTGTCGCATACCCAAGAAGAAAGCCGCCTGCATGCCAAAGAGGCGATAAGAGAGTGGGGCGTATGCGACGATTGACAAGCTCATTGGAGAAATAGTCTAGATGAACTTGTTCCTGGTCTTTCATATGTTTAATTGTTGGAACGCAGGAACTACCTTTCAAGGCGGCTAATTGACCTTCATAAATACGCTTTGCTCCGTATTCTCCGGCATGATTAACACGAATCATGCTAGACAGTTCTTCCTGTTCTGTTAACTCACCGGGTAAACGTTTCAAGGACATTAGGGGTTCTCTCTTTTGATTTTAAGGCGCCTTTGAAGGCAGAGAAGTAAATAAACAAAAAAGGTCAGATTATAAAGAATGCCATAACCTGCCATTGAAACTCCAAAAAGTTCCCAGGGAATTTCTGCACAAGAAACAGGAGGCCCTTTTTCAAGACTTGCTCTCAATTCCTCAAGGGTTGCTGCTTTTTTGGCGCGACATACTTTTGGTGCCGGAACAATTTTTTGTTCAACAAGGACCTGGTATGTGGCAAGCCCCGCATTTCCCAGGGTTAATCCGGCAAGTATTATAATAGAAACAATCCATTTTTTGTCATGAGCAGGGATAATCCAGACAAAGAATAAACTGGAGAGCAGGAAAAGTGCGTAGAAAAAATAACGCTGATAATAGCAAAGTTCGCAGGGACGCAGACCAAAGATAAATTCTGCCCCATAGGCTGTTGCAAGCGCAATTAGGGCACCACAGGCAACAATCAGAAAAGGCAGTTTGTTTTGAAAAATAAACACAATTTTTCTCCCTTTCTTATATTTCCTAAAGCTCCCCGATAGAGGGTTATTTCCCTAAGCGGTCTTAAAGAAATCAATACTTGAGGAGCTTACCATATTTTTCTAAAAGAAAGAGGAGAAAAACGCACTGATCTCCGAGAGATATTTAAAAATAATAAATCCCCCTATAAGAGCCAGAAAACTGACTGTTGTGACAAATCCCAAATTTTTATCAAGGTAATCCCTGACACCTGGTCCAAAATAGTAAATAAGGCCCGCCAAAGAGAAGAATCGGAAGCCCCGGGCAATAATTGAAGCGATAATAAAGGTTGTCATATCAAGTCTGGCAACGCCACTTGAGATTGTGACAATCTTATAAGGGATTGGTGTCAAACCCTTTAGAGCAATAATCCAGAATCCCCATTCATTAAAATCTCTTTGGAGCTTTTCGAAAGCGGCTTCCATATGATAATTTTCGATAATCCAGACGCCTATACTTTCATATAAGGCATACCCGATGTAGTATCCCAGAACCCCTCCCACAACAGAAGTTAAAGTGCATAAGATGGCAAGACGCCAGGCCTTTTCACGATTTGCCACCAACATTGCAATATAAAGAGGGTCCGGTGGAATAGGAAAGAATGAACTTTCTACAAATGAAACCAGAGCAAGTATATAGGTTGCACTGGGCCGACTCGCGTAATTAATAATCCAGTTATAAGATTTACGTAACATATTTCATCAATATTTCCTGGTGTCTTGCCTCAACATAACCTAATCTTTCTTGTTACGTTGACGTCCAAAGTTACCAAAGATTTGTTGAGTCCAGGATTGATCCCCGGTTGCAGAGGTTGTTACACGACGAACCGGGGCAATATCATGTCCTTTTCCGTCAAGTTCATGAATTTCTTCAACAGTATTAGCAGGGGAAAATTGAATTTTGATAACACCTGTGTCAAGAATTTTAGGGTCAAAGAAAGAAACTGTTGACGTTTTTCTGTGCATATAAAGCCATACCTTGTCGTTAAAGGCAGGAATAGATGAAGGACTTCCAAGGTGGCGTAAAACATCTTCTTTTGTAGAGATTCCCGGACGAATTTGATCAAGCTGTTCTTTTTCAAGGACTTTTCCTCGTTGATCTATGCGAGGTGTGCAGGCCCCGAGCCCCGCAACACAGATAAAGGTAAAAGCAATCTTTAAAAAGCGAACACTCATAATTCTTCCAAAAAAGTTAAGTTAGTACAGGTCTAGCAAATTTCAGTACCCTTCTCAATCATAGAATGGCCCTGGATAAAAATCTGTTTTAGGGGGGCTAGTGATCAGGTCACGGTATTTTTTTAGTCTTGGGTTGAGATTTTATCTTTGTTGATGCGAAACAAGACCGCATATAAAACAGGAACAACGCCAAGGGTTAAAATGGTTCCAATTCCAAGGCCAAAAGCCATTGTATTGGACATACCATAAAATAAGGGATCCCTGGATATAATCAGGGGCATTAATCCCAGAATTGTTGTAACAGTTGTCATAACAATAGGGCGCAGCCTTAGTAAACAGGCACTGATAATAGCCTCAATAGGGTCTTTACCGAAAGCACGCTCAATATCAATACGATCAATCAGGACAATAGCGTTATTAACAATGATACCGGCAAGAGAGTACAAGCCAAGGGTCACCATAAAACCAAAAAAAGATCCCGTGAGAATAAGACCCAGTGAAGCCCCAATAATAGCCAGAGGAATAGTCATAACAATGATCAGGGGGCGTCTGAAAGAATTAAATTGAAAAACAAGTAAAACCAGAATAATGCCAATTACGAGTGGGACATTGGCTGCTAGAGCTTTTTGAGCTCGTGCCGAGTCTTTGATGACTCCGTCATAAGCTATTGAATGATTAAGCGGTAACGTTTCAGAGATTTTTTTAAGCTTTGGATCAACAAGCATTTTCAAGTCTTCAGCTGTCATATTAAGATTTTTGGCTTCGATTGTAATGGTGCGGAATAAATCCTGGCGCTCAATACGGGCATATTGATTCATGGGAGAGAACGTCGCAATTTGGAACAAAGGGACGTTGGTCCCGCGTGCTGAAGAAAAAACATTCATGCTTCTAATGCGGTCAAGATTGAAACGTTCTTCGGCATCTGCACGCATAATAATGGGGATGATCTCATCCTTTTGTCTGAATTTAGTGACTTGCATACCATCAAAGTAAGATTGCATTGTCAGGGCAATATCAGCAGAAGTAACACCTGCGCGGCGGGCTTGTTGCTGGTTTACTTCGACAAGAATTTTGGTTGTTCGATTTTCCCAGTTTGTTCGAATGTCTGTAGTGTGAGGAATAGAAGCAAATAAGGCTTTAATATTCTTTGCTGTATCATATAAAATATCGGCATCCGGGCCAATAACTTGTACTTCTAGTTTGCTTGAATCGCTGGGACCAAGAAACATTCGTGTTACGCGAACAAAAAGATCCGGGAAGTTTTGCTGAAAGCCTTTCCTAAGTTTTTTCATTGTACTCTCAACATGATCCAAATCATCGATGTTAAGAGCAATAAATCCTTTGTTATCAGCAGGGTCATCAGGAGAGAGAGATAGAACAAAACGAGGCCCCCCAAAGCCTGCATATCCTGTAAAGGAAGTGACATGCGGAAAGCGTTCTTTTTTATGAAGCCAGGTAAAAATATCTTTCATACGACGATTTGTTGTGCGTGCAGAAGTATCAGAAGGGAGTTCAACATAAAGTAAAATCTGAGCTCGGTCGGAGTCCGGGAAGAATTGTTTTGGGACAAAAGTCATCAGAGCAATGGAACCAATGAAGGCGGCTGTCATTAAAGACAGGAAAAGTTTTCGATGCCGGAGAGACCATACCAAGAACGTTCGATACACGGTAAAGAACTTTTCTTTGAGAGGTATTTTTTCAGGTGTTGTTTTCTCAAGAGGAGTAATCTTTAAGAAATAATAGCAAAGAGTAGGTGTAATACATAAAGCCATTAACCAGGATGTCATAAGTGATATTAAAATAACGAGGGAAATAGAACGTGTATATTCCCCGGCAACATGTTCGGCAAGCATAAGAGGTAGGAAAACCAATATTGTTGTAAGAGAAGATACCAGGAGAGGAATGGCCAGTTCCTTACCACTTTCTTTCATGGCAACATCTCGGGAACTTCCTTCTTCAAGGCGCCGTTTAAAGTCTTCGGCAATCACAATGCCATTATCGACCAGTAACCCCAGGGCTATTATCAGGGTGGAAAGGCTCATCCGTTCAAGAGAAATATTAAAAACATTCATAAGGGCCAGGGTGACCAACATAACAAAAGGAACAATGGTTCCCACAATTAACCCTGTACGAATCCCAAGGAATAAAATGACAACAACAAGGACAATCAGGAGAGTTTGAAGAACATTCCAGGACACGCCGGTAACAGTTTTTGAGACGGCTTCTGCCTGATATGTCGCAACATCAAGTTGATACCCGGTGGGAAGTGTTTCTTCAACAGCATCAATACGCGCTTTCATGCGTGGAGAGAATTCAAGGACATTATAGCCGGATAACATCGAAATAGCGAACATGATAGCGGGCTTGCCGTTATAGTAAGCAGTTTGAAAGGGGGGATCTATATAACTTTTCTTGAGAGAAACAATGTCGCCAAGGGGAATCACCTCTTCAGATCCAGGAAGCGAAATCAGTGTTTTTTCTATATCTGAGAGAGTTTCAAAATTGCCTGTTGGTTCGATAATAAAATTCTTCGACCCGGTATCAACGGATCCCCCTGGCCTTATAATATTCTGATTTTGTAAAATAGAGACAAGCTCATTTGGGGAAATAACAAGTCGGGCCAGTTTCGCATTGGAAATTTCCAGAAAGATACGCTCTTCCTGGACACCCAAAACATCAATTTTTTTTGTACCTTTAACACTGTAAAGCGTATCACGAATATGTTTGGCCATATCGTTCATGTCAGCTATTGTGAAGCCGTCAGAGGTTAAGGCGAGAGTAATCACGGAAACATCACCAAACTCATCATTAACAAAAGAAGGCTGAGTTCCTTCCGGAAGATTTGGGTGAATCCTGGTGATCTTATTCCTGAGATCTTGCCAAATAAGATCAAGATCAAAATAGCGGTCTTCAATTTCAACATGAATGATTGATTCACCTGTCAGGGATGTAGATCGAATTTCCTTGATCTCGGGAATTTTACGAATTTCACGTTCCAGTTTTTTTGTAATCAGGTTCTCGACACGTTCTGGATTTAATCCTGGAAAGCTTGTTGTAACAATGGCTTCACGGATTGTAATTTCTGGATCTTCACGGGCTGGAAGTGTGAAGTAACTTACTCCTCCAAAAACAAGAAGAACGGCGAGGATCATAAAAACCAGTTTGCGGTATGAGAAAGCCCACTCAGTTAACGTCACACTTATACCCTTTAGTTATATTTCCTGGGCCCTGTTCCCAGGAGAGAAACTTTTTGCCCTTCATGAAGATAATTAACGCCGGCAGTTGCAATAATCTCGCCTGGTTTTAATCCTTTTGAAATCATGACTTCGTTATTGTTAATATTCTCGGTCTGTACCTGGCGTTTGTGCACAAGATGTGTTTTGGGATCATAAACAAAAACATGGGTTGTTTGTTTTTCCCCGGCAGCAAGAGCTGTTGGGGGAACCTTTATGACCGAGCCTGTATAGCCTGTACGACCTCGCCCCATAAAGGTAAAGTCAACTTCAGCTGTCATTCCCGCGCGAAGGGAAGAAGGAGCCTTTTCTAAAAGAAGAGTCACAGGAAAAGCATTTGCAATTTCCGCTTGAGACCCAATTTCTGTAACGCTGGCTTTCAAGGAAGGAGACTGAATAGCAGGAACATATGCTTTATACGGATGATTTTTTTCAATAAAATCGATTAAGGTTTCCGGGACTAAAACAGAAATTTCCAGACCGTTGTTACCCTCAATTTCAAAACAGGTTTGTCCTGCATTCACTTGTTGAGATGGTTCAATTTTACGTGCGGTAATACGACCATCATATGGAGCACGTAAAGTTGTATCGATTAAGTCTTTTTGGCTGAGGTCAAGTTGAGCCTGAGCAATTTTGACGCTGCTTTTGGCACGATCAAAGGCTGCTCTGGCATTATCGAACTTTGATTTGGAAGTCCACCCTTGCTTAAATAATTTCAATTGACGCTTAAATTCATTTTCAGCATCAATCAATTGAGCTTTTGCCTCCTGAACCTTTCCTTTAGAAGCTTGTGAATTAAGCTGGTAGCTTCGTTCATCAAGCTCGGCGAGGATTTGGCCTTTTTGGACCTGGTCCCCTAAATTGGCGTGGACTCCTAAAATTTTACCACCGATTTCAAAACTTAATTTTGTTGTTTCTGCTGATTTTAGAATGCCGGAAAGTCTTCTTACCTGGCATAAATCGGACTCGCTGACTTTTATCCAGGCAATAGGGCGGGGATGATTGTTTTGGGGAGGAAGTTCTTCAGAACACCCAATGATGCTTATAAGAACGCCCAAAAGAGAGACGGTTTTAATCGGTGGCTTAACTTTGGGTAACACGTTTTTATCATCCCTGATTAATTGCCTTATTATCATGCAAGAATCTTCATAAAAGGTAAAGAAAACGTCAATCGGATTTATACGAAATCAAAAGGTTTTAAGAATATGAGCTGACGGGTACCTGTCTTTAATTTTTATAATGTGTTTCGGGGTTTATTAAAATGTGACATTCTTTTACCCATGATTCTTCTCTTTTACGAGATTGTACAACAAAATAGAGAATACTAGATAAATTATAGAGAGCCTCTAATTTATTTCTGTTATATCTTGCCCCAATTTCGCCAACATCAGGATTTGGAACTCTGTTTTTATTTAAGTTTTCAAGGGCTTTTTTAATGACTCTTTTTCCTAAATCTGACTTTACATAAGTTAGGTAAGGGGATGATTCACTTTTGGCTTTTTCTATAACATTTTCTACGTTAAATGGTGTGGAAATTTTTTGCCCCTCATTCTCTTCCCAATGAATAAGAGAATATCGGCGGTGGCGCTCGGAATTAACGTCATGTTCTCCTGCTACAGACCATGAAGATGAACTGTAAAAAAGAAACACGAATAAGATGTTTAAAAGTAATTTGTGATCGATCATCATAAAAACCATACTATACTTGTAATGTTTGAGTTTATAGGAAGGAAGCAATCTTTTATAGATTCCCAACTTCTTTATTAATTATCAGGGTGGCGACGGTTTTTAAGAAGCTCTTTTATTTCTTCCAGGCGTTTTTTTGAAAAGTCTTTATGACGTTCTTCCAAAGCCTCAATTTGTTCTCCCTCCAGGTTTATTCGGTGTGTCTCGCGTAAAATGGCTTCGTGATAGGCTTTGTTATTTGTGTAATATGCAACTGCACGGCGAATCAGGCGATTTGATGGAACGTCTTTTTTGCCTTTGACGCGATCCAGAATATCTTGCTCTATTTGACGTTTTAAGGGCTTAGGGTCTGCCATATTAAAAGCGGCAGGATAAACCTTTGATAGCCATAGTAATGTCACTTTTCTTAAACGATGACTTTGCTTTTTTTGTTCAATCTCGAGGGGGGTTAGGGTATTTTTTTCTGTCATGTTGCTCTCTTCAAAACGGGGTTGGTAGGTTCTTCATACAACGCCAGGGTTTGTTTGTTAATTAAATCTTGCGCAAAAAGGGTCAGGGCGCGTGAACGGCCAGCATATCCCATAGCTTGCCTCAAAGAGGCTTTCTGGCAAAGCCGTATTAATGCGGTTGCCAGCTCAGCTGTTTTTTTAGGGGGGACAAGAAAACCGCTGACGTTATCTTCAACAACATCACGGCATCCCGGGACATCTGTTGTGACAATGGGCAGACCAGAACTGGCGGCCTCTAAAAGAGATTTTGGCAACCCCTCCCGGTAGGAAGGTAGAACAGCAATATCAGAAGCTTGATATACACTGGCGACATCTTGTGTCGGGCCTCTAAACCGAACAGGATAATGCCTTTCAAGATGGTCTATCTCTTTGGTGGTAAGAGAACATGGGTTTTTGGAATCAATGTCGCCATAGAGATGAACTTCTGATAAGGGAATACATTCTTTTACAAGAGCGGCTGCCTCGCAGAGTTCCTGAAGTCCCTTATCCCAGAGTAAACGCCCAACATAAGTGATCATAAGAGATTTATTCGTTGGTGAATCAATAATCTTTTTTGGGGAAAAACAGGTTGTATCGACACCGGACCCGGGAATAAGAACCACGTTGTCGCGTGCTAAAAACCCTTTTTTAACAAGCAGTTCATGATCATCTTTATTTTGAAGAACCAGAAGGCTTTCCGGTTGGTTAAGGGCTGTCCGCATTGGCAGACGTATGGCAGAGCGCAAGCTGCGCGCTTTTAAGGAAGAGGAAGAAAAAAGATAGCCGAGTCCTCCAAAAGCATTAATAACTTTGGGAACGCCTGTTTTTTTTGCGACAAAAGAGCCGTAAAGTGTGGGTTTCATGGCGACATGGTGGGCAATATCGGGTTGAATCCTCTGGTACAGGGTAAACAATTCACGGATTGTTGAAAGATCTTGAAAAGGGTTCAGACGGCTTCGATGAAGTTTATGAAGGCTGTGATGTTCAAATCCCTTTTCCTGGATTTCCAGAGTAAGTTTTGACGGTGTTGTAGCAACATGCACCTGATATCCAGCTTTTTGGGCTGCTTGTGCCAAAGACAAGCGATGAGATAGAAAATAGGAGGCTTCGGAAATTAGAAAAAGAAGTTTTTTCCCCAAGTTTTTTGGACCTGGAGTCTTGGTCGTGCTAGCATCTGAATATGATAAATATTCTGACATTTTTAAAATGACGCGTCCTATAAAAATCGCGCCCTCTGTTCTGTCAGCCGACTTTTCTCGACTTGGACAGGAAGTAGAGGCGCTTGAAAAAGCAGGTGCCGACCTTATACATTTTGATGTAATGGATGGGCATTATGTTCCTAATATTACTATTGGTCCCCAAGTTATCAAGTCTTTACGTTCTTTTACAAGATTAAAATTTGATGTTCATCTGATGATTCAGCCTGTCAATCCTTTTTTGGAAGCTTTTGTGAAAGCCGGTGCTGATAGCCTGACCGTCCATATTGATGCGGGTCCTCATTTGCATCGAAGCCTTGCACACATTCGTCATCTTGGTGTGAAAGCCGGTGTGGCCCTTAACCCGGCAACAAGTCTCGAAGATATAAGATACGTTTTGGATGATCTTGATCTTGTTTTGGTGATGTCTGTCAACCCGGGTTTCGGGGGTCAGTCTTTTATTCCACAAACCTGTGATAAAATTCTGGCCTTAAAAAAAATGATTGGAGGGCGCCCTATTCAAATAGAAGTTGATGGCGGGGTCAGCCCGGAAAATGCAGGCGATTTAAAAAGGGCTGGTGCTGATATTCTTGTGGCAGGAACCTCGGTTTTTAAAACAAGGGACTATAAGAAAAACATAGAGGCCCTGAGGTGAACAGGCCTTTTGTGATTGGACTGACGGGGTCAATTGGTACAGGTAAATCAACGACAGCTACTATGTTTCGTCGTTTTCAAATTCCTGTACACGAGTCTGATCAGGAAGTTCACAAACTTTTGAAAGAGGATCCAGACGTTTTTTGTAAAATCAAGGCTCTTTTCCCGCATTGTATAGAAAAAGGGTGCATTGATCGTAAAGCGTTGGGGTATCATGTTTTTGAGAATGTAAATGCCTTAAAGCACCTGGAGGAAATACTGCACCCCAGGGTGCGAGACCTTCATATGGCTTTTCTTGAATGGCATGAGGAAAAAAAAACACCTCTGGTGGTTCTTGATATTCCTCTTCTATTTGAAGCAGGATATGAAAGGGTATGTGATATCGTCATTGCAACGACGTGTAGTCCGGAACTCCAGCAGGAAAGAGTTTTAAAAAGGCCTGGCATGGGGCTTGAAAAATTCAGAAAAATCTTGAATAACCAATTGCCGGGTCTGGAGAAACAGCGTCGTGCAACCTATGTGTTGGAGACAAGTTTTGGTCGAGCAGATACATTTCGAAGATTGCGAGATATTTTACAAGATGCTGTGAGTAAGGGTAACATTTCACAAGGTCTTCTTTTAAAAATGCCTTGTAAAAGTGTTTTAAAAAAAAGGGTTTTGCTAGAAAATGCGTGAAATTGTTTTAGATACAGAAACAACAGGTTTTGAACCCTCGGCAGGTCATCGTCTTGCTGAAATAGGGTGTGTTGAATTAATGCATCGTCTCCCGACAGGGCGCACATATCATGTATATTTAAATCCCGAACGCCCCATGCCGGAAGCGGCTTTTCGTGTGCATGGGCTTTCCGATGATTTTTTGAAAGACCAGCCCCTGTTCAGATCAATAGCGGATGATTTTTTGACCTTTATAGGAGAAGATCCTTTGGTCATCCATAATGCAACTTTTGATATGAAATTCCTTAATGCCGAGCTTACATCAATGGGGCGTGAGGCTTTGGAATATAGTCGAGCCGTTGATACGCTCCTAATTGCAAAAAAAACCTTTCCAGGGTCTCCGGCGAATTTAGATGCCCTGTGCCGTCGCTTTAATATTGATAATTCTCATCGCGAGAAACATGGTGCCTTGCTGGACTCGGAACTGTTGGCAGAAGTGTACCTTGAGCTTACTGGAGGAAGACAAAGAAAGTTAGAGATAGAATCTTTTAAAGAGGAAAAAGTCAGAACAACAATAAAGGCAGCCCTCTCTCGAAAAAGATATCCTGCCAGAACATTCAAAATCAGTGAGGAGGAAAGCGCCGCGCACAGCGCTTTCCTGCAAAAACTAAAGGATCCTAAGTGGTCGCAGTTTTAGAGGTGCCCTCTTGATTTTTTTGCTGGCGTTCGATTTGCTGACGATAAAGAGCCACAAAATCGATTGGCACAAGACTAAGAGGAGGGAATCCTCCTTCTCGTGTAGCATCAGCAATAACAGACCGGGCAAAAGGGAAAAGAAGACGAGGACACTCAATCATCAAAAGAGGATGCTTGGCTTCTTCAGGGACATCGGCACCCAGGGAGAAAACGCCCCCGTATTCGACTTCAACAACATAGGCTTTTTCACCTTTGTTTGTTGCTTCAGCACTAATTTTAAGAGCAACTTCAAAGCTGTTTTCCTTAAGGGGGGTTGCCTGAATATCAACAGAAACATTGATTTCCGGGGCCGACTCCATTGTTTGAAATGTTTTAACGGGGTCGCTACATTCGTAAGAAAGATCTTTCAAAAATTGTGCGTTAACGGTTAAAGGTGTTGACGGTTCGCCCGAATTTTGCTGATTTTCTTTAGAAGATGTCTCTTCTTTGGTTGCCATTGGCTTGCTCCTTGGTTAATGATTAAGTAAGAGATTCAATTTAAAGTGAGAATAACCTCACGCTCACATGTGCTACAGTATAGACGAGTGGCACAATAAGATAAACGGTGTTTTATATGGGTTCACAGTCAGACTTTCTTGAAATCATCATTTTAGGGGCTATTGCTGCCTTTTTGATCTACCGCCTCGTGTCAACCTTGGGTCAGAAATCAGGGTTTCAGCAGCCGATAAGCAAGGAAAATCTAGGGGATATTCACAAACCTGACCCAGGTTCTTCTTCCCTGACTCATGATAATGAGACGCCGGTGTCTAACCAGGAAACGGGAGAGCCTGTGCCTGATCATCTTCAGGAAGGCGTTGCTTTGATACAACAATTTTATCCGGAGTTTTCCTTATCAGGTTTTCTGGAGGGGGCAACAAATGCTTATGAAATGATAGTTGAAGCCTTTGCCAGGGGAGACGAGGAAGTTTTAAAGTCATTGATGGATAAAAGAGTCTTTTCAGATTTCCAGCTGTCAATCAAAGACCGTCTTGCAAAGAAACTAGCTCTTGAAACGACAATTGTTCGTATTTGTACTGTTGTGGCTGATCGTATTGAAAAGGTAGGGACAAAGATTCAAGTCTCTGTATCTTTTGTGACAGAGCAAACGCATGTTATGAAGGATCAGGAAGGAGCTATTGTTGAAGGATCGCCAAGTCAGGTTGAAGAAGTGACCGACCAATGGACTTTTTCCAGGCCTTTGAAGTCTCAAAATCCAAATTGGCTTTTGGTAGCAACGGGTGAGTAAGGTGGATGTCATTAGTAAAGGCATTCACGACAGTATCAGACGTTGAAGAGAGAGAATATCCTCAACACCGATCTTATCCAAAGGCAATATCTTTTAAAGAACTTCCTGGCTGGGACACTTTTGATGCAGGAAAAGCTTTAAAAAATTTTGAGAGTCTTTTTCATAGTGCCTGTTTTTTTCATCATCATTCCCAAACACGGCGCCGTGGTCAATGGCATGTAGATAAGGCTGTTAATGCTTATCGAGACTGTTTTGACGCTTTTAAACGGGATTCCTCTTTCCCGGATTTTGATATTAAAAAATGGCTCAGGACTTATTTTCAACCTTATGAGTACCGCGCTAATTCTTTAGGAACAACACAATCGTCGGAAACTTTTTTTACCGGATATTACCACCCTGTTTTAAAAGCGTCCAAAACATCAACCGGTGATTTTAAAGTGCCCCTTTATTCACGACCGGAAGATCTTATTGTTTTAGAAGACCTGGGCGTCTTTAGGTCAGATCTTGCAGGGATTCGTCTTGCGGGAACGATCAAGGGAAAAACGCTTTGCCCCTTTTATACAAGGCGCGAGATCAACCGGGGAGTCCTGGCTGGGAGAAATCTTGAAATCGGTTGGGTTCAAAATCCCCTGGATGCTTTTTTGATGATGGTTCAGGGCTCGGGTACATTGATGTATACAGATGGGACCCAAAAAACATTTCATTATGATGGTACTAATGGTCATGCTTACACATCAATTGGGAAAGAGCTTATCGCTCAAGGAGTTATTCCTTCAAATGAATGTTCTCTGGGGGCGATCCGCCTTTGGTGCGAAAGTGCCTCTCAAGATCAGATGATGACTCTTTTGGAAAAAAATGAGTCTTATGTCTTTTTTCAGGAGTCACAAGCTCCTCTGGGTCCTGAAGGCGCTATAGAACGGCCTCTTGTTCCTTTACAGAGTGTTGCTGTTGATCCTAATTTTATTCCTATGGGGACTCCATTGTGGCTGGATATTTTCTCAAAGCCGGGATCCTTGATGTCGTACCAGGGTATCGGGGTCGCACAGGATATCGGGGGGGCGATTAAAGGGCCTTGCCGGGCTGATTTCTATTGTGGTCCCGGTCAGGAAGGAGAACAAAAGGCGGGGACGCTTGCTCAAAACGGACACCTTTTTTTGTTCTTGCCTCAAAAACTATTACCCCAAGACATACTGTGAGTGAAAAATTTGAAGATCTTCTGGCCGAGAGAGCTCCCCAGAGCGACCAACCGGATGCAGAAGATCTCGTTTTATGGCAAGCTTTTACGAAAGAAGTTTCGCGTCTTAAAAAATCTACTGACAAGATTCTTGTTTCTCCTTCTATTCCCTGTTCAGATCCTGAGACACCAACAAGTATTCAAAGTCATACGGACCATTTACCCTTTGAAGTCACATCAACTTTTTCACAAGAGTCCAACACGGTTGGTCAAGATTCCCGTCAACAAAGGCGTCGCAGACGCCGTGCGGTGCCTGAAGCCACTTTGGATCTTCATGGTATGACCCAGAAAAAAGCTTTCCAGGAATTATATCTTTTTATTGAACGTGCACATTTTCACGGTTTCAAAACAGTGCGGATAATAACAGGTAAGGGGGGGATTCGAAGCCTGGAAAAAGGGACCATTTCCCGTCAGACAGGTGTTCTTCGTCAGGCCCTGCCTTTATGGGTTAGAACACCACCCCTTTCTTCTTTTGTAACAGGCTTTACCCAAGCGCGTTCAAATGATGGGGGTGCTGGTGCCTGGTATCTTTTTTTATAGAAGAATTTACTTTAGATAAGGCTGTTATGAAGGGCAAAATAAAGAAAAATCCTAAAAAATGCATTATATGTGAAGTCTGGCGTTGCATTTTGGCTCAATCGAGGATATGAAAGAAGAAATAAAACTTACATCGTTTTTTCTTGCGGGTGTGGTGGAATTGGTAGACACGCCAGATTTAGGTTCTGGTGGCGCAAGCTGTGGGGGTTCAAGTCCCTCCACCCGCACCATTCTAATTTAGGATTCCCAGGAAAGGTCAGAAAACATGCAATTCACGGAAATTAAGTCCGAGGGTTTAAAAAGAGAATATAAAGTTGTTGTCCCTAAAACACATCTTGATAAACGCCTGAATGAGCGTCTGACCAAGCTGGGTGAAACAGCTAAAATCCCGGGATTTCGCCCTGGTAAAGCTCCGTTGCCAATTCTTAAGCAGCGTTATGGAACAAGCGTTCAGGGGGAAGTCCTCGAAAAAGCAGTTCAGGAAAGTGTTGGTGAGCTTATTAAAGAAAAAAAACTGAAAGCTGCTCTTCGCCCTGATGTTAAGATTGATACTTTTGATGATAAAAAAGACCTGGAACTTAATGTATCCCTTGAAGTTCTGCCTGATTTTAAAACCCCCGAAATTGCAGATCTTAAATTTGAAACTCTTGCCTGTGAGCCAGGAGAGAAAGAAGTTTCTGAGGCCCTGGAAAAAATTGCTGCAAATAATTCAATTGCTGAAGATCTTAAGAAGCCTCGTGCCAGTAAAAAAGGGGATGTTCTTGTTATAGACTTTGAAGGGTCTGTTGATGGCAAACTTTTTGAAGGAGGAACGGCAAAAGGTGTTAGTCTTGAAATTGGCTCAGGTACCTTTATTCCAGGTTTTGAAGGCCAACTGACAGGCAAGAAAGCTGGTGATGATGTTGAGGTGAAAGTGACTTTCCCCAAAGACTATCATGAAAAATCATTGGCAGGAAAAGAAGCTCTTTTCAAAACAAAAATCCAGAAGATTCAGGAAAAAATTATTCCAGAAATGACTGATGAGTTCGCCAAGAATCTGGGACTTGAAAGTCTTGAGAAGCTTAAGGAAGCTATTAAAAAGCAACTGAGCGATGAGCGGGATCAAATGAGTTTCCTTGTTTCAAAACGTTCCGTGTTAGATATGCTTGCAGATAGTACAAAGTTTGAGGTTCCTGAGGGCTTGGTCACAGCAGAGTTTGAGACTATCTGGAAGCAGTACGAGGCACAGGCTGGTGGTGACAATGATGAAAAATCAAAGGCCAAAAAACCTTCCAAAAAAGAACTTGAAGAAGATAAAAAGCAATATAAAGATATTGCTGAGCGCCGCGTCCGTCTAGGTCTTGTTTTGGCGGAAATTGGTCGTCAGTACGAAGTGACTGTTTCATCGAAGGAGCTTGATCAGGCAATTATTGAAACAGCTCGTCGTTACCCGGGACAAGAACGCCAGGTTGTGGAGCATTTTAAAGGGAATGACCAGGCTTTGGCAGGTCTAAGAGCCCCTATTTTTGAAGATAAAGTTGTTCGTCTTATTTTAGATAAGGCAAAAACAAAGTCTAAAAAAGTTTCTCTTGAGGAGCTTTCTACTGCCGTTAAAAGCGTTACTGAAGGCGACGACTAAACAATCCAGTATCGTAAGTTTATGAGGAGCAAAAACATTTAAGTTTTTTGCTCCTTTTTCTTTTTTTAGCATATAATTTTTATTAGATAGTTTTTATTTTACTAATAACAAAAACTTTAGTTGAAAAGGCCCTCCTGGCGCTTTGCCAATTCTTGGTATAAACAGATTTCTTTACGATAACAATTTCACTTTAATATCCAGAATCAGTTGCTTCCCCGTTGTCATTCAGAACGAGCGAAGCGAGTGAAGAATCTATGAAGAAAGGTTCCCGACTTGGTTTATCAGGATCCCTACGATTGGCTCTACCAATCTCCGGATGACGCGAGACTAAAGATCTCTCTTTTTGGAGAAAGGCCTTCCTCTATCATTGGTGGAATCAGTTGCTTCCCCGTTGTCATTCAGAGCGAGCGAAGCGAGTGAAGAATCTATGAAGAAAGGTTCCCGACTTGGTTTATCAGGATCCCTACGATTGGTTTTACCAATCTCTGGATGACGCGAGACTAAAGATCT
>DDGG01000010.1 GCA_002337525.1 Alphaproteobacteria bacterium UBA1908 | reverse complement strand
ACGACCTTGTTCACAAAGGAAAGCAGCATAAAAAATTTCTGCGTCTCCCACACCATATTCAACCGCCTGTTTATAAAGAAACTCTCTCTGCTCAACTTCTTTAGAAGGTAAAATCTCGGCAAGAAGTAACGTAGAAACATAATACCTTGAGTTTATGCCTCTTCTAAAGCAATCGCGCGCCTCCTCAACCCTGCCCAGTTTTGTATTTACAAGTCCAAGGTTAATGATACTTTGCTCGATACCCAATTGAAACGAACGTTGAAAGAGTCTGGCAGCTTCATCATAATTTCTTTTCATGAAAGAGCAGACTCCCAGGTTACTTATGGCGAAAACATTACCAAGATCGGCTGACTGTTTGAGCCATTGCTGAGCCTTATCGTAATTACTTTCAGTGAGAAAGAAAAAACCGAGATTAAACAATGCTTCGGTGTTGCCTAAAAGTGCTGCTTGTTCAGAAAAATAAACAGCTTTCTCAATATTACCTTTTTTATAGTAAGAATAGCCGAGATTCCTCATTGAATCTGCATTGATGCGCCTAACTCTTTCTTTTGGGTAGTCAAAAAGTATGTTCTCTTTTGGCTTATCAGAAAGTATCTTTTGACTTAGTTTAGACGATTTATCAAACCACTCGATAGCCTTCTCAATATTGCCTTTTTTATCATATAAGACGCCGAGATTATTCATCGAGATAAAATCTCCTGATGCTGCCACTTTTTCAAACCATTGAATGGCCAAATCATACTGATGTTTTTTCTCATACAATTGCGCCAAATTACCCATTGAATCAATATGTCCAAGCTTTGCAGCCCGCATAAAGGATTCAATAGCCATATCATCCTGACCACGTCCCTCGTACAATAATCCAAGAATATTCATAGCATCTGCTACGTTCAAATCAGAGGCTTTTTTGAGCCACTTCTCGGCTTCTAAATCATTTTTTGTATTATAATACAAACGACCAAATTCACGTATCGCATTGGGTACGCCTGCTCTGACTAACGCTCTCAAATCTTCTTCACCGGGACCCTGGCTTAAAGCGGTTAATATTGCCAACTGATTTCCAAAACGAATACCTAGCTCCCTTAATTTTTTATTTTTTTCCAAGGATCCATAATTATCAAAAACAAAGGATGATTTGGAATCTGGAAATGATATCTGAAAAGAATCTTTAGCTTTTCTTTTAAACAAATCAGGGGATAATTTTGCTCTAACAAGAACTCTAGGACCTTCTTCAGAAAGGAGATCCAGGGCAAATCCCGAAAGTACTGAAAGATCACTACTTTTATAAATGTGCAGTAATCGTTTTCGATGGTCCCTCTTAATTAGGGAAAGAGAGGAGAAATTGTTGGATTTAGAAGATTTTTTCTTTTGCTTCCTATCTTCTACATTCGGCGTTGATCTTTCTTTTAAAGTTTCCAGAAAAGTTCCCCAGTTTTCCGGGATTTTACAGCTAAAAATACTGGAAAAGTACAGAACATAAAACCCTTTCAGGCACGACTGACCAAGAAACTGTGAATAATTTGGGGATTTAGAATCCGTTCGTTGAAGTTCTCGCGTTAATCGCCATAACAGAACCCCGGGATATACTGCATCAGAATCTGCTTGTGAATAAGATGCGATAAGTTCGTCAAGAGAAGGCGTGGGGTAACTCTCTTCAGCCTCTAGCTGATCAAAGAAACTATGATGAATCTCCTCAACCTCATCAGGCACTGTACAAGATACACTTGTTTGAGTTAATGGCTCATACCCTTGTTCCCTTTCATAATCGGAACTAAACGCCGTCGAGGCCACGACAAGCCCTATAGAGCTTACAGATGATAATAAAATTATCCTGGATTTGATTTTTTTGACATGAGGTTTTCCTAACATTTTCAATACCTAAAGTTTATTGACCAATTGGTATATAATGATTTAATTAGAAAAATACAAGTCAAATATTTTTTTCATAAAAGAAGTTCTATAAAAAATAGAATTGATTTTTTAAAAGATGTTTTTTAATAATATTTTAGATTTTTTTATAAATAGATTAGAAGAAAAACCATTAAAAATCGCCCTCCTGAGAAATTTCCCGAGTCATTAAGGTTGCAATATGTTCTGCTGTCACTTCTTTGTCCTGTTGATCAAAAAATCTAACCTGAAAAGCAACAAGCATCTGACTTATAATAAGGATATTTTGCTCATCCGTTTCAGATACTTCGAGTAAGGTAATAAAATCATCCACAACCTCGTGCCCAAGATAATTTTCAAACTGATTCAAGACCTCTGTAAAGCTCTTACCTGTGATGGTTACTTTATGTGCAAAAGCAGAAGAGGGCTCAATCTCTTCCGGGTTACTACCAGCACTGCTTGAAGAGGTCTTCCCAGAATTCATTCCAGATTTTTCTTCTTCACATAAGCTCGACGCATCAACATTTGAGGCGAATACCATGACAAAAAAAAGAACATTCCTGGTAAGGTTCACAAGCAAATGCATAGCCCCCTGTTTGTGCAAATTAGGCATGTAATCATAAAAAGCTTTTTCTTTTCATTAAAGGCTTTTTTGAAAAATTGTCAACTTTAATACATTTTTTGACAAATATCCTAATCTTTAATCTAGAGCCATCACGAGACCTCCAAGTAGAGATTTTAAAAGATATTATTTCTATACATCAGGAGAAAAAGACTAGTCTTTCCTTAAACGCTTTCGAATTTCCTCAGACAAGTGCGTTAGAATAAAAACCAGGGGAAGTTCTTGATTTTTCATGATATATTGGCCTCCCTTTTGATGCACAGGATCAATAAAGACCGGAGCCCGTTTATTGATAGAAAAAGTCAGATTATTTTGTTCAATCCCTTCTGTTGTGACCAGATAATACCCTTCGATAAATTTAGGGTCCAAATTCATTTGTTGAGCAATATCCTGACGTAAGGCCATCGAAACGGTTTCTTCAACCATTCCAAATTTCAAAACAAGGAAGTGGATATTGGGATTTTGAGCATGAATTAATACTTGAAAAGGCTTTAGACTTTCTTTGGGAGCTGGAGCAAGAATATATTCTTGTTCGTTACCAAACCCAATAATTCCTTTCTCGAAGAAAATATGTTGTGGTGCCTGGTTAGTTAGGGCTTCCTCACCCACAACACTTCTTTCAGAACACAAAGTCTGTTCTTTTGAATCAGAGACAAGGTGTGTTTCAAATGACATTTTTTCCTCCAGGGTTATGATGTTATCTTAGAATAGTTAAAAATTGCTTACTTGACTCATTTTCAATTTGAAAGGCTGTAGCAATACCCAAAAGCTGTTCTTTCATCGCCATAAACTGGATCCATGCTTGAGTAACATCAACACCAATATAATCTTGTTCCAGCTTATTAGCATTATCCATAAATCCTTCAATGGCGCTTTTTTCGACATCAAGTGTTTTTCGATTTGTTCCAAGTGCTGCGAGCTCATCAGAAAGTTCAATCGTCGCCTCACCACCAATGGTCATAGCTTCCCGAAGAAGCTGCATGTTGGCTGAGCCCTCATCATAATCAGGGGTCATTGTAGCCCCGATTTTAAGGGCGTGCAAAGCTTTGGCAAAACCACTAGCGTCTGCTCGAATGCCATAATCCATTGATTTACCCTCGTTGATTTGGGCAACAAGTGTATCTTCTGTTCCTCTGTAATAATTGGTTGATATGGCCCCCCCCGGAAT
>DDGG01000017.1:174137-174936 GCA_002337525.1 Alphaproteobacteria bacterium UBA1908 | reverse complement strand
GCGGGGGTAGTGGATTCTTCAGTCGTTTCACTCCTTCTGAATGACGGGACGGGGATATACTCACTTCTGAATGACGGGAGGGGGGGGGATGCTCGTTCGACGGGTACCCACTTTGAATAAAATGGGATGCATGGTCTGAATGACGAGGTAGGAAGCTTTCTAAACAGGTTGATGAGAACCTTTTAAAGAGACTCCTCAAGGGTCTCTTTTTTTGATCTCTTCCTGCTGTTTTTGCCACATATTCGCATAAAGTCCCTGAGCCTTAAGGAGTTTACTGTGGGTCCCACGCTCCTTGATTTGACCATAATCAAGGACAAGAATTTCATCAGCCGACACAATCGTTGAAAGGCGGTGAGCAATGACAAGAGTCGTATGGTTAGAAGAAACTTCCCGGAGACTTTTTTGAATATTTTTTTCTGTTTGCGTATCAAGCGCTGATGTAGCTTCGTCGAATAGAAAAATTGGGGGTTGTTTTAAAAGGGTGCGGGCAATCGCGACGCGCTGCTTTTCGCCCCCTGAAAGTTTCAGGCCACGTTCACCAACAAGAGTCTCGTACTTTTGTGGTAGATTTTGAATAAAGTCGTGAATTTTGGCCATTTTGGCGACTTCTTCAACCTCATCTGCCGTGGCAGAAGGCCGTCCATAGGCAATATTATAGTAAAGGGTATCATTGAAGAGAACAGTGTCCTGGGGAACAATTCCGATTGCGGCTCGCAAGCTTTTTTGGGTGACTTTTGTAATATCCTGTCCGTCAATTGTTATTATACCGGATTGCGGCTCGTAAAAACGAAAGAGAAGT